>NZ_JAQMUB010000048.1 GCF_028330965.1 Oscillatoria sp. CS-180 | reverse complement strand
GTTTCCGTCCCCTTGCGGGGTAGTGGGAGGTTGAACCCTACACTCAGACAGCAACTGTTTTGGGTGGAGCGTTTCCGTCCCCTTGCGGGGTAGTGGGAGGTTGAACCGGCTAATGGCTGGGTTCGCATCAGTGCTGAGTCTGTTTCCGTCCCCTTGCGGGGTAGTGGGAGGTTGAACCCCCCTCGATCTAGAACCCTTGCATAGCAAGGCTTTGAACACCCCAAATCTGAGGGGGTCAATTTCGAGGCAGAATAGTTGAGAATTGCTGTCAATAACCCCTCCTCAGAAAGGGCTGAAACCCTTGCACGGAAAGCAATCTGAGGGGGTTGACGACGTTATGCGGTTTTCAAGGATCGGCAGACCCCCTCAGATTTGGAAGCCTTTGCTTAAGAATAGCCGCTTGACTGAGATTGTCAATTCCAAAGGCATCATTTCGCAATATTTTGCGGTTTTATCCCCTTGACGCTATTCAGTAATGCGGCCAGCTAGGGGGGAGCTGGCGCTGGCGTGGGATTGGATGGGGATGCGGCCTGAGCGGTAGGCGAGTCGTCCGGCGGTGGTGGCTAGGCCCATCGCGTGCCCCATGAGGACTGGATTTTGGGCTTTCGCGATCGCCGTATTGATTAACAGAGCGTCGGCTCCCATCTCCATGGCGGCGGCGGCTTCGCTGGGGGTGCCGATGCCCGCATCCACAACGACCGGAATTGTGGCATTTTCGATGATGATGCGGATATTGGCGGCATTGCGGATGCCCTGACCTGAGCCAATGGGAGACCCCAGGGGCATTACTGTCGCACAGCCGACCGCCTCTAACCGCTGCGCCAAAATCGGATCGGCATTGACGTAAGGCAACACGGCAAACCCTTCTTTCACCAGCTGTTCAGCCGCTTGCAGGGTGCCAATGGGGTCCGGCAGCAGATACTTCGCGTCGGGAATCACTTCGAGCTTGACGAAATGATTGTCTTCCTGACCCAGCAGCTTGGCCATTTCTCGGCCCAGTCGCGCCACCCGAATGGCCTCTTCAGCAGTTTTGCAGCCCGCTGTGTTGGGCAACATCCAAATGCGGGACCAGTCCAGCGCTTCTGCCAGTCCTTCGTGACCGGGGGCATTGGTTTGCACGCGACGGACGGCCACCGTCACAATTTCGCTGCCGCTGGCCGCGATCGCCTGCCGCATGGTCTCAAAATTCGCATACTTCCCAGTCCCCGTCATCAACCGAGAGCGAAACTCACGTCCCGCAATCACCAGGGGCGCATCTTCAGGGGTCGGGGTGATCTCTAAGGCCGAGGGAGACGGATCGAGAACTTGCATGGGCTGTTGAGGTAAAGGAACAGGCAAAGACGGCGACGCAGGCCGTTCAAACCGCTGCCATGAAAAAGACTCTAGCAAGGAAGACGATTTTTTGTCTAAGACCCAGTCGGCAACCATTTCAGCGGTAATGGGCATCAGCAAAATGCCATTGCGATGGTGGCCAGTCGCCAAGGTGAGATTGTCGCAGGCGCTAGGCCCCAAAATCGGTGCCTGATCAGGGGTTAGAGGCCGGAATCCCCACCAGGTTTCTTGTACGGGAAAGGTTTCGAGCCGGGGGAATAGCGTGGCGGCCTCGTGAAACAGGTGCGCCAGGCCCGCTACGGTGATGCCGGGCGTGAACCCCACGGCTTCGCAAGTGGCTCCCAAAACAATGCGACCACTGCGCCGGGGCACGATGTAAATGTTGTCCCCAAACAGGACTCGCTGTAGGGGCAGCGGATCGGGATGATGAGGGGGGACTTGAATGGCGGCCATTTGTCCCTTCAGGGGGGAGACCGGAATGGGCAGCAGCGCGTTGGACCAAGCTCCCGTCGCCAGAATGTAATGCCCTGCTTGCAGATCACCTACCGAGGTCTGCACCTGCTGCACCCGACCGTTTTGCTGCACCAAACCGTGCACGGTGACGCCTTCCTGAATCTCAACCCCGGCATCCAGGGCGGCAGCCCGCACCGCCTGCGAGAGCGCTTGAGGATCAACCTGACCCTCTTCGGGATACCACCAAGCCCCCGCGATCGCCTCACTCAGGCCAGGCTGATAGTGCCGTGCTATCTCGGGTTCTAGCCAGCGACCGTGCGCTGAAGCGCGATCGTGCCCCTCAGCAGGTCGGGTGAATTGCGGCGCGAGAATACCGCTAGGCCAATAGCCAATGTCTTGTCCCGTCAAACTTTCGAGCTTTCTAACCCAATCAGGATAGCGATACAGGCTGTGTTGGCACAGCTCCAATAGCGGACCCGGAGGCAAATGTTCGGCTCCTGGAGCCAGCATCCCCGCCGCTGCATGACTCGCCGCCTCCGCAAAATCGCGACTCATCACCGTCACGGAAACCGATCGCTGCCGTAACTTAAGGGCGATCGCTAAGCCAATAACGCCGCCGCCTACAATCAGGACATCTGAAGCCCCTGCCATGTCATTCTTCTATCCCACAATGCTGAAGTGCATTTCTCGATCGTAGTCGAACATGAGCACTTGCAGGTCTCAAGATTCCATAACTTTCTCGCTCGTAGGGTGAGCTGCATCGTCAGGCACTGTCTACCCTACCGTACTCCAGTAGGGTGGGCAGTGCTACCCCTTGGGCTTTGAGGTGGGCACTGCCCACCCTACGCCTTTTTGGAATACCGATTTTACGCAGGAAGGTAATCGTGCATCCAAACCAAAATAGTGAGCCATGTCGGTTGGGCATCGCCTACCCTACTGTGTCATTGAGTTCAGTACCTTCAGAGTAGAGCGATCGCTCCTGTAGGGCTGGCACTGCTACCCCCACCCCTAGGCTTTGAATTGTTCATCATGGTTAATGACCCAATAGCGTTATCGTCAGGACAAATAAGATGTCACACCTGAGAGTCCACCAACCCAGTCGTCGCGCCATGTTGCGAACGGGTTCGCTGATGCTGACCTCTTTTGCGTTAGCAACCTGTAGTCGTAACGTTCGGTCGGCATTGCGAGCGGTAAACCCATCGCTCCGGGGCCAAAATTTGTCACCAACCCCGGCCTGTGGCGACGAACCAACGCCATCACAAACCGCCGGGCCGTTTTACCTGCTGCATTCTCCACAGCGCACCTCACTAATAGAGCCGGGCTTGGCAGGGACGCCAATCATTCTGAGCGGACAGGTCCTGTCAACTCGCTGTGAACCGATCGCCGATGTGCTATTAGACTTTTGGCACACTGACCCTCAAGGTGAATACGACACCAGCGGCTATACCTTTCGCGGACGCCAGTTCACCGATGCCAAGGGCTACTATCGCCTAGAGACCATTCTCCCCGGCCTCTATCCAGGACGGACTCGCCATATTCATGTGCGGGTGCAGGCCCCCAATCAACCAGCGTTCACAACGCAGCTTTATTTTCCAGAAGAGCCGCTGAATCAAGACGATTTTCTCTTTCAACCCGAGCTATTAGTCGCCCTTGAAGCCAACGGCGATCGCCCACAAGCACTGTTCAACTTTGTCGTGACCGGATGATTGTCGAGGTTTGTAGATGTTCCGGGCCTACCACAGCGCAGGAATCGCCTCGCGATCGCGGGGAGGCACTGGCTGCACGGGCTCGATGGTTGGCTCAGGCTCAGGCTCAACAGCGGGCACCTCGTCATCAAAAACTTCCGGTGCGTCGTCTGGAACCTGGGCCGTTGGCGGAGCACCGATAACCTCTCCATCGGCTGAAACTTGACGGGTGACGTTCTGACCTGCGTCTTGGATACTGGCAATGTCGTCATTGTTCAGCGAGTCAGAGACAGCCCTATCCCTTGAATCATCTGTCGCTCGTTGCAGCGTTTCCTGACTGTTGCCAATGCCGTAAATCGTTGCTATGGCAACCAGTCCCAAAATAGCGGCCAATAAATACCGACTCATTTGTGAAGTCTCCTCACAGACACGCACCCATTTCCAGCAGAACTACCCTCATCATAGTTCTGATTTACTTAATGATCACGCTTTTTCAGGTGTCCAAACGGTTTCAGCGCCCTGACCCCAAAATTCATCGTACTTGGTAACGCGAATGTCCCCTAAAACCCGAGTTTGACAAGCGAGACGTAAGTCCCGATCAGGATTATGGGGCGGCAGGGCACGACGGGAGCGATCGCGCCAGTTCGCCTCTGAAACAGGACCTTCAATTTGGACAGCGCACGTGCCGCAGGTGCCAATTCCCCGGCAGTTGATGATCTTAGCCTGACCATTATGAAGATCAACGCCGTGCTTCAAAAGCTCCGTACGCAGGTTAGCGCCTGTTTCGCACTCAAAGGTTTTTCCCTGGGCCGTGATCGTAGGCATGTTCCCTCTCGCTTATTCCCTGCTATTCCTACCGAGCCACTAGCTTCTGAGAGCCACCTTGAACTGCTTCTCTAGGGTGGCTCTCACCTTTTGGTGAACGGGTTCAATGTCGTCGTCCGTCAGGGTTCGATCCAGAGCGCGATAGACCAGGCGAAAGGCCAAGCTGCGCTGTCCCTCGGGAACGGATTCTCCCCGATATTCATCAAACAAGGTGACGGAGTTCAGCAATTTGCCGCCCGCTTTGGTCATGGCTTTCTCCAGATCGGCCACCGTGACGCTGACCGGGGCATAGAACGCAATGTCGCGATCGCTAGCCGGGAACATCGAATAGGGGCTGAACTTCACCGCTTTATGCTTAGCCGTCGCCAGACAGGTCACAAGAACAGACCAGTTCAGCTGAAAGACATAGACTTCGTCGGGCAGATCCTGCTCCTGGCGCAGTTGGGGATGCAGCTGTCCGAAGGTGCCCAGCCGCGTTCGTCCCCGCACCCAGAGAGACGCCGTGCGGCCTGGATGCAGGCGCGAATCATCATGGTCAGCGCGATAGTCAACGCTGAGGCCCAGCCGCTGAAAAACGGATTCCAGCACACCCTTGGCTTCAAACCAAGTGAGGGGTTCGGGGCGATCGCTCGTCACCCACTTGCCTTGTCGCGCATCACCGCCCAAAATTCCCCCAACGACTTCCGTTTCTTGAGTTGCATCTCCCTCTATCCAGAAGATACGGCCAATCTCGAACCCGTTTAGAGGCCCGTTGCCTTGCTCCAGATTGAATTTGAACGCTTCTATCAAGCCGTTAATGAGATCGGTGCGAAGCGCAGAATATTCCGTGAACAGCGGATTGGCTAAGACGACCTGATTCTCTGTTTCGGGTTTGGTCAGCGAATAGTGAATAAGCTCCGTTAATCCCGCTCCTCGTAAGGACTGGCGGAGTCTTTGCGCTAAGTCTGCTTCTAGGGACAGCGCACCACCAATGGCCGCTTGGGGCAGGGTATTGGCAAAGTAGTTGTAGCCGTAGATGCGGGCAATTTCCTCGATTAAGTCAATCTCGCGCTCCAAGTCCCGATAGCGGAATGCCGGAATCGTCACCTGCCACACCGTGTTGTCAGCGTCCTTCTCAACGGAGCACCCCAACGTTTCCAGCACGTCCTGAATTTTCTCGGTTGGAATCGGTGCTGGGGTCTCTGTTCCCAAGTTGACCACGTGTCCTAAAACGGCGTGAACTCGCTTCAGGCGCAGGGACAGAGTGCGGGTGGGCGTGATTTCTCCGACGGGGGTCCGGTCTGTGACTTGTGAGACAATCCGTGCGCTGGCCAGGGTTTGCATGAGATGCAGGGCGCGATCGCACGCCAAATTCAGTTCTGCCGGATTGACACCGCGCTCGTAACGGGCTGAGGCTTCCGTCCGCAATCCCTGACTGCGAGCCGATCTACGGATCACGGCTGAGTCAAAATAAGCGGCTTCCAGAGTGACTGCCGTCGTATCATCAAAAACTTCAGTCTCCTCACCACCCATGACGCCCGCCAACGCCACAGGCTGATCGTTAGCGGTGATCACCAACGTTTCCGGCTTGAGCGATCGCTCCTGGCTATCCAAAGTGGTCAGACGTTCGTCGGATTGACCAAAACGGACGCTCAAAGCATAGTCGCTGCTGCCCGCCACATGAGCTAGGCGATCGCGATCAAAAGCGTGCAGGGGCTGCCCCCATTCCAGCAGCACGTAGTTGGTGATATCGACAATGTTGTTGATGGAGCGAGTTCCCGCCGACTGCAAGCGCTGTTGCAGCCATGCTGGGGACGGACCAATTTTGACGGCCTCTAAAACGGTCGCAATATAGATTGGACAGGCTTTGGGGTCCGATAGGGAGACCGTGACGGCTGCTGAGGAGGTCTGAGGTTCTGGGCTGGGAGCGATCGGCATTTTCAGCTCGGCTCCCGTGATGGCGGCCACTTCCCGCGCTAGTCCGACCATGCTCAGGGCGTCGGCTCGGTTTGCCGTTGAGGTGACGTCTAGCACCACGTCGTCCAAACCCAACAGGGGCCGAACGTCGCTGCCCAAGGCTAAATCTGCTTCTTCAAAGATATGAATGCCTTCAGACTCTTTCGCCAAACCCAACTCGGCCAAGGAGCAAATCATGCCGGCTGAGAGCACACCCCTGACTTCTCGGGGTTTGATTTTAAGATCAGGCGTGGGCAAATAGGTGCCAACTTTAGCGACTGGAACGTAGGCATCCGCCCGGACATTGGCCGCACCGCAGACAATCGTTGAAGGCTCATCTGCGCCAATATTGACCGTACAGAGGCTGAGTTTGTCTGAATTAGGATGAGGCTGTCGGTCCGTCACGTAGCCAATAACGACACCCTCGGCCCAAGTTCTCCTATCCTCAATATCTTCGACCTCAAAACCAGCCATCGTCAGAGCATCAGCTAGCTCCTCTGGCGATAAGGTGATGGAAACTAGGTCTTTTAGCCAGTTCAGAGAAATCCGCATCGTTTCTTTTGCGTGTCGTTAACAGTTGTCAAACCTTAGTCCTGAGGCGATCGTCTCCTCAGACTTCACCTCAATGATAGGTATTCTTTAAGGACTCTTCATACTCAGGCCCCCAAGTCCCAGCAATCACGCTGAGATAGAGGCTGTTTCCACAGTTCTTGCCTCACCTAATTTACACCTTTCGTCAACCTATCGATGCTGGCAATAAGCCCCAACGGTCACGTCCTGGCTCCTGGACTCCCAACGACTAGTACCGCTACGCGGAATTCAAAGTTTAAAGTTCAAAATACTCTGCGAGAAGAGCAAAGCTCTACAAAACTAAGGCAGATAAGCTTTCCCAGGGTTTTGAATGGTGAGCCTATTGCTGCCACAGCGTTGTGGACAAAGCGGCTTACATCAATAGAAATCCAGCGAACTGTGTGTTTTTTGAAACTAAAGCCCCGTAAAACAACGGAACTCAGAGTATTGTTGAAGACCCCAGGAACTTCATCGAACAAATTTTTCAACTTCTCAAAAAATACATGTTCATACTGTCAATCTCACAGTTGTGAAAATCTTGCAGTTTCTGGTATTCAAACTTCACCGGAAACTTAGGAAGGGCATAGACCCCCTCTAGGAACATGGGAATAATTGAGTTAATGTAACGACACTTACGTTAGTTTTCATGATGAGGCTATTTACACCGCGTATAGATAGTTGTGTAGATAGCATGGAGTTGAGGGTGAATCGTATACAGTTGAGTATTATTCGTTTGAGTATTATTTGTTCAACGAAGACTCCTGGTTATGTTAGACGGGCAAACATTGCACCTCGGGTCGCATGAGTAGTTATTGCACCAATCTGGACTGCCCAAAGCCCAAAAACCCCCCCCGCGTTACCCATTGTCAGGCCTGCGGCTCTTTGTTGCGTCTGCGCGATCGCTACCGTGCTTTGCGGGCGCTGGGTCGGGGTGGATTTGGTGCGACTTTTTTGGCCCGCGACGAGTCTCTTCCAGGTCATCCGCTGTGTGTCATTAAACAACTGCGTCCCTCTGCCGATGCCCAGCACATCTTAGATATGGCTCGGGATCTGTTTCAACGAGAAGCGAAGATTCTCGGCAAAATTGGCAATCATCCTCAGCTGCCTCGACTGCTGGATTACTTTGAAACCAATCAAGAATTCTTTCTGGTTCAAGAGTTTATCAACGGTAAGACACTACAACAGGAAGTCAGGCAAGGCGGTCCCTTCAGCGAAGCGGGCGTGCGCCAGTTTTTAAGTGAAGCCCTGCCGCTGATTCAATACGTTCACGAAAGCAAAGTCATCCACCGCGACATCAAACCCGCAAACCTAATCCGTCGAGATGAAGATAAAAAGCTAGTCTTGATTGATTTTGGAGCGGTTAAAGACAAGGTCAATCCCTCTTCTGAAACGTTGGACCAGACGACGCTTACGGCCTACGCAATTGGGACTCCGGGCTATGCGCCTCCTGAACAGATGGCAATGCGTCCTGTCTATGCTAGTGACCTATATGCCATTGGGGTGACCTGCATTTATCTGCTGACCGCAAAGTCACCTAAAGACTTGAACTATGACCCTACGACTGGGGAAATGATGTGGCGCGGATTAGTCCATGTGAGTGATCACTTCGCTCAAGTGCTGCAAAAGATGCTGGAAATTTCGGTTCGTCATCGCTACCAGTCTGTCGAGGCCATCCTGCGAGATCTTGACCTAGAACCGTATATGGACAGTCTGGCCCAGAACATGGCCTTCCCTAATTCTGGCAATGGACGAAACGACCCCACTGCTGACGGCAATCCAGCTTACCGAAATCTGCGAGAGAAGCGATCGCCGGTACAGAAGGAGTCTCCATCGTCTCGTATGGCTGCTGCTATCCGAGCGCGACGAGAACGGGCTAGTTCACGCAGTTCGTCTAATTCTAGAAATCTCAATACGGTTAATGGGTATGGCATGAACAGCGTCATTCGGTCTAGGGGCGATCGCACGACGGGCAACACCCGTTCTGGAGGCACAGGAAAGCTGAGTGCCGACGCGCTCAAAGATTCCTACGGCAAGGGCAGACGCGACTTTTCCATGTTGACGCTCACCTCAGTGGATCTACAAAGGGTGTCTTTGAGCGATGGTAACTTTTCTGATGCCAAGCTCCAGAAAGCTAATTTTCAAAATTCGGACCTGAGCAATGTCAACTTTGGTCGTGCTGACCTAACGAAAGCCTCTCTACGAGGCGCTAACTTAGGCCGAGCCTATTTCAGTAGTGCTAATCTCCAGAATGCCGACCTCAGAGGCGCAGACTTGAGCTACGCTACCCTCCTAAAAGCCAACCTTAAGGGAGCTAATCTCTGCGGTGCTGATTTGACGGGTGCTCGCATCACCGACGATCAGTTAGCCGTTGCTCGAACCAACTGGTCCACCGTATATCCCAATGGCAAACGTGGACTCATGCGTTGATTCCCATCTCCATGTCTGTGCTGCTGTCTTTCCCACGTCACGTCCGTGTCCAGATCCTGACCTCGCCGTTCCAGCCACCACTCACGATAGTGCGACTGTCTTGGGCAAAGACCGCTGACCAGACCCAGCCTTCATGACCTTCCAAAAGGCCCACTAAGCGACCACTGTCGATGTGCCAAATGCGGACCGTCTTGTCATTGCTAGCGGTGACTAGCAGCTCACCATCGGGGCTGAACGTGACGCAATTGATGGGGGCAGAATGGGCCTTGAACGCCGTGATTTGACGACCGCTATTCAGTTTCCAAAATCGGACAGTGCGGTCTGCTCCTGCGGTTGCCACTAGCCAATTGTTAGGGCTGATTGCCACAGAGTGAACCTCTGCTGTATGACCCACTAGATTGTGGTTCGTCCCCCGACCCGTCAATCGATGAATCCTAACTTGATGATCCTGTCCGCCACTGACCAACGTTGAACCGTCTGGGCTAATCGCGATCGAGCGGACCCAGTGCTCGTGCCCTATCAGTGTTTTGAGCGGATTTGACTGTCCGATTTGCCAAACCCGTACCGTCTTGTCTTGACTGCCGCTAAAAAGATAGCGACCGTCTGGGCTAAAGGCGATCGCTCGAATCCAATTGGTGTGCCCTTTCAGAACATCCACCAGCGATCGAGTTTCTACATCCCACAGTCGAATAACGTCATCGTTGCAGGCCGTGGCTAACAGCTTGCTATCAGGACTAAAGGCAACACAGCGAACCCAGGCGGTGTGTCCTTCCAGCAGAGTCACCAATTCCCCTTGGGGATAGCGCCATAGAGCGACTTTAGTATCGCCGCTACCGCTGGCAACATATCGGTTATCAGAACTAACGGCTATGGTTCGGACCCAGCTCCGATGCACGTCCAGCGTTTTTGTGCAGCGCCATCCTCCCAAGGCCAATAAGTTGAGCGATGACGACGATAGGGATTGTTGCCTCAGAGAACCGGTCTCTGAAGAGACAGTATGAGTTTCAGGAGAGGTGGGCGCTAGCTTTGTTGAATGAGGCAGCATCATGGCGGATGAGTTCACTTAAATACAGAGAGCTGTAGCCATCTAGGCCTGTGCACCCAATAGCATCCGAGTGCTTAGCGCCTGGCCAGATGGTTCACCGTCTGGTCCTAACGGAACTGCGACGGCTACATCAACGTTTCGAATAAGCAAAAGTCATCAACAAGCCGAGTCTGGGAAACCCACAAAATACAGTTTCACCAATTAACGGGGATACGAATCTACTTTCATGGGAAAACTACACAATCCCAGAAGACGATTCCGTAATTTTTGCCAAGCTAAATTAAAACTGAGCCTGTCTACGCTTCGTTCAGAATAGGAACCAGATAGAGCGCAATGAAGGCTTTGGCTGCATTTGGATCGAGCTGGTTAAGCGATCGCACAATCTCTACAATGGTTTCTCCGGTGGGGTCTGTGCGTTCGTGTACCCAACGATAAACGACAGTGCGTTCCATCCCCATCGTGACGGCTAGTTTATTTTGACTAATGGAGTACGTCTCCAAAGTTTCCTTCAGAGCGCGTCCAGCTCGTCCCATTCTCATCAATTGCCTCTACGTGGATCTATTACAGTCAGTCAAGTCTCTGTATATGTATTACAGATTAACTCTTTATAGAGGTTATTGGTGGTTAGCATAGATAAAAGACAATAGAAACGGCTAAGCCTTAGGCAATTAAGTTCCTATCAGCCAATCCATAAAGCGACTAAACGAGCGCTTGATTTGTTCTCGTCGCCGCCATTTTTCAAAGCTACGGCGATGCTGTTGAGTGTTGGGGTAATACGTTTGCCAAGCATGTAGGCTGAGTGCTGTTCCCCAGAAGAGAAGACAGTAGAGTGCCCAAGAGAGACTACCGTCTGCCAGCCAGTTCAATCCCAGCAGCATGAGATTGACAATCACAAACCGAATGAGGTGGCTTTGAAATCGCTGTCGTTGAAATTGGTTAAAGGCTTCTAAGTCGTCACTTTCGACCCGCTGAAGCTGCCACTGCTGCTCTGCTTCAGTCAGCGTGCCCGCCGATATTCCAAGCTCTTCTGCAATTTCAAATAGCTGGGTACGGGTCAGTTCACCTTCTTCGGTATGGCGGGCGATCGCAATTTGGAGAATGGCCTGAGCGTCTTCGGCCTGGTAAATAGCTTGCTCGTCTTGGGTTGGGGACATTGTCATCAGGTCAGTCGTGCCGATGAATAGTGGCGAACTTACGTACACCTTCAGTTATAAATAATTTTGATAGAAATGGGGGAAAGACAACATCGATTCTTTAACTCTTGAGTCATAGCGTTCCAGGATGCCTAGCTCCCGTGTTACCGTTTGGCGGTCGATTGTTGTTCCTATCTACATCTGAACTTCATTCATGAACAGGATAGATCTCGCGTTCGCACCAGCACTAGAACAGGCTCGCTTAATCCGAAACAAAACCGTTTCTCCCCTAGAGCTGACTCAACTCTATCTAGAACGCATTGATCGCCTGAATCCTATTCTGGGCAGCTATTTCACAGTGATGACCGAAGCTGCGATCGCAGATGCTCAAGCCAAAACTGAACTGCTGGCTACTACGACAGAAACGCTGCCGCCTTTTTTCGGGGTACCACTTTCAGTGAAAGACTTAAATCCGATTGCCGGAGTCCCCTGTTCTTACGGTATTGCCGCTGCCCGTAACCGCATTGCGGAAAGAGATGATGGCCTGATTTGCCGCCTGCGAGAGGCTGGATTCGTCATTTTGGGTAAGACAGCGACCTCTCAGCTCGGCTCCTTTCCCTACACGGAACCCCCAGGCTTTCTCCCGACCCGCAATCCTTGGAACCTAGCCCATACGCCGGGGGGGTCCAGCGGTGGGGGCGCATCGGCATTGGCAGCAGGATTATGCGCGATCGCTCAGGGGTCTGACGGTGGTGGTTCTGTTCGTGGCCCAGCCTTTTGCTGTGGTCTGGTCGGCCTCAAGCCTTCCCGTGGGCGAGTCAGTTTTGCTCCAGTGGGTGAACGGCTTGAGGGTCTGGCCACTAACGGCCCTATTGGCAGGACAGTAGCCGACACAGCAGCCTTTTTAGACGTTATGGCCGGTTATGTCACTGGGGATCCCTATTGGCTGCCGCCGCCTGAAACCTCTTTTTGGGACGTCACCCAAACGGATCCGCCATCGCTCAAAGTGGGCGTAGTGACCGCAGTGAATCCGATTGGTGAAGCAGATGCTGATTGCAAGCAGGCAGTGCTCGACACAGCTCAGCGTTTAGAAGCGCTGGGTCATGCGGTTGAGTCACTTCCGCCTCCCGACCTGACAGAGCTGATTGAACCCTTCACCATCGCCTGGCAGTGTGTCCTAGCAGAGGCAAATGTGCCCTTCTTCGTTCTAGAGAAGATGAATCGTTGGCTCTGGTGGCGAGCTTGGCGTATCCGTAGCGGTCAGTACCTACGGGCTATCAGCAAGCTTCAGGTTGTCTCTCGCAGAATCGTGGAGACCTTTCAGGACTATGACATTATTTTGCTGCCAGTCTATCTGAATCCGGCCATTCGGGTCGGCGAGTGGCAATCCCTTCGGTGCGGACAGATTTTGGAAAACATCATCAATTGGATTGCGCCCTGTCCTCCCTTTAACGCCAGCGGTCAGCCGGCGATCGCCATTCCTACAGGCTTTACTTCAGCCGGTCTGCCCCTTGGCGTCCAACTGGTCGGGCAGCCTGCCGCCGATGATACCGTATTGGCGCTGGCCGCTCAGCTAGAGCGAGCCAATCCCTGGCAACATCACCGCCCCAAGCTGGCTCTATGACTGTGTTCTGGACTTTCGCTACTGGCTAGCCCATGCTCTCAAGGCCCGTCGCAGAGCCAACCGGCCTTGATGGCGGTGTTGCTCAATGAGGGCTGGCAATGCTCGAATATCCAACCCACAGTTATCAGGCTCAATCCCAGCTTGTACGGCGTGCCGTCGCCAGGTCGTGGAGCCATAGCTTTCGTAGCTGCGTTCTAGCGACTCAGCAATATCCTTGACGGCATCCTCAATGGTTTCTTTGAAATACTCGTGTTCTGGTGATGGAGCCATGATTTCCAGAATGCCATTGTCGTATGCAATGCGTGTACCGCGATGCGGTCCGAGTTCATCTAGAACAGACTCAAACTCCGCCCAGTCCACATCATGGAGCAGCAAGCGCTGACCGATAGGCACTTCTAATTGGCGAAGCTGTAGCGTGACCATTGCTGTTGTCGCCGACGAAAGGATGCCTTTATCATAAGGGACTCGCCAATTAGCCAGCGGCGATTGGTTCATTGCGACGGCCAACCTCCTCCTATTTGTCAGCTGCCATGCAAGTTCAGCAAATTTCGTCTCAAATTAACCTGCGTGCTCTTCAGCAAGACTTTGGACTTGTGAAAACAACCCACGCCAGTTTCTTTACTGAATGGCAAACGGAACTTCCCGCTTTGACAGAACCCTCAAAGCTAGCACTCGCCCATATCCGACAGAATTTCACGTATCAGTTGGAGTGGGGGCAGCTCTCCGAGAACCTCGTCAAAATGGTAGTGCTGTCACCACTGCTTGATTTGGCAGACTTTTATCAAAGTGAATTTCGAGTGCAGGATGAAGCGAGCGTTGATCTCACGGTTGAAGATCAAGATGTGGTCTATCGTGGCAAGATTGATGTCCTAGTTTGTAGTGGTCAACTCTGGATCTTGGTCCTGGAATCGAAGCATGCTCGGTTCTCGCTGATTAATGCCATTCCTCAATGCCTTACTTACATGCTGGCTAACCCTAACGGGCAATCTCCCGTATATGGATTAGTAACGAATGGTAGTAACTTTCGCTTTCTTAAGCTACAACGCACTCATTCGCCAGAATATGCTCTATCGGATGAACTCCTATTTGATCGAGGGGATGATTTTGAACAAGTGCTCCAGATTCTCAAGAAGCTAAAAACCTCTGTCACAGGCTAGTCAGAGTGGCAGAGCACTTTGATCTGTCTGTTTCGTAGAGGCAAGCTATAGCCTTTCACCGTTGGTGTTCCGGCGTCGCTGAGTAAACCACTGCTGAAGTTGTTCTCGGCAGCGCGACTCTAAGACGCCACTTAGCACGGCTAAACGGTGATTCGATGCGGGGCTGTCAGGAATATTCAGCACTGATCGAATGGCTCCTGTCTTTAGGTCATCCGCTCCGTAGACCAGCAAACTAACGCGGCTAAGGGCGATCGCACCGGCACACATGGGACAAGGCTCCAGCGTCACATACAGCGTACAGCCCGTAAGATTCCAGTTGCCCCTTATCTGCCCTGCCTGCCGCAGAGCTAACACCTCAGCGTGAGCCGTCGGATCATGCCCCCGCTGCCGATAGTTTGCCGCCTCTGCCACCAGGGTGTTCTCGTCATCTACTACAATCGCCGCCACAGGCACCTCTCCCGCCTGCCCTGCCTCATCCGCCAATGCTAGCGCTCGTTCCATCCAGGCGCAGTGTCGCTCGTAGGTTGGGTCAACGTAGTGCATGAGCCGATTGGTAGCCAAGGTATTGCCCTGAGAAGTGGTAAACGTCATTCACTTATCCGTTCATCTACTCTTTCTGCTCGTCTACCCAATCCCCTTCCTGCTCAGCTGCTTTGGGTAATGGGTCCGATGCCTTAGGATAGGGCTTCCGAGAGGGTAATAGCTCCAGCTGTCCTATTTTGCGTTGGGGCGGCTGACTGCGGCGGCGGCGGGAAATACCTTCCTCGGTAGTTTCTTCCGCAATCACTTCGTAAAGAACAGCCTGCTTTTGCCCAGAACCTTTACGAAGAATGCGACCTAATCGCTGAATGTATTCCCGGGTGGAGCCTGTACCCGACAGCATGATGGCAATTCGCGCATCGGGCACATCGACCCCTTCGTTGAGCACTTGGGAGACAACCAAGGTCGGATAGTCGCCGCTGCGAAATTTCTCCAAAATTGACTGACGTTCCTTGACGGGGGTCTGGTGGGTGATTGCGGGAATGAGGAAATCTTGAGAGATGCGGTAGACGGTAGCGTTATCTGCTGTGAAAATCAGGCAGCGCTCAGGATAGTGTTCCGCCAAAAGGTTGCCTAATACGCGGAGTTTGCCTTCGGTCCCCAAGGCGATCGCTCGTGATTCTCGATGAGCCAGCATTGCCCGTCTGCCTGCCTGAGACTTAGCGCTGGCTTGAACAAACCGCTGCCATCCCTCCAGACTACCCAGCCAAATGTTTGCATTCTGCAAGAATTCGTTTCGCTGCTGAATCAAAGCCTCATAGCGCTTTTGCTCCTCGTCATCAAGAGCAACCTTAATTTGAACAATCTCGTAGGGCGCAAGGGTGCTTCCGGCTAAGTCTTGGGGCTGCTTCTCATACACAATGGGACCCAGCAGCTGATCCAGATCTGCGTGGCGACCATCAGCACGATCCGGCGTTGCTGTGAGTCCCAGTCGGTAGGGCGCAATGGAATACTCGGCGATGACGCGGTTGAAATCACTCGGCAGATGATGGCATTCGTCGCAGATGAGCAGCCCATACTGGTTGCCCAGGGTCTCCGCGTGAATGGCTGCACTATCATAGGTCGCGACCAGAATAGGAGAGCGATCGCGCGATCCTCCCCCTAACAGCCCAATCTCGATATCTGGAAACGTTTTTAGTAGCTGGTCATACCACTGATGCATGAGATCCAGCGTTGGCACGGTGATCAAGGTGCTGCGTGGTGTTGCCTGCATGGCTAAATGAGCGAGGTACGTCTTTCCTGCAGCGGTCGGCAATACCACAACACCGCGCCAGCGATTAGTTACCCAAGCGTCCAGAGCGGCCTGCTGATGGGGATAGGGTTTGTAAGGGGTTGTTAGTTTGAGGGGAATCGGCTCAAATTGAGTCACTTTGTCCGCAAAGTTGACTTGCTCTGCTCGCAGCGCTTCCACCAGAGGACGATACTGGTGTGCCGGAATGCGGAATCGCTCAATGCGATCGTCCCACGTGGCAAAATCAATCCACGCTCTACCTTTAGGAGGCGGATGCAGAATTAAGGTGCCACGGTCAAACGTTAAATGCGGAGTTCGGGCCATCGACCAGCAAAGAATACTGCCGATATTCTAAAGAGTCTTTGGCACTCTCTTTGCGTTCAATACCGTTTTGTAGCAAAGACTGCATGGCTTTACTTTTAAGTACAGCGCTGAAGCTGGGGTCATTTCGCATCATTACCCGATAAAGGCTTGGGTTAACAGCCATCGCGTTCCGCAACCACCGCGCCGCCTGCTCTGATTTTCCCTGTAGGGCATACGTCGCTGCTTTGCCATACCAGGCATTGGCATTGGGCACCCGATATCGCAAAGATTGCTCAAAACTCAGAAGCGCGTCGCTGAAGCGGTAGAGTTTGTTGAGCATGAGGCCACGATAGGTCCAAGCATAGTGACAATCTGATTGGATGGAAACCGCAGTATCCAGACAGCTCAAGGCATCGTGATAGCGACGCATGGCGGCCAGCGCGATCGCTCTGTCATACCAAGCGCGATAGTTATTCGGCTCTAACTGAATGAGCTGGTCAAAACTATCAGCTGCTTCCTGATACTGATTGAGTCGTAACAGAGCATTACCTCGGTTCGCCCAAATGGAGGGATTGTTATCATCCAGCGTGATGGCCTGATTAAAGCTGTCTAGAGCCGATTTAAAGTTGTATTGCTTAGCCTGCACAATCCCTTGCCCATGCCACGCCGAACACTCTTCCGGCGAAAGCTGAATGGCTTTTCGGAAGCTATTCAAGGCCGAATCATAGCGTTTCAGAATGCATAGGGCATAACCGTGATTAATCCAAGTAGACGTGTCCAGAGGATCAGCATCAAGCACGCGATCGTACTTCTCAACAGCCGCTTGATAGTGTTGGATATCATCGGATGTGCTGGCTTGGGTGTGCCAAATTTGAGAGACCTGAGTACGGAAAACAGTCACGGGAATAAATAGGGATAACACTAGATTTAGTCGGGATTAGGATCAACCTCCCTTGGCTGTTGTCATAAATCCTCGCAATCATAGGTTCTGACCCATTTCTTGCAACAGAATAGACGCCAATGAGGAGTGACTAAGCTGTATTCGAGTATCGATCACAATTTAGCCTCAAACCCTAAGCTGCGAGTCGGTTTCGAGAAAGTCTTCTTGATTTGTTTATGCAAGTTTTAGCCTCATACACAAAACCAAAAAAAAACGGGGCTTCTTAGCTCTGACACGAGATCAAATCTCAACAATAGAGGACCACTGAGTGAGTCCTTCAAATCCCCAAACACCGGGAACTTTCAGAACTTTAGTCTTTCCCAAATCTCATGCATAAAAAGCTAAAACTAGACCCAGATGGCATGGCTTTTAATGACCTAGTTCTTAGAGGATGAACATACTGAGGTCGGAGCCGTCTCTGGGTCACCAATATTTTTGGAATCTTTCAGATAAGGCGGCGTTGGATTCACAGAAAGTTCATGAAACAACTTTATGAAGACAGCACGGTTACCTCTTTAAGCAGTTTGAAGCTTCATGGCGGCCTCCGCTAGATTCAACAGTCTCCAAATCCCCACGACAATTCTGTCCCTTTTGCTTGAGCGACAGTTTGAGTCATCTAGTGCTTTGTCAACAGCATCCGAGTGCTTAGCCCATAGCCCAATGGCTCGCTTCTTGTCTTAACGGACTTAGCGATGGCCACAACATGCTGAGTCTTCTTCGTGCCCTAATCGTTATTTGCTCAAACTGGCGTTAGGGTAACTACATAGCCTAGAGCCTCCCCAAGCAGTTATGAAGCGGTTTACTGAGCTTTTTCAAGCGATTGATGCCACAACATCGACCAATGCCAAAGTAGATGCAATCCGACAGTACTTTGCTGAGGAAGACGCTGCGAATGCAGTGTGGGCACTTTATTTGTTGTTGAACAAGACGAGGCGACGGTTGATTACGTCGCGAGTGCTGCGGGATGTCTATTTAAGTATTTCCAACATCCCTGAATGGCTTTTCAAGGACTGCTATTCCCATGTGGGGGATTCTGCTGAAGTCATTGCTTTATTGCTAAGGGACACTCCTCTTGAAGGACAGTTGGCATCAGATATTCCTTTGCAGGAATGGATGGAGCAAATCATTCCTCTGGTGAAGGCAGTAGAGACAGAGGAAGAGCGTCATGAACTGATTGTGTCGTGGTGGCGATCGCTCAACGACTATGAGGTCTTTGTGCTAAACAAAGTGCTCACTGGAGCCTTTCGTGTGGGGGCCTCTGCCAAGTTGGTGATTAAGGGACTGGCAGCAGCCTCAGGGATTCCTGAAGCGGTTCTGGCCCATCGCCTGATGGGAGAATTTGAGCCTACTGTCGAGTTTTACGAAAACTTGCTCAGTGAAGAAGCGATTGAAGCGGCTCCCAGTCAGCCCTATCCGTTCTTCCTCGCATCTCAAATCGATGAAGAGAAGTTCCGTGAAGAGGATCATCGTCAGTGGTTGGCGGAATGGAAATGGGACGGCATCCGTGCTCAAGTCATCAAGCGAGCTGATGAGGTCTTCATTTGGTCACGGGGAGAAGATTTGGTGACAGAACAGTTCCCCGAGGTAGTGGAAGCGTTTCAGTCATTTCCTAATGGGCATGTGCTAGACGGTGAGATTCTCTGCTGGCAGGGCGATCGTCCCCTCACGTTTAACCATTTGCAAAAGCGTTTAGGTCGCAAGCGGGTGACCAAAAAGGTGATGGCAGAGAGTCCAGTGCGCTTTATTGCTTACGACCTGATTGAGCACACGAGTCACGATATTCGGGAAAAGCCGCTGCGCGATCGCAAGGCCCTGCTGCTGGAACTGCTCGACAAAAATCCCGATGACCGTATTGATCGATCAGTGGCTTTAGAATTCAGCTCATTTGAAGACTTGGAAGCCATGCGGGCGCGATCGCGTGAAGCAGGAGCAGAAGGACTGGTCATCAAGGCTTGGGACAGTCCCTATTTGGTGGGTCGCAAGCGCGGCTACTGGTGGAAATACAAAGTTGATCCTATGACGCTGGATGCCGTACTGATCTACGCCCAGGCGGGTAGCGGCAAACGAGCCAATCTCTTTACGGACTACACCTTTGCGCTATGGAAGGGAGACGATTTAGTTCCTTTCGCCAAAGCCTATTCCGGCTTGGATAATGAGGAGATTGAAAAGCTCGACCGCTGGATTCGTCGTCACACGATTGAACGATTTGGTCCCGTCCGCTCGGTAAAGCCTACCCATGTATTTGAAATCGGCTTTGAGGGCATCTCCGAATCTAAACGCCACAAGTCTGGGATTTCGGTGCGCTTTCCCCGCATCCTGCGCTGGCGGACCGATAAACCGATTGAGGAGGCTGATACCCTAGCTTCGGCCCAGGAGCTTTTGAAGGCCTATCAGCAGTAGAGCCGACAGATTTTGTAGGCACTTTTACCGGTTATTAAAATGCTGTCAATAGGATGCCTTTCCAAAAGAATAAAGGCATGGGCGATCGCAAACCATAAAAAGCAGATCGAGATGGATAGAGCAGATTGCTTCAAAATCAATGGTTCTCAATCTAAAGCTATTTGACTCGTTGATCTAACGCCACCATCAAAGTCCATCAAAGCTACCTCTGAAGGGAGATAGCCGCTTTAAATAAATTATTTTATAGTGTTTTAACAATCTTTATTTTCGAGATTAATGGTCATTAGGAATCGCCACTAATCTAGTTTCCTGATCAGACTAAAAGCTGTCGATTGCTTGTTGGAAAAGCATCGATAGTAGCTGATTGTGCCGTTCCAAGGATGCTTTGCGTGAAAATAGCTATTATTGCTCATTCCCATTACCCTATTTCTGAACCTTTTGCAGGTGGTTTAGAAGCCCATACTTTTCATCTCACAAAGCAGCTGCAGCTGTCTGGGCATAAGGTAACGTTATTCGCTGCTAGTGGATCTGATCAAACGTTGCCAATCGTTCCTTTTTTAGAGCCAACAGCAGTTGAACACTTTTCACCAAAACATCAAATTGTCGAGTACCGAGAAAATCGATATTCGGCACTGATGGATTTTTTGAAGCACAGTGATTTTGATGTCGTTCACAACAATAGTTTGCACTATGTTCCCTTGGAAAGAGTGAATGAATTGCCTATGCCTATGGTGACCGTACTGCATACGCCGCCATTTCCGAGTCTGGTATCTGGATTTAGGGCTGGGATGAAGGCTAGAAATCACTTCGTGATCAGTGTTTCAAAATCAGTTGCCCATGATTGGCAAAACAAACTGCCACAGCTAAAAACAACGTTGATTTATAACGGTGTTGATACTCGCTATTGGCTACCGTTTGGTCTGCCCCGAAAACAGGCTATTTGGGTCGGTCGGATTACTCCCGAAAAAGGAACCCATTGGGCTATCAAAGCGGCCAGTTTAGCCAACATTCACCTCAACATTTGTGGGCCGATTCATGATGCCGACTACTTTAACCAACAGGTCAAACCCCGACTCAACAAACAGACCGTTTATTTAGGGTGCTTGGATGCTCACACACTGGCGCGAGAAGTTGCGCAAGCCAGCGTTTTGTTATGTACTCCCTGTTGGGATGAGCCTTTTGGGTTGGTCGTTGCTGAGGCTTTAGCCAGTGGTACCCCCATTGCTGGATTCGACCGGGGAGCCTTGGCCGAGGTTTTAACACCAGAAACGGGAGTGCTAGTTCAAGAATGTGTAACTAGCTTGGCGATCGCCATCACTAAGGCTCAACGGTTATGTCGTCACGCCTGTCGCCGCCGAGCGATCAGACTATTTTCTTTAGACACCATGGTTCAGCGGTATGTCGAACTGTATCAAACGCTAGCAGCGAAATCTGCTCGTCGTTTCACCGCGACGGCTGCTCTATGAACACAGACACGCTCTTTTATTTTGTGAATGCTGACGGTTCTGGGCATACGCGCCGTGCTGAAGCTATCCTCAGCCATCTATCCATACCGACGGTGATTGGCTCCGAAAAACCTGAATTGTTCGCCGCGTCGTCATCCACCCTCACCCTTGTGAAGATTCCCTCGATGCGGGCGCCGGGCGATCGCCTGCTAGCGGACGATGTTTTGCATGTTCCCTATGGTCGCGATCGCGCCTATCTAGAGCGGGTTCGGGCCATTGCTGAAACCTGTCTGCACTACCGTTGTCGTCTAGCTGTGATCGACGTTTGCGTGGAAACGGCCCTACTGATGCGCCTTTGTGGCATTCCCTATCTGTACATGCGCATGAGCGGTCGCCGGGATGATGCGGCTCATCTCCAGTGTTACCGCGCCGCCACGGGTTTGATTGCCAGCTACCCTCGCGCCTTTGAAGAACCTTGGGTACCCGACTGGATGCGGGCTAAAACGCATTATGGAGGGGGCATTTTCGTTGCGCCAGAGGCAGTCCAACGACGGGCCTTGTCTTCCCGACCCTACATTCTTGTGATGCGGGGTAAAGGTATGAGTCAGCTCACATCATCGGCGATCGCCCAAGCCGCCTACCACATTCCAGAATACGACTGGATAGGTATTGGGTTTGATGCCCCACAAAGCGGCTCTAACTGGCAGATTTTGCCTTACGTGGCTGAACCAGACGCCTATTTGCAACAGGCTGATATCGTCATTGCCAACACCGGGAACAACAGCGTACTGGAAGTAGGCTATTGGCAAAAACCATTCATTACCCTACCGGAATGGCGCTTTTTTGATGAACAAATGGCCAAGGCTGAACAGTTGGCTCAGCATCATCTGGCCGTCGTGATGACCGACTGGCCTAACGCTGCTATTCAGTGGCGATCGCTCATCGAACAGGCAAAAGCGCTCTCAGTTGATGGGTGGCCGACAATCTTGTCGGATCAGGGTGCTCGGCAGGCGGCGGGCTACATTTCACAAGCTTTTGCCCAGCTACAACCCGACGCTATTGGCGAGCCGCCATTACCGCCGCCGCTGATGGCGGTGCAATGATATCAATCCTGTCAGCAATAGCCGTCCAGTGAATATAGCCCGCTTCAACAAATTGCTGTAGCCATTTTTCCATCGGCCACCAGCCCCATTTGTGATAGAAAGCCGTAGCATTTTTCACGATGTCGTGAAAGTGCTGTAAGGGTGGCGAATAGTGAGGATGGTGTTGATGATAAGCCTCCGCTCCTCCAGCCCAAACTAGCGGCACGTCTGCTGCTTTGGCCGCAAAAGCAAAGTCAGTATCTTCGGCACCATAACCCTGAAATTGCTCGTCAAACCCACCAATCGTCTCCCAGGTCGAGCGCATGAGGGCAAAGCTCAATGACCAAAAAAGAGGATAGTCATCCGTTGGGACTAACTGGTCAGGGGCAGGGTACATCCGGGCCGGGTGGGGTTGACCCCATTGGCGAAGGTCATCATACTGCCAAGTTTCCGGCAGCGATCGCGGCAAGTAGCAGACCCCTCCCATCGCGATCGCCTCAGGTCGTTGTGTAAGAGCGGTCTGATAGCCCTTCACCAAATCAGGTGCCGGAATACAATCCACATCCAGAAAGATGAGGTGCTCTCCCTGAGCGGTTACTGCTCCATGATTGCGAGCTGCTGCTAACGGCAGCGCAGTGGCAGAGTTGTGCACCATAGTTCCCACATAGGTCCCCTGAAAAAAATCCGGGGGGGCCTGTATGGGCTCATTCATATGCACGACGACCACCTCCGTCGGAGACTGGGTTGACTGCTGCACGCCTCGTAGCAAGTTGACCAAATGACGCTGACGATTTTTTACCAGCACCACAATGGCAAGGGAACTCGTCATGCCAGTGGTCCTTGATGAAAGCTAGCCTTTTCTGCTAAACGTCGTGCTTGTTGAGCTTGGTTGAAGACATTCTCAGCGTCTGTCAGCATGACGCTAGCTGAAGGAGGACGCATGTCCCACTGAACTTCCGACAGAAATAACAGCGTACCCGCAATGATAATCCCGGTGAACAAGAACGGCAGGGTGCTGAACGTGGGCAACAAGACAATTCCAATCCCATGAATGAGTCCCGCTAGCAGAAAAGTTCGCGATCGCAAACCGATCCCAGTCACTCCGTAGCCGATGGCGCTGATTCCCAGCCACAGCTGGCACAGATTCAATACAACCCAGCCCCAACCCAGAAAAATACCTGCATCTGTTAGCACTACCCCCAAGAGCATTAGCAATACCCAGGCATACACAACCCATCGCAATTGTTCGACACGGACCCAAAACCATGCCAAGGCGGCCATAGCCACTATGCCAATCACAGTCAACCCAGACCACAGCAGTGCTTGGCTATACCAATTCACCTGAGAAAATTGAGCCACGGTAAAAATAATTGCTGTAATCCAGCCCCATATCATAAAGGTTTGGTCGATCCGGGTGTAAGCCCCCGAAAATAACTGAAATTGCCCTAGCCGCCATTCGATTCGAAGCAATCCCCGCAAGTCCTGCACGTCCAATGCTTCTTGCTTGCAGCGGATCAGAGGCTCAGCTGAAGTGAAAAAGCTCATAGCGGTTAGCAGCTTCCCTAAGGTTTAAGAATAGTCGCGACATAAGTGTCTATAAACCTTACTCTAAAATCTATCGTCAGATAGAGGAAATAGGGATGCTGCGGTTTTGTCAGTTCGGTTAACGACATGGCAAAACTATCGCCAACATCGCATGGCTGTTTGCCTAAAACCTCATTAATCGACTATGGGGGTGGATTTAGGTAGCGTTAGCGGCGTGCGGTGGGAGCTTTGGGCAGGCTAAAGTCTACTCTATGTAGGAGATGAACTCTTTCAACCCTTTTGCGTTCTGCCATATGGGTTGACTTGCAAAAATTAATGCACAGAGCACGCATAGAGAAATAGGGCCAAAGCGATCAAGCACCCTAGCCCCAATAATCATTTAGCTATAAGAACACTAACTCAGCTCACAGCCTACGACCGTTCTGATGGAGGGTTTCGCCTCCCTTCGGCTGCAATGAAATGGAGGAAGCGACAAAAACTCCATAACCGCAGTTAATTGACCTGACTATTCCACTGCCTGTATTCCTGACGCCGCTCTCCTTCGGAACACAGTACTAGACCACAACGGCAAAACGTCTATGCAGTGCGAATATATAAACACCATAAGCTGGATATGCTCTGAGGTAATCTTCAGAAAGACAGGACCTCGTTTAATCTGTTTTCAGTAGAAAATTTCAGTTCATAACGCTTAGCCCTATGTCGTTTTGGGTAAGCCTAAACCTTCGCTAAGGAAGATCTTATTTGGGTCACCTTAGAGATATAGTGGCTCAAATGTTTAACAGACTTCTCTTGGGTTGGTTGGGAGGACTGCTGATATGGGGATACGCTGCTATCAGCGGCATCCACTGTCCTGAAGCAGCATCGTTGCCATCCCCATTTGACAGCGTGATGGCCGATTCTCTTGTTAACACCTTAATTTGTGATGCGATCGCCGCTTGGGAAAACGGTGACGCTGAGCAGTTTGCCAATCTGTTTACTGACACCGGTGAATTTATTGTGCCTGGAGATCGTTGGGTAGGCCAAGAAGCGATCCGACAGGTGACTGCTGATTTTTCTGCTGAGCATTCTGTCAAAATCGACGTGCATCAGATGATCGTTCAGGATCAGCGGATCGCTATTGAATGGTCATGGCAAGAAACGAACCGAGCCACTGGAGAGAGCAGTCGTGCCGATGACGTCATTGTGGTTACGATAACTAACGGGAAGATTCAACGATGGCGAGAATATATCGATACTCAATCGCCATCGTAAGGAGTCACCGCAATGGACCCCAGCGATCGCCTCAGGGGAAATCTCAATCTTTGTCCTTTTGCCCTGGGCTGCATTTAGGATAAAGAATGAAAAGGCTTTCCTGACGGAAAATTCCTGATAGCAGTTGGAAAAACGCAATCATTTCACTATGGATCGGCGACGGTTTTTGAGAATAGGGGGCATGGCAATCGCTTCCGTCGGTCTAACCTACTGGCCGCAGAGCAAGGCATTAGCCGACGACAGGATATGGGGATATGGGGACAACAACGGTCCAAAGCAGTGGTCCCAGTTGACCCCGCAGTATGCCTTGTGCCAGACGGGAACCCGCCAGTCTCCCATCGACCTGCAAGCCGAGGCCACAATCGAACCGATCACCGTCGAAATCCACTACCAGCCAACACCACTGACCATTTTGCATACGGGACAAACGATTCAATTGGTGGTTGATAATGCCAGCTACCTTAGTCTCGACAATCGGGACTACTCTCTACAACAGGTTCATTTCCATCACCCCAGTGAGCACACCCTATTCGGCAAACCATTTCCAATGGAGATGCACTTTGTCCATGCCGATGCAGCCAACCATCTGGTGGTATTGAGTGTCTTTTTGAAAGAAGGACCGGAAAATATCGAGTTGCGACCCATTTGGCGAACCATGCCGTCCCAGAAAACGCCGGCTCAGGTGATTTCCAATGTCCAGGTTGATTTGGAGCATTTGTTACCCCAAGGCCGTCGCTGCTTTCGCTATGACGGATCGCTGACGACTCCACCCTGCTCAGAAATAGTCCAGTGGATTATTTTTCAGGATGCGATCGCAATTTCCTCGACTCAGCTCAAAGCGTTTGCTAGTCTATTTCCGACAAATGCTCGGTCTGTGCAACCGCTCAACCAGCGTTCTGTCCTGCAATCTTTATAGGTTCAGCCCCCTACTCCCTTGTTCCTCACTCATGGAGACCCCCAATGACGCCCGAACATCAGCGCTTACAGGATACTGAAGGAGCAGGTACACCCTGGAAAAAATGGGGTCCCTATTTGAGCGATCGCCAGTGGGGAACAGTGCGAGAGGATTACAGTGCAACGGGGTCAGCGTGGGATTATTTCTCTCACCAGCAGTCTCATCAACGAGCCTATCGCTGGGGAGAGGATGGCATTCTGGGGATTTCTGACGAGCAGCAGCGGCTCTGTTTCGCGATCGCGCTTTGGAACGGCAACGATCCGGTGTTGAAAGAACGCTACTTTGGCCTTACAGGAAATCAAGGTAATCACGCTGAGGACGTCAAAGAATACTATTTTTACCTCGACAGTACGCCGACCCACTCTTACATGAAGGGGCTGTACAAATATCCTCAAGCGGCTTACCCCTATGACGAATTGGTCGAACAAAATCAGCAGTTGAGCAAACACCAACCCGAGTATGAGCTGTTAGATACGGGTGTCTTTGCAGAGAGTCGCTATTTTGACGTGTTCGTAGAATATGCCAAAGCTTCCCCCGAAGATGTACTTATTCAAATCACCATAGTCAACCGAGGACCGGAAACGCAAACGCTGCAAGTCTTGCCGACGCTCTGGTTTCGCAATACCTGGAGTTGGGACGTGGAGGCCCAAAAACCCCGCATCAAGTTAGCGGATACGCGCTCAGAGGTCAGCACATTAGAAGCCATCCATAGCGACTTAGGCTCTCGCTATCTCTATTGTGAAAACTCTGCCAAGGAACCAACCCAGAGTCCTCTGCTGTTTACTGAAAACGAAACCAATTATCAAGCCATTTATGGTTCTAAAAACCCGTCTCCCTATGTCAAAGATGCGTTTCATCGCTATGTCATCAATGGCGAGACGGACGCTGTGAATCCCGACAGCATTGGGACCAAGGCTGCAGCCCAATACACCTTACAGGTTGCTCCCGGAGAAACTCGTTTCGTTCGTTTGCGATTCAGTGACGTGTCCTCTCTCGCAGAACCGTTTGATCGCTTCGAAGCGCTGATGCAGCAGCGGCAGCAAGAAGCAGATGCCTTCTATCAGGCTGTGACTCCGTTTGATATCAGTGCAGAAGAGCGTTCTATCCAGCGTCAGGCCTTCGCAGGGTTAATGTGGGTCAAGCAGTTCTATGCTTACGACGTTTCTCGTTGGCTGAAGGGTGATCCCACCATGCCACCGCCACCCATGGGACATCAGCAGGGGCGCAATTCTGAATGGCAACATCTCGACGCCAACGACATTATTTCCATGCCCGACAAATGGGAATATCCCTGGTTTGCGGCTTGGGATACCGCATTTCACTGTATTCCGATTGCTGCCATTGACCCAGACTTTGCCAAGGTCCAACTCGATATCATGACGCGGGAATGGTACATGCATCCGAATGGTCAGATTCCTGCTTATGAGTGGGCGTTTGGCGATGTCAATCCGCCTGTCCATGCGTGGGCTACCTGGCGCGTTTATAAGATTGAAGAGAAGCTGCGCGGCAAAGGCGATCGCCTCTTTTTGGAGCGAGTCTTTCAAAAACTACTGCTGAACTTTACCTGGTGGGTGAACCGCAAAGACGCTGGGGGCAACAACGTTTTCGAAGGGGGCTTTTTGGGACTGGACAACATTGGTGTGTTCGATCGCAGTGCCCCTTTGCCAACAGGCGGCTACATGGAACAGTCGGACAGCACTAGCTGGATGGCGATGTACTGTCTCAATATGCTGACAATTGCTTTGGAGCTAGCCAAAGAGAATATGGTCTACGAAGACATGGCGACCAAGTTCTTCGAGCATTTCATCTATATTGCGGACGCCATGAACCACATCGGCCCGGATCGAACTCAGCTGTGGGATGAAGAGGATGGGTTCTTCTACGATGTGCTGCATTTTTCAAACGGCGATCGCCAGCGCTTAAAAATTCGCTCCATGGTCGGGCTCATTCCTCTCTTTGCAGTCATGACGCTAGAGCCTGACCTGCTGGAACAGGTTCCCGGTTTCAAAGCACGCTTGGAATGGTTTATCCAGAACCGTCCCGAGCTGAAGAAAAACGTTGCTTGTATGGAAGCCCAAGGTCTGGGAGCACGGAGACTGTTGGCCCTCTGCTACGCCACCCGAGATCACGTTGAGCCCCATGATAAATTACGGCGCATTCTGACCAAACTGTTAGACGAGTCAGAATTTCTCAGCCCCTATGGAGTTCGGGCATTGTCTCGCTACCATGCTGAGCATCCCTATCACTTCAAGGCCAACGGTCAGGACTTTTACGTTCACTACGAGCCCGCTGAATCAACCAGTCGCTTGTTCGGTGGTAATTCCAACTGGCGGGGTCCGGTCTGGTTCCCCGTGAATTATCTGCTGATTGAGTCATTGCAAAAATTTCATCACTACCTAGGCGATGACTTCCGGGTAGAGTGTCCGACCGGATCGGGAAACTGGATGAACCTGTGGGAAGTTGCGTCGGAGCTATCGCGGCGGCTGACGACTATCTTTTTGCCAGACGATAAGGGCGATCGCCCCCTCTATGGCGGCCCTGGTCCTTTTCAGTCAGATCCCCATTGGCGTAATCACATTCTCTTTTACGAGTATTTTCATGGTGATAACGGCGCAGGCATCGGAGCCAGTCACCAAACGGGTTGGACTGCCCTCGTCGCCAAGCTCATTCAGCAACAGGGACGGTATAGCCCTAGCCATGCTACTGAAGGCCATTGAGAAGGCAAAATGGATTGCTTTTATAGCGGTATGCATTTGAGTCAAGCACACCCCATTCCTTGCTCCCTCAATAGTTTGACGGTGCTGGAGATTTTCTTGTATGACTCAGCCCAGGTAGCAATGACAATCGGGCTTTTCAATCAGCGATGCAGCAAGGCGATTGAAGGCAACTGCTGCTAAGAGTCCGCCTCCCAATGTTCCCTCTACGGTTAGGTAAGGAATATTGAGCTGCATCAGTTGACGCTTGGCGGCAGGGGCATGGCTAAAGCCGAGGGGTAGGCCAATGATGAGTGCAGGCTGACGATGGTCTTTAGAAACCGCCTCACACAGCTTGATCAATATTGAAGGGGCATAGCCCACAACCCAAATGTTGCCGTCGATTAGCTGACAAAGTCGCTCCTGACTGTCTGTTGCTTGCCAGAAGGTTTGCTCAGCATCGGCAACGCTACTAATGTGAGGATTTTCTAGCAGTGTCGTCCATTGGCAGCCTAAATGGACCAGCCGAGTTTGATCCAGAGTATTGGTCACTGCTGGCACATCGCCAACAACGGTGCAGCCCCTCTGAAGAGAATCGCGAGCTGCTTTGATTGCCCCTTTACTAAAGCGGACAAACGCTGCCAGGCTGACATCGCCGCAGGCTAGAACCAGGTGAGACAAAACATCTACCTCGATTTCGGGGCGTTGGGACAGATCGGGGAGCAATTGCTGGAGGGCTTCGCGAAAGTTTTCAGGATGGTCAGATGTGGCAGCGTCGAGGTGATGCCAGAGATCTTCGCTGAGGGATTGAGCACTTTGGGTAGCGGCTTCCAAGAGCCGAAGCTGAGCGATCGCATCTGCCTGCATCGACTGACAGCCGCGATCGCGTCCCAGCAGACTTTCCAAAGCGGTTGCGGTTTGCCGCAATTTAATGAGTCGCTGCAAAACCGTCTGATACTGCTGCTGAAGCTGAGATAACAGCGAATTCGTCCCGTTGAACTCAGCCTGTTCGGTCAACATCTGTTTGATGTGGGAAAGCTGAAAGCCTTGCTGTTTTAACGCCACAATGCGCCTGAGTCGCTGCACATCGGTATCGCTATACAGTCGATAGTTGCCCTCGGAGCGCTCTGGCTGCGGCAGTAGCCCAACCTCGTGATAGTGCCGCACCATACGAGGCGTAATGCCGTGGCCGACAGTTTGAGTGAATTCTTTGATGGTCAACATAGCCTTGACTTTAACATCGATGTCAAGGTTTATTCTGATGTCCCTGACACAATGAACTTTAGTTGGTATGGCTCACAGTTTTCCTACCCCTTGGCAGCGGCGATTTCAGAATGGGTTGCAGACGTATCCGGAGGCGATCGCCGCAGCGACCTGTGGACTACTGACACTCCTAGGTTGGTTATCGCTGGCTGGGAATTGGATTGGCAGTGGTATTTGGATCTTATTGGCAGCTTATGTAATTGGTGGGTTTGATAGTGCCCGAGAAGGATTAACAACGTTGTGGCAAGAGCGGGAACTAGATGTTGACCTGTTGATGATCGTGGCAGCAGTCGGGGCGGCCATTCTCGGTTTATGGCAGCAGGAGTACTACCTGCTGGTGGATGGCGCAGTGCTCATTTTGATCTTTGCCATCAGTGGCGCCCTCGAAAGTATTGCCATGCATCGGACCGAGCGTAATATCCGCAGTTTGATGCAGCTTGCGCCTGATCGAGCCAGAGTGATTTCGCAGGGCCAGGAGCAGATGGTGGCCACGCAGCAGTTGCAGGTAGGCGATCGCATCTTGATTAAACCAGGGGAACTCATTCCGACGGATGGCCTGATTCAGGACGGCCATAGCACTGTGAATCAAGCACCCCTCACCGGGGAATCCATTCCAGTAGAGAAGGCGATGGGTGATGAAGTGTTTGCCGGCACTATTAACGGTAATGGGGCTTTGACCGTGAAGTTGCACAAGCCGCCGGAGAGTAGCCTGATTCAGCGAGTGATTCGATTGGTGGAACAGGCTAAAACCTCAGCTCCGCCATCCCAACAGTTTTTGGAAACCTTTGAGCGGGGGTATGCCAAAGTCATTGTCGGCGTAGGGCTACTGCTGGCGTTCCTGCCACCGTTGCTGTTGCAGTGGAGTTGGGAAACCACGATCTACCGCGCCCTGATTTTTTTAGTGGTGGCTTCACCCTGTGCGTTGATGGCGGCGATCATGCCAACATTGCTGTCCGGCATTGCCCGAGGGGCACGCCAGGGCATCTTGTTCAAAGATGGGGCGCAGTTGGAAACGATAGGTCAGGTGCAGGCGATCGCCTTCGACAAAACAGGCACCCTCACTACTGGCATCCTTCAGGTCAGTGACGTGATTCCTGCCCCAAGCGTTGAGGCGAACCGAGTGCTGCAAGTTGCGGCCTCTTTGGAAGCCTATTCAGAACACCCTATCGCGGAAGCTGTAGTACGGGCCGCCCAAAGGCAAAATTTATCCTTGCTCCCAACTCGCGCAGTCCAGGCAGAAGTCGGGCAGGGGATCTCTGGCACCTTGGAAGGCACTGCCGTGCGACTTGGAAAATCGGCATTCGTTGGGGCCAATGCATCCCTAGCAGCCGTAGGCACAGCTGCACCAAAAACCGTTGTAGAACAAAGGGAACCTGCGTCCGAACTGCGTCAGGCAAGTCAACGGCTCGAACGGGAAGGGAAGACCGTTATTTGGATCGGTCAGCAACAACGGGTACTGGGCCTACTTGCTGTTGCCGATCAGGTGCGCCCGATGGCTCCTAGCTTGCTCAACAACCTTCGACAACTGGGCATCCATGCCACAGTCATGCTCACTGGCGACAACGACGTTACGGCGCAAACCGTTGCTCAGTCCGTCGGCGTTGACACCGTTTATGCCAATCTCTTACCCGAAGACAAAGTTGCGGCTATTCAACAACTGCAACAGCACTACCACACCGTGGCGATGGTCGGCGATGGTATCAATGATGCCCCGGCGCTGGCTCAGGCTTCGGTCGGCATTGCCATGGGGGGCGCAGGCAGCGATGTTGCTCTGGAAACTGCCGATATTGTTCTCATGGCCGATCGCCTCGAAAAGCTGGAGCAGGCCATTCGCATTGGCAAGACGTCACAGCGCATTATTCGGCAAAACATTGCGATCGCCCTGACCTCCATCGCCCTGCTGATGATTGCCAATTTTCTCGGTGAACTCACCCTACCTGCTGGGGTTCTAGGCCACGAAGGTTCGACGCTATTGGTGACCTTGAATGGATTGAGACTGCTGAGAAGTTAGATCATCCTGTCAGGTCGTCATGCAGCAAGCAGCCTCCAGCGCTGTAGCTGTTTGTCGAGGCCGGTTTAGCCCCTCAAGGCCGATTCGTTTGACGCCTCAATCGATAGCCCATGCCACGTACCGTTTCAATGTAGCCATCACCAAACTTACGACGCAGGTGGCGAATATAGACTTCGATGATGTTGGATCCGGGGTCGTAGTCGTAGCCCCAGACGCGGTTTAGCAGCTGCTCTTTGCTCATCACCTGCATAGGATGCCGCAGCAGCACTTCTGCTAATACAAACTCTTTGGCAGATAGCTCGACTCGGCGATCGCCCACCCAGGCTTGTCGCGTCAGCAGGTTCAACGACAGGTTATCAACAGTGAGGACGGTTTCAGATGGAGTAGCGGTCTGCAAGTGGCGATCGCGCAGTTGCACCTTGATCCGCGCGAGCAGTTCTTCAAATCGAAAGGGTTTGGTCATGTAGTCGTTTGCACCACCTTCCAGTGCCATCACCGTATCGTCTACACCATCACGAGCTGTAAGCACAATAATGGGCAATGTCTCGCCCTGGCCGCGAACTTCTCGCAGCACCGCAAGACCATCTTTGCCAGGTAGCCCCAGGTCAAGAATGAGCAAATCAAAGTCGTTGCTGCTGGCTAGATTGGCAGCCTGATTTCCATCTTCAACAACCAGCGTCGTGAATCCGTGAGCCTTCAGGCCGGCCTTGAGAAAGTCAACGATATGCGGATTGTCTTCCGCGATAAGAATGCGATTCATGGGTCAACGATTCAAACGGTAAAACGGGTGGTTCAAGGGGCAAAATCAGAGTGAATGTGGACCCTTTGCCAAGCGTACTGGATAGCTCGACTCGACCACCGTGGGCAGCAACGATTGCAGTCACAATCGATAGCCCTAGTCCAACCCCTTCGAACTGACGGTTGTTGTCGGTAGCCCGAGTAAAACGTTCAAAAATGCGAGTCTGGTCCTCAGGGGCGATACCTTCACCAGCATCGCGTACCCATACCCGAAACTCATCCCCGACGACGGCAGATCCCAAAGCAATGACGTCTCCGGATCGAGTATGACGCACGGCGTTTTGCAGCAAATTCATCACTGCCTGAGAAAAGCGCTGACGATCAATAGTGACTGGATAAAGCCCCTTCGCTTCTAGCCGCCAGTCGCGATCAGGATTCAGCGATCGCGCTTTTAGATAAAGCTCCTCCGTCAGCCAATCTAGATCTTCTGGCTGCAAGATAAGAAAATCAGGACGCTCGGCTTTTGCAAGTAGCAGCAGGTCATTCACCAGGCGATTCATCTGCTGTAGTTCATAGGTGATCAGCGTAATGGTTTCGGCCTGTTTTTCAGGACGGTAGGCCAGGATTTCAAGTTGTCCCTGAATGACCGTAATTGGTGTCCGTAGCTCATGACTCACGTCTTTAAGAAACTCTTGCTGCTCATCGAAAGCATTTTGCAGGCGATCGAGCATATCGTTGAAGGTCGCTGTCACGGCTGTAATTTCGTCAGAGCCTTGAATTGGAATGCGCTGAGTCATGTCAAATTCTGTGATCTGGCGGGCCGTTTGGTTCATCAGCCGCAACGGTCTCAATAGCCGTCCTGCTGTAACCCAGGCAATCAAGAAGAAGACACCCAGTACGGCGGTCGAAACCTTGAGGACCAGCCCAATGGCCCCTGTTCCCGACTGGTAGGCAATCGTTTGATCTTCGATCGCAACAAAAACCCCTCTGACTTCATGATCGATCACTAGCGGCTCAGCAGCGTAGGCAATGTTTCGATGCTCCCCTTGTAAGCGCTCTTGTTGAGGCGCTGCCAAACTGGCCCAGGTCGCCTTCAGGGTTGGCTCTTGGGCTAGCCAATCCGGTAAGGACTCACTCGCTCGATAAAACTGTCCGTCAATAAAGGTGAGCACCGATTCATCTTCAGCGGGAATATGATTGTCGACAATTTGGTCAAATAGGGCTGCGACGTCCTGCTGGGTGGGCTGCTGAGTGGTTAATGGCTCAGCTGTTTGCTGAAACCGCTGTACCTCTTCGGCTAAAGCGGCGTCGGCTTGCTCAAACAGGCGATCGCAGTAGATTTGCCGCGTTACCCAGACTGCTATGCCCGTAGTCGAAACGGCAAGCAAAAAGTACCAGGCCAATAGGCGAATACGAAAGCTCCCAAAAGACATCAACCACTCAGACAGGTATTTCATCGCAGGACTTCCTCCTGTTCGTGAAGCTCAGTGTAATAAGCGGGGGCAACGGTGGAACGACTCAGGCTTACAGGCCCTGATCCGTAGGCTACCACCATCAGTAAGCCACCAATAATGGCTAGATTTTTCAAGAACTGGATAAGCTGTGAGGGATCCACAATGGGATTGTGAAACACGAGCGTAGCCGGAATCAAAAACGCTAGGAGTAGACCGGCACCGATGCGAGCTTTGTATCCCAGAATGAGCGAGATGCTACCCAGAAAGACAAAAGCAATAGTGGAAAGGGTGACTAAAGGTGCTAGGGGTAAGCCAGCATTTGCAATTTGCTGCTGTGTTCCCGAAAAGTCAGAAATTTTGCCGATACCGCTGTGAAGAAAGATGATTGCGATCGCAGTGCGGGCCACTAGTGGAACGTATTTTTGTATAAGCATGGAATTTTCTCCTAACTGTTAGGTGATGGGTCAGACATTGAGTAACAATTGCGGTCAAAACATCGTGTCGGTGGAAAGATTAAAGCACTCTAAACCTCAGGCTTTGTACCTAAGACTTGATGCAATGGAGCCAGGATCTGTCATCGGTATTTGGCGCTTAAATGCTCTATTTTAGAGGCGGTTTTAGCCCCTAGCTGACCAACGGAGGGCTGAGCAATGGAGGATGGACGCCAATAGTGCTTGTGCCACGAGGCTTCTGGAATCGATAGATGACGCACCCTAGCTAGTGCAGGTACGGGTGTGGGAGGACGGTCTTGAAAAGGCTGCTTTGGGTGTGAGAATAAGCCGAATGGGGCGATCGCCATGACCGTAGCCGTGCAGCCAATTCAGCAGCACCATCAACCGATTACGAAATCCGGGTAGGTAGACCAAATGAACGCTGAGCCACATTAACCAGGGTAGAAATCCCGTCAGCAAGATGGGACCAATTTTGCCGACGCCTGCGTAGCCACCAATGATTGCCAGCCGTCCTTTGTTGAGATAGCGGAACGGCTGCGGCGCTTGCCCACGCAACTGACGACGAATATTGCGAGCGACGGCAACGCCCTGCTGTAACGCTTCTGGGGCCACACCCGTCAGGGGTTTACCGTTTTGCTCACCATAGGCCAAATCGCCGATGGCATAGACGTTTTCACGGTCGATGAGTTGCAGGGTCGATTGAACTTTCAGCTTGCGCTTAGCCGCCGTTTCAGGAACAGTCTCTGCTGTTGGCAGGGCCGCTTCTAAACCTGCTGCCCACACCACGGTTCCAGCAGGCAGCAATGAGCCGTCAGAAAATTCGACCGAGTGTTCGGTTATCCGGTTTACCCGGGTTTGGAAATGAACCTTGACGCCAAGCTTACGCAGCTTGCGTGTGGTGTAGTGTCCTAGTCGTGCGGGTAGGTTAGTCAATAAGTTATTACCCGACTGCACCAGCACAATTTGCATTTCGCGCCAGTCTAAATTGGGATAGTCGTGGCGGAGCGATCGCTGTAGCTCTGTCAGCGTACCCGCCATCTCAACCCCTGTGGGTCCGCCGCCCACTATCACAAAGGTCAGAAGCTGCTGCCGTCGCGTTTGAACAGGCTCTTGTTCAGCCTGTTCAAACCGTTGCAGGATATGGTTTCGCAGCGCTACAGACTGGTCTAACGTTCTCAACGGAAAGGCGTGGTCAGCGGCTCCAGGTACTCCCAGGTATTGAGTTTGACTGCCTGTTGCCAGCACCAGATAGTCATAGGGCAGTACCGAATTTACCGTCTCAACGACCTGATGTTCAAAATCAATTTTTTTTACATCGGCCATCAAGAAGCGGGTGAGAGCCGTTCGTCGCACCACCGTTCGCAGGGGATAGGCAATACTTTCAGGTTCGATTTGAGATGCTGCGACCTGATATAGCAACGGCACAAACGTGTTGTAGTTGTTGCGATCGACCAGCAACACCTCAGCGCCACTGTGGGCTAAAGACTGGGCTACCTGCATGCCCCCAAAACCGGCACCTACGATAACGACTCTGGGGGGACCGCTTGAAGGCGTTGAAAATCTGGAGGGAATGAGCATGGGTTGACTGCCTCAAGTGAGCGATGGTCTTAGCATCGCGAGTCAGCTCGTGCTCTACCTGAATTCAAGCTGAAAAAAAATTCAGGCTGTAAAAAGACGTGATCTGACAGTGCAGCTGTGTTGATCAATCTACCCAGAGTGTGGCTCAGCACCTCTTTGAGCAGGTTGTAGACCAAGTGGTAATAAGGAACTGTTCTCACTGTCTAACCCTTTGTCCCCTAATTTTTGCGATGGGGCTTGACTCAACAGGTAGGATGTTTTTCCAAAGAGTATGTCAAGTTTGCAATTCCCCTGTATCGCCCTCTTATTCCTCTTCTCGTAAGCTTGGGAAGAGATGTAAAGTGAGGGTTGCAAGGGATATGCTCTTTGTCTCCCTCTCATGCAAGACCCATGACAAAAATCAAGTCTGATTGAGTGTTTTCCTCAAAAACAGGGAATAGTGATTATGTGGTTTTGACGAGGAGCAATGCATTTATTATGAAATTCCCTGATGCTTATCGGTGAAAAGTCCGTATTCTTACAGTAAAGATGTTAGTCTCAGACCTTTTGGTCTTTCTCTGTAATTACCCTTAGGATATGCCTTGTTAGGCAGTTTGAATTTCGTTTGTGAGGGACAGTCCTGCTCCTAAATAACTAGCCCCCTACCCATAGTGGATAACCCTCATTTCTATCTAGCTCTCTAAACTCGTTTGAAATTTGTAGTCTGGGATTGATAAATCTCACCTAGAAGCAGCCTCTCAAAGCCTCCCCTCAGCCTTCTGCATCGGTTTCCGTGACTACAACTGTTGTTCAGTCCTTTACCGGGAATGGCCCAAAGATTATTACTGTGAAATCTATTTCACCATTGAGGAAAGTGTCTGATCCCCTGCCAGCACCGCCGACAATTTTGGATACCATCGCTGACCCGGTTTTTGTCACGGATATTCGTGGGGCCTGGGTATACGCAAACGATGCCTGTTGCAATCTATTGGGTTGTTCCCGAGACAGTTTGCTCGGGCAGCAGGACAATGCATTGCTCGCTAAATCGGGTCTAGACACGCTGAAGCAATTGCAGCAGCAAGCTTTTACCACCCAAACGGGTCAGGAGCAAGAGATTGCCCTACGAAACGGGAAAGATGAGGTTCGTATTTTGTCCGTCAAAATCAGCGTGCAGGCTGAACAGGGACAATCTCTCCTCATGACTCACGTCCTACGAGACATTACCCGTCGTGTGGAAGCTGAACAGCGGTTGCAACAGGAATCTCGTAGAGAGCGCCTGCTAGGAGCGATCGCCAAGCACCTGTTACAGTCCATTCGCCCTGAAAACCTACTAGAGTGCAGCATGGAAGAGCTGCGGCGGTTTTTGGAGGCGGATCGGGTGCTGTTTTACAGCCTACGGCCCAGTCGCACAGGCGTGATTGCCGAAGCCGTTGCGGATGATCAGTATTCTTTGAAAGGCATTTTGCTGGACCAAACCTGTTTTGATGCTTCCCAGCTCGACGAATATCGCCATGGCCATATTCAAATTGCTGAAGACCTGGACAACTGCGACCTGCCTGACGAGCAGCGTGTTTACTTAAAGGCAGTTAATGTTCAATCTCACATTGCGATCCCCGTGGTGCAGGAAACAACTTTGTTGGGATTGATCTGTGTTCACGACTGTAGTCATCCACGACCCTGGCGACAGTGGGAAGTGGAGGCTCTACGCGATGTGGCTACTCAGGTTGGGAGCGCGATCGCCCAGGCCGATCTCTATACTCAGGTGCGTAAACTGAATGCCGAACTGGAAACTCAGGTAGAACAGCGTACGCGGCAGCTACAGCAAGCCTTGGACTTTGAAGCGACGCTCAAACGCATTACTGATCGCGTGCGCGATAGCCTGGACGAATCTCAAATTTTGCAAACAGCCGTTGAGGAACTGACCGGAGTCTTGGGAGCAAAGGGATCCAACACGGCTTTATATGATTTGGAACAGGGAACTTCCACGATTTATTACGAATACAACGAGTCCTTGCCACCCTATCAGGGACGGGTTGCGCAAATGGAGGCCTTTCCCGAGGTTTACCATCAGCTGTTAGACGGTCAATATTTTCAGTTCTGTTCCAAAGAACCCAATCCTGTGCGTGGGCATGTGGCGATGTTTGCCTGCCCGATCCGAGATGATCGGGGCGTCTTGGGCGATCTCTGGCTGATCAACGAGAAGGATTATGAGTTCGAAGAACAGGAGATTCGCTTAGTCCAGCAGGTTGCTAATCAATGTGCGATCGCGATTCGTCAAGCTCGACTTTATCAAGCAGCCCAAGCTCAGGTGAAGGAACTAGAGCGACTTAACCACCTGAAGGACGACTTTTTGAGTACGGTTTCCCATGAGCTGCGGACCCCCGTTACCAGTATGCGAGTTGCGCTACAGCTCCTTGGCGTCACCCTCAATCAAGAGCTTAATCTTAACGATGAACTCCAAAAGCCCAAAGTGAGCCAAAATCGCGTTGCTCGCTATTACCAAGTCTTGAGGGAGGAGTGTGAACGAGAGATTAGCTTGATCAATGATTTGCTGGATTTACAGCGCTTGGACGGCGGCAATCATCCCATCACTCCCCAGCGGATCAATTTACAAAGCTGGTTGGTTGGCATTGTCAATGGGTTTCACGAGCGAGCGCAAAGTCGCGAGCAAGTATTGTCAATTCATCTGCCCGACGAACTGCCGCAAGTGGTGAGCGATCAAGCAAGCTTAGAAAGGATTTTTGTGGAGTTGTTGAACAATGCTTGCAAGTATACGCCGCCGGGATCAGCAATTTCGGTAACTGCGGTGGTGGAACAGGAGGATCAGGTCAACATTACAGTCTCCAACTCCGGTGTTGAAATTTCACCCGCAGAGCTACCTCGAATTTTTGACAAGTTTTACCGAGTGCCTAGCTCTGATCCCTGGAAGCAAGGGGGAACTGGGCTGGGATTGGCGCTTGTGCAAAAGCTGCTGTGGCATATTGGGGGCCATATTGAAGTTGTGAGCAAGTCATCAAAGACCTCTTTTATGGTGACGCTGCCGACGGATATGACGTTAGCGCTCTGATGTTGTCAGGCGCGTTGCTGCATCAGGTATAGCCGTCTTGTCCTGACGGAAGAGGCGACGGCTATAGGGTTAGTTTGAGTCTTCTGCAAAAGGGGTTGATAACCCTGAATTACCGTCTGAGAGATCGATGGGTAAGTTGCCGCTGCGGACGTGAAGATCTCTTTGGGGAAACGGAATCTCGATCTCATGTCTTCGGAGGACTGACTCGATCGCAAAGTACAGATCACTTTTGATGACTAATTGCTTTGGCGGATCTGCAATCCACACGAGGAGTTCAAAATCGAGTGAACTGTCTCCAAAGCCCTTGAAGAATACCAACGGTGGCGGTGTTGACAGCACTTGCGGATGCTGATAGCTGACGTCGACCAGAACGTCTTTGACTATTTTGGGATCAGAGCTGTAGGCAACACCGACGGGTAAACGAATACGGGAAACTGGGTTGCGATGGCTCCAGTTAATAACTTCCTGATCTAAAAAACGGGAATTAGGGACGATGATCGAAATTTGATCCAGCGTTTTAATTTCTGTGCTGCGGGCACCAATTCGCTCAACGGTGCCTTGAAATTCACCAAAGGCAACAAAGTCACCGACTTGGATAGGTCGTTCAAACACTAGGACTAAGCCGCTACCAAAGTCCTTGACGATTCCTTGCAAACCTAATCCCACACCCACACCCAGGGCACTGGCAATCAGGGCTAGGGAACTTAGATCAAGGCCCCAAATTTGCAACAGCACAACTGCTCCGACAAAGATCAGGCTGTATTTAATTAGAACAGAGATGGCCTCGCGTGAACCGCGATCAATCCCTGTGAGACGCAAGATGCGCGATCGCAAAAAGTTAGTAATGATGCCTGAAACGACAACGATGCCTAGCAAAAGCCCGAAGAGTATCAGTAGGCTCAGCAGTGAAAATTCGTTTTGTCCCAGCCGGAGATTGGGTTCCAAAAATCCGACTAATGCTTGTCGTCGCAGGAAATAACTGCCACGGCGCGTAAACGGAAACAAGTTTGTTAGATAAGTCGTAACGCCAAACCATAGAGATAGACGAACTAGCGTCAGCAATGAAGACAACAGTAAATTGAGTCCTACGGGTGGCGTGTTGCCATCATCCTGGGGGGTCGTTATGCTCTCGATCAAAGGCCGTAGCAGTCGCCGCCAAACGTAGCCCATTACCCGGTTGAGGATCAGCGCAACAATCAGGACGCTAATGGAAATGACTATTCGCTCTCGCAGAAAACCGCGACTCCGCTCCTGCTGAGCAACGTCTAAAGCTTCATTGAGGACTTGGGTCCATACGGCTGCTTGTGATCGTGGCGAATCGGCATTATTGAGTGCGGCATCATCTTGAGTGACGGTCATTAGGTAGCGCCCGTTCACCAGGATGACGGGAGCCTTGTTACGGATATCTGTTGTCGCAATGAGTTCGTCGTTGGACGCCAAAAACTCTTTCAAAGACGTGCTGATGGTTTCAGCACGCTCATCAGCATTAACTTGATTTGTGCGAGCTACTTCAAAGACTGGGCGGCCATCTAAAACGACAGGCGCCTCGTTGAGTGCGGGAAATTGGGAAGCGCTCGGACTTGTGAGCAATAGCCAGAAGGCGATCACCAAAAGTAGCCCTTTAAGCGATCGCAATTTTTGTTGCCAATGCTTCAGCCAACAGTAACTTCTCAAAGCATCTATCTCCTCAACAGCCGTTTTCAAGATGCCCTCAACTCACCTTTGCAGTTCTAACCTAAACTCACTTTTTTGGAGAAGGTCTATTACCAAAAACGACCACTTTATCGGCTGTAATATTGTCTTCCTGGAGACTGCTCACAGTGCATGCCATTCAGCAGTAGAGCCACCACAAACGCTCGGATCGTCAGTCCTACGATGCCTGCTTTCGCTAATCCAACAGCCAAAATTGTGAATAAGCAAACCCAGGGCATAGAGCTGATCAACCGTTAGTCCGGTACCGCTGCGCGGAATTCAAAATTCAAAATTGAGAATACTCTGTGAGAAGAGCAAAGCTCTACAAAACCAAGGCGGATAAGCTTTCCTAGGGTTTTGAATGGTGAGTCTATTTCTGCCGTGGTGTACTAGGTATCGTTCATCGCTATGAGAACAACATCTAGGCTAAACCCGTCTTGAATGGTTTACTTCTTCAAAGCCATGCCAGTTTGAATGGCCGGACGTTGTCCCAACGTTTCAGTCCAGCGCTTCAGATTGGGATGCTCATCGAGAGTAAGTCCCTGAAAATCATAGGTCATTACCCAAGGATAGGTCGCAATATCGGCAATGGAATAAGCCTTACCTGCAAGATAGTCGTGTTGGCTCAACTGCCTATCCATGACGGAAAACAGTCGCAGCGTTTCAGTACGATAGCGCTTGATGCCATACTCATTGTCGGGCGCAGACCGCTTGAAGTGGCTGTGCTGCCCCATCATAGGCCCGACACTCGCCATCTGAAACATCAACCATTCCAGTACCTGCATCCGAGGCTTCATGGCCTGCGGCCACAATTCGCTGCCCGTCTTCTCTGCCAGATAAATCAAAATCGCCCCTGATTCAAAAACAGTGATGTCGGTTTCGGTATCCACAATCACTGGGATCTTGCTGTTAGGATTAAGCGCTACGAACTCAGGCGAAAACTGCTCATCCTTAGAGATATCCACCATCTTCACGGTGTAGGGCAACTGTATTTCCTCAAGCAGAATGACGGGTTTGCGGCCATTGGGTGTCGTAAACGTGTAGAGATCAATCATGAGTGGTGTTGATAGTAGAACAATAACCCGCAGAAGCGATCGCCCTGCATCAGGCGAACAACCAGACCTATTTTGGCATCGGACAGTCGATTGCTAGCCTGTCAGTCGATAGATGCTGGCCATCATCAATTCACATTGTTTCGTATGTTTCAAGTTGTTTCAAAACGCCGACTAAGAAGGGGTGTGGCAACAAAACTTAAACCCTGACAGGTCAGTAACCTGATGCTTCCGTAGTACGCTGTTTAACGAGTCATTCGTTGATAAAACTCGTTTTTCAAGAGGACATATTCATGGTTCAGCGTGGTTCTAAAGTCCGCATCCTTCGGAAAGAATCTTACTGGTATCAGGATGTCGGTACCGTTGCAACTATCGACCAAAGCGGCATTCGCTACCCGGCTGTTGTTCGTTTTGACAAAGTCAACTACGCCGGAGTAAACACCAACAACTTCGCACTAGATGAATTAATAGAAGTGGAAGCGCCTAAGAAAAAAGCCAAAGCTAAAGCCAAAGCTGAAGCTGAATAGCGTTTAGAGAAAGCGCGCAGTATGGGGTGAGAGCAGAGAGTTGCTAAAGCTAAAGCCCTAAACTCGATATGTTGTCTGCGGCAAAAGGTTAGCAAAAGGTTACTCGTATTTGGCTGGATTGTAGACATTGTGCCGGAGCTACCTGAAGTTGAAACCGTTCGTCGCGGGCTGAATCAAGTTACTCAGAGCGCACTCATTCGGGGTGGGCAAGTGCTGTTACCCCGCAGTATTGCCCACCCCGGTTCTGTAGAAGCGTTTTTAGACGGTGTGGCCGAAACCACATTGCTGGCCTGGAATCGTCGAGGAAAGTATTTGCTGGCAACGCTCCAAGCTGCTAATGGCGAGCCAGCAGGACATTTAGGGGTTCACCTGCGAATGACAGGGCAGTTGCTTTGGATGCCTTTCCAAGAACCCATGTCTAAGCACTGCCGCGTGATATTGCATTTAGATAAAGCGCATGATTTGAGGTTTATCGATCAGCGGACCTTTGGCCGTCTCTGGTGGGTTCCAGCACAGCACAGCATCGAATCCATCATTACCGGCATTGCTGCTTTGGGGCCAGAGCCGTTGAGCGATCGCTTTTCCCCTGATTACCTTTACACGGTCACCCGCCGCCGCCATCGCCCCATCAAAAATGCCTTATTAGATCAAGCCTTAATTGCTGGCATTGGCAATATCTATGCGGATGAGGCTCTTTTCTTGAGCGGCATTCGCCCCACGACCCTCTGTGCCCGTTTGGGTCGCAAACGAATTGTTCGCTTACACAACGCCATTCAAAAGACGCTAGAAGCCGCAATTGCCCAAGGCGGCACGACCTTCAGCGACTTTCGGAATGTCCACGGCGTCAACGGCAATTACGGAGGCATTGCCAATGTGTATGACCGGGAAGAACAACCCTGCCGCGTCTGCGGGACCCCAATTCGTCGGATTAAATTAGCCGGACGCTCTGCCCACTTTTGTCCTCAATGTCAGCGTTGAGGGGGCAACCGTCTACAATAAGTTAGAGACGATACTTGGAAGGTGCGATCGCGACATGGCAGCGAAACTAAAGCGGGGCGACCTCGTTCGAGCAGTCCGTGAAAAACTCGAAAACAGTGCTGAATCGACAGCCAGTGATACCCGTTGGCCTCCCTATCTATTTGAGACAAAAGGCGAAATTTTAGAAACACGCGACGACTATGCTCTCGTCATGTTTGGGCATGTGCCGACTCCTAATATCTGGTTACGCCTCGACCAACTGGAAAAGTTTGAGTAAGCCATCCCGTACAATTCACCACTAGTCATGTTTCCTACAGGGACGGGAGGAACGTCCTAATCCAAACGGTCCGTTTTTGACCTTAACTGGGCAATCTGACAGCATTCATGTCTTATCGCGAAATGCTGCCATAACCTCATGTTGATGTTCAAGGGATTGCTTCGTTTAAAGGGAGGGCTACTGCTGCTGCTATTAGTCCTGACCTGCTGGACCAGTAGCTTAGGCACGCAACTCTATCGCCATGCCCAGCAGCCCATCGACGCGATTTTGGTGTTAGGTGGCAGCATTCGCAGGGAAATGGTTATCGCTGAAACCGTTGCGCAAGGCAACAGCCTTCCTATTTTGATTTCTCAAGGGTCTCAACCTCCTTGCATTCGCCTTCTGTTTGAGCGAGTCTCAGCTCCCCTCAGCACTGTCTGGCTGGAAACCTGTGCCGACTCCACGTTTGATAACTATCGATACAGCCTGCCGACCCTGCAAGCGTGGCAGGCTCACCATGTTCAAATTGTGACGTCACCTAGTCACAGCCCCAGAGCCAACTGGTTGGCAAAAATTCTGTTGGGCAGCCACGGAATCTGGTCTGAAATGCGTCTCGTTCAAGAGACGGGTGTTCCTGGCAATGTTGAGAATCCACTTAAAACGATCGCCGATGTGGTGCGATCGCTGGGATGGGCCCTTATTAGTCAGGTCTACAGCATCAATTGCGAAAGCGTTTTCCCTTTATCGTCAGTGGATTTAACGACGTGGAATGAACAAGGATTTACTTGTGAGCATCAGGCTGACATAGAGATGGAAAAAAGGGACCCGTAACGGTTTCCCTATCTGTTCGACTGCTCTTCTTTCTACCCTTGCCCATACTTCATCATTCGCCGTCTTCGACCTGTAGCTCAAGGGGATCGACTAAAACGACGGGAATATGTCCTTCAGACTTGCGATCGCTACTCTCCTGCATAGCCTGACTGGTTTGTGCTGGATCAAAGTATCGAGTGAAATCTGCCCGCAGGCGACTATTTTGCGATTGAACCTGTTCCAAAGAACTTTCTGTTTGCTGCAAAAACTGGCGCTGGGTTTGATAGTAAGGAATTAACCGAACGAGTGCTGACAGACCCATGAGCGCAATCACTAAATTCACCGTTAGGCGCCCGGTCATTTCCCATCCCAAAGCTCGATAGCGCGCTGAGCGAGCCTTAGGGTGGCGTTGCTTTTGGCGCTTTTGCCGAAGTGCTTTTAGCCGCTCCGAAGGTTCAACATCAAATATAGGCTGGGGTGCGCTCATAAAATCCCTTGTATTGCTGAAACCAATTGGGCTAGGGCCTAATTCTGCTGAATGGGTCTAAGCCAGTCATCATTATGAAATAAAAATACAAAATTGGATGATGTAAAAGACGGATTAATGACACAATCTTCGAGGCAGTGCAAACCATTTAGACAGCTCTTTTGCAGACCAACGTCTTCCGATACGGATTGAATATAGCCGCCTTGTCACCGTTTCATTTGTGGAAAGAAGTTCGTCTAACTACAAAAGCTTAATGTAGGCGATGGTTTCATATATGTCGTAGGATTGTAGGCGTAATCCCTGACGGCAAGAGCAACGTTCTACAGATGAAGCGTTCAAGGTGCTAGAGGATTCATGAGCGTGTTCCTCTAACAATCCAGGTCAATCAGCAGAGAACGGTTACTTTTATTACATCGGGTGTAGGTTACGAATGATGCCTTACGCTGTCCGTGAAGTTTGTTCAATTACCCGCCATACCCTGGCCGTCTTTGTCTGTATTTTTTGTCAGCGCTATCAGCTTTGAGAGTTTGATGAGTGAGGCTATTTCTCCACATTCAGGGCAATCTAAAGAGCAAGCTTCACCGTAAAGTCTCAAGGACTGTTTATCCTAAGGGTGTATAAAGACATTCCAATCTCATTAAGATGATGTGTCGAATTGTTAAAGTCCTTTCTTCACCTAATCTATAAGCAGTCAATAAATCGCTTCTAGATTGATTGACAGAAAAGTTTGAAGGGATTCATCTACCATATGTCTGCGACTCAAAAGCTCCTTGGAGGGCGGTACCAGATTGTTCAGGTTCTTAGCGCCCATCCGGCGGGTCAGACATTTCTGGCGGCAGATATTCATTATCCGGGACATCCTAGATGTGTTGTCAGGCAGTTACGGCTTCCAACCCGTAACCCGATGACTCGAAAGTTTATTTTTAGCTTGCTTAGAAAAAAAGTTGAGGTTTTGGAGGTCATTGGGCAGCATGAGCAAGTCCCTAGTACGTTTGCTGCCTTTGACTTTGAGCAGAGTTTCTATGTTGTTCAGGAATTCATTCCTGGGCGATCGCTCAAAGAAGAGCTGGTTAGTGGGCAACCGTGGTCGCAATCCGATGCCCTTTACTTTCTTAAAGAAGTTTTACCCGTGGTCGCCTTTGCTCAGGAACGCGGAGTTGTTCACGGCAATCTGAAGCCCTCAAAACTGATCCGACACCAGAAAGATAACCGTCTAGTGGTGTTGGATTTTGGGGCTATCAAAAGTATTAGTCAAAATGTCTTCAGCCGAGATGCTGTGTTCAGTTCGCATCACTCGCCTCCTTCCAGTCGATTCTACCTAGCGCCTGAACAGTTCCAGGGACAATCCACTTTTTGCAGCGATCACTATGCGCTGGGGATGTTGACGGTTCAAGCCTTGACCGGACTAGCTGCTGAAGAGTTACCTGCCGCCCAACATCCTAACTTGCGACAGGAAATTGTTGGGTTGCTAGAGGGCATTCCAGGATTGAGCGTCAATATGATTAGCTTGCTGGCTCGTATGGTGCATCCCAGCCCTGATAGACGGTATCAAAAAGCAACCGATGTGCTGTCAGATATTGAACAAATTGATAGCCAAACCATAGCTGATCTGCCAATCACCATTCAGCCTTCAGTTCCTGCACGACGGATGACACTTTCCGCAACTACTCCCCAAAGGTCATTCACGAGAAAGCTACCGTGGAAAGTTATCGGCGTTGCCGGAATTGCGTTTCTAGCTTTGCTTGCCGGTTTGGTCGCCCTAGAACTTCCGCAGCGATTTTTGGCAAAGCGACACATGCGAGATGCGGAAATTGCAAAGCTCAATGATCCCGACGGGGCTATTAATCGCTATACCCGTGCTATCCAACTCTTTCCTAATAATCCAGAGGCTCTGTCAGAGCGGAGTCAGCTACAGTTCGAGTTGGGCGACACAGAAGCGGCGCTAGCAGATATTACAAGGGCAATTGAACTCGTTCCTCAACATCCAAACTATCTCTACGATCGCGGCAACCTTCGATTTGCAGTAGGTGATGTGCAAGGTGCGATCGAGGACTACACCCAATCGATTAGGCACGACGCGACTTTTACCAAAGCCTATGTGAATCGAGGCAGTGCTCGTGCGGCCTGGGGCGATGATCAAGGCGCGATTGAAGACTACACTCAGGCCCTTGAATTAGAGCCTTCAGCCGAAGTTGAAGCGGCGGCCTATCTGAATCGCTGTTTGTCATATTCCAACGTGGGAGAACAGGTTGCTGCCTTAGATGATTGCTCAGCAGCAATTGGCCTGCGCCCAAGTCACGGTTTAGCTTATCAAAATCGCGGATTAGTTAAGCGGCGTTTAGGTGACTTTAAGGGATCACTACAGGATTACAACATCGCGATCAAGATTGAACCAGACAGCTCCGATTCCTATTACAATCGCGGCCTCACTCGACAGGCCATGGACGATATTCCTGGTGCGATGGAAGATTTTTCCAAAGCGATCGCAATTGATTCCGACTATGTTTTTGCTGTCTATGACCGAGGGCTATTACAAGCTGACCTGGGCAATACTTCAGCTGCGATCACGGACCTTCAGAAAGCATCGCAGCTTTGTTTAGATTTGGGACGCACTGATTGCTACGAAGATGCTCAATACCAACTATCAAGGCTTCAAGCCACCTCCACCCCTCAAGTCCCCGAGGAAAGCACAGAGTTAGAATAAACCTGCGCGAATTAAAATAGAGGATTCAATGGTCGCGGCTCCCAACGCAATGTCTACCATTCAGTTTTTGCAAACGCCAACGTCTCAAGCGTGGCTGGATCAGGCATTGGCAAACCTGGATACGGTGCTGCTCGATCATTCTCACTGTGAACGCAAGGCTGCCGGGGTCGCTCTGAACCTGATGTGTCGCTATCCCTCCAGCGAAAAATTAGTGCGAGCATTGACGGCGATCGCTCAAGAGGAACTCGGTCATTTTGAGTTAGTGAACCAGTGGCTAGAACGCCGCAAGGTGCCTTTGAAGCCTTTGCCAGCCCCTCCCTACGGTGCCGGATTGAGCGCTCAGGTTCGTCGCCAAGAACCCCTGCGAATGCTTGACTCGCTCTTGGTGGCAGCGCTCATCGAAGCTCGTAGCCATGAACGACTCGGTCTCCTTGCTGCCCACTGCCCCGAGCCTGACTTGGCGAAGTTCTACAGCAGTCTCATGGCTTCCGAAGCTCGACACTATGGAGCCTATTGGGTTCTTGCCACCACCTACTTTGATCGAGAAACCGTCAACACTCGTCTTCTCGAACTATCTGAAGTTGAAAGCAAACTCCTCTCTACCCTTCACCCTGAACCCCGAATTCACAGCTGAAGCTCTAGCCCTTTTTCGAGACCGCCGAACACCCCTTCACATACCACCGCCAAGGCAAATCTGCTCCTTGGGTTAGTCCAATGCGGGTCGTCTGCACCATCTTTAGAGTCCCCTTCGCAATCGCCTGTTGCGTAGAAGCTGAGCGCGGCTCTAACCACAATGGCTGACCCGGTTCGAGTTGAATCCCGTTGAGGGTGCGATCGATCTTCAAAGCACGACAAAGCTTCCCAGGGCCCGCCGCGACGCGATCGCGCTTTTTTCGCTGCTTTTCATCCACCCAGGGCGGAATGCTTTCTAAATCAAGGGCACGAATCAGGACTGCACTGGGCACGGTGTCTAAATCTGTGACGACATTGATGCAGTGATACATACCGTAGATGAGATAAACGTAGCAGGCTCCCGGCGGCCCAAACATAACCTCGTTCCTGGCCGTACGGCGACGGTAAGCATGACAGGCTGGATCATCGGGCGCATAGGCTTCAGTCTCAACAATAGTGCCGCGATAGAGGGTGCGATCAGGAAACTGTCTGACCAGCGTGCAGCCAATTAGATCAGGCGCAACTTCGGTAGAAGGGCGGCCCAGCCAAGCCGTATCCAGAAAAGAGTGGGCGTCGGTAGATGTCATTGCTTTACCGTAGCTCAACTGTCGAGAACAATCAGCCACTGTATGGAGACGCGAAAATTCGCGTCCCATCCCTAACCGGATAATGGCTACCGTCCATTCTTCACCCTCATAACTCTTGCCATATCTTACGAAAGGTGTGCTCCCGACACACTTTTGACAGACTTTTGTAGATGAGTGTGAGGTTATATGAATTCCGAACCGCCGTTATGTTTCCCTGATTGCAAAATGACCTAGTGGGATGATCCCCACTTGTTGGCCTCTAGGTTAGTGTCATGGTCGTCCGTTATAAAACGCCTTCGACGAGTGTAGAAAATGAAACTGAAACTCGCATTTTGAAGGCTGCTCAGCGATTGTTTGCTCGTAGGGGATATGGAGGAACTACCACTCGCGATCTGGCACAGGCTGCCGGAGTGGCAGAGGGGACTTTATTTCGTCATTTTGAGAGCAAAAAGGCGATTTTAGTCAGAGTGGCAACGGATGGCTGGGTTGAGTTGTTGACTGATTTGCTGACTGAACTTAGCGAAATGGCGAGTTACAAAGCAATAGGGCAGGTGATGCGGCGGCGGATGGGTAACCTGCCACGCAACGTTGACTTGATGCGGGTTTGTTTTATGGAAGCCCAGTTTCACCCTGAGTTGCGGGAACAGGTGCAGGGCGAGGTGATTGGCAAAATGACGGATGTTACAGAAGCTTTTTTCCAAACCGCTATAGATCGAGGTGTCTATCGTCCAATGGATCCTCGGGTAGTGGCTCGTATATTTTTGGGAATGTTTGCGATCGCAGGCTTCAGCCAAACCACCCTAGGCAGCGATGCCGATTCGCCAAAGGAAATGCAGGCTCTTGCTGAAGGACTTGCGGACATTTTTCTGAACGGTGTGTTGCTTGAGCGCGAGCTAGATTGAGCCATTGGCTCAGACCATGAACAACTCTTCCCGAATTCCCAGGTTCCGATTTTCAGCCCAAGACGCTAGTTGGTCGGAAGCGGAACCTCTTCGGTGGAGTGCTCTAAACCAGGGGTGACCTCGCTGTCCGAATCAGCGGGTGCCCCAATGGACGGATCGACTGGAGTGCTAGGGAAACTATCAGGAACGCCCTCTTCGGTCGGTGAAGTTTCGGCGGTGGGGAATGCTCCACTTCCTGTCGGACTGATGGGCTGATTCATCTCCTGATGAACGCGACCTGAAATCCGTCGAATTAATTCACTGGCCCGTCCATCATTGAAGGGACGAGTAATTAAGACAGCAATTGCATAGCGTTTACCATTGGCGGCGTCTACTAAGGCAATGTCACCCAGAGCGGAGCCAATATCGCCTGTTTTGTTGTAGGCCAGAGCCATTTCATCCCCTAACCCGTCAGGAATAAGGGTGCGGTTGTAGGTCCGCTGCATAATGCCAAGCATGCGATCGCGCG
>NZ_JAQMUB010000047.1 GCF_028330965.1 Oscillatoria sp. CS-180 | reverse complement strand
GAAACGGGCCTGCGGCGAAGATACTTTGGGGGCCACCCCACGGCAAAATAGCTCGGTGCCAGGTTTATACTCCACCCACAGCGTTGTCTCTACTATCAGAGGCAGCGCTGTTACTCTATTTTCCTCTGGCCTATCTCCCCCTACTCTACCGACCTGTCTGGCTCAAATACTTCGACCTTCCTGAACGACAAAAGCATTTGAGCGTGGCTACAGGAATGGATTTCATTTTCTTAGAATAATAATGTAGGTCATAGGCTTTATGTTGTGGCAAAACGTCAAACAGGCGAGTGCCCTTTGTGCAAACGCTGGTTAATGCTAGCGTTTCATCATTTGATTCCTAAAAAGCTGCACCGAAGAACTCGATATAAGAAAACCTATTCAAAAGCAGAACTTAATGAAGGTATCTGGATCTGTCGCCTGTGCCATGATGGTATTCATAGTCACTACGGTGAAATGGCGTTAGCAAAGCACCTCTGTACTTTTGAGCAAATCAAAGCGGACCCCAATATTCAAAGACATTCAGAATGGGTAGCTAAGCAAAAGGTCAAGTCCTAAAGACAAAAAAGAGCATAAGTATCAGCGAAATGAATTTGTTTCGGTTTGATGGTTGTTGAAAACGGGCTAGCTGGTGTCTTTAGAGCGGCTAGTAATTTGGGCGATAGTAAGGATGTTCAATGAATCGATCGCACTCACTTTCCTGCTCTAGAAGCATCTTGATAACCCGTTCTGCCGGCCAGAATAGTGAGTTCACAAGGTTGTTAGAAGCTGAAGGTTGGAGCGTTATCGAGATGCCTGCCCTGGAAATTTGTGCGCCGTCTAGTTGGGAAGCTTTGGATGCAGCGATCGCTCAATTGGCTAATTATGACTGGTTAATTTTGACCTCAGCTAACGCAGTCCATTTTTTCTTGGATAGATTGAAAGCAATTGCTGGGGATTTGGCAGATTTGAAGACGTTGAAACTTGCCGTTGTAGGTAAAAAAACGGCAAAAGTTTTAAAACAACGTGGGTTAACACCGAATTTTATCCCACCCAGTTTTGTGGCAGATTCTTTGGTTGCTGATTTTCCAGGATCGTTAGCTGGTTTGAAATTGCTGTTTCCTAGAGTAGAGAATGGGGGGCGGGATATTTTGGTGCGAGAGATGACTGTGGCAGGAGCAGAAGTAACAGAGGTTCCAGCGTATGACACAGGTTGTCCCCAGGCTCCAGACCCAACAGCAATCTTAGCTCTCCAATCTCATCAAATTGATATTATTACGTTTGCTAGTTCTAAAACAGTGCGCCACACTTGTCAATTGTTAGAACAGGGTTTGGGGAGTATATGGGCAGATTATTTGAAAACCGTTGCTGTTGCTTCTATCGGTCCTAGAACGTCAGAAACTTGTGTGGAACTGATTGGGCGAGTAGATATTGAAGCTGACGAATACACTTTGGATGGCCTAACAAGAGCGATTGCACAATGGGTCAGCGCATCATCGGATTAACGGGGGGCATCGCTACTGGCAAATCAACTGTTTCCCGTTATTTAGAAGCACGCTATGGTTTGCCTATTTTAGATGCCGATGCCTATGCACGACAGGCAGTGGCACCTGGAAGCAAAATTTTGACAGCGATCGCTGAACGCTATAGCCAATCCATCCTGAATGATGACAACACGCTCAATCGCTCGCAGCTTGGTCAGATTATCTTTAACGATGCTGCGGAAAAGCTTTGGGTAGAACAACAAATTCATCCATTTGTGCGACAGCAATTTATAGAGGAGATGAGAAAGGTCGCGATGCTTCCTGTTGTCGTACAGTCAATTCCACTTTTGTTCGAGGCAGATTTGACGGATCAAGTGACTGAGATTTGGGTAGTGGCCTGTTCTGAGGAAGTGCAGCGAGCGCGACTGATAGCCAGAGATCATTTATCGCTGCCGGCAGCGACAGCCCGTATTGCTAATCAGTGGCCCCTACAGCAGAAAATAGAGCTAGCAGATGTCGTTTTGGATAATACATTGACCCTGGAAAACTTGTACCAACAGGTTAATCATGCATTGGCTGTTAATTAGCGATCGCCCCAATGGTTCCCTGCACAGCGATTTGGTAAGTGGTTGGCGAAACTAGCAGCATTTGTCCCCGTTTACCTGCTGAGACTGCGATTTTATCAAACTGGGTAGCGGAGATATCTAGGAATACCGGATAGGATTTTTTGCAGCCCAGGGCAGTGACACCACCCCGAATGTAGCCAGTTAGTCCCTGCACTTCTTTGAGGGGAACGGTTTCAACTTTTTTATTGTCTGACATTTTGGCAAGAGCTTTGAGGTTGAGTTTAGCGTTGGCCGGTATCACTGCCAAACAGACACCGGAGCGATCGCCTCTTGCCACAAGCGTCTTGAATACTTGCTCGTGAGGCAGACCTAACTTATCTGCAGCCCGTTCCGCTGCCAAATCATTCGGATCGACTTCGTAGAATAGCAATTCATAGGGAATACTCTGCTGTTCAAGAATTCTGGCTGCATTCGTTTTCATGAGAACACGAATTGATTCAGAAAGGGGTTTAGGTCTTGCAATCGGCTGCCTTTAAAGCACTTAAGACAGGTAGTGCAATGCTTCACTGATGAGCGTAACAGATGAGAAGTGCTTAGTGACTGACTCCGTAGGTTTCGAGGCTATCTTCCTAACTTTTATCCCAAAAGTGTTACGTATGTATGTATAAGGCGGCTGAAGGACGTTTTGAGGTTTTTGATTTGGCGAACAATAGGGCAGGTCTCTACCACCTTTTCCCATTCCGCTGCAAGACGTCTCCTGATTGTCCAAGTCTGCATTTCATTACAGAAAGTGATGTAATCGTGATATAGTTCAAACTAACTATAATCAATCAGATGGGAGACTTCCCATGAGTCGATTTCAGGCGTTCGTTGACTTGGGCATGAGTGCGACCAAGGCTGCCTTTAATGATGGAGTAAGCTTCGCAAGCTATCTTTGTCCTTCGAAAGTAGCTGATTTACCGCCCTCAGAGCTGACGATTCTTAAAGATCAAGCTGACCAGTTGGGTACGGGAATTGAATCTGGTGCGTATTTACAGTTGGGAGAGCAGGCTTTTGCTTTAGGCGAGGATGCTGAAGGCCGCCCAAACAAGAGCACCGAAATGCTGCGGAAGAGTGTCTTAGCCAAATTACGGGTGCTAGGCGCAATAGGTGAATTGGCCCATCAGAATCGAACCTATGATCTCAATATCGACATTGGTATTGCCTTGCCCTTTGATGAGTACATTTCCGAACAGCATGAGATCAGTGAACAACTAAAAGCTATCAGTTCTTTCGTCTATCGGGGGCAGACGATTAACCTAGCAATTAATCATCTCAAAGTTTTGCCTGAGGGAGCTGGATTGGTTCAGTGGCGCAAGATGCAAGCTTTGCAACAAGGACAGCCTGCCAATAAATCGTATGTTGTTGTTATTGTCGGTCATCGCGATTTGACATTTTTGATCTTCCGTCAGGGTAAGCCGCCGACTGGCGAACCTAGTGGAACGGCACGAATGGGGTATTTGGAATTCTTGCATTCGGTTTCACAGGGCATTTGTAAACCTGAAAATCCCTATCTATTTGAAGCACTTTTGCAAGGACGCGAAACGGTTTCATTCCCTGATCAACCTGGGAGAGTTTTTGATTTGAATGATCGCGTTCGCCGCTCTGAAGATTTTTATTGGGAACAAGTTAAGCACCACTTGAGTGAAAAATTTGCCTATCTTGATATTCCCAGCTACGAAATTCTAGTTGGGGGTGGTACGGCGCACACGCTTCTGAAGACCCGTTTGGATAAACTGCTGAATTCCTTACCGGGAGGAACAGTCAACTGGCTGCCGGAGATTCAACGAGAAGTCTGTACGGTTTTGAATGTTGTGAATCCAGCTGACCAGATTCGCTTTGCAGACTGCTATGGTGGCTCTAAATGGCTAGCTATTAAATTTGGCCGCCCCTTGGAGGCTGTATCATGACATCTTCGAAAAGCGCCCGTCGGGTGTCGTTGAAGGTGGAGGCCGCTCCTAATTCTCTGGAAGCCAAGCTGCTTGCCCATGTGAAGAAAGATCCGATTACCCCGAGTCGCGAGGTGATGTTACGGGCGTTAAAGGCTTTCTATTTGCCATGGGCATTAGAAGGCGAAGTCAGTGATGAGGAATTGAAAGCGATCGCTCAAAGTGCGATCGAAGAGCTACAGTTTCGCATTTTTCAAATTCGGCAGCGCTATCTAAATACAGAGGCGTCAGGTTATCGCCCTGCGGCTGTACCAAACTTTACCTCAAATGGAGCGGCTGCTTCTACGCCACCGCCACCTGAAGTGTCAATTGAAGCAATGCGAGAGGCTATCAACCCAGCTGACCTAGACGATTTTTAGAGTTCTATCAGTTGCCCAAAGTTCAGGTTTGTTTCCTCCGAATAAGTTGGTTTGGTTGGATGATAAGGAGCCCAGCAACATTTATCAACGTTGGGGTTCAGTCTGTTCAGCACCGGCTTAAATTCAGCTGCTGTTCTTTGAACCGCATAGGTGAGAGGATTTAGCTGTTCAAGATGCCGTTTAGCTCTGCCTTCCACCCAAATGCTATTGAATGCACAAGCTTAGATAATTAAAGCCATATTCTAGAAGTGACGACAGAACAGACTATAGACAGTTGTGCGCTCATACGCAAAACAGCCACAGCGATAAGCTGAAGCTGTTTAAAGGTATTCAATTTTTAGCAAGCTACTATGAGACTACAAATGCGATAGAGAATACACCTGCAACCAGGGCTGCTGCCATGACTCCTAAAATGATGTAGTTGCGCTTATCGGTAGCGGTCGGAGGCTCAGCTTCGTACATCTTAGGCTCCACTGCAAAGTTGTTTAGCCGACCACCATCTTCAACGGTATAGCGCATAGTAAACTTCCCTTTCGAAATGTTTGCGTTAAGTCCACATTAACAGACTTTCGAGATAAGTCTACACACTTCTTAATGTTTTTAGATTTTTTCGAACTTTCGATGGAGGTGACAAGGAAGAGTGCTACTCCTCTAGATAGTCTCGAAAGAAGTCGACTTGAAGCTGTGCTGCACTGCGCTGTAGTTCAAGGTCAAAAATACTGTGACCCACCCCCTCGAACTCATACATCGTTACAGGTACTTCATTTTCCTCGATGACATCGTGAAAATTGCGGGCCATGTCGACTTGCAGAAAGTCTCCTGAACCGTGGAAAATCATGGTCGCGGCCTCGACATCTCCTGCCCCATAAAGTGGTGAAATGTATCGATAAACCTCAGGATTCTCCATTGGTGTCAGCCCAGTTAGGTAAGACAGTAGGGAGGAATATCCCAACTGCCATTCTGTAAAGGCGTCTAATAGCGAGCACTGAGGATTAGCGGCAGCAAACACGTCTGGGAATCGGGTAATTGCTTGAGCGGCGTAATAGCCTCCATAAGAACACCCGGTAACACCCAATTGGTCTGACCTAGCCCAGCCTTCGCCTACCAACTGTGATGCTATTTCAACGCCCTCAATAATATCTACTTGCCCAAAGTTGTTGCCTTCTGCCTGCAGCTGATAAACGCTAGTTCCAAATCCTTCTCTGCCTGCTAAGGGCACTGACAAAACTGATATGCCAAAGTTCGGCAATAGATTGAAAGGCATTTCGACTTCAACGGCAAACTCGTTGACCATTGAGAAGCCAGGACCACCCTGCTGCCAAAACACGATGGGAGCTTCAGTGGGAGGGAATGCTGCTCCAGCAGGTTGAATCAAAAATCCTTCGCGTAGGCCGTTACTGGTTTCGAAGCTGACGGGATGGCTCTGGACATTATTGGCTGTTGCTACTTCAGCATTGATGCTTGTGATCTGAGTAGGTGATTCACTGCCATCTGTAGGAACCGAAAATAGCTCTGGGGGTTGGGTAACCGAGGAAAAAGCGTAAATTAGTGTTTCACCATCTTGAGAAACGTGCCAGGACTGCAATCCAGCACTCCCCTCTGGCATAGGCAACGGAGTGAGAATGCCAGAGCCAATTTCGTAGACATAGAAATGGCGGTTAGTGCCTACGGTTGCATTGAAGATGAGGGTATCTTCATCAACGAATTCAGCAGAATTCTCAAGGGGACCATCGAGAATAACATCATCAATGGTGTCGATGAGATTTCCTTCCAAATCCAGTACCTGATAGTAAGACCGTTGAGGATAGAGATAGGTTGGATGTTCTCGGCCTTCTAGTTGCCCTGGTTCTAAATACTTCACCAAGACACGATCGCCCTCTGGACTAATGCTTGCCCCTGCTAACAAATGCTGCTTATCGTCGGTGGCGTTGATTTCCACCATCAAAGGCTCTAAACGAGTTAAATCGTAAACTTTGACAGTGTTTTGCTGTAAGAATAAATTGTCTTCGGGAGGGGTCCTGCCCAAAGCATCTTGATTGACCGGATCGGACAGATTAGGACTATACGGTGTCCGCTCGTACAGATTACGCTCCTCGATAGAAGAGGTGACAAATACAACCTGTTGACCACTGTCAGACCAAACTGGAGGCTGGATGGCTAGTTCTGAAGGCAATCTAGCGACCTCAATTCGGTCCAGCGATCGCAGCGACACTAAATAGATGACATCCTCTTCTTCTTCGTACACTCGCAATGCAAAGCGAGAAAAGTCTGGAGCTGCGCCTAGAATTTCTCCAGCTTCATCCTCTGTGGGATAGACCGTTGTGCGAGATACGATGCCCGTGTTGCGGTTCAGTGAGACAACTTCCCAAGGGCCAAAAAGCCCCTCTTGAACGAAACGAATGGTTTGATTGTCAACCCACTGAATTGGCAGGATAGGACTATAGACCTCATAATCAAGCGCGATTGAGTCAATAACTTCCCCTGTTTCTAAATCAAGAAATTTGACTTGCCAGTCCGTCTGACTTAGGCGATCAAGGGTAGCGATGACCATGGTGGACTGATCAGGACTTATTTCACTCAGGATGATAGGCAATCTCACAGACTGAAGCGTGTCCAATAGTGTCAGCTCATCTTCTGACAGCGTTGGTAACTCCCCCGCTCCATAACCAACATTGATGATTTCTGCCCCTACAGGCAGGCTGGTAATCAGAAGACTGGTCAGACATCCAAGGGCAAATTTGAGGGGACGTAAGCCCAGAGGCGGTGGAAATGAGCAAGAAAAATTTGTCATGCGATCGCGGCTAAGGGGAAAGCGCTAAAAGCGCCAAAAGTCGTTAGATGCCAACTTCCCCCGTTTTATCCGATTTTTTCAAAATTGGGGAGCTTTATCATATATCTTTTGTGAAAGAGTTTGATGGAATTGAGAGCAAAAGGGCTTTGAAAGGGGCATTTTCTCGGTTATCCGCCCTATTCTTATATTCCTTTGACGGGTGTCCCTCAGGCGTTAATCGTCCCATCGGGCATGATCGTTCCGCGCAGAATAGTGCTGGTGAGTTTGACCATCACGCGATCTCCAACGGCCACTTTGGCTCCACTGAGGTCAGCCCCACTGAGGTCAGCCCCACTGAGGTCAGCCCCGATCAAGTTTGCCCCCCTGAGATTTGCGTGACTGAGGTTAGCCTGTAGAAGATTGGCTCGAAATAGGTTTGCATTTGAAAGGTCGGCACGGTTGAGATTAACGCCATGTAGAAAGGCATCCTGCAAGTCTGCACCGCTGAGATTAGCACTGCTTAAATTCCGACCTGAAAAGTCTTTTTCTTTCAAGTTAGCCCCTCGAAGGTCGGTCCCGCTTAGGTCCGAGTTTTGCTGACGTGTACGGGATGAACTGCTAGGTTGGCTATTTGTGTTGCTGGAGACGCGGTTAGGAGGGGGCTGGTAGGTGTGATCAGGATTTTGATAAGTGCGATCAGTATTAACGGTGTAGCTGGGGCCAGTTTCGGAGCGATTGTAGCTTGCATTTCCGGAGCCACTGGGGCTCGCTGTGGTGTAATTATTCCAACCATCATTCGTGTTGGAACGAGAATAGCTGTTGTTACCGGTGTAAGCAGATCGACCAGAACCACTGACACCCCCGTTGCCGTGATGAGAGCGAGGATGGGAGTCGTTTTCTCCGTTGGCTGTATGACCATTGGCATTGGATTCTGGATCACGGGAGCGATAGCTGCTGTCTGCGCTGCGGTAGGCTCGATAGCGATTATCAGCAGACTGAGCATAACGAGACTGATAGGCTCGATAGGGATTTTCGTAAGTTTGGCGTTGGGAAGAGTCTGTGCTGCGATTAGCTGTTTGACCGTAGGTTGAACGCTGCCGATAGGACGGGTTGGAATAAGTGCGGGTGTAGGGCCGAGTCCGTGAACGATAACCGTTGCCGCTCTCTGAGGTTGCCGGCTCAGCACGCGCATTGTTTCGCAGATAATCTCTAGCCTGATTCAGCTGCTTGATTTTTTCTTGGGCTTTTTCAATAAGACGAAGATTGTCTTTGGGAAGGCGATCAGGATGCCAGATAAACACCAGATCCTTATAAGCCTGGTTGACCTCTTCCATAGAAGCACCAGGCTCTAAATCTAGTATTCGATAGGCGTTTTCTAGCTCTTGCATTAAGCTTCGCCGATGATGTGCATACTGCGACTACCGTACAGCTATACAGACAGTCTTGAAAATTACAGTTTATTTATTCTAGTGGGATTGAAATATCGCGTCAGACAGTCAGTGGCTTCAGACTAAGCGTATGAACGAAGATACGCCACTTTTTGCCCATTCACTTAAGCATTCGTCAAAGAGTTTATTAAAAGGATTTAACATTTGCATCCCAGGACCGGCTTAATTCTTTCCATTAGGGAGACTACAGCATCCTAAGATACCTACAGCGGTGTTGAATCTAGCTAGGCTCCAGGAAGGCCAAATGTTCGGCGTTAGAGCACTGGACAGCTCAGTTGGAACGTATGCTGTGGTGGAATGTGCGATCGCGGTTGGAGGTCATGATGCGAATTTTGGTGATGGGGGGAACCCGATTTATTGGGGTGTACCTGACGAGACTTTTAGTTGAACAGGGACACGAAGTCGTCTTGTTTAACCGAGGCAATAAGCCTTCTCCAGTGCCGCAGGCAAAGGTGATTCAAGGCGATCGCAAAGATGCAGCAGCTCTTAAGGAAAAACTGTCTGGTGAGTCCTTCGACGCTGTTTTCGACAACAACGGTCGTGAATTAAGCGACACACAACCTTTAATTGACCTTTTTGACGGCAAACTTCAGCATTTTGTCTATGTTAGTTCCGCCGGAGTGTATCTAAAGTCTGATGAGATGCCCCATCTTGAAGGAGATGCTGTTGATCCCAAAAGCCGTCACAAGGGCAAATTTGCCACTGAAGATTATCTAGTAGCTCAGAATGTTCCGTTCACATCCGTTCGTCCCGTTTACATTTATGGACCGCAAAACTATAACGATGTGGAAGCGTGGTTCTTTGATCGCATCGTACGCGATCGCCCCATGCCTATTCCAGGAAACGGCATGGCATTAACGCAAATGGGACATGTGGCCGATTTAGCAAGAGCAATGGCGGCAGTTCTAGGGAACAAGAGCGCCATTGGTCAGATTTACAACATCTCTGGGGAGAAAGCCGTGAGTTTCGACGGTTTAGCTAGAGCCTGCTGTGTTGCTGCGGGCAAAGACCCTGCCGACACAGAACTGGTCCACTACGAACCGAAAGCGTTTGATTTTGGCAAGAAAAAAGCATTTCCAATGCGCGTGCAGCATTTCTTCACCTCCATCGAAAAAGCAAAAGCCGAGCTGAATTGGAAACCTCAGTTTGACTTGATTAGCGGCTTGAAAGACTCTTTCCAAAATGACTTTCTAGCCTCTGGCCGAGACAAAACTGAGGTTGATTTTTCTCTTGACGAGCAGATCCTTGGTAACAGCTAGGTGCTAAAACCTTGTCTAAGACAGCCTTCGAGCGCTAAATGATGACTCCTTTTAGATGTCGTGAGAGTATTTAGCGCCTCGGTAAGTCAATTCAACCTTGCCGTGCTCCGAATGCGGAATGCGGAACTTTTTGCGAGTTAACCGAGCACCACGATAAGTGCCGATTTCCTCAACTTCCTGTTCCTCAACGGGAAGCAAATGAGCTTCGTAAGCGTGACCACGATAAGAGAGTTTCATGGGATGCATCTCCAAGTAAAGTCAGGAAATCAAAACATTATTTGATGTAAACCGTATCTTTGACTACAGTTTCATTTTTTATTGTATGGGTCAAGTGACTTTTTGGGGATGTTGACCATTGATTCGCAATGTTCTGAGACATATGTTGGTTAGGTCGCGATCGCTCAACAGCCTTGGAAAAGACCTGACTATACTGAAGAACGGCAGAAGGAATTAGGGATTTAAAGGGGGAGACGTGACCGACCGCATTTTGTTTTGGCATCGGCGGGATCTACGAATTAGCGATAATCTTGGCCTTGCTGCTGCCCGGTCGCGATCACCTCAGGTCACTGGTCTTTTTTGCCTCGACCCTAATATTCTTAATCAAGACGATGTCGCCCCAGCTCGGGTGACTTATATGATTGGCTGTTTGGAAGAATTGCAAAGACGCTATGCCGAAGCCGGAAGCGAACTGCTTGTTCTCAAAGCGGAGCCGACTCAAGGGATTCCAGCCCTAGCACAAGCAATCAATGCTACAGCGGTCTATTGGAATCGGGGTGTTGAGCCGTATTCTCGCGATCGCGATACTCAGGTGGCGGCAGCGCTCAAAGAGGTGAGCATTGAAATTAAGACCACATTTTGGGACCAGCTGTTACAGGCCCCTGGCTCAGTGCTGACTGGCAGCGATACCCCTTACACGGTCTACAGCCCGTTCTGGAAAAATTGGCGCGGTCAGTCTAAAGATTCTCCTGTGAAGACATTTGAAGCCGCAGAGGGACTATCGTCAGATTTGAAGGAGCAGGCCGAAAAAGCAGGCGCGATTGCCTTACCTTCAGCTCAAGATTTGGGTTTTGCTTGGGATACCCCTCTCCTTTTGGAGCCTGGAGAGTGGGCTGCACACAAGCGTCTGGATGAGTTCTGTGATGATGATCGCTATGTTGCAGCTTATGGGGACCAGCGGAATTTTCCCTATGTGGATGGCACCTCTCAACTGAGCGCAGCTCTGAAATTTGGCTCGATAGGAATTCGAACGGTATGGGAAGCCGCCGAGGTGGCTTATAGTCGCTGTCGGAGTGACGAAACGCGCAAGAATGTCCAGACCTGGCAGCAAGAGCTAGCGTGGCGAGAGTTTTATCAGCACGTCATGTATTACTTTCCTGAACTGGCTGAGGGTCCGTATCGAGAGCACTTAAAGGATTTTCCTTGGATTAACAATGAGGAGCAGTTTCAGGCTTGGTGTGAAGGCCGTACAGGTTATCCCATTGTTGATGCCGCGATGCGACAGTTAAACGAAATTGGCTGGATGCACAACCGCTGCCGCATGATTGTCGCTAGCTTTCTCACAAAAGACCTCATTATCGACTGGCGTTGGGGTGAGAAATACTTCATGCAAAAGCTGTTTGATGGAGATTTGTCAGCGAACAACGGCGGTTGGCAATGGAGCGCCTCCAGCGGCATGGATCCAAAACCCTTACGAATCTTCAACCCCGCTAGTCAAGCTCAAAAGTTCGATCGGGATGCTGAATATATTCGTCAGTGGGTGCCTGAAATTCGTCATTTGGACACGGGCGAGTTGGTAACGGGCAAGATCCCAGACGATGAATGCGATTGCGCCCAGTATCCCCATCCCATCGTGAATCACAAAGAGCGGCAGGCTCTTTTTAAAGAGAAATATAAGGCTCAAAAGGCGGCTACGGAAGGTTGATCGATCCTTAATTTGAGGTATAGTACAAAAGAACTAAAGCTCTTGCCCGTTTCGCTATGAGTTCCTTGCCATCTTATGGTCGTCTTCGTCGTCGGAGAGAGCGAAAACGATTCAATCTGTATTCTCAGCATTTCTCTGATCACTCTTCTCACAGCTGTTCCCCAGAGAGCAAAGCTGCCAATTTCTGGCAGCGATCGCCGACGCGCTCACTACGAATCAGCATTGTTGGTCTGGCGCTATTAGGCATGCTGATCTGGGGTGTCTCGGAGCTGATTCATCAGCCGCCTCTGGTGGAGGCTCAAGAGGCTCAAGCGCTAGCGTTGCAGTCTCCTTGGAAGGCTGCATCCTTTCCTGTTGAGGATTTCGTAGCCTATACTTCGCCCTTTGGCTATCGTGATCATCCTTTTGGGGGGCGTAGTTTTCACTATGGCCTTGATATTGCTGCGCCGATGGGTAGCTACATTCGAGCTTGGTGGGAAGGGGAGGTTGTAGAAGTCACTGACGACACCGCCTGTGGCACCAGCGTTGTCGTGGAATCAGATGGCTGGTTACATATTTACTGCCACCTGCAGGGGCACGTTGTCGTAGAGGCAGACGGCGATCGCTGGATGGTCGACCACAGCGGCGGCATTCAAATTCGTCAAGGTGACACGGTTAGGAGCGGTCAGCGTATCGGGCGTATTGGCATGACTGGACGTACGACTGGACCTCATCTCCATTGGGGCATGAAGTATCGTGGCAAGTGGATTGATCCGGCTCTAGTGCTGAAAGCAATGAAAGAATGATTTTCCGAAGTTAACCCTGAATCGTGAGCCTTATAGCGGTGTGCAAGTGAAATAACCAGACTCTGTTGCGTGCTGCCTACTCCCTGTTATAGCCGTCTTGTCCTAACGGAACTGACAACGGCTATAGCCGTGAGGTTTGGGGACTAGATCAAAAATTCGCTAGAAGATGCGCTTTCTGTTGCCTACTGCTTGATTAGGTCTCGTTTTTGCAAATCTTGGTTGAGTTTGCCGCTGCGATAGCCTTCCAGATCGAGGGTGACATAGGTGAAGCCATAGTCTTGAAAGGCAGCAACTAAAGTTGGCAGATCAGTGGATTGAATGAAGGCTTTGATTTCAGCGGCAGGCAGTTCGATACGGGCTGTTTCTCCAGCAGAACGGACACGGAGGTTTCGCAGACCAAGCCGTCGCAGATAGCGTTCACATCGCGCTACTCGCTGAAGTTTTTCCTGTGTGATGGATTCGCCATAGGGAAAGCGGGAACTGAGGCAGGGCTGAGAGGGTTTATCCCACCAGGGGAGTCCGAGCGATCGCGATATTTCTCGAACTTCTAGCTTGGTGATGTTGGCCTCTGCCAGAGGCGATCGTGCTCCCCGCTCTTTAGCTGCTTGGATGCCGGGACGATAGTCGTGCAAATCGTCGGCGTTTACGCCATCAACGACATAAGGGTAGCCGCGTTCTAGGGCTAATGGCTTCAGGGTATCGTGTAGCTCACTTTTGCAGAAATAGCAGCGGTTTGCTGGATTGCTAGTGTAATTGAGGTTTTCCATCTCATAAGTCTTGACAATCTCGTGGCGAATGCCAATCTCGGCAGCCTGAATTTTGGCGTCCTCTAGATCATCTGACATGAGGGAAGGGGAATCGGCAGTGACTGCCAAAGCGCGATCGCTTAGTACGTCGTAAGCAACTTTGGCAACTAAAGTACTGTCAATTCCGCCAGAGTAGGCCACAAGGGCGCAGTCCATTTCTTTGAATAGGTTTCTCAGATTCTCTAATTTATTCATAAACCCCAAGTTCTAACTGCATCGCTGTTTGACCAGACTAGCGAATTTTGTCCCTTGAGAAGTGGAATACATTGCTGCGCGCTGGTGAGCCTCACCCTTGCGTTGTGAGCCTTACGCGGGGATTTGAAACCTGTGGTGATAGAGGGACCTTAGAAGGATAAAAATTCTGTGTAGATCCAACTACCATCGCTAAGCTCTGACCAGTTATTCTGAGTACGACCTGTGAGGCTGACAGTCTCGCCATCGGCAATGAAGCCTACGATATCGAACTCCGTACTAGGGCCAGAGAAGATAAGAGCTTCTGTGCCATCACGAGTACTAACTCTAGCGTCTCGAAGAGTGCCTTGATTGGGTGGATTGGCAGGAGGATTGGGTGATGGTGACGGTGATGGTGGATTGGGACTGGGGGTCGGACTAGGGGTTGATGTTGGTGGATCGGGTTGACCTGTGGTTGCTTGAGTGACACGGGGAATCGCATTGGTGCTATACAGAGCAGTTCGGGTCACAGAACCGGCAACGCCATCGACAAATAGATTGTTGCGCCGCTGAAAATTTCGAATTGCCTGCGCAGTGTCAGTGCCGTAGTACTCATTGGGGACAAAGTTATTGGTCACATAACCCAGCTCTCGAAGTCGTCTCTCTAGGGGAATGACCGCAGGGCTACGAGCGCCTACTCGTAAGAACTCGGTGTCTGTTCTATCTGTAGGTTGGGGAGAGGAGTCTTCTATGGGACCGGTGACTCGAATGAGATATCCCGCAACCCAGTTGCCACTGGTCAATTCTGCCCAACCATTTTGATAGCGTCCAGTGATATTGATAACGGTTCCACGGGACAGGGTATTGACAACTGGAAACTGTAGCCCAGGACCTGTACGGATGTTGACACTGAATCCTTCAGATGAATCAATGACAGCTCTGGAACGGCTGGCAGAGCCAGGGCTTGAGGCGCTTGAGCTGATCAGGTTTCCGGCAACCCAACTGTCGTTTGTTAACTGTGCCCAACCGTTCTGATAGGCTCCTGTAAGCGTAATAAGGTCTCCTGGTGATAGGGTATTTACTGCTTGAAATTGAATCCCTGGACCGCTACGAATGTTGACGTTATAGCCTGGCGGAGGATCAATGCGAGCAGGGCCTGCGCCTGGAAAGTTCCTGGCCTGGAGTTGTGGACTGACCATGAGGAGCGCGATCGCACCGCTCAATACGGTTCCTGTTCGCAGCAACAACCGCAGCAGTGGACTGTCTTCCACTTTGCACGGGCTGAGACAGCCGGAGGTCTCATAAATAGTCCATAGGTGAGGGGTTGCTAGAAGTTCCACGATTTAAACGATTAAAATCTCTAAGCAGTTAGCATTTCGCCACTCTCATCCCCAACATTGCATAGAATGTTTTGTTTTGGCGACCCTTTATTGCCAAGATAGGCTTTGAAATGTTTCCAATCAACTATTGACTTCTGCAAAACTTCAAACAACTTTTGCCACGTTGTGAAATAAGATTTACACGTTTTCAAAATTTTTCCAAGATTTTTCCACAATTGAGAGTATGAATAGGTGTGTTGACGCCTGACTAGGCGTTATGGTGCAGGTACTGATCGATAGGCTAAACATTCAATAGGTTCTTAGACTGTGGAACCCAGATTTTATAGTTCCGGAGATGACATTCCTGAAGCGCAGCGCGACCGACCATCCTCAACGAAAGGAGGAGCGAAGCGAGGTATTTTTCGATGGGTGGTTTGGTTTCTAATCGGTTTGTCCAGTGCGATCGCGGGCTTGATTGTCTCATGGCTGACCTACCAAGGGGCTGAAACGTCCGCCATCTCAGTGCCGATGGAGCCGATGGTGAGTGTTTATGTGGCTCCCAATGCTAATGACTTGGTGGGAACTTCGTCGTCCCGAGAGTCGTTGTTGGGACACTTCGCCTACGAGGAAGCCCCCGAAACTGAATTGGTTTCATCAGCTTATGACAGTGCGGTGCAGCTGCGTCCTTCAGCAGTAGAACAATTTGATGCCATGGTTGCAGAGGCTGAATCCCAAGGAATTTATCTGGTTCCGATTTCAGGATTTCGAGCGATTGAAGATCAGCATTACTTATTCTTTGACGTTAAGGCTGAACGAGGACAAACCCCATTGACACGAGCAGAGGTCAGCGCACCACCAGGATATAGCGAACATCACACGGGATACGCTATTGACATTGCGGATGCTAACGCCCCTGGAACTGATTTGAGCGTTGCTTTTGAGGAGACTGACGCCTTTAAATGGCTGGAGAAAAATGCTCCTCGCTATAGCTTCGAATTGTCTTTTCCCAGAGGCAATCCTCAGGGTGTACAGTATGAACCTTGGCACTGGCGGTTTGTCGGTGATTCAGAGAGTTTGAAAACCTTCTATCAAGACCGCTAAGCTAATGAGAGGTTTTGTACACCTCATCGTTCGGGGATGAGCTTGAAAGCTACAGCTATAACCACGTTTACGATCGCATAGACCATAGACCCCCAGGTTGACAAGAGAGTGACTCTGCCAGCTGTCGGACTGTTCTAGTCTTGATAGGGTACAAAACAAAACTCAGAGAAGCTGGTTGAATCATGAGTCAAACAACGCTCAATACTGTGGCGATCGCCATCTTCCTAGTGACGATGAGCGTTTTACTAGGACCTTTGTTGGATATCCCGCAAGCATTTCCGGCGATCGCGATCGTGTCGGTATTAGGGGTTGCCATCATTGACCAAGCCAGTTGGAACGGGACACTTGGCAATCTCTTCGTCAACGGCTTTAATCGCTTATCTGGAGATGAAAGAGAGCGGGTATTACGCCATGAGGCAGGACATTTCTTGGTGGCCTATCTCTTAGATATCCCTGTCGTTGATTATACGTTGAACGCTTGGGATGCCTGGAAAAAGGGAATGCCCGGAGTGGGTGGAGTGCAGTTTGATACGGCTGATTTAGATACAGTTCTGAAAACAGGGCAGCTTCCTGCACAGATGCTTAATCGCTACTGCACGGTTTGGATGGCGGGTATCGCAGCTGAAAAGATGGTTTATGGTCAGGCCCAAGGCGGACGGGACGATCTCCAAAAATTTTCTATTCTTTGGCAGCAGCTTCAGCGACCTATTCAGGAGGGCCAAGTTCGCCAGCGTTGGGCCGTTCTGCAAGCACAAAATCTGCTAGAGAAGCACAAAGAAGCCTATGACGAACTCGTCAATGCTATGGCTGAGGATGCACCCGTACGAGATTGTCTTGATTTACTGGCTTCTACCATGAGTTCTGATGCGACTACGCCGGAAACGCAAAACGATTCGGGTTTCTAGCTAGCGTACACAGCGGCTCACTGTCCTTGGGCTGGAGCAATGTGGTGAAATAGATGGGTCATGATTTGAGTCACCTATGTTTGAGAGTCGATGGCTGTCTAAATGTGTTGACCGCACAATCGCTTGGTTTACCCAGCCGCTGGCTAGTTGGTTGGGGCTAAGCTTAGTCGTTGCTCTCTTATATCGTCTTCCTACCCTATACCAAGCTTTTTCAAGCGATTTCATTGTTCAAGATGATGCGCGTCAGCATGTCTTTTGGATGCAGCGTTTTGTTGACCCCGGTCTGTTTCCCAACGATCTTCTGGCGGATTATTTTCAGTCTGTTGCCCCTTGGGGATATACAACCCTCTATCGGGGTGGCGTTGCTCTGGGATTTAACCCCTGGACGTTTAATAAAATCTTGCCGCTGCTGATCGCCTTTGCCGCTACCATCTTTGTCTTTGCCACAGTCTTAGAGATGGTTCGAATCCCTTGGGCGGCTTTTGTTTCCGTCATTTTTCTCAATCAAGTCTTCCCTATTCGAGATGATCTGGTCTCGGCAACACCAGCCGCTTTTTTTCATCCTTTTTTTCTAGCGTTTCTCTTCTTCACCCTAAGACGATCTGGGTTAGGCTGTGCGATCGCAATTCTTTTGCTGAGTCTGTTTTATCCTCAAGGCGTCTTGGTGATGGGAGGAACTTTGGGTCTCATCGGTTTGGGTCTTTTGAGATGGAAGCGGGGACGAGTTACTGTCCATGGAACTCGAAAGGATTACTGGTTTTTAGGCGTAAGCTTGGTGGCTGTATTCTTTTCTTTATTGCCTTACGCGCTACGAGAATCTGCTTATGGCCCAGTTCTAACCCTAGCCCAGGCGCGTAATATGTTTGCCCTCTCCGCCCAGGGTTGGTCGAAGTTTTTTGTGGACAATCCTTTAGACTTTTGGCTGGTTGGAAAGCGAACAGGATTGTTTCCTCTTGAATGGTTCACCTTTGATCTGAAAGTTATCCCTCAAGTTTGGTTGACGTTAGCGCTTCCCTTTCTAATCCTTTTTCCAGGAAAATCAAGTCTTGTAAAAGTAGCTAAGCCAGGCGTTTTATTGCTCTTAAAAGTGACTATCGCTTCTGTCACCTGCTATCTCCTGGCTCATCTCCTGCTGTTCGAACTCCACTTGCCAAATCGTTACACAGAGCACAGCTTCAGAGCTATTGTTGCTGTAAGTGTTGGGGTTGCTATGGCTCTAATCGCAGATAGGTTGCGCCCTTCGCATTCTTGGAGAAATCGGCCAAAATTCTGGCGAGGGCTATTAGCTATTTGGGCGATCGCCCCTCTCACCATTGGCTTTCTTGCAGGAGAAAATCTCGGTAATTACTATCGCGGTGATTTTCCTGAACTGTACGATTACTTGAAGAGTCAGTCCCAGGAAACCCTGATCGCATCATTAGATGAAGAAATTAACAACATCCCGAGCTTCACAAATCGCTCGATCTTTGTCGGCGGTAAAGGCTTTACGCTGCCCTATCACCTGGGGTATTACAACGAAGTTAGACAGCGATCGCTCGATTTAATTGAGGCCCAATACACGGTTGAACCGGATATCGTTAAAGACTTTCTCGACAACAATACAATTGATTTGTGGCTGATCACGCCGGACATGTTTACGTTGGAATGGGTTGAATCCAGCTTTTGGATATTGCAATATTCTCAGGATACAGATTTACCGTACCTCGCCGTTAATGACCCTCGACCAACGGTTGTTGAATCGCTAGCAGAAACCTGTAAAACAGCAGATTTTCAACCTTTCTGGGTGCTAGATACGGATTGTTTGCGAGACAAATTGTAGTCCATCGCCAGCTCCCACTCGGATGCTATTGGAGATTACAAGCTGCTTTGATGTTTCGTCTCTACAAGGGTTGTTTAGCAGGAATTCCGACCGGACGAGGGAAATCATCATGGGTAGGAGACTGTTTTTGCAGGTAAATGCAGTGACGGATGCCTTTGCTTAGGGGAGTTTTCCAGGGTTTCACGTCCAAAAGGCTTCCTCCCAGTTTTTGGGCAGCTCGGGACAAACTTTGAGCGTCTTCACTGGTCCACTGCCCCCGATAGAGAACGACAATCCCGTTAACTTTAACGAGGGGTAAGGCATATTCAGCGCAGGTAGAGGCCGATCCAACTGCCCGTAACAGTGCGACATCGTAGAGTTCCCGATGGCTGAGTTGATGACCTAAAAATTCCGCTCGGTCTGCGATCACCCGGACGTTTTTCAACCCCATTGACTGAGCCAGTTCTTGCAGAAACCGAATCTTTTTCTGAGTTGAATCTAGCAGGGTGATTTGCCAATGGGGAAATGCGATCGCGGCTGGCAATCCCGGAAAACCTGCACCTGTACCAATATCAATGACACGGCGATTAGCTTCACTAATGGCCCAACGAGGACGATGCAGGTCGGACATGTGCCAAGGAAAAAGACCGCTGAATGAATCCCATAGGTGCTTTTCCCAAAACTCGGACGGCTCAGTAATCCGAGTCAGGTTCATTTGCTGGTTTCCCTTAAGGACCCCTTCATAGAGATCTTGAAAGTCTTTCTGTTGCTCCTCATTGGGACACCAACCCAATGTCTCTTGCCAAACATGGGTCAGTGTGGGCAATTCACGAATTACAAATTCACTCATGGACAAGCAGTCACTTCAGAGGGCTGCAGATGGTACGGCTCAAGAACGCCATGGTCAAGAGTCCAGACTCGGTCGGCGAATTCAGCCAGTTCGCTGGCATCGTGAGAAACAACTAACAGACTCCAGTCTTGCTTCAGCGTTTTTAATAAACTCACTATTTGACGCCGCATTGACCAGTCAAGTCCAGCTGTGGGCTCATCTAATAAAAGTAGATACGGTTGACGAATAAGCTGCACGGCTAATGCTAGGCGACGCTGTTGTCCACCGCTCAAGGCATGAGGTTCCGCCTCTAAAGACAGGTGACCCAGACCAACTGATTCCAACGTCTTCACAATCTGTCCGCGAGACAATCCAGGATGGCCCAGCCGTAGTTCTTCCAAAACGTTATGTCCACAAAAATGCCGTTCGGGAAACTGAAAGACAAGCCCGGCTAATTGTCTCAAAGCCTCTGGATAAAGGGTCTGATCGCGCCAGCAAATTTCCCCTGCAGTTGGATAGGCCAGACCCGCCAGAATTTCCAGTAGCGTTGTTTTACCAGAACCGCTTGGACCAATCACCAATCCCATCTCTTGGGGACCTAGTTCCAAATTAAGAGGCTTTAGGATGGGTTGCGGCGTTGATGCCGGATGATAAACCAGTTCGCGAAGATTGAGCATGCCGTTGATAGGGCGGTTGAACTTCTCCTAAAGTACCCGGAATTGTGGGAAGTCGTCGGCGATCGCCCCACAATTCTGTAAAACCATCAAAACTGTTCCTGAAACTGCTCTTCCCGAGGTGGATCTCTAAGAGAACTCTCGGCTTTTTTGCAATTGCTCGGAACTCTTCTCTGACCCAATGAGTCAAAGGAGTAATGTATCCGAGAATACAATGTCATGGAGACGGTTACTTGTTTCTAAAACAGCATACTAGACTCATTGTGGCAGGTTAAGCTGACGCGGTCTCAACTCAAACGATAATTGAGTCATTTGATTCGCAATTTGACCCATTTTCTTTTCTGTGGTTAAATCTGCTGCTCTCGTTGGGTAGGCGCCTGCTTACTGCCCATGGTTAATGAACTAGACCTTAATTTACGCTTCATAGGACTTATGGCAAACCTTGCAACAGCTCTAATTCAAAACATTTTTGTCCACAAAATTTTTCGCCGCATTGTTTGTCTGCTTGTGGGCATGGGGCTCACCCTGCTGCCGCTCATTCGTCCTGCACTAGCGGGTGATCCATTTCGGGTGGAGGATCCTCATAATATCAGTGAGACGAGTGAGCAGGTTTTCTACGCCATGTTCCGCGATGGCAATTATGCCCAAGCTCGCGAATATCTAGAAGAGGCTGATGCCAACGCTGAGGACGATCCTCTTTTTCATGCTTTGGGGGCTGCTTTTGCCTATCTAGACGAAGATTGGAGCGCTCTACGAACGAAAGCCAGCTTAACAGAGGAAACCGCCGCTGAGCTAGCTGGACGTGATCCTTTGCGGAGTAACCTCTATGAAGCAGTGGGTATCTTTTTAAGGGGAGCCTACATCCTTCAGACCGATGGAATCGCTCAAGGAACGCCCAGAGCATTAGGAATGCTGCAGCAGGTCTTTGATCGTATGGATGCGGCTGAGGCCATCGATCCTCAAGATCCTGAACTGAGTTTGCTAAAGGGATATATGGATTTGTTGCTAGCGGTCAACTTGCCGTTTGCAAATCCTGAGACGGCGATCGACCAGCTCAAGTCCTATGGTTATCCGACCTATGTGGCTTATCGCGGCATTGCTTTGGGCTATCGGGACCTAGATCGCAATCCTGAGGCCCTAGAGGCCGTTGAGGTGGCTCTGGAAGCAGCTCCTCAAAACCCTGATTTGCTGTACCTCAAGGCGCAAATTCTACGCCGTTTAGACAGAGATGAGGAAAGCCTGGACTTCTTCAATGAAGCGCTGACTTATGCAGACCAGTTGCCAGCATCAACGAATCGTCAGATTGCTCTTGAACAGTGTCGGGCAACCGGCGAAGAGCGAAGTGTCTGTAAGGAAAGGGCTGACGCTCAATATGGTAGCTAGCGCTTGCAGTCCTTAAATTTTCTCGGAGACGTGGCGGGGTATTGCCTAAGTTGACTTCTTGTTGATCCCATTGGGACTTACGCAAAATATTGACAGGTTAGTGAGCATCGGTGGGCCTTGCTATCTCACGCCTAGCCCTAGGTGTTTGAATAACCTGCTGGCGTAAGTCTCATCGCCCTGTGCAGCTTGGTTGAGTACATCTCAGTGTCTTGAGGGGGCAGGGAATAGGGAATGGGGTGTGCTTGACTCAAATGCGTGCCGCTATCAGTTTTTGGGACGACAGTTGGGCATTATCCCTCTTTACCCATGCTCAATTCGTAGCGATCGCGCCATCTCATCTAGCTCAGCTCGGCTGGGAGTCGGCAATTCTTTCGGTGCAAACTTGACCTCCCCTGCCTCAATGTAGGCTAGATGCTTGTAGGTGATATCGAGGGGATCATATTGGGGAATCAAGTTCAAATGAGCATGATGTACCCCAAACCCGTGGACGACCATGCCTACGCGCAATGGCTTATACACTTCGCGAATCTTACGCCCGACTCGTTGGGCCGTGATCATCACCTTTGCTGCGAGTTCGTCTGGAATATCTGTGAAATGGTCAATGTGGGGCTTAGGAATAACAATGCAAGCACCTGCATAGATAGGCTGTAGCGGGATAAAGGCCATCGTCCAAGTGTCTTCAAAAACTAGACTGACGTCGCCCGTGCCTTTAACGATGCTACAGAAAGGACAGTTTTCCATGTGTTCTTAAGGGCGAATATCGTCTTTTCCATTGAAACAACAGCCTTTCAAAAGCTCCATAGTCTAGAACACTTTGCGGCCTAGAAGTGCGTGTCAGAAAGCAAAAGGATAATCGAGTCTCTATTCTTGCCGAATCGAAGCACCTCATATGCGGTGGGCTGATCGCCGATCAGCTACAACCCCTTTTCAGGCATGTTGGCCGGCATAACATCTTAAGTACCGAGATTGTCAAACCCAAATGAGCAATTCGGAGCAACCCTAAGAATTCAGTGGGTTGACGCAGGGATTCAACGAAAGTCCTGACGCAGGTTAGGTGGTGTTTTGTGCAACACCAATCTATGGGGATCACTACCCCAGTCTGGGCACGTTGCGAGTTCTACTTTGAAACCATTGCTGGTTTGCAATCAGAGGGCTTAACACCAAATTTCACTAGGTCAGCTAATTCCTGAAGCTGATTAATCGCCTCGGCCCCTTCCAACTTCATCAGCTCGCGATCATCTCGCATTTCTGTCCAAGTGATGCCGTAGTCAGAGACCAAAAAACGGATAAGATGATTATCACCAAGGCTAACCATGAAGGATGCGCTGTTCATTTGTCCGCCGCAGGTATAGCACGAAGCAAGGTATCCTCTGTTTTCGAGGACAATTGCTAAAGCCTTCAAGTTCATAACCAGATCCTGTACAAAGCTTCTATGCTGCTCTGCCAACCGGACAAACATGGCCTACCTCCACACTCTTAGAAATATATTCTAACCACGAATCTTTAGATTGTCTTAACAAATGAGATAAGCAAACCTGTTCGTTGAACCTAATCAGCTCAAGGATTACTTACATAAACCGAACTTTGGCTCTTTGAAGCACCCAATGCAGAAGGGATTCCGCATTTAAACGCCCCTCACAATAGCCTCGATGTACAAAGCGCTTTGTATTCCTTTAGACAGCTAGCTGAAGCACTGTCTCTGTTGTAGCGCATGTACGCTAAGACTGAATTTTGCGAAAAATACCAGTCTTGAAGCTACAGGCTAATCAAAGACTTCCCTAACGATGGCTGTTGTAAAAACAAGTATCAAGAAAGTCCTATGAACTTATGACTAAAAGTTCAAGAAATTCATCTCAAAGCGTTAGCCTTCAGCCGTTCACTTTTATTGTTGTATGCCTTAGAGGTTTGAATGACTTCGGTCATTGGACATATACACGAACGAGATAAAGAATTCAGGAAACTTGTTCGGGCTTATTGTTCTGCTAAAACAGCTGGACCTGAAGGATTGCTGAAAACTTTCAAGAGCTTGGCGTTTCAGCCAACACAGGTAATGTCTCCTTTCAAGGTAGTATCGTTTTGGTGTTAAGAAATCTTGAGCTATGGTTGAGCGTCCCATCAAGAAGTCTGAAAGAGCAGCCCGTCAGGCTAGCGAAGGCGGCAGCAATCGCGAAGGCGGCGATCGCGAAGGGCGCGGCGGCGATCGCCGTGATAGAGGTGGCAAGGGTCGCAAGGGCAAACGTGGAAAGGGGCGTCGCGATCGTGAAGAAAGGAAGCCCGCTGTTCCACCTGCGTTAATGCGAGGACCTAAGCCCAAAGCAAAAACGGAAGAGCCTGAACCTGAACCTCAGGAACCTGAAGCAGCAGTTGAAGAGACTCCTACCCTAGAACCGACGGTTGAGGCAGCTGCACCTGCTGAACCGTCAACTGAGCCAGAGGCTCCTGCTGTAGAACCAGCGGCTGAGGATCCTGTTGCAGAACCAGTAGCGACGACATCCTCCGAAGCACAACCCGAGATCCAGCCCTCGCCTGAATCACCTGCTGTCGAGACTTCGGCTGCCCCTGAAGTTCCTGCTGAGATGACCGCTGGGGAGTCTGCTCAAACTTCTGCTGCGGAGATGCCGCCTGCTGAACCGACTCTCACCACAGATATTCCGTCTACCGAAGCTCCCTCTGCTGTAGAACCTGTCGAAGAGCCTTCGACGACTAATTCCCCTACGACTGGCGCTGAAGAGCATCCAGTTGCTGCAGAATCTGCTGCTGAACTTGAGTCTGCGACCCCTGTGAAAACTTCTGACGGGGCAGAATCTGCCCCGCAGGAGTCTACCGAAGTAGTACCTGCTGTGGATTCGGCTGAGAAGGTAGCTTCCACGCCGGAAGGCTCTGAAGAGGCTCAGGTCGAGAAACCATCTTCTGATGCAGAAGCAGGCGGTTCTGACGACTAGTTCACATTCACAAAGACGAGAGACCAGCAAATTCTCTAGGACTTAGCTATGGACTGAATTTAAGGCTAAAAATCCAAAAAAAATCCCCGACCTGTTGGCCGGGGATTGCTATCAGGGTGCATCTACCATTCAACTGTTCGCCCTAGCCATGTCCCTATCCGGATAGCCTGGAAAAATCATCCTACGAAGGTTTGATGAAGCATACCTACAGTCAAAAGAGCCGGTAGAGGCAAGCTCCGGTTTGATAGGGATTCTAGTGTTCTCAATAGCAGTAGATGCAATCGTTATCTCTGGACTTGCCAAACACCACTGCGCCATTTCCGATGAGCATTGTGGGTTAATATTCGCGCACCATCCATTATGGTTTTATTTTGTTCGGAGGTGATGCTTTGGACATTGCGGTTAACGGTACGACGACAGCGAAAGCTAGAAAAGATTCTGCCGTTAGCCATTTGTTTAATTGGACGAATCTTCACCATAAGAACCAGTCCCCACACGCCTGAATGTTAATTCACCGAAACTTTTGGGCCGGTCTGCGGTAGTGTCCTGGAACTCTGTGTATCCTTCCCAACTCATCGAGGGTTGTCATTACTGCTCCAAACGTTAGAACTGCACTACACGCCCTCAACAGACCGTACATTACATAGAATGCCTTAATCTGCACCAAGAAAAAATACTCAGCTCAGCAACAGTTTCCCGATGTCCCAACATTTGAGTTGTTTGTACAGATGTCTGTGAAGGTGCTTCTATCGGCTTTTCGCGAATTGGGGCGACAAGAAATTCAGCAGGATTCTGGTCTAGAGGCTACTTCTTCAAATTCCTTGATTTCATATAAAACTTAACTTTCTAGACTGAAATAATCTCAGTGGAAAAGTTTTCTCTCAGTACTATGCAGTAGAGTCGATAGTGTTGACATGGGATAGGTTCAGAGGAAGTTGGCGTGAATTTTCAATCGGTTATCGCAACCTTGCACAACTTTTGGAGTGAGCAGGGATGTGTCATTGTGCAGCCCTACGATACCGAAAAGGGCGCTGGAACGAAGAGTCCTCATACGTTTTTGAGAGCGATAGGACCTGAGCCTTGGTCAGTGGCTTATGTTGAGCCTTGTCGTCGTCCAGCTGATGGTCGTTATGGAGAAAATCCCAATCGTTATCAGCACTACTACCAGTATCAAGTTCTAATTAAGCCTTCCCCTAGTACTATTCAGGACACCTATTTAGATTCGTTGCGGGCACTCGGCATCAAGCCAGAGGACCACGATATCCGTTTTGTGGAAGACAACTGGGAAGATGCAGCGGTCGGAGCCTGGGGTGTGGGCTGGGAAGTTTGGCTTGACGGTATGGAAATCACTCAATTTACCTATTTTCAGCAATGTGGCGGGATTGACTGTCGTCCCGTTTCGATTGAGCTGACCTATGGTCTAGAGCGCCTCACAATGTATCTGCAAGAAGTGGATGCGATCGCAAAAATTCAGTGGAACGACGATTTGACCTATGGCGACATCCACATGCAGGGGGAAATTGAGCATTCCAAATACAACTTTGATGAATCTGATCCTGAGCTACTCTTCACGCTGTTTACCCTCTACCAAAAAGAAGCAGAGCAGCTGATGAACAAGGGGCTAGTACTGCCGAGCTATGACTATGTGCTGAAGTGTTCTCACACCTTCAATTTGTTGGATGCGCGAGGCGTTATCTCAGTGACAGAACGAACCCGATACATTCGCCAGGTCCGAGGACTAGCCCGAAAAGTTGCACAGTTGTATTTGGAACAGCGAGAAACATTAGGTTTTCCACTGCTCAAAGAGACTCAGGAAAAGGCTGCTTAATTGCGAAAGATATGGCATGTTAAGAAACATGAAGCTTTTCTATCGCAAGAGGGAGATTTACTGTGTCTGCTCAGCTCACTGCTTGGCTAAAACCAATCGCGGACTGGTTTGCTCAATTCAACCTGCCGGAACCCATTGTTCATTGGGGGCATCCTTTAATGATGGGCATCGTCATTTTCGTATTAGGAATCTATGTGGCCTGGGCTGGTTGGAAAGGGCGTACTGCCGAGGATAAAGAGATTGCGGTTAAGGCTCGTAGTGACCATCGCAAACTTGCTCCTATGATGTTCCTTTTCATCGCATTGGGCTATACGGGGGGAGTTCTTTCTTTAGTCATGCAAGGACATCCTATTTTGGAAAGCTCTCACTTTTGGACAGGCTCGGCTGCGATTGGGGTGTTGGGACTCAATGGCGCGATCTCCGCTTCCAAATTTGGTGGCGGTTCACCTGCGCTCAGAACTGCTCATGCCTACATCGGCACGGTTGGTATGGTCGTCCTGTTTGTTCATGCGGCTCTTGGTTTGAAGCTAGGTCTCTCGATTTAGACTTTTCGTCAGGATTTAGAGGCAAAAATACTTTGGAACTTGACAAACCAATCCAGAAACAGTATACTTGAATACAGAAAGTAAATCGTTCATCCGACCAGTCATCTGGAAAGGACGGAAGTAAGGGATATATCCCTGAAGGAACGCGCCTCTTTCACTACACATTCAACATCAGTTGTTTACTGGAGGCGAGATTATGAGCTTACGTTACCGTGGTGCGGATTATGAACCCCGCAACAACAAAGTTGAGACTTCTGAAGAAGTGATTGGTCACTACCGTGGCGCAGTTGTTACCCGTCGTGTTGCCAAGAATGCTCCTAACCAGCATGTCAATGGCCTCACATATCGTGGCGCAGCTGTTCGCTAAGCTTCAGTTAACTTAATCCGATGTCCTCCTAGAGGTTAGTCGGACCATTGAAAGGCACCTAAGGGTGTCTTTTTTTTTAACCTTTTCCTGCTAGGGTGGATGGCGACCCACGGGATATCCTGCTGTGGGTAGGCAGGACAGGTAGCTTTACTGCAGCTAGGAGTGCCCCTTCATGGCTATAGCAACAGGTTTGACTCTTCTCTTTGGCACAGCGATCGCCGGCCTTGGCACGGGTTGGTTTCTTAGAGGGACCTATGGTCTGTCAAGAGCATCCCAGCTGGCCCGATCAGAGACTGAATTGAAGACGGTTGGTTGCGATAGCGAGAGCAAGCTAGCGATAGGTGCAGAAGCGACGGGTTGCTTGTCTCACGAACACCAGTTCCTTTTGCAGCAAGCACCCATTGGCTATTTGGAAGTGGACGATGAGAATCAACTGCTTTGGATTAATGCCCTAGCGTGTCAAGTGTTAGGAATTTCCTCTGAAATCCCTGCGTCTGATCCGGAAAAACCTAGGCTATTGCTAGAGCTGGTGCGGTCTTTTGAACTGGATCAGCTGATTGAGAATACACGCCAGGCACAAACAGTCTGTCAGCAGGACTGGACCTTAAATCTAGTCTCTTCTGATCCGATCAATCCTGATGAGGGCGTTGCGTGTCCGCTTAGAGGCCATGGCATTCCGTTACCGAACCATCACGTCGGGATCTTCTTGGAGAATCGTCAGGAAGCTGAAACCCTCATGCAGCAGCGCGATCGCTGGACTTCAGACGTTGCGCACGAGCTGAAAACACCCCTAACTTCCATCCGTTTGGTTGCGGAAACGTTGAAAGAGCGGGTGGAACCAGGCGCTAAGCGATGGCTAGATCGGCTGCTCAATGAGATTCTTCGGCTTAGCAATTTAGTCGAAGATCTGTTGAACCTGAGCCGATTAGAGCGGCGGGGGGGAACAGGATTAACATTCAAACCCGTTGAACTTCCTCGTTTAATTCTGGCGGCTTGGCAAAGTTTGGAGCCTCTAGCCGATATCAAGCAGATTCAGATTGCCTATGAAGGACCTGCAGAGCTAATTGTGCTTCTGGATGAAACATTGATGCACCGGGTTTTCATCAATCTGATCGACAACGCGATCAAGTACAGCCCTCGTGAGGGAACAATCTTCGTTCATACAGAGATTGAGTCTTTGGAAACAGCTGAGATAGGGCTTCATAACTCTCACCTGCTGCGGGTGGGTGTCGTTGACGAAGGGACGGGATTTAGAGAGAACGATTTGCCCTATATCTTTAATCGGTTTTATCGGGCCGATCCGTCGCGATCGCGTCTCCCAGACAGTTCACGAAGTCATCCTCCAGAGCCTGATAGGCAAAGCAGCGAAATGCGAAGTAATGGCACCGGGCTAGGGCTGGCGATCGCCCAGCAGATTGTGGAAGCACATGGCGGACACATCCAGGCTCATAATCATCCGGAGACAGGCGGCGGCTGGCTAACAATTTCCATTACAACTCGATCGCTGTCCTTTGAAGAGGCAGCTGCTTCCAAAGATGTAACTTCTAAGACTCCGACTTCCTAGGCTATTTGCAATACTCATTCCTACCCGGAATGAAAATTAGAGTGGAATGATTGCGCAAAGGGGGAGTGCGATCGCTAAGATATAACTTTAGCCATCTAGGCTTGCCGTCTGGTCCTAAGGGAACTGGCGACGGCGGCGATATCTGAAACGGGTTTGTGCCGAAGGGGAAGACTATGGCGATCAGGCTGTGGATGAAGCGGGGACTGCTGCTGCTATTGGCAGCGGTGATAGCGATCTCGCTAAAAGCTTGCGATTTGTCCCAGTTCACCACGGCGGAGGCGGCAACGTCACGCATCGTCTTCAGCTCTTTGGGAGACCCTAAAACGTTTAATCCAACGCTGAGTCAAGAATATCCTAATATCTTTCTTTACACCTTTCAGGGACTGACAAGCCGTGACGGTGAGACCGGCGAATTAATCCCATTGTTAGCCGAATCTTGGGACATTTCAGAGAATGGTAAGACTTACACGATTACCCTGCGAGAGAATCTGAGATGGTCTGATGGCGAGCCTTTGACGGCTGACGACGTGATGTTTACTTATCGTGACGTCATTTTCAACGAAGCGATTCCGGCTCCATCTCGGGATACGTTCCGTGTTGGCGAAGAGGGGATATTACCCACCATTGAGAAGCTGAGCGATCGCCAGGTTGCTTTCAAACTACCCGAACCCTTCGCCCCTTTTTTGGTTAGTTTAGCGGCTCATATTTTGCCAGCTCATGCGCTTCAGGAATCTGTCACCACATTGGATGGAGAAGGGAATCCAATGTTCCTCTCAACTTGGACCACAGGGACACCCCCTGAAGACATCGTGACGAATGGCCCCTATCAGCTGAAGGAATATCTGCCCAGCCAGCGAGTGATCTTTGAGCGCAATCCATACTATTGGGGAGAAGGTGCTGACGGAGAACAACAGCCTTACATTCAACAGCTCATTTGGCAGATCATTGAAGATAGCGACAATCAGCTGCTGCAATTCCGTTCCGGTGGGTTAGATGTCATTGGCGTCAGCCCAGATGAATTTGCGCTGATGAAGCAGGAGGAGGAACGCGGGAATTTCACCATTTATGAAGGGGGGCCAGCGCTAGGAACCACCTTTATGGCGTTCAATCTAAACAAGGCCAGTCGTAACGGTGAACCCTTAGTTGACCCAATCAAGTCACGGTGGTTTAACTCACTAGCATTTCGCCGGGCTGTATCCCATGCCATTGATCGGCCAACAATGGTCAACAATATTTATCAGGGATTAGGGGCACCTCAAACGTCTCCTGTTCCGGTTCAAAGTCCCTTCTACGCTGGTCCTGATGAAGGTGTTCCAGTGTATGAATACGATTTAGATAAGGCGAGGGAACTGCTGGAGCAGGATGGCTTTCAGTACAATTCGGACGGTCAGCTCCTCGATGCTGAGGGAAATCGAGTGCGGTTTACATTGATTACGAACTCTGGGAACAAGATTCGTGAGGCCCTTGGGGCACAGATCAAGCAAGACTTAAGCCGGATTGGTATTCAGGTTGATTTCCAGCCCATTAGTTTCAACGCTTTGGTCACCAAATTGGGGGACAGTCTGGACTGGGATGCCCACATTATCGGGTTTACGGCCAGCCTAGATCCTCATAGTGGAGCTGTTGTCTGGTTGCTGGATGGCTCTCTACACGCTTTCAATCAGCAGGCTTTACCTGGACAGGAGCCTTTGGAGGGATGGGAAGCCGCAGATTGGGAAAAGGAGATTGCTAACCTCTATATCAGGGCGGCTCGGGAGACTGATTTTGAGCAGCGGCGTCAGCTTTATGTTGAAAGTCAGCGTTTGGCAGAGGAAAACTTGCCGTTCATCCATCTCGTTAACCCTTACAACCTTGGAGCTGTGCGAAATACCCTGGGTGGGGTGAACTATTCCGGCATTGTTCGACCCTTTGCCATGTGGAATGTTGAGGAACTTACAGCGATCGCGGAATAGCGATATTGTGCCGTCCCATAATCATGAGACTGTGGTTTCGCCCTCAGTCTGAGTCGCGCTGATGGCATGTCCGCCTTGCTCCTTAGCTTCCAACGTGCTGGATGGCGTCACCGCTTTTGAGCTTTCAAACTGCTATCCGATAGCATCATCATCGCTGCTGCCAATAAGAACACTTTTGTACTTTTTATCTGAGAAATAGAAAAAAACAATACATATACAAAAATTCAACTAAAGAGAGTTTTTGCGGCTGAAAATATTGCAAATTATTACGCATCTCGCTGTATCCCTTATGTGGCAAGGTTTTTTTGATAGAAACTTTGTAGGTTTCTAAACCCTGTTGGGACAATTGATGCGGTTTCTTTACGCGAATTCTGAGCTTTTGTAAACCTATCTCTTGGTTCCAAACTTGCGAACTATCGCAGACTGTTGAGACTGCTGGGAAGCAGTGAGGCAAAGAATTACTTACTGTAGAAGTTACAAATTCTTTGCTCTTTCCAAGACAGTTGACCCCAACCTTTACGATCCAGATACATCAAAAGGAGTCATCACTGCATGTTCACCCACGTCAAGCCCACTGTGCGACACATCGTGCCCGATGATCTCAACGGGCGATCGCTGGTCAAAGTGGTCTATGTGGTGCTGGAGCCTCAATATCAGAGCGCTCTATCCTCTGCCATTCGTGCGATTAACACCAATAACTCTGAAGTTGCCTTTGAAGTCAGCGGCTACCTCATTGAAGAATTGCGGAGCCAGGAAAACTTTGAAGCGTTTAAACAGGACATTTCGGAAGCGAATATTTTTATTGCCTCTCTGATCTTTATCGAAGATTTGGCAGACAAAGTGGTCGAGGCCGTGAAGCCCCATCGCGATCGCCTTGATGCAGCCGTGGTTTTCCCCTCCATGCCTCAAGTGATGCGGCTGAACAAGCTGGGTAGCTTTTCGATGGCGCAGTTAGGTCAGTCTAAGAGCGTCATTGGCGAATTTATGAAAAAGCGTCGCCAGAAGAAGGGCAGCGGCTTCGAAGACGCCATGCTGAAGCTGTTGCGGACGTTGCCCAACGTGCTGAAGTACCTGCCTGTCGAAAAGGCGCAGGATGCCCGCAACTTCATGCTCAGTTTTCAGTATTGGCTGGGCGGATCTTCTGAAAACTTGCAGAATTTCTTCTTGATGCTGGCTGATCGCTATGTGTTTACCGACAAGGCGATCGAGGGTGCGCCATCGGGTGAAGAGTCCCAAAGCCCCGCAGCGCTTGAGTATGCCGATCCGGTAACCTTCCCCGATGTGGGGATCTGGCACCCCATGGCGACTCAAATGTTTGAGGACATTAAGGAATACCTCAACTGGTACGCTTCTCGTCCTGATTTGCCGGAAGCAGCTAAAGATCCGCTGGCTCCCTGTGTGGGTTTGGTCTTGCAGCGGACTCACCTGGTGACTGGGGATGAGGCGCACTATGTGGCGATGGTGCAGGAACTAGAGTACATGGGTGCTCGGGTGATTCCTGTCTTCTCTGGCGGTTTGGATTTCTCCAAGCCTGTGAATGAGTTTTTCTTTGACCCTATTGACCCTGAGCGTCCCATTGTGGACTCGGTGGTATCCCTAACCGGTTTTGCGCTGGTGGGGGGTCCGGCTCGCCAAGATCATCCGAAGGCGATTGAGACGCTGAAGCGGCTGAACCGTCCTTACATGGTGGCGCTGCCTTTAGTATTCCAAACCACAGAAGAGTGGGAAGAGAGCGACTTGGGGCTGCACCCGATTCAGGTGGCGCTGCAAATGGCGATTCCTGAGCTGGATGGCGCGATCGAGCCTATCGTGCTCTCCGGTCGCGACGGCATGACCGGACGCGCTATCTCTTTGCAGGACCGCATTAGCTCTATTGCCCAGCGGGCTATGAAGTGGGGGAATCTGCGTCGCAAGCCCAAGTTGAATAAGAAGCTGGCAATTACGGTCTTCAGCTTCCCGCCGGATAAGGGCAATGTGGGTACTGCTGCCTATCTGGACGTGTTTGGCTCCATCTATAAGGTGTTGGAAGCCATGCAGCGCAACGGCTATGACGTGCAGGATTTGCCGGAAACGCCGGAAGCGCTGATGCAGGAAGTGATTCACGATGCTCAGGCCCAGTACGCTAGCCCTGAATTGAACGTGGCCTACCGCATGTCGGTGCCTGAATACGAAACTTTAACGCCCTACTCGGTGCGCTTGGAAGAGAACTGGGGTCCACCGCCCGGACACTTAAACACCGACGGTCAGAACCTGCTGGTCTACGGTAAGGCGTTTGGCAATGTGTTTATCGGTGTGCAGCCCACCTTTGGTTACGAAGGCGACCCAATGCGCCTGTTATTCTCCCGCTCTGCCAGCCCCCACCATGGGTTTGCCGCTTACTACACTTACCTGGAACAAATCTGGGGTGCCGATGCGGTGCTGCACTTCGGAACCCACGGTTCCCTAGAGTTCATGCCGGGTAAACAGATGGGCATGTCGGGCCTGTGCTATCCCGATAGCTTGATTGGCACTACGCCAAACCTCTACTACTACGCTGCTAACAATCCTTCTGAGGCGACGATCGCCAAGCGTCGAGGCTACGCTGAAACGATCAGCTACCTGACTCCCCCAGCTGAGAACGCGGGTCTGTACAAGGGACTGAAGGAACTCAGCGAACTGATTGGCTCTTACCAATCCCAGAAGGACAGCGGTCGAGCGGTGCAGATTGTGAATGCGATTGTCGAAACGGCTCGGGTCTGCAATTTGGATAAGGATGTTGCTCTGCCCGAGGCGGATGCGAGCGAGATGTCCACAGACGATCGCAGCAATCTCGTCGGTAAGATTTACATCAAGCTGATGGAGATCGAGTCGCGTCTGCTGCCCTGTGGTCTCCATGTCATTGGTAAGCCGCCCACCGCTGAAGAGGCGATCGCGACCCTGGTCAACATTGCTGGATTGGACCGCGAAGAGGAAGGCATTCAAAGTCTTCAGCGCACCATTGCCAACAGCATCGGTCGGGATATTGATGAGATTTATGGGAACAGCGATCGGGGCGTTTTGAACGACGTGCAGTTGCTGTACGACATCAATCAGGCGGTTCGTGTTGCCGTCGGCGCTCTGGTCCACGAGCAAGTTGATGCCGACGGTCGCGTTTCGATGGTGTCTCGTCTGAATTTCCTCAACCTTGGTCGTAAAGAGCCTTGGATCACGGCCCTTCAGGACGCGGGTTATCCCAACGTGGATACCGAAGCCATCAAGCCCCTGATGGAATTTTTGGAATTCTGTCTGGAGCAGGTCTGTGCCGATAATGAGCTGGGCGCTTTGCTGAAAGGACTCGAAGGCGAATATGTGCTTCCTGGCCCTGGGGGTGACCCCATTCGTAACCCCGACGTGCTGCCCACAGGCAAGAACCTGCACGCTCTTGATCCCCAAGCGATTCCCACACTAGCGGCAGTACAGTCTGCCAAAGTTGTGGTCGATCGCCTGCTAGAGCGGCAGCGGCAAGAAAACGGCGGGCGCTATCCCGAATCCATCGCCACTGTCCTTTGGGGGACTGACAACATCAAGACTTACGGCGAATCTCTGGCTCAAATGCTCTGGTTTGTTGGCGTCAAGCCGGTTCCCGATGCTCTGGGTCGGGTCAATAAGCTGGAACTGCTTTCCCTGGAGGAGTTGGGACGTCCTCGGGTGGACATCATCGTCAACTGTTCGGGGGTGTTCCGCGACCTGTTCATCAACCAAATGGCCCTGCTGGACCGCGCTGTGAAAATGGCCGCCGAAGCAGACGAACCCCTGGAAATGAACTTCGTCCGCAAGCACGCGCTAGAGCAGGCGGAACAGATGGGCTGCGATCTGCGCACTGCCGCGACTCGCATCTTCTCTAACGCTTCTGGCTCCTACGCTTCCAATGTGAACTTGGCGGTAGAAAACAGCAGTTGGGAAGAAGAAACGGAACTGCAGGAGATGTATCTGAAGCGCAAGTCCTTTGCCTTCAACTCCGATAATCCTGGCGTGATGGACGAGTCGCGCGATCTGTTCGAGTCTTCCCTCAAGAAGGCTGAGGTGACGTTCCAGAACTTGGATTCTTCGGAAATTTCTCTTACTGATGTTTCTCACTACTTCGACTCGGATCCGACGAAGGTGGTGGCTAGCCTGCGCGACGACGGTAAGGCTCCGTCTTCCTATGTGGCTGATACCACCACAGCCAATGCTCAGGTTCGCACCCTATCGGAAACCGTTCGGTTGGACTCCCGCACCAAACTGCTGAATCCCAAGTGGTACGAGGGCATGTTGTCCCACGGGTATGAAGGTGTGCGGGAACTCTCGAAGCGTCTGGTGAACACCATGGGCTGGTCGGCCACGGCAGGCGCGGTTGACAACTGGGTTTACGAAGACGCCAACAGCACCTTTATCAAAGACCCTGAGATGTGTAAGCGCCTTATGGATCTAAATCCCAACTCCTTCCGCCGCATGGTGTCCACCCTGCTGGAAGTGAACGGACGCGGCTACTGGGAAACCAGCGACGAGAACCTGGAGCGCCTACAGGAGCTATACCAGGAAGTCGAAGACCGCATCGAAGGCGTCGAGTAATCGCGAACCAGAAACCGGGTTTCTAGGACTAATGTTTTGAGGGGTAGGCTGCGGCTTGCCCCTTTTCGCTTTGGGATATTCGCTGTCTTCTCGTTTGCTATTGGTCGTCTACGTGGAAAAAAGTCCTAAGCTGCGAATGATTTCGGCAAGAGTTGCAACTCGTTCAGAGCAGTATTTATATGAACAGTCCTGACGAAGAATTTGAATTAAGAATTACTCCTCGCCCTGCGGAGACCATGACTGTATCAGTCCCCATTGATACGCTTGATGCACTTCAGAAAGTGGCAGCAAATAAAGACATGTCTTTAGAGGGCCTAGTCAAGTTTTATGTGGGCCAGGGATTAAGAAACGATCTGTCACAGCTACGCGCAAATCGTACTCTGGAAGCAGCTCAACAAGTTCTTACGGAGTACTTTGAATCTGATGAAGCAGCGGCCAACATTGTTAATCAGATTCGACAGAGGAGCACGCTGCCAAAGCATATTTGAAGTCATCGTCGCAGTGACGCGCTCAATTGCAGCGAGTACACTGGCAGTAAATTTAGCCCTTATAGCGACTCAAATTGATGCAAGCTGCCTCGCTGCTGCAAATATCTCTATTGGAGCCAATTCAAGAAACCCTGACTAAGGTGCAGGAAGCACCGATGATTGCTATGGCAATCACGATTTGCGTGGTGCTTGGTATTGTCTTGGCATTCTTAGAAAAGCAGTCCAAAACTTTGTCGTCTTTTTTGGGAAATCTGCTGCAAATCAGAACGCAACTGAGCGACTTGAGTACTGCCCCAAAAATCGCAGATCTAGACACCCAAGCGAGTAGGGTGGGCATTGCCTGGGGTGATGTTTTTGAAGCAATCTGACTGCGTTTTTTCGTACTGGTTCTGGTGGGCACTGCCCACCCTACAAGTTGATGGTGGCGTAGGG
>NZ_JAQMUB010000046.1 GCF_028330965.1 Oscillatoria sp. CS-180 | reverse complement strand
ATTGCACCTAGATGCATCTAGGTGCAATAGCACAATGGCGCGAAGGGTTCGTCTTATCCTGATAGAACGGACGCCGTTTAGGCATAGGCGTTTTTGACGAAGGGCAAGGGAGTCGCGCGACATTCCAGCAGAGACTAAAGCGACATGCATTTGAATCAAGCACGCCTCATTCTCTATTCCTTTGAATGACTGAAACGTCTTTAATCGAGCTGCACAGGGCTATGAGAGAAACCCACATCACCTATCCAGCAATCATATACAAACGCTTCCCTTGCAAGCACAGTTAAGCCTTTGACAAAGACTCTGGCTTATGGGCAGCCTGTGCACCTGTCTTTTCGCTTTCTACTAGATATTCTGGGTTATCTTTGGAAGCCTTGACCGTATGGCCTTTTATCTCAGTTTTTGATGTCAGCTTCTTCACCACTTTGCCAACGGTTTCCCCTTGTGCCGTGTTCCATTTGACGCGATCGCCCGGTTGAAAAGCATCTGAACTTTTCCCTGAGCCATTAGAAGAATCGCCTGAAGAGCTACCTGAACTGTCTGCTTTAAACAAACTCTCTGGTTTGTGACCCGTGACATTCCCCGTACTGTCATTTTCAACTAAGTAACGGGGAGCGTCCTTAGAAGCACTAACCTTTTGTCCATCAACAGTTTTGTCCTTAGTGACGTATTCCTTCACAGTTCCTGTCGATTCGCCTTGACCGGAATTCCAAGAAACCTTGTCGCCCTTCTTAAACGTCTGTGCCATAACTTGAACTTGCTGATATCTCCTGAATAACCCAACAACCACGGTCCCGAAATCATCCATATTCCAAGAACCTTAGATCCGCTAAGGAGATCTCCAGGAAAGAATTTACCGCTGGTAGGGTGTCATTAGCGCAGCGTAATGCACCACAGCCAGGTATCTTCATTTTCAGAAATCTCCTAAACGTGTAATACCTCTGTCTAGCCGCCAACAACGACACCACCATTGGGATGAAGAACTTGGCCTGAGATGTAGGAAGCATCTTCGGATGCTAAAAAGACAAAGCTAGGAGCGATTTCTTTAGGCTGTCCTGGTCGCTGCATGGGAACTTGCTTACCAAAACCTTCCACCATATCTGGCTCAAAAGCATCTGGAATAAACGGAGTCCAAACGGGTCCAGGAGCAACTCCATTAACTCGGATCCCTTTCTCTAGCATGGGTTCCGCAACTGATCGCGTAAACGCTAGGATGGCTCCTTTAGTAGTAGAGTAGCTCAGCAGTTTGGCATTACCCTTGTAGGCGTTGACAGACGTCGTGTTGATAATCGAACTGCCAGGCTGCATGTGGGGAACCGCAGCTTTGGAAAAATAGAACATCGCAAAGACGTTAGTTGCAAAAATATCGCCTAACTGAGCCGCATCGATGTCGTCTAGGCTAGGTTCAAGATACTGAATAGCTGCGTTGTTGATCAGAATATCAATCTTGCCAAACGTATCCACCGTCTTTTCAACCGCTTCTTGGCAGAACTGCTCATTACGAATATCGCCAGGAATGAGCAAGCACTGTCGCTCGTAGGACTCAACCGACTCTTTGGTTACTTCAGCGTCTTTGTGTTCGTCAAGGTAAACGATCGCAACATCAGCGCCTTCTTTGGCATAGTGCACGGCCACTGATCGACCAATGCCGCTATCTCCCCCTGTGATTAAGGCGACTTTATCTTGCAGCTTGCCACTGCCCTTGTAATTGGGATTATCGTATTCTGGTTTTGGAGTCATCTCAGACTCAAGGGCGGGTGTCCTGTCTTGAGATTGAGGTGGAATTTGGCTGGGTGAAATAGTCATTGTGGTTTGTTACTCCTTGTTGTACAGCTCGGAATGGGTCTAAGAGCTGCTTAAACTAGTGCTCAGAAGACTGACTTTGACCTTCATCGGGACGCTCTGTTGCCTCTTCGTTTTCAGGGGCCGCCGCAGCGCGATGGGCAGCTACGTTGCCGGGCGTTAGATTCTCTGCATCAACGGCATTCGTCGCTAAGTCAAGATGATTTTCGGCGTTTGCGTTGGGTTTGTTTGAAAGCCCATTCCGGCCATAGTTTTGCTTTGGCATAGGATGCTAGTTTTGAATACTTCAGGTATTTCAGCAGTTGCAAACTAACGTTCTAGACGGTTAAGGGTTATCTCTCCGCAGGGTGAATTGGTCTCGCCTAACAGCAGATATTGACCTATTGCATCCGTCCAAAAACATCCGAACTGCTGCCTGCTTTTGGTCAAGCATCACTGGGGCGGTTCAACGTCCAAGTTAGTGTTTTGCGCGGGGCTTCCTGCAAGGCTGCGGTTAACGCCGGGTTGGATTCAAACTTGAGTTGAGACAAATAACAGGCATCCACGGTCACTGTGAATTGATCGCAGGAAAACGGCCAAGGAGCAACTTCAAGATCACCAGATTCAGACTGGACGATGTGATATTGCTGGCCGTCTGGGCCATTAGTAATCTCTAACTTGCGTCCTCCCATGGGCACCTGACGTTGACACAGGATGAGAGACAGGCGATCGCACCAGCGCATGTAGGTATAAGCAGCCTCAGCCTCTTCCTTACTGACGCCTAAGTCATCCCGCCACTGGGCCTGTTGCCGATATTGTGCTTGCACGAATTGAGCAACGTCAGGATCTTCGTCCTGTCTACCCTGGTTGAGAAAACACATGTGCATAGAAATCAGCAAAGCAACCCAACGCCCTTGATAAAGCGATTCCTTAACGTGTTGGGACAGTTGTTCCAAAGCGGTCTCTCGCTCCAGAGTAAAGTCCAATGGTGCGCCTGCTTCAGTGAGCTGATCGTCTTCCCATTCCTTTTCTAAGTTGTCATGGTGAGCGATCGCGGCGATCGTTTCATAGAGGCGGTACGTTTTTTTGCTGAGGTCCCAATGCCCAGCAATCTGAGCTGCTAACAGCGCGTGGGCCCGGTGGTAAATAATTTCCCAACCCGTATTTTGAAGATTAACGATCATAGTGGTGTAGAAAAAGTTGTCGGATTAAGGTACGGGGTATCCATTTTTGATGGGTAGCAGATGGCAGTTCACATACTCCATTGCTAGCGGAGTGAGCCAGCCCACTGCCTGCTCGATAAGCTTGCGATCGCAATCACTCCATTGCCGGGGCTTGCCAAACACACAGGGCTGAAGGACTCCCCAAAGCTGCCTTTCAAGACAAAGATGGCCGTGAATGAGTGCACGATGCCCAAAAGTTTTGCGCTCAAAGTCACGGTTCAGCACATCAGCACTGGCAGTTTCGACATCCCTGACAAAGATGCTGGGCTGGGCCGCTAGCGCTGCTGCAAACATGGGGTCGTGCTGAGCCAAGTCAGAGGGTTCAGATTTCCAATCGGGGTCATACACCTCGGGAATGTCTCCATGGCGTCGCCAGCAAAAAGGAACCCGTCCCACCTTTGCGTCAGGCGATCGCAAGTAAACAAAGACGCGATCGCAAGCCAGTTGACTTCCGATTAGCGGCAGAATCTGAATGAAAATGTCCTCAATCTGTCTTGTTTGGGAAAGGGCTTTGATCACTTGAAACCCAAAGGTCTGAGGCTTACTCCCACTTGATAAATCAGCTTTGATCATTCTTTAGAGACAATGAGCTAGTTGAAAATTGCAGATTTGATTCAAAACTTCAATTCGCATCCAAGATTAGAAAATCCAAGATTGGAAATCAGATGTAAAGTCTTCAAACCCTATCAAAAATTCAGTACAAAACTTATAATTGTTATTTAAGCAACAAAAAAACAGCGCAACCTCATACTTTAGAAAGACGCTCTTTTGCTTAGAGTCTATATTTTTTCAATGTGTTACTCTTGAACTGCTAGAAGTCTCTCCCTTCCGCAGGACGTTGCCTTAAAGTCTTCCTGCTACTGTGTTCTTGAAAAGCGAACGAAATAAGGTTCGCTACCAGTTAGAGAGGCTAGGACATGGCAGCTATTTTTACAAAATTGAGTCGCATGCTCAGCAACATTCAATGGAAGCAGTTGGCAGTGGCTTGCTGCGTGAGTGTCATTTTACTGACGGCGAATATGCCGGAAGCAAACCTTGATCCGGGTGTGCAGTCTCGGCTCAACACACTGACTGAGCAAGGAGAAACCGGACGTCCTCGTACAACAGGGCAGTGGCAGGCTGAAAATGAGGTCTTACAAGGAAAGCCCGTTGAACAAGCTAAGCGTATTGGCAAAGAAGCCGCTGATGCCGTAGAGGAAATGGCTGAGATCTATCCTCAAAATGTCAAAACTTTGACTCCTGGTGTCGATAATGGCCGTCTACCGAAAGACAATTAAGACCACCTTTCAAGCACTAAAGCGTAGTCTATAGAGGGATCAAACCATCTCGAATAGACTACTTTCCTGAGTCAATTATTGACGATTTTGGGAATTCAGCTGAGGCTTTTTTAATGATTTTAACAATGGATTTGCATTCTCTCTTAGGACAGATGATTTCACCTTCATTTGGAGATACTCTCAGTGGCATAGTGCTATAGAGGTAATCTCATATGACTACTGAAGATAGAGTAGATGCTACTCTGAAAAACCTAGAAGGTAAGGTACAGGAAGCGGTTGGTGAATTCACGGGCGATCCTAAGGACAAGGCACAGGGTAAAGCTAAGCAAATTGATGCAGAAGCGACCCATGCCAAGGAAGATCTTAAAGACGAGATTGACAAAAGACTCAGTTAGCTAATAACATCTCTTCAACTCTTTTGGGCAGTGATTACTGCCCATTTTTTGTCTTTGGGAATAATGATTCCGCCCGATAGCGTTTGTGTGTAATGAGTGCTCAAAAACAGTATTTCTTTGTCGGTATTCGTGCTCCAAGAGTTAGGAATCAAAAGCTATCTCGCTCAGGTTGGGCGATCGCATTAGGGATTGGCTTATCGCTTTCTATCTGGACACCCGTGGTTGCCCAGGAAGCCGCTATCGAAAGTGAGGCGATCGCTCAACCTAACGCCGAATCCGCTGCTCCAGCCGAATCCACCGGCGATGTTTATTTTGCCGACATCATTGTTCGGGGTCGACCTATTTTTCAGATTGGTGGGTTAACTGATCTGAATGCTTCTGCCAGAGCTGCACTCATCAACCGCCGCATTGCCAGCATTTTGTCCAATACAGAGCAGCCCGGTGTGATCGAGGTGCAGCCTGATGCCTCAGGAGATTGGGCAACCCTGCGGGTCAATAATCGCGTCATTATGACAGTGACTCAGCAGGATGCTGACGATTTTGGTTCATCGGTTGAAGAGTTAGCCAATAGATGGGTCGAAGAACTCAATGAGGCATTCGACAAGCCACCCATTGCTGTAGATGTTGCTCAACGCCTCAACGGAACGGTGCGGCAACTGTCCCGTGATGCTATCGACAAACTGCCTGCCATTATTGGGGCCTTGATTGTTGCACTGGTGACCTGGGGTATTGCTAGTGGTGTCCGCTATGCCGCATTTACTTGGGCAAAGCAAACCGAGGGTGATCGCAGCACCGAAGTTCTGGTCGGTCGTTTGGGATACGGCATTGTTTGGGTGTTTGGTGCGATCGTTGCATTAGGCATACTTGGGCTAGAGTTCGGCGCACTGTTAGGAGCCTTTGGACTCACCAGCGTTGCGATCGGATTTAGTCTCAAGGATGTGTTAAGCAACTACATTTCAGGTGTTGTGCTGCTGGCAGCGCGTCCCTTCCGACTAGGCGATCAGGTCGTGATCGACAGCTTCGAAGGCACTATCAAGCAGATCCAACTCCGAGCAACGACGTTGCAAACTTACGACGGTCGTACAGTCTATATTCCCAATCAAGAAGTCTTTCAAGCCAGTATTACCAACAACACAGCATCTCCCCATCGCCGTAGTTCCATTATGGTTGGAGTTGACTATGATGCTGATCTGACCAAGGCGAAACAGGTTATCCACGAAGCAGTTCAAAACGTCAAAGGGGTGTCTTCAGACAGTCCAATTGACGTTTTGGTGCAAGAGTTAGCGGCTAGCACTGTCAACTTAGAAGTCCGCTTTTGGGTCAACTCTACCCGCTATGCTTTCTTGGAAACAACCTCAGAGGTTGCTCATGCGGTCAAATTGGCGCTACAGCACGCTGATGTCGAAATGCCCACAGAAATCTACACGCTGCAATTTCGGAACAGTGCTTCTCTTGAACTCAATTCCTCAGACCCATTGCCCATTGCTGCTCAGAACGATGGACAAAGTTCGTTATCAACCTAGCCACCTTTCCTGGCATCCTTCATGCTGACTCAGATTCTTGGCACGGTCATCATTGCCATAACCTTGGTCGATGTCTATTTGACGGTCCTCTATCCGCGCACAGGTAGAAGCGTTATCAGTCTTGGATTAAGCAGAAACGTTTGGGCAGTTTTTCGATGGGTTTCTCGATGGCCTATCAAAGGAAGCCGGAGGGTGCTTTCCTACTGTGGCCCTTCGTTGTTGGTCGTGATTGTTATCGTTTGGGTCTGTGCCTTCACACTGGGATTTGCGTTGATTATCTGGCCTGCTTTGGGAGTAGGGATTCAGGCCAGTCAAGGTGAAACCCCAACAGATTTTCAAACAGCTCTCTACTACAGCGGATACACTCTCACAACGCTAGGGGTCGGTGATTTGGTTCCCAAGAATAGCTTCTGGCGTTTGATAACTGTGTTAGAAGCGGCGGTCGGCTTTTCCATCATTACCGCATCCTTGACGTACCTACTGTCAGTCTACAGTGCGTTGACACAGCGCAATACCTTCGCGCTCAGCCTGCATCACAAGGCAGCGAGGCGGGCAGATGCTGCTGTCATGCTGACTAATCTCAAGGGACAGGGCAACTTTGATCCGGCCCTGCAAGAATTGTCCAACATGAGCCGCGATCTCTTATCACTTCTGGAATCGCACCATGCATACCCCATCCTTCACTACTTTCGCTTTCACGAGTCTCGATATTCCTTAGCGCGCATGGCATTTGTCTGCCTTGATTTAACCACCCTGGTTCAAACAGCGCTGCACCCCCAAGTCTACGAACCCCTAATCAAATCCTCAGCGGTAATAGGACTGGAAAGCAGCAGTATGGATCTGCTGGTGCAGTTGGCAGATTCCTTCTTAGGCGATCGCCGACCCGAATCGATTGCGTCTCCCCAGGAATGGCGTCGTCGATATTTTGCCGCGATTTCGCTTTTTGAACATCACCACATTAAAACAGTGAAAGATGTTGAAGCGGGTGCAGACCACTATGTGGCAACACGCGAGAAATGGGACAGCCTTGTCCTGGCTTTTGCTCAATATATGGAATACAGCTGGGACAAAATCATATCGGCGGATGACAACGATGCGGACTGAAGGTGATGACAGCCCCTAAGCTTGCGGGGTTGAATTGCGTTCCCAAAAACAGTTTTCGTGATAGCCCTGAATGCGCTGATCGCGATCAGCCAATGCCAACCGCTTTTCCGCCATGCAGCAATAATCTTCGTTGCTTTCAATGCCGATGTAGTGACGATTGAGTTTTTTAGCGACGACGGATGTTGTCCCAGAGCCAAGGAACGGATCGAGCACCACATCTCCAGGGGAACTACTAGCAAGAATCAGCTTAGCAACCAGTTTTTCAGGTTTCTGAGTAGGGTGATCGGTATTTTCGGGCATCGACCAGAACGGAATGGAGATATCTGTCCACAAGTTAGAGGGATGCGTAAGGCGAAAACGGCCTTTGCACGTATCCTGCCAGTCCTTGGGGGAACCATTGCGATCGCGATAGGGAGCAATCACTCGTCGCTTTAGCTTCACCGCATTCACATTAAAGGTATAAGCCTCCGAAACGGTGCAGAACCAAATATCTTCAGACGCATTCTTCCAGTTTGCTTTAGCTCCTCGGCCCTTTTCGCGCTCCCAGGTGATACGATTGCGAACCGTAAAGTATCTCGTTAGTAGCGGATAGATTACGGTGGAAGACTGCCAGTCAGCACAGACGTAAAGTGATGCAGTGGGTTTGAGCAATTGCACCAGGGGTTCTAGCCAAGTTTCCACCCAGCTTTGGTAATCCGTTGGCGATCGCCGACTGAAGGTTTTGCCATTGAAATCTTTTCGGAGGTTGTAAGGCGGGTCAAGAATGAGGAGGTCAATGCTGCTGGTTGGGAGATGTGCGATCGCATTGCGACAGTCTTGATGAATCGTTGTGTCCAGCACCTCATCCAAAGACCCCGTATGGGATAGGGTGTTTAGTTGCGAAGAATAACGTTGGCGATCGGCCTGCGTTAGCGTCAGCGTACGATTTCGAGGGGCTTTAACTTTGGACGTCAACACGGCGCGGTTCTAAAAGGAATTCCAGAAGTGTCTACGGTTAATCAGCGTTGCCATAGGATAACGCTGATCAGAGAATCCCTAACCAATGGCACGATTTGTAAAATTTACGATGCAATCCTGTGACGCCATGGGATCCGAATGGATCTCAAGAATTAATCATTACGAGTGCAAGCATTCAGCCGTTTTTAACGGATGCAGTAAACTGCCCTTCATCACCTTATGCAGCAGGTCAACCTAGGTCTCAGTCTCCGGATAAGACACGATTATGACTGAAGGAGAGATCTGTTTCCCTGAACAGATGCCCTCTCTCTATTCCGCATCCTCATGCATCCATAACATTAGGGCTCAATTCAGTAGTCTTATGTACAAATTGATGGTTACTTTTTCCAAAAAGCGGTTACATTAGACCACAGCACATCAGGATGTTCGTTTGAAAACTTTGTAATCGTTAACGGGCAGCAATGGCGTTGCAGTTTCAACAAGAGTGGCAGCGAATTCAACGTCTATGCAGTCGAGAGCCTAAACTGCGACTGCGGCGGTTGACACTTGCTAGTGGTGTACTTCTATCGGGTGCGTTGATGGTGCGGCTGATGCCGCTTCCAGGGTTAGGGAGCGACGAGGCTGAACCCATTCAAGACAGTTTGTGGCGTAGTACTGGTGTCGTGCGGCAGTCTGTTGTCGATCTCTATCGAATTCAGCGATCGCAGCAGCAGGAAGAAGCCCCCTCTGAAGTGGCTGCCGACTCCACTACTGATTCTCCATCACCGGCCTCTCCTGAAAAATCAACAGCTGCTTCCCAATCCGCCCCGCAGACTGCTACAGCAACTCAAGCTCAACCCCAAGCACCCGACGCTGCTGCCGTAGTCGTTCCTGAGAATGTTATTGACAATGTTTTGGAGATGCGGGTCGCGATCGCCCGTAATCTTTCCTCGCTGGATGTGGGAGCCAGTTCACTGGGTTGGGTGATTGATACCGATGGTACTGCCCACTGCGATATCCCGGCACAAACCAGCGTCACGGCTTACCCCACCGCTACCGGAATAGACTTTGGCGGCTGCCAGCTGTCAGGAGCCGTCTGGCTAGAGGCTGACGCTGGAGGCTACGTTTTTGTTAAGAACGGTTGGTTCAAGGGGCGTGTACTGGTTTTCAACGATGGCGGACAGATCGTCGCCGTTAATTTTGTTCGCTTAGGAGACTACCTCTCCAGCGTTGTGGGGAGCGAAATGTATCACCACTGGCCTTTAGAAGCGTTGAAAGCCCAGGCTGTTGCTGCCCGTTCTTATGCGCTAACCCATCACGTTCGCCCTGCCAGCGACTACTTCGACCTGGATAACACCCAGCGATTTCAGGCGTATAAGGGCATCAATATGGAGACGATAAACACCCAACGAGCTGTCGCTGAGACTGGGGGTGAGTTTATCAGCTACCAGGGTGGCATTGTTGAATCGCTCTACGCCGCGTCTGATCAGATTGTGCAAGAGGCTCACGGTGGTCAGGGAATGAGCCAGCACGGTGCCAAAGACCACGCGGTGAATGGCTACAGCTACGAGCAGATTTTAGGCGTCTACTATCCTGGGACTAACCTATCTCGTCTAGTGGTTGATTGAGCAATAGTGATAAGCCATAGCACCGCCGATGAGTATCAGATTTTGTAACCGTGCTTACCTTTGGAGAGAATCACTCTAAGTTGGAGCTGTTCTTTCAGAAAAGTCTGGTATGTTTTCCCTCACACGATTTGTCCCTCTGATACTTAGCGTCAGTGTTCTAATGGCCTGTACTGTTCCATCGGATGCTGACTCTCCCGCTTCCGATTCATCCGATTTGGATCAATCGACTGAGATGCCTCAACCCGATATGCCCAACAGCGAATTTGAGCCATTGCCAGATGCGATCGCTGAGGAAATTAAGGTGCAGCTCAGCGAAGAAATCGGTGACGTACCCTTACGAATTGGTCGCTATAGTCGAGAGACCTGGTCCGACGGTTGTTTGGGTTTGGGTGGACCGGCGGAACTTTGTCTTGCGGTACTGACCGAAGGGTGGCAGGTCGAAGTCATTGATTCGTCAGACCGAAGCTATTTCTATCGCACAGACTTGAGTGGTAACAGCATTCGCCGCTCAACGCTAGATCAGAATTTGCCGCCGTCTTTGCGCGATCGCATTTTTCAGATGGTGGTAGAAAACGGCTGGGCCACTGCTGAAAACCTTGCCATTGTCGAAGCGGAACCCCAGCTTTGGGATGGCTGCTACGGTATTCCCTCAGAAGACGGTGCTTGCCCCGATATTGGCATTTTGGGTTGGCGTGCTGTCGTCAGCGATGGCAATCAGTCTTGGATCTATCACACCGACAACACCGGTATGGTGATTCGACTTAAAGAGTAACTGTTGACTAGCTTCAATCGAGGATAGAAAGATGCTCAATCGGAAGCTCAATAACAAACGTAGTCTCTTCATTAGGCTGGGAAGAGCAGTACAGCCTTCCACCATGTTGCTCAGAGATAATTTGATGGCTAACAAATAGTCCTGTTCCTGTTCCTGTTCCTGTTTTCTTAGTTGTGAAAAACGGATCAAAGACGCGGGACTGGTTGTCTTTAGATATTCCAACCCCATTATCCGTAACGCTAATAACGACATTGTCATCATCAAGCATTCTTGTCTGGATCTTGATGATTTTTTCTTCTTTAGAACTTCTTTCTAAAGCGTCAATTGCATTGTCTAGGAGGTTGAAAAATACCTGATTGACAGCTCTGGAATATCCATTTATCAGAGCAACGTTCCCATACTCTTGCTGAACTGAGATAGCAGCTCCTTTAAGTCGAAATCCTAAGCTCTCTAAGGTAACTTCAAGGCTCCTGTGAACGTCAATCTGCTTAGGACCTTCCTCATCCAGCGAAGCAAATGTGCCAACTGACTGCACGATCTTCTGAATTCGCTGACTGCCGTTCTGTATGGACTTAAAGATAGACCAAAGATCGTCTTCAACAAAGTCCAAATCGATAGTCTTCAACACGTCTAAGAATGCCGGGGGTAAGCTAGAAAGATGGTCTTGGCAAGTATTAATTAGCCTGAGTAAAGTTTGAATATATTCACTCAGATACTCCAAATTTCCGTAGATAAAAGTATTGGGATTATTAATTTCGTGGGCAATGCCAGCAGCTAATTTTCGCAAAGCTGTCATTTTGCTACTTTGAATGATCTGTGCCTGAGTTGCTTGAAGAAGCTTTAATTGATGTTTTGCCTCTATTTGAGTGACAACCTGCCTTCCTAAGGCTTTTAGAGCATCCAACTGTTGAAACGTTAACTCGCGCGGAACATAATCAATCACACATAAAGTTCCTAAAGCATAGCCGTCAGAACTGACAAGGGGCGTTCCGGCATAAAAACGAATACCCGGCTTTGATGTCACCAGTGGATTGCCTATAAATCGCTCATCTTGAGAAGCATCAGACACCACCATTACGCTGTCTTGATCGCAAAGTGCATGGGCACAAAAAGAATAGTCTTTAGCCGTTTCATTGATATCAAGACCGGTTTTTGATTTGAACCACTGGCGATCCCGATCAACCAAACTCACTAGGGCAACAGGCGTCTCACAAATGTAAGCAATTAGCTTGGTTAAGTCATCAAAAACGTCTTCCGTAACAGTGTCCAAGATGGAATAACGATAAAGCGCCTTTAATCGCTGTTCTTCATTCTCAGGAATAGGCGGAAGTCTCATCTGGCACTGTTCTTATTGAAAGAGTTTGATGACCATCATATCGATATCTAACTTCTAGTACCTGACGGCAGAAATAAAGGAACTATTCATGAGGTGAGTGGTTTGCCCGTGTAATTCCACTTAAAAGGCTTGGCCATGGTGCGATTGAAGTAATCGACAAAGGCCAGAATCTTCTTCTTGAGATGAGCTTGACT
>NZ_JAQMUB010000045.1 GCF_028330965.1 Oscillatoria sp. CS-180 | reverse complement strand
CGCGATCGCATACTCAACAGTTCTCCGCGATCAACCAAAGTCATCATTCTGACCAAATCCGCAGCGCTGGTAGTGTTGGTGCCATCTAAATCCGGCAGTAAGTTCCGGAGAAGGGTTGCGTCTAATCCCCATTCTTGGAACTTTGTATTTAAGGCATTGGTTCCACCCAAAAGCGTAATCATCAAGTTGGTAGCGGTGTTATCGCTATTCACGATCATTTCTGTCGCGACTTCCAACGCCGTATATTGACTACCAATTTCGTGCAGTTGCATGTCGCCGGAACCGCTGGCAATCATGTCTTCCTGTAAGGTGACAGCCTGATCGAGTCGCACGGTTCCATTATCAACAGCCTCTAAAAAAGCAATTAGGATAGGCAGCTTAATGGTGCTGGCTGCGGAGACAGCCTCTGTTCCGTTGAGATCAATGTAATTGTTGGTATCTAAATCGTAGAAAAAGACAGACTGCTGTAATCCTGGTGTCATGGATTCTAAAGCAACCAAATCAGTTTCTACTGAAATCAATTCTTCAGCTAAAGGAAGAGAGGTTGTCCGTGTGAGCGCATTGCGTCCAGAACTTTGACGAGACGCAGCCTGGGGTGCATTTGGATTAGCAGTTTGAGCTGTAGAACCCTCTTTTTGGGGATTTAGAGACGACAAGATGGTTCCAGCAATGGCGGCTATGCCTGTCCCCAAAATCAGCAGGCGGATACCGTACAAGACAGGACGGGGTGCTTTTCGAGTCGAGCGGCGAGGTTTAGACTCGCGACGAGAGCTAACTTTCGGAGGTGAGGAATCTGCTGGAGTGGACCAAACCGGTTGACGTTTTAGGGGAGTCACCTTGTTAGCGTTAACACGGACGCGGACAGTGTTGGGCGGCTGTGTCTGAGGCTGCTGGACAGGGGCTGGCTGAACGGGTGAGACCTGAGGTCTTTTAGCAAAAGACTCTAACGGATCCTTGATGGCAGATCTTGACGATTCGCGAGGCTGACTATGAGGCTGTATTTTTCCGGGAAGCTGGACAGGTCGATGAGAACTAGCGGACGTGAACGAAGCCTGTTGAGGTTGGCGTGAAGAGACAGGCGATCGCTTTCGGTTATCCTCGGTTGCTTTTGGAGATGTTGTTTGGATCCACTTACGCCAGCGACTGCGGACGTTCTGTGTAGTGCGACTCCGTCTGGGTGTGACGCCAGGCTGCTTGGCAGGACTACTGTCTAAAGGCAAAGGTTTGGGCAGAGGTGTAACGTTGGTGTGATCAGAACGCCCATCGGCAGGTGGAACGTACCGTCGCAAGGGCGAGGAGTTGTTATTCAGTTGCTGATTGTTGTCTGCCATTATGTCTCTTTTGTCACCTTAGCCACGCGCATCCTCTTGTGAGGAAGAGTTGCCTTCAGACGGGGAATGGTTGCTGGCTTGTATAAGAGCCCACTCCATCTGCCTCAAAATCCCCCTAAGCATAGCTAACTCTTGATGAGTCGGCGCAGCCCGTAGAAAGAAACGCCGAAATTTTTCCATACGACTATCTGCTGTATGGGGGTAAAGGTAGCCAATTTTAAGCAGAACAGCTTCTAAATGCTGATGAAAACCCTCTAACTTGTCCAAGGGAACAGAGGCTTGGGGATAAATCGGTTCGCTTCGGATCGTAGGTTGATGGCGAGGTTCAGCAGCTCGGGCCAGTTCGTAACAGCAGAGGGCGATCGCCTGCGCCAAGTTGAGAGAAGGATAGTCAGCATCGCTGGGAATGCGCACAAAACGCTGGGCATAGTTCAACTCTTCATTACTGAGTCCTCGATCTTCTGGGCCAAAGATTAGCGCCGTGGATTCTTCTACCTCCGCCGGTTTTAGCAGCCAAGGAAGGGCTATTTCGGGAAGTTCCATGTCCGTGTTGAGGGCACGATCACGAGACGTGGTGGCGATCGCCCTAACACAACCCGTAAGTGCCTCAGGAAGCGTCGTGACAACAAGCGCCTGCTCTAGTATCTCTGCGGCGTGAACAGCCATTAGCCGAGCCTCATTCCCCTGCGGATCACACTGCGGGTTTACAAGAACCAGTTCAGTTAAACCCATATTCGCCATGACCCGTGCCGCAGCCCCCACATTTAAGGCACCAGCAGGTTCTACAAGCACAATTCGAATATGTTTCAGGAGGGGACGCACCATGAAGTTTGTAGAGTTTGATGTGAGTAGCGATAGGGCAATAACAAAGGATAGAAAATAGAGCTTACCAAAAAAAAGCTGCTCTACTTTGGACCGTAGAACAGCTTCATTCAGTAGAGAGAATCAGACCCACACACGGGTCAATTATGCTTCGGACTGTGCCTGACGACGCTTACGAAAAACTGCGCCTCCAGCAGTTGCTGCCAGAGCGCCGAGAACCAAGCTGGGTTCCGGGACAGAAGCTGTTCCATTGAAATTGACGCCATCACCCGTTCGACCAAAACGCTCACCCAAGTTGAGAGTGATGGTTTTGACGTCTGTCAGTGCGACGTCTTGAATATTTGCATCTGGACCACTGGCGATTGTTACAAAGTCTCCGCCATTAATGCTGTAGCTCGTCGTTCCTGAGCGCTCAGTGTCAAAAAAGCTGAGGTTCAGTTCAGAGAGCATTCTGGTGAATTCGAAAGTAAACGTTCCAACTTCTAGCTCTCCACCCTCAATCAGAGAACCGTCGGGGTTGACTGCAACGGGGCGGAACCAATAGTGTTCAGTGCTTTCAGTGGTGCCGCTATCAACAGCGCCAAACGTAAACGTCCCACCATTAACGGTATCGTTGTAGGTGTTTTGGGTTCCCTTTCTATCTACAAAGAGATAGCTCCGAGTTCCAGTAGAATCATCAATTTCGCTAGTGACGCTACTGAAGATGTTGCTATCTAGCTCAAAACAGTCATTGCCCGTTAAGCATCCCAAGTCTTTTGTCTTGATTTCCCCTTCTGCAGACGGAACCAAGTTAAAAGCCTGAGCGGAAGGAGCCAATACAGTCATGCCCAAAACGGAAGCGGTTACGAGAGAGGCTGCTAAGCCTGTCTTACTGTGTAGAACCTTAGAAAAAATGACCTTCATACTATCCTGTTAGTAGTCTCGACGAGAGGTAGATAATTTCAAGTAGTAATTTTTACCCTGAGAAGTTACTATCGTCTCTGCTATTCAATTGATAACACGGGAGTTTTCAGGTCAATAAGGAAAAAGTTAAATTGAATACATAATCCTTACGCAAGAAGTCCGTGTATGAAGTTACGATTCTACATTCTAACCTCGGTAACTATCCCGAGAGATATTTTGCGACCTTTTTGGGGATTGTTAAATCTCTAAAAACGTCCTGTAAGACTGTTTGCGAGATATGTTGAGAATTTTACAGGGTATCTGCTTTGGTTTTTAGCAAATTGTCCTATTCCTGTCTATCTGTTTTCTCTATGCAGAGGGCGCCATCAAAAACAATCAGCGATGCCTGATTCAAAAACACTTTTGCAACACACAAAATGGGCAATACAAAAAGATGGGTAAGACCTCCCTGTCGCACTCAATCATTTTCAACGCTGTTGGTGCAGACGTAGGTCATCCCATACATGATGTTAACTGTGCTCAGAGCTTTCCACTGTGTAAGACAAGTCATCTACCGTGACCACATCTCCTGGAAAGAGTTTGCGTCCGCGCCGTAATTCCATTTCACCATTGACTTCAACGTAGCCGTTATGAATCAGCATTTTAGCTTCACCTCCAGATTGGGCAATCTGCTGCCATTTCAAGAATTGGTCGAGTTTAATGTAGGGTTCTTGGGTTGGCTGCTGGCTATTCATCGTGCTAAACGGTTATCTAATTCAAAGACGGTTCCTATTGGTGCGATCGCCGTCAGGTCGTATTGCTATCCCAGGCTCAAGATACCTTAAACCCAAATCAGGCTCGGTCATTGCGATTTTGATCAAACGACCTGATACTATCACCGAGACTACGTGAATTAATCAACCTTCTAGGAAGACCAAAGCTATCTATTCCAGGAGCACTACTTAAGACGTTAATACCGAACTGAAAGGGGTTCACTTAAAGCATCTTATGACTGCTGCCATGTTCAAATCATATAGGCTCTGGTTACTGGCTGCTTTGATTGCAATGAGCCTGGTTTTTGGAAGCTGCCAGCGATCGCGATCGCTTCCCGAGATTCGAGTTGGCTTAATCGTGTCTCTCAGTGGAGACATTCCAGAAGTCGGACAAGCCACCATTAATGCAGCACAAATGGCTGTAAGGCCGATCAACGAGATGGGCGGGTTGCAGACAGGAAAGCAAAGGCGCCTAATCAAACTCGTTATTGAGGACAGTCTTGATACCCCTCAGGGAGCAGTAGCGTCTGCCCAGAAGCTGATCAATCAAGAAGATGTGGCTGTCATTGTTGGCCCTCAAGCAAGCCGCAATGCCATTCCGGTGGCAGAGGTGGCAGAAGCGACTCAAATTCCCTTGATTAGTCCCTGGTCAACCAATCCAGCAACTACGGCTAACAAACGCTACGCATTTCGGGTTCCTTTTACTGACTTAGCGGCTGCTCAGGTAATCGCTCAGTTTGCTCGGAAAGATTTGCAAGCCACAAAAGCAGCTCTTTTATACGACATCACCCGACCCCACAACACGACATCCGCTGACGTATTCAAACAGGCTTTCCGGACCCTTGGGGGAGAAATCGTCGCCGATGAGACCTATACCCCCGATAATCCTGCTGACAATAATTTCATTCAGTACCTTACTCGCATTCGTGAACAAAACCCTCAGATTCTGTATCTGCCTAACTATTCCAATGAAATCTTAGTGCAGGCAGAACAAGCCCGTGAGCTTGGAATTGAGGCCATCTTTTTGGGGACTGATGCTTGGGTAACATTATCCTCAGAGCAGCTATCTGATGATTTGGAAGGGAGTATCTTTACGAGCCACTATGCGCCCGATATTCTAGAACCAGAAGCTCGGGGATTTGTAGAGCACTACCGCGAGCGCTATGATGAAGTGCCCAATGATGTGGCAGCGTTAACTTATGATGCCTTTGGCCTTCTTTTTCAGGCTATTCAGAACCAAGGAAAAGCTGATCCAGAAGCTATTCGTGAGGGGTTGGTTAGTATTAAAGATTATCGAGGCGTCACTGGCACAATTGGCTATCAGCGAGGAGGAGATCCTGTCAAGAGTGTAGTTTTGCTCAAAATTCAAGGCGGACAGTTCAAGTTTGAGCGCTTGGTCAATCCCTCTTAGTGCAGTGGCAATTGCGCCGACCTTTCTATATTCGAAAACATGGGGGAAGACTTGAGGCGATCGCAATGCCTAATTAGGAAGCTACGATAAACAGCTATCAGGCATCTCTTCAAGTTGACTGACGCCATTAAAGTCGTACATCAGACTCATTTTTGTTTTCGTTTATGGGTGTCAAGGAAAATTATCTCTGGATTAATATGTCAAGACTGATAGACGAATTGGGTTAGATCCCTTTATTTTTGACTTTAAAGATGAGATTTTGGCAGTTCTTTGAAAATCTAAATTAAAGCATGACTTAAGGAGCGGTCTTGATGCTTTCAGGGTGTATCTATTCGATAATATGCTTGCTAAATATCGAGATGTATAGCATCGGAGAATAGAGTGCTTCACGGTTCGAAGAGGTTAAAACTGAAGATTAATAACCTTTTTCAACTGTGGAACCATAACCTAATGGTTCGACTGGTGGCCTCTTTCCTGCTGCTGTCTCTACTGGTTGTTTCCGCAGCGAGTTTCTCAGCTTATGCTCTAGCTGCTAGAGCGCTAGAGGCCGAAGTTTTGACGCGGCTGAAGGCGATCGCAGATATTCGCGAAGAATCCCTAGAACGCTGGGTTGAAGATCAGAAAGACTTCATCGTCACTCAATCCGGTTTGACTGATATCCGTGAAGCTGCCACTCTCCTCAGCAAACGCTCTGAAAACGCCGTCGATTACCAGCTAAAAAGCACCATTAGCTATCAAAAACTCCATCAATACTTTGACACTTTGCTGGAGAACCAGCGCAACGTCGAGGAAATTTTCTTGATGTCAGGTGTAGGAGGACAAATTGCCATATCAACTGATTCCGCGCAAGAAGGAGAATACCGTTCGACAGACATCTATTTTGTTGAAGGGAAAGAGGGTCTCTTCGTTCAAGGGGTCTATCCTTCTCCGATCAAACAGCGTCCAATGATAACCATCTCGATGCCCGTTTTGAACCTTGATGATGAACTAGCTGCAGTATTGGCAATTCACCTAAATTCCAACCGTCTAGACGAAATCTTGCAACCTTCTGACGAAAACAATAGTAGCGGTCAAGAATCCTATGTAGTTGATCAATTTAATGTGTTTGTATCTGCCAAAGGTTTTGGCCGCAGCGGATTTCCTAGAGGCGTTCACACAGAAGGCATTGATGCTGCCGTTCGAGGAGAGAGTGGAACAGGCCTGTATAACAACTATAAGAACATTCCTGTCATTGGCGTCTATCAGTGGCTAGAGGACTATAACCTCGCGTTACTAGTAGAGGTGCCACAGTCAGAAGCGCTGAAGCCTGCTCGAATATTACTCAGAAACATTCTTGTCATTGGCGTAGTTTCAGCAGTTCTCCTATCACTAGGAATCTACTTTCTTGCCCGTCAAATCTCGCAGCCTATCTTGGCAATTTCAAGAACTGCTCGAAGAATTGCGAGCGGAGACCTCAATGCTTCCGTATCAGTAGCGACCCAAGATGAAGTGGGGGTTCTTGCCAAATCTTTTAACCAAATGACATATCAGTTGAGACGGTCTCAGCAACAACTAGCCGACTACAGCCATAGCGTAGAGCAGAAAGCTGATGAACTTGAGGCCACTCTGGCGAACCTGACCCATGCTCAAAGACGATTGGTTCAAGCTGAAAAGATGTCGAGCTTAGGACAGCTCGTAGCGGGTGTTGCTCATGAAATTAATAATCCGGTTACTTTTATCTACGGCAATATCAGCTTTGCTAAAAGCTACGTAGATGAGTTGCTGAGTTTGGTGTCCCTGGCTCGGCGAGGAGCCTCTACCCGCGAAATCGAAAGTTCTGCAGAAAAGCTCGACGTTGACTTCCTCGTAGAGGACTTCAAGAAACTCATCAGCTCCATACAAACGGGGGCAGAGCGAATTCGAGAGATTGTCGAATCCTTACAGAATTATTCGCGCCTAGACGAAGCGGAGCAAAAACAGGTGCAAATCCACGATGGCATTGAGAGCACCTTAACTATCCTGGCGAGCCGATTGAAAGCTAACGGCCATTTCTCAGGGATCCATGTGCAAAAAAAGTATGATGTGCTTCCTGCTGTCATTTGCTATCCCGGCCCTTTGAATCAGGTGCTGATGAATCTTCTGAGCAATGCTATTGATGCTCTTCAAGAACGGGAAGAAATACTGCCGCCTGAAGTTTTGGATGAGTGCCCGAATCAGATCACCATTACTACTTATCAATCCTGTGGCTGGGTGAAAATTGCAATTTCAGATAACGGAGTGGGTATGCCTCCCGAGGTCCAGACCAAAGTGTTTGATTACCTCTTCACGACTAAACCTAGCGGTCGCGGAACGGGGATGGGATTGTCCATCAGTCGAGACATTATTGAAGTCAAACATGGCGGACGACTTGAGTTCAAATCCCAACTGGGTAAAGGAACTACGTTTCAGATTGTGATTCCTGTTTATGGTCAAGCGGGATAGTCATTCATGCAGGATTGATTTGTTGCGAAAAACGACGAACTCTCCTGCTCTCTGGAGAGATAAATTAAGGTGAATATACATCCTTATTGCATGGTTTTGTTCTATGACATCTCCCTCTCCAGAGCTGTTACGGATTGGGCAAGTAAGTACCCAAAGTAGCTTGCCCGTTAAAACAATTCGCTTCTATGAGGAACGCGGTTTAATTCAGGCCGCCAAGCGTACGTCTGGTGGGTTTCGCCTGTTTGAACCATCGGTCTTAACTCGTCTCAGTTTTATTCGACAGTCCCAAGCTTTAGGGTTAAGTCTCAACGATATTCAAGACGTTCTGGGTATTGCAGATTCAGGAAGACGACCGTGCAAAGATGTTCGACAGAAGTTTCAGACAAAAATTGTTGAGATTGACGAACGTATCCACCAACTCAACCAGCTTAAACAGCAACTCCAGGTCTTAGTTACAGAGGCAGATCAACGCGAAATGCTAGATGCGGACTACTGCCCCATCATCGAACATGCTGCTGAATAGATCCGGAGTGCTTCATCTATTCAGCCCAGGACGTTGAGAGTGTGACGATTGAGCGTCATCAAAAACTCAGCAAGAGGAGAACAAGTTGCCCCCTAGCTGAGTTTGTAAATGATGATGATCCCCTCAGCGCAGTTGCAAGAGAGGTTTAAGGATACGGAACTGGTCCTTGAAGCTATAGCCGTCGCTAGTTCCGTTAGGACAAGGGCGAGCCATCTGGTTATGCACTAAGTACCCCGATGTGCCTTATGCACAAGCCTAGATGGCCAAAGCTATAACTCTCGAAACTATTCAGCCGGGGTTTCACTATCAGGAGCAGACTCTGCTGGGGCTTCACCATCAGGAGCGGACTCCGCCAAAGACCGAACATACTCTAGCGTTTGGGAAGAGGGAATAAATTCCACTAGCTCCATCAAAGGATCGCTTTCGGGATCATCAGCCGCCATGCTGCTTAAGACAGTCTCAAAAGTTGTAACTTCAACGCCAATGGAATCCTCGATGTCTGGATTAACAGCGACCAATGATTGGACTTGCGATCGCAAATCTTGCAAGGAGAAGAACATCGGCAGCGTGTTCTCTCCAGTCAAGAGATACTGATTACGCTCAAGATCAACAGCAGCATACAAAGGAACACCTTGAATTTCCTGATTAGAGATTTCGCTAGCTAAATAGAGCGACTGAGCACTGGGAATATAGACCAGTGAATCAGCGCTATCGAGCTGAGCGTTAGCCTCTGCATAAACATCGCTCAGGGACAAAATCGCAATCTGGACATCATCAGTGAACTCGGCTTCTCCGCTTTCAGCCTCCTCAACAAAAGCTTCTGCTTCAGTTGAATCGATGAAGACAACGGGTGACGGGACGGCTTCCTCTTCAGTCTCAAGGCTGACTGTCAAGGGCTGACCAGCATCGTCAACGACTAAAAAGACTGGGATTCGATCAAGTTTCTCTAAAATCTCTTGCTCTGAGAGTGCAAAAGCAGATCCTGGTGCAAGGAGCACTGAGGTTGCTGTCGCAACACTGGCTAGGCCTACAGAGGTTAGCTGACGGTAGATCTTGTTTTGCATGAGCATCTTATTTTTCATCTGAACAATAGGACTATGCCAGGAAACGTGAGGTTCCTCAAATAGCACTTCGATCGTGTTTGGGGACCCAACGAGACACCCAAATTTTGACAAGCAATCTCATGTCTGCGGCACGCTGTAGCCATCACGGCAGCTTACACAGCCGTTAATTGAAATTGCTGTCATCAAAGCTTGGCGTCACCGATGCATCCTAGCAGTTTTCGAAAAAATCGCGAACACGATTTAACCACTTTCAGAGGCGGCTTTCCAATAGCCAGAAGGTTCAAAAATCTAAAATCGGGATGACAGGATTTGAACCTGCGACATCCTGCTCCCAAAGCAGGCGCGCTACCAAGCTGCGCTACATCCCGGCCTTCATCCTAACATGAGTTTCTGAGGGAGTATGCTGTAACTTCTGCGCGTCTTGTGAAATTGATGTCTCAGCTCAAAACCTGGTTAATAGAAGAACTGCCTGGTCTCTCGAAGGAGCAAGTTGCTCAGCTTCAAAGTCTGGGACTACAAACGACACAAGATCTGCTGCGGTTAGCGCGATCGCCCCAGAACATTCAAAAAGCAGCGCAACGCCTCAATCTTCCCTTGCGATATCTGCAAAAATGGATTGCCCTGGCTGATTTGTCTCAGCTGCCGAGCGTTGGTTGTCAATACTGCGGGTTGCTGCTGCACAGCGGTATTGCTTCCGTGTCACAGCTTGCTGCCGCTGCCCCTGGACGCTTGCATAGTCAGATTCGCAAGCTGCACACGATGACCCTGCGTCGTGCCGATCTTTGCCCTACCGCTGATCAAGTTGTGAATTGGGTTCGGGAGGCAAAGTTAGTTCAAGGTCACAGCAGGGGCCTTTAGACAACGTCTTTATGCTACTGCTCGGCCATAGCACGCTAGAGTTCTTCGCCTTTAGCAACCCTATCCGCTGCTTTCACTTGACTCGGCATCGAGTCGAGTTGGTTGAGGTAGTGTTCAAATCGAGTTTTGAGAGCATTGGTGGACAGGTCTTTTGTCCAGTATTCAACGAGGGCTTGTCCCCAGGCCCAAGCCGTTTGACCAGGAGCGCGATCGCGACTTTGCAGCAGGATCGGCCATAGTTTGAGGATTTCTCCAGGTCGAAAGAGCGCCGTTTGTTCATTCAAAAGGCCAGCTAGTTCATAGGTGAGCATCAGTTTGCTGGCAACAATGGGCACGTGTTCGGCGGGTACAGCTTGGGCGAGCAACGTGCCCAGTTCGGGAGTTCCCGTAAATCGGGCCGAGAGGAACGCGAAGAGAGGCGTCTTGACTAGTGCAACGATGCCCTGACTACTGCTCATCTGGATCGCATAACGTTCAATCAAACGAGTGGCAGCCGTGATGCGGGCTTCGCGACTCCGCAAAAACTGAGCTAGCCTTTCGGACTTGGCTGGAGCGATCGCCTCCACTAATTGTGTGGCTAATTCATCGCTACCCCAGCTGGCTCGATTGGCTTCCTCAGAGGCCGTGACAATGGGCAGGATCGCCTGGACTCCGTTCCCCATTTGTTCTTGTCGATAGTTGACCGCTTCACGAATATTGCGTTCTTTAGTGCGATCGCCCTGCTGCCAATCGTAAGGGGGCTGCCATTCTCGGATGGGTCGCAGTCGGTCCACTTGGGTCAGCACCAGAAAGGTGGGGACATCATGCCCTTCTCGGGCGATGTCTTTGAGAAAAGCGATGTCTGCTTCTAGCGCCGGATCAAGTGCTGGAGCCACCAAGAGCAACACATCAGCGATCGCGGCTTGAGCCAGCACCTGTTGACGGAAGTCTGTTCGGTCAACCTGCTCATAGCCAGGACTATCCCACAGGACCAGTGCCTCTTGGTCGGGGGTCTCCCAGCGGTAACTGGTGATTTGGTCAGTGCTGGGCAGCACATCGACCTCAGCTTTGTCTTGCTGAAATAGGGTATTGATAAGGCTGCTTTTACCTGCTCCTGTTCGGCCCACTAGTAGTAAATTAATAGGCTCTGCCACGATCGCCTGAGTTGACTCGGCCTCCTCCATCAATTCTCGTAGGGTCTGAGCTGAGGTTGAATCGGGTGTAGATGTGGCAAAGTTAAGGGCTGCCTGACCACCATAGAGGGCGATAGCCTGTTTGCACAAAACCGTGAGAGCTGTTTCCCGCAGTGTCTGACTGAAGTTGGCCAAAAGTTGCTGATTGGCCTGGTCTCCTAGAGGACGACCGATTTCTTTGGCGATTGCGCCGATAGGATTCCATACCCAACGACTGAGGTCGAAGAGGGTCCAAACTCGCCGCAGTGGGGTTTCGAGTGCTCGATAGGTTTCGTAAGTCTGATAAACCTGGGCGACCGTGACCTGATTAAGGGTCGGTGCAGCAACGCGCATATAGCGATCCAAATCGTCCACCGTGCCACGAATTAGGCCATATGCTTGGGGCACGTAGATGTTTAGTAAGGGATATTTGACCTCAGGGTGATACAAGTGGGCAATCTCGCGCACTAGATCCTGACAGCGCTGGGCGAAGATGGGTAGGTCCTCCCAAATGGGCAGATCGTCTTGTGTAGATTCCAGGATTTGTCGCAAAACGGTCTCAACTTCTTCGGGAGCAACCTGCTGAGCGGTTTCGGTCAGGGTGTCTTGAAGCTGTGATCTCACCTCCGTTAGATTCTGCTCTAGCAGGGCAGTGTTGGGTTTCGACCAGCGACTAAACAACCAGCGCCAGCCTACAAGAGCGATCGCGACGATGGCCCAGAGCCAACTCAAGCCCCACTGCTGAAGCTGGATTCCGGCCAGAATGAATAATCCACTGATGAGTACAGTAGGAGGAATGGCTAAGACTATCCACTGCCAGCGTTTGAGCTTCAACATAAGCGCCTACTCATCTTGATTCCGGTTTTTCCAGTTTTGTTTTGCCTGCTGAAAGGCTTCTCCCATCAGCTCTTGAATTGCATCTGGGTCTGGCACCTTGCCTGCCATCAAATCACCAAAGTAAACACAGGCTCCTTCCCCCAGTGCCCACGTATAGGCAACCGCCCAGGACGTGGCTACCACGCTGCCCACACCAGGAACAAACTTCACTAGCTCTCGCCCCACCGCCTGGGCGAAGAATCCGCCTGCTAAGGTGCCGATCACACTCAGGGCTTGTCCAAAGGTCAGCGCCTGACCGTAGACTCGTCCCAACACGGCCACCATCGAAACCTGTAGGCTAGTCAGGACAGGCATTGTGGCAAAGGGTAGGGGGACAGCTGCCGCAATGCCAGCCATGACGGCAAAAGCACTGATGTAGTGGCGTGCTACTCGACGATACAGTCCGCCAATTGCTTTGCCTTGTTCGTCGGTTTCGAGAAGCTGATGAATGGCTTGAGCCTGAGCTTTGGGTAGCAAATCATCGAGCGCGTCCTGCAATGCACCGAGACCGTAGAAAACGGGATGGTAATTGTCTTCCTCTAACGTGAAATCCAGTAGGAGAGTACGATCGCACAAATTCCCGAAACCTTCCTCAATAGTTTGTGCAGCACGGGTCATGGCCTCCATCTGAGGCGGATAGTCAGGATGGTTGTCCGTCGGCGAATCATAGAGTTCGTGCAGGCAAGTTAAAGCGAGCAGACAGGGAATATGAGCAAAATCTTGTCTGAGCTGAGAAATGACTTGCTTCAAACTGTCGGTTGCGAAGTCTGTAATTTTGATCGTGAGAATAAAAATTCGCGATCGCCCAGCATCTTGCTTGAGCGTTTGCGTGAGTTCTTCAATGATGGCTTGGGTATTACGCTCAATATCACCTAAGCCAACCGTGTCTGTAAATATCAGCAGCGGCAATTCCTCAGACGGATAGGGATAGCGTTGAGTGTTTCGCGTATGGGGTCGGAACCCTTGCCCCACAATGTCTTCTGGCTGCCCCGTCATGCCCCGCACAATGGAGCTTTTTCCGGCCTGAGGTTTGCCAATCAAGACAACTTCAGTCGTGGGTAGCTGTTGCCGAACGGCTTCTAAATGAGCTGCGATCTGCTTTTCATTGATTGTAAATCGCTGCCAAATCTTATTTAGTGGTGTCCAGAGCCGCTTCACAGATATGTTCCGCCCCATAAAAGAACCCGCTCCTTTAGAATAAGAAGACTTCGCATAGACCTTATCGAGCTTGTTATAAACTGTCAGGAAACGACTGCGGCTCGCTGTACTGACCTAATTTTGAAGCCGTTACATCGGCAATATTGTGCTGACAACGTATCCTTTCTTCACGAAATCAGTGAGTGACACAACACCTAGCAAATGACCATCCTGGATTACAGGAGCCTGCTGAAGATTGGAATCTGACATAACTGAGGCAGCTTCTCGCAGCGTTAGGTGAGGTTCCAAAGAAATGCACGGATGCCGCATGATGTCTTGGACACGAATGCGAACCGGATCTAAGTTGCGGGCAAAGACTTTGTAAACGATGTCTCGCTCAGTCAAGACACCGTACGGCATTTCGCTAGCAGTGCGGTCAACAATAATCGATCGCAATCCATGAGCCTGCATGGCCATAATCGCATCGGCAACGGTTGATGTCCGATCAATGATTTGCAGGTTTTGGGTCATGATGTCTGCGATCGCCAGCATGCGGTGTCTCCCCTATGTATTTTTATGACGATTATCAATAAGCGCGCTGCCTACAAATTTAAAGACAATCCTGCGACTCTTCCACATCCTGCCGATAGATAGAGAGAGGTTTGTGATTTTTGCGGGTTATTTTTAGCTTTTGGGAGCAACCGCTCACTGTCCAGATGTTGCTGATATGACGGTGCTGTATTGGCGTTCCCTATCAAAAAAGGCTACCTGCGTGAACAGATAGCCGGAGCCGTCTATGAAACCTCAATGTCTTCTCAGTCAAACAAAAGGATTAGGTTTTTGATCGGCAAGCATCAGGCAGATAGAAGTCGACGCCACCATGTGCCTTTGCGAGTGTCAACAAATGTCCCACAGCTACTACATTTCTTAATGCCGGGAACTCCAATACGTCGGAGTCTGGTTTCTCCACATTCAGGACAATGAGTTTGCTTAGTCATGATGTGCCTTTCAAAAACGGTGGTTTCGTTTAACGCTGAATACACTTCACTTCTATCGTGGAGATTTTCTGAAGAAAGCACCCCCTAGACACTACCCAAGCCGTCATATGGGTTCTGACGAAAACCCTGGAATTTTACGGACATTGCCCTCGGTGTTGGAGGGCATGGTGCAACCAGCTATCGAACTGTCTTTTCCACAAGGTGCGATCGCGTCACTCGTCAATCCCAAACGTTGGCCAAAGGCACGGAGTTACCGCTGGACAAAAATGCGATTAAAATCGGGGTGATCTGGCATGTTTGGCAATGACTGCAAGGCTCGTAATTGTTGCCAGCCGTATTGCTCCTTTTAGAGGCTGCTATGTCTTGACTGGGATAGACAGTCGCTAAAGCGATGAATCCAGCGTGCTGACCCAGGACGGCAAGGCTGGTTTGTTGTGGCTCCATCCCTCTCCTGACTATCTCCACTACACCCATGACAGAGGTCCTAGAAACCCACGTTTATCCTGTTCGCTGGCAAGGCGATCACGTGCTCCTGATTGATCAGACCAAATTGCCCAAAGAGTATGCGATCGTTTCGATTAACCGCTGGGAGGACATTCTCACGGCTATTCAAACACGGATCGTCCGAGGCGGGCCAGCCTTGGGAATGGCCGCTGCTTATGGATTATATCTAGGTGCCCAAGACATCAACACCACGAACCGTACGGCTTTTCTAGAACGCTTAGAGGCGATCGCGGAACTGCTCAAATCAGTACGCCCTAATAAAGCCAACGTCCTTTGGTCAGTTGATCGTCAAGTCAACATTGCTCAGCAAACCTCTGGTACCGTTGACGAGTTGAAAGCGCTGTTGCTTGAGACAGCTCAAACCATTCAGCAAGAAGATTGGGAAATGTGTGTGGCGATCGGACAGCACGGTCTCACTGCCCTCCCTGAAACCCCCGAAAAGCTGACTCTCTATACCCACTGCAATCATGGTGCGCTAGCAACCTCCGGTTTTGGGACATCGTTGGGCATTGTGAGGACGGCGTGGCAAGAGGCGCGATTGAAGAAAGTGATTGCGGGTGAAACCCGTCCCTGGCTTCAGGGATCCCGATTGACCGCGTGGGAGTGCGTTCAGGAGACCATTCCAGTAACCGTGGTGACGGACAGTATGGCTGCGCACTGCATGACGCAAAACATGATTGACGCCGTCATCGTCGGCGCTGATCGCATTGCCGTCAATGGTGACACCGTCAACAAGATTGGGACTTATGGATTAGCCTTAGCCGCTAAAGCCCACAACATTCCTTTCTTGGTAGCAGCTTCCCTTTCCACTGTGGACTTTACATTGACAAACGGTGACGCCATCAAGATCGCTCAGGGCAGTGAAACGGATATCTGTCGCCTAGGCGATACGGTCACCTGTCCCAGCGGTGTGAATGCATATAACCCCCTAGTTGATGTGACGCCAGCGGATTTGATTACTGCAATTGTGACGGAACGGGGCGCGATCGCCCCTGCCCGCATACAAACCCTTGCGCCGCCAATCTCCTAAAAATTCTCAGGCAGTAAGCTATCAGCCCAGAGTTCTTTCTCCTTTAGCCAGTTCATGTTGAACAAGCGAGACTGGTAGCGGGCGCCGCTATCACAGAGGACCGTCACGATGGTGTGGCCGGGACCCATCTGCTTGGCTAATTTAACCGCTGCGCCGACATTGATGCCAACAGACCCCCCCATAAACAAGCCGTCCTTATAAAGCAGTTGGTAAACCGTTTGCAATGCTTCGTGATCATTCACCTGAATAGCATCGTCGGTTGGGGCACCCTCCATGTTTGCCGTGACGCGGCTGTTCCCAATCCCTTCGGTAATGGAACGCCCTTCTGGCTTGATTTCACCCGTTTTGACATAGCTATAGAGGCCACTGCCCATCGGATCTGCTACCACGCAGCGAATATTAGGATTCTTGTCTTTGAAGAACATCGCGGCTCCTGCGTAGGTGCCACCGGTTCCCGTTGCCGCAACCCAGCCATCAACTTTGCCGTCGGTCTGTGCCCAAATTTCAGGACCAGTCGTTTCGTAGTGAGCGCGACGATTGGCTAGGTTGTCAAACTGATTAGCCCAAACAGCATTAGGGGTTTCCTCAGCAACACGAGCCGAGAGCTTGACGTAGTTGTTGGGATTTTTATAAGGCACAGCAGGAACAGGGCGCACTTCAGCTCCCAACGTCCGCAGCATGTCCATCTTCTCTTCAGACTGGGTTTCAGGAATGATGATCAAGCATTTGTAGCCTTTGGCATTACAGATGTGGGCTAAGCCAATGCCTGTATTCCCAGCCGTACCTTCTACAACCGTCCCACCGGGTTGAAGCATGCCTCGTTCTTCTGCATCTTTGATAATGTAGAGCGCTGCACGATCCTTAACCGATCCCCCTGGATTGAGAAACTCTGCTTTGCCAAGAATCTCACAGCCTGTTTCTTCGCTGAAGCTGTTGAGGCGAATGAGCGGAGTGTTGCCAACAGTATCGACAAAGCCTTGTTTGATATCCATCCTGAGTTCTGGGTTAAGGAATGATTGGTCTACTCTTGCTTATCCTAAGGGAAAGGGTGGATGGGTGGATGGGTGGATGTAAGATTAGCCATCGGGAAATTGCCAGCAGGAGATGGTTTCGATGCGGGTGCTGCCGCAGGTACAGAAAACGGTATGGGAGGAGGCAACCCATTCGCGATCGCACTGGCGACAATGACAAAACACGTTGTTGTCGTCGGCCTGCTTCAGACCAAACTGCCACTGCTGCAATTCTTTTGGAGTGAAGTTGGATGAGGTGTTAGTCATGTGTGACACCAATTTGGGAGTTTAGATTGCGAGTTTGAAAACACGTTCACCATCTGTAGCCCCAGAAGGGAGAAAGGGTATTAAGTCTTCCGGTAGACGCTGCTGAGTCTAGAGCTTGATACGGTTTCAAGCATTGATGGCTACCAAAACGTCATCACTTTAGTTAAACCTTTACCTTGATTTCTTTCCATGCTTGTCAAAAATCGTGATGACCAGACGCTGATCAAAGTCGTAGATACAGAAGAACTGATCGATCCATTCAAAGATGAAATTCAGGGAAAACAGCAGGCTGGACAATCTGAACAACCCCCTCAAGCGTTCAACAAGTCTCAGTTGGTCTTTCCTTCTGGTGAGGCCCTACCCCAATGCTGGATAGACCCAGACTATCGGCAGAAGTAATCAGCATTGCCACCGGATAGCGTTTCTATTCGGTGGAGCAATGTCACACGCTCTTCTTCAAAATCTCTGCTGAGGATCAAGGGCTTCGCGGAGGGCGTCGCCTAGTAAGTTAAAGCCTAGGACGGTGAAGGCGATCGCCAGGCCAGGAAAGGTCGTAATCCAAGGTGCACGCTTAAAGTAATCCCGTCCGGCTGCCAACATCGCTCCCCACTCTGGCGAGGGGGGCTGAGCACCGAGGCCCAAAAACGATAGGGCTGATGCGGACAATACGGCAACCGAAACCCCTACGGTGGCGACCACGATGATGGGTGAAAGCACATTCGGCAAAACGTGGCGGAAGATAAGACGACTGTGCTGTGCCCCAATCGCTTGGGCTGCCTCAAAGTATTCTTTATTCTTTTCCACCAAAACTGCCCCATAGGTAATACGGGCGTAGAACGGAATTGAGCTAATGCCGACTGCAATCATGGCGTTTGTCAGACTGGGACCTAAAACGGCGACGGCAGCGAGAGCAATCAGCGTCTCGGTAAACGAGAACAGGACGTCAATCATCCGCATCAAAATCGTTTCCAACCAGCCACCTATATAGCCCGCGATCAGCCCAACTAGGACGCCAACGGTCATTGAAATGCCGACCGCAATCAGTCCAACATAAAGGGTTAAGCGAGAGCCGTATACGATGCGGCTGAACAGATCGCGGCCAAATTCATCGGTCCCAAACCAAAATTCGAGGCTGGGGGGCTGTAACAGCTCGCCCACCCCAAGTTCAGTCGGATCATGGGGAGCAATAACAGGTGCAAATATCGCTGTCAGCACCAGTACAAGACAAATAAACCCGCCGATCTTGGCACTAGGACTTTCAAGTAATCGCCAAAGAAATCGACGAGCACGCTTGGCTCGGGTAAGAACCAGTCCTGATTTGGGAAGGGTGGAAGCCTGCTGAGTCATTAGCTGTAAGTAATACGGGGATCAATCCAGGCATAGAGCAAATCCAGAACGATGGAGACGACAACCACCACCGTTGCAAAAATCAAGATGAAGCCTTGAATCGTAGGATAGTCACGCTGAAAAATGGACTGAATGGCGAGCCGTCCGATGCCATTCCAAGCGAACACATTTTCGACCACGATCGCGCCTCCCATCATGTAGGTGAACTGCAATCCCAGCATGTTGACCACATTGATCAAGCCGTTTCGCAGAGCATGACGAGATAAGACCAAAGTTTCTCTCAGCCCTTTTGCCCGTGCTGTTCGAATGTAGTCCTGAGCCAAGACATCCAGCATGGACGATCGCGTCAGTCTTGACACAGAGGCGGCGTTTGCCAGCCCTAATGTCACTGCGGGCAGAATCAAGTTTTTGAAGTCTGTTCCAGAAACGGGTAACCATCCTAGGCGGATCGAGAAAATATACATCAGCATCAACCCCAGCCAAAAGCTCGGAATCGAAATGCCAACGATAGCGCCTGTCATTAAAGTGGTATCCAGCCAAGTTCCCCGCTTATAGGCCGCAAAAAAGCCTGCGGCTACGCCAACCACCATCGTAATCAGCAAACTGCTAGCGGCCAGCAGTAGCGTATTTGGCAGTCTCACGAGCAGCAGTTCCAAAACAGGCTGATTGCCGCGAATCGTTGTGCCAAAATCGCCCTGAAGAATGCGTCCCATGTACATGAAGTACTGCTCATAAATAGGGCGATCAAGGCCGAGTTGCGATCGGATTTGCTCAATTTGCTCAGGCGTTGTGGATTGAGACTGAGCAAACATAATTTGCACTGGGTCGCCAGGGACCAAGTGGATTAGCAACGTAACGGCGACAGTTGTGACCCAAATGGTGAAAATACCGCTGAGGACGCGCTTGATAATGTATCGGGTCATGGATTTGCTTAACTTTAGTTAACCGCCTGTGGTGTATGCGTTGCGGCTATTCAAGGCAATTATGGGCGATGAAAATGTTCACTGTAAACTTCCCCGCAGCTTACAGCCCTTGTTGATTGACTGTTGATTGACAAAACTTTTGCGGTGTTGCTGAATTTGGGGATGAACGGATTAGAGGGGCAACTCGACATAGCCCCTTAAATCCCCAGGGCATCGCTCCCAGAATTCCGTCTATATTCAGACGCGAGGGATAACCCAGTAAAATCCTGAGAGCCAAGACACACGCTACGTCAACCGGCTACTCTGCCAATCTGACGTCATTGAATAAAGGTCGATTGAAAGGCCCAATCTTGAAGCCATCAACCTCCGCTCGGGTGGTGTAGATCCACAACCAACCAGGCGTATAGAGAGGAACATGCACCGCATTTTCCAACAAATACTGCTGGGCATCCTGTACAGCAGCAAGACGAGCTTCAGGATCAACAGTCGTCCGAGTTTCATCCAGCAGAGTATCTAACTCCGAAGTTTGATAGCCACTGTAGGCGCCAGGCGAGTGCCAGAGTTGATGCAGGATGTCCGGGTCATACCAAGCCCAACCCATCATGTCAAAAGTACTTTGACCACTGTCCGTCTCATTTTCCTGCTTCACGCGGGCATTCATCGTACCAATATCCATCGTCTCAATTTCGGTTTCGATGCCGACTTGAGCCAACTGGTTTTGGAAAACCTGCACCATCTTCTCCCGGTTTCCGCCAACCCACGTCATCATTGTGACCGTGAGGGGATTGTCAGGTCCGTATCCCAGTTCTGCTAGAAGTTCTTGGGCTTTCTCGGGATCGTGTTCGTAGCCGTGCTCAGCACAAAACTCTTGGTCATTGCCTAAAACACCCCGCGCAACCGTGCATTTCTCCCGCTTAACAACATCACCAAAGACAATATCAATGGCTGCATCCGGATCAATCGCATAAGCCACCGCTTGTCGTGCTCGAATATCGTCAAAGGGCGGACGAGAGATCGTGAACTCGAAGAACACATTCTGCCCAGTCTTTTCAGCAACGTAGAGTTCTAAAGCGTCATCAGAGCGAATAGCTTCTAATTCTTCTAGAGGCGGCTCGGCAATTACGTCAAGTTCCCCAGTTTGCAAACCTGCCAGTCGGGTTTGAGGTTCGGGAATTTGCTTGACAATCAACTCATCTAAATAGGGTGCACCTGAATTCTCGATAGGACGCCCAAAATTTTGATATTCCTCGTGAGCTTCAAGAACAATTTCGTCACCCTTAGTCCAACTGACGAGCTGCCAAGGACCTGTGCCAACCGCAGCGCTGACGCCAAACTCATCACCCAAGTCTTCAGCGCTATCGCAAATCTGGCTAGAGAAGGGATCTGCCATGAAAGAGATGAAGGCACCAAAAGGATTCTCGAAAGTAAACTTGACCGTCAAATCGTCAACAACTTCGACGGCAGAAATAGGACCCCACGCCCCACTTGTAACGCTAGGGTTCTCTTCGCTAATGGCCCGCTCAGCCGTATATTTAACGTCATTGGCATCAAAGGGGGTGCCGTCATGACACACAATTCCCTCGTTCAACACAAAAGTTGCTTCTAAGCCGTCTTCACTAACGGACCATTCTTTTGCCAAGTTGCCAACCACTTCGCCGTCGTCGTTAAAAGCCAGCAGTGTATCGTAAATCTGATCGAAAACTTGCCACGAAAGCGTTGTTGTGGTGCGATGGGGATCGAGGGAGTCAGCGTCGCCATAGCGTGCCCAAACAATTGAACCGCCTTCCTGAAGCTCGCCCGTTTCGGTTCCAGTCTCATCTGTAGTGTCGGGCGCTGCCGTTTCTTCACCACCGCAGCCGGCGATCGCAAATCCTAATAGTGCCAATCCAGCTAACCAACGACCTGTCCGCTTTGGGCGAAATTCCAAGTTCATATCGCGCCTCCTAATACGCTCTCTGTGTCAAAACGTAAGGATTTCAGTTTGTAAACTTACTGAAAAACCTAACCCATCGACCTTAAAGGGAAAGCGCGTCTGTAAAGGGATCATATAGATAGGTTTAAGGTTTGGTTAGGGGATGGAGCGATCGCACAATTGGCGAGATGCTCAGAACGCTCGCATTGCTTTGGGAGGGGGTTGCTCCAAAAGACAGGATGGGACAGATTAAATTCATTTAATTAAAGATAAACAAGCTTAGGGTAAGTGCTTTCTAATGAGCGGTTTGGTCTTGCGAAATTAACGAGGTGCAGTCTTCCTGAAATTGATCGAGTTGCGTGCGTTGGCTATCGTTCAGTTCGTCTAGTTCTTCTTCTTGAATTTCTACTTGGGTAACGGTTACCGCAGCCGTTCCTTGTTCAATGACCCCTAACTTGTGAGCAGCCGTATAAGAGACCAACAAAGACGGATTGCGATCGTTGACTTCGAGTTCGATGGGTTGGCTAGTGGCAGCTGATTGAATATGGATCTTTGAGCCAGGCGGCAGAAAAGCATGAGCAGCCGTCAGTTCAGAGTTTCTAAAAACCTTCCCATAGGCTGTACGCTCGCCATCCAAATCACGGTCAACCCACCTAATCTCCTCTTGACTACAGAAACTTGTATGGGGATTGGTTGATTTGTTTTCGGCAATCGTAGCTTTAGTACCCTTTTCAGGCATCGATGCAACTCGTTCAGTCCAACCAGAAGCGACTGATTTTCTAGCCTGCTTAATGAATATTGAAACTTCTCTGATATATAGGGTTGGAAGGATGAGCGTGATCACCGTTGCTGATACAGGCAGCAAATAGCGAACCAGTAGTCGTCGGCAGAAGCCTATCCGATTGGCTGGCTTTTCTCTAACCTTTTTTGCCGAGGAAGCCTTTTTGTGGGCATTAAAAGTCGTTCCTAATATTTTCTCAAGGGAAGCAATTCTGCCGGCTTCAATCTTGGCTAGTATGCCTTTATTGGTTGTGTTGCTCACCAGGTCAACGTGTTGGTTGATGAGCTGAGTCAACGCCATCAAATCTCTGTTTTGGCAAGCACTTGATAGAATAGCCTCTAACTCATCAGACTCTGATTCAGATAGCTCATTCTTTATCGTCAAGTACAGATATCTTTTCAGAGTTTTTTCATAACTCAGAGTGACTTTTTTGTTGCTTTCCACAAGTTGAATGGCATGAGCAATCTTAAGCCATATCTCTAAACTTAGTTCTGATTTTTCTGGGTGCGAATTACTCATTGAAGTAGTCCCTTAATTTGCCGAAAAGTTTTGCAACCTTACTCCTGCAAACCCAGATCGACACATGAAATGGCCTTCCGAAAGGATTCTCTCAGCTTTGACAAAGCTCTCTCACCCCGTTTCCTGATGGTTTGTTCTGATATTTCCTTGCCTTCAATCTCACTAAAACGAGCAGCGATTTCTCTCCAAGAATATTTATCAACGTGTCTTAGGATAAGTATGTTTCGGTCTGCTTCCTTCAGTGATCTCCAAGACGATAGCAAACTGTCAATTTTTTTAATGCCAATTTCAAAGACTGGCTCTATATCATCCGTGTTTACATCCAGTTCCTGAACTAACTGATAATTAAGTTTTTTCCTTGATTTGTACTCTCGACTGCGTTCACGGATGATGTTGAAGCAAACTCGATTCATCCAGGCAGGAAGACAGCGAATAACTTCTCCGTCTTGAATGGCTTTCTGGGTGCGAAGAACTGCCTCGTGTAAGATATCGTCGATCGCTAAGTGATCGTCCAGGTGATATTGTGACAATCTTCTTTGAATAAAAAAGAGCAGTGAGCGATCGCTATGTGCGGCATCAACTGCTAAAACCCTGCTTAGATAATCGTTCAACTCTTGTAAGCCATGATCGTACTCTTCTCTGCTTTGACTCATAGTCAGACCAGGTAAGCGTCTAAAACAATGTGATCACAGCTTTATGAATGTGACATTTTGAGAGGCAGTCCAAACAGGCCACCCTTTAGGAATAAGTGAATTTTAAGTTCTCAATTTTGAATTTTGAATGGTTGATCTACCGGTGAATCCAAAGCTCAAAGTGGATACTTCAACAAATTCCCGTTCCTTACACGGACGTTGCTGTTGCCTGAGGAGAGCGAAGTCCTTGTCGATCAGTCAAAATTTCATATCCAGTAGGCGTCACTAGAACCGTGTGCTCAAATTGGGCTGACAGAGAGCGGTCCAAAGTTACCACTGTCCAGCGATCGCTCAATGTTCGGGTATGTTTGCCGCCAGCATTTAGAATCGGTTCAATTGCAAGGGTCATACCTGCTTCCAACGTCATATTGGGTAACTGGCGGGTGCGAAAGTTAAACACGGAGGGAGCTTCGTGCAGATTGCGCCCTACCCCATGACCGACGTAGTCTTCCACAATGCTGAAGTTAGCTGCTTGGGCGACGTCTTCAATAGCACCTGCAATATCTAGTAAAGTATTGCCTGCTTTGACCTGGGATATCCCAGCATAGAGCGCTGCTTCAGCCGCCTCAATCAGTTTTTTCGCTTTGGTCGATACCTTCCCGACTGGAATCGTGATGCAGGAATCGCCGTGAAAGCCCTCGTAGTAAGCGCCGGTGTCAACTTTCAAAACATCGCCGACCCGAATAACTTTGCGAGCGCGAGGAATCCCGTGGACAACCTCATTGTTAATGCAGGCACAAATACTGCTCGGAAACCCGTGATATCCCTTGAAGCTAGGTGTTGCCCCTAGTTCTCGAATCCGTGCCTCTGCATACCCATCCAAATCAGCAGTTGTCATGCCGGGCTTTACTTGCTCTGCGATTTCGTGTAATACAGTTGCCACAATGCGAGAGGCCTGGCGCATGATGTCTATTTCTGCATCCGTCTTGATTTCAACGCCCCGTACACGTCGCTTTTTGCTGCCTTGAGATGAGCTAGGACGAGATAACAGTTGAGTCAAAAAGTTCATGAGCAGAGAAGTGAGTAATCGAGAACAAGGAGCTATTAATTTCTGAAAGGATGGCTATTTCAGACCTGCTGGGACATGGGCTAAATTAGGGAACCACATTGCAGTGTAACCTGCGACTTCTCCAATTGGCAGAACTCTCCTGCTTCCATGCTCCTATTCACTCCACCGCTCTATCCGTCCTCAGAACCTGATAGCTTGGGAAGGTTAAGAACAGACGAGGCGATCGCTTGGCACAGCGCTCTAAGTACTGGAAACTGACTCCCTATGTTCGAGAACAGTGGCGCACGATTGTTAATGCGCTGTTGTGCACGCTGGTCTTTACTGCATTTTGGCCTATCTTAGCCTGGTTATCTGGGCGCATGCTTTCTCTATTGGTGCAAGGGAAGGTGGCAGCGCTGGCTCGGCTAGCAGCTATTACTATCGCGGGTTTTGTTGTCCACAAGTTAGGACAGTATGGACAAGACTCGCTGATGTCGAAGGCCGCGTTGGAAGTTGCGCTAAAGCTGCGGGTGAATACCTATGCTCATCTGCAACGGCTGAGTTTGGCCTACTTCGAGAAAGCGCAGACAGGCGATCTGACCTACCGATTGACCGAAGACATCGATCGCATCGGCGAAGTCGTCAAAAAGCTGTTTCAAGACTTCATCCCTAGCATCTTGCAGCTCATCGTAGTGCTGACCTATATGGTGATTCTCAACTGGCAGCTTACCCTCACAATGCTGGTGATTGTGCCTGCTTTTGCACTGTTGGTGGGTTGGTTTGGCGAGCGCATGTTGGAATATTCGCGTCGCAGTCAAAATTTAGTCTCCGACCTGTCATCTCAGCTCACAGAAGTCTTTGGTGGTATTCGTCTAATCCGGGCCTTCGCCGCTGAGGATTACGCAGTCGAACAGTTTCGGCAAGAATCTCAGCGGCACTACGAAGCAAAATATCGAACGGCATGGCTGTTAGCAGTGCAGTATCCGGTTATCGGACTCCTCTATGCGGGTATCATTCTTTGCCTATTTTTGGTTGGCAGTTGGCAAATTTCAACGGGAAATCTGACGGGAGAGGCGTTTGCGAGCTATGTCACAGCAGGGCTACTCCTGATCGACCCCATTACCCACACCACCGAAAACTACAATCTGTTTAAAGAAGCCGAAGCCTCGGTTGATCGCGTTTTCGAGCTACGGGCGATCGCGCCCGGTGTTGAGGAAGATCCGCAAGCACACGCTTTGCCCGCTGTCACAGGCAAGGTTGAATATCGCAACGTCACGTTCAGCTACAAATTGGAAGAAACCGTTCTGCGTGGAATTAGCTTGCTGGCTAAGCCGGGCGAGAAAATTGCTTTGGTTGGTTCCTCAGGAGCAGGTAAAACCACGTTAGTCAATCTCCTGCCCCGGTTTTATGATCCCCAGGGCGGTCAGATTCTCATCGATGGTGAAAACATTGCCACCGTTACTCTCAAGAGCCTGCGACGACAAATCGGTATTGTCCCCCAAGAAACGATTTTGTTCTCGGGCACCATTGCCGAGAACATTGCTTTCGGACAACCTGATTTTGATCTTGACGCTGTCAAAGACGCTGCCAAGGTCGCGAATGCCCACAATTTCATTAGTGAATTTTCTCAGGGCTATCACGCTTGGGTGGGTGAGCGGGGCGTCAATCTCTCAGGGGGACAGCGCCAGCGCATTGCGATCGCCCGTGCTGTTCTGCTAGACCCACGCATCCTCATTCTTGACGAAGCGACCTCTGCCCTCGACTCTGAGTCGGAAAAGCTGGTGCAGGAAGCCTTAGAACGACTCATGGGCGATCGCACAGCGTTTATCATTGCCCATCGCTTAGCCACCGTTCGCAACGCTGATCGCATCCTTGTTTTAGAAAGGGGGCAAATTGTTGAATCGGGGAGTCATGAGGAGCTGTTAGCGAAGGGCGATCGCTATGCTTACCTCTATACGCAGCAGTTTCAGCCTTGATGGAGAAATCAAGAGCCAGGAGTCAGCCGTCAGATAGCCCATTCGCGTCAGTCTCACATAGCCGTAGTCGGTGCTACAGCTTTTACTGCTGAGCCGCTGCTGCTGCTCGAAGTCGCTCCTGCACTGCGGCTAGTAGCTGTTGAGCAGGTTCATAGGCAGTGGTTCCAGGTTCAACGCGGTTGAGGTCATTGACGATGCTTTGCAGTGCGCCCGCGTACCGAGCGGCATCCAAATTTTGCACTCTGTCTGCCAACTCTATATTTTTCTGCTGGGCGGACTCAAGGGCCTGTCGCGATCGCTGCTCTTTGACGAGCTGTTCCTGTATGACTCCCAGCTTGTTCTGATATTCCGCCAGCATTCTTTGTGCCTCGTTGTAGCCTGCGTCCTCCACAGGAACTTGTTCCAGACGGGCGATCGCTTGCTGCCAAAGTCCTGTAATACGCTCCCAGGTTTCAGCACTGTGGGGAGGATTTTGGGCTTCTTCAGAAGCAGTCCACGCAAATTGCTTTGCTGCATCGATTAGGGTTGACGTTCGACTGCCTCCAGCGAGTAGCCCCGACACTTGGTTAAAATCGCGCTGATAGGCTTCCAATCTCGTGGCTGCCATGCGACCTGCTAACGTCTCTGATGGAATTTCATTGAGCATGTCCAAGCCCGTCTGCCAAGCCGCCGCCGCATCTAACTTTACTGGAGTCTCGGTTGCTGACTGATACTGCTGCTTAGCGGTTTCAACAGCCGCCGTTCCCTGCTCTAAAAGGTCCAAGGCATTGTCTTCTTGAAACACCTTCGCCTCAATACGACCAATGTCCTTGCGGGCAGTTTCAAACTCGTCGTAGGTGAAACGCCAACTACAGTTCCACAGCGAACAGTAAGTGCGCGGATAGTAACCCAGGAACCAAACGGGTAGTTTATCCAGACTCTTTTGGGCCTGCTGAGCCCTATCAGCACCGAGTTCAATATCTTGAGCACTGGTGGCCTGATTAACTAACTGATCGGCTTGTTCAACCAGAGAAGTTGCCTGTCGATAGTGATGATCCATGCTCAAGAAACTGGGTAGCAAGACGATGGGGACAGTTCTGGAAACGGGCCATCGGATCATCGGATAAGGCAAATTTAAGACCCAGATGCCACCGGCAGTGATCGCGAGTCCAAGAGCAGTGTTGCGGATAACGCCCCAACGCCCTGTTCTCTGATTGACTCTCGCAGCCCTTCTGAGGACGTTGTCATCAAACTCCGGAAAAATATCCTCTAGTTCGGCCTTAATCTGGGCATATGTGAGAGGGGGACCGTCCTGCTGACGGAGTCTATTGAGCCGTCGCAGAATGATATCCCGACGAACGCCTTCCAATGGATCCTGAACTAGCCGCTCCACTTCCCTAGCGAGGATTTCATAGGCTTGATTATTTAAGCGCGACATGACTTTCGATTTTTCTCAGGAACAAATGAACTGGACACGGATAAGGTGCCCAATCAATAACTTCCAGCTGCGATCGCTCGAATTCGCACAAGCGTTCGGCTTTCTACACCTAACATAGGGAAATTGCTACTTCGGGGAAGTTAGCGCTCCGGAAGCGTTGTGATCTTGCGATCGTAGACAATAGTGATCAGGAAGCTGTGCAACTAATTCATGATTGTCACCGTCACTAGCTTTAAGGGAGGAGTCGGGAAGACAACAACCGCAATTCATCTGGCTGCTTTTCTACAGGGACATGCGGAAACGCTGCTGATTGATGCTGATCCGAACCGTTCAGCTCTAAGTTGGGCTAGTCGAGGAGAACTACCGTTTCCGGTAATCGACGAGTGGCATCCGGACGGATTAAGTCCCGAATTTCAGCACATTGTGATTGATACCCAAGCACGCCCCACTCAAGGCGATTTGGCGACCCTAGCGGCTAATTGTGATTTGTTGGTCCTGCCAACCACACCTGATGTTTTGGCGTTAGATGCTTTGGTATTAACTATCAATTATTTGAAGAGCATTCAGTCTGCTCGGTATTGCATTCTACTGACCGCAATTCCGCCCAAGCCTAGCAAGGCAGAAGAGGAAGTGCGATCGCTTTTGACAGAGGCTCAACTCCCCGTATTTGAAACCGGGATTCGTCGTTATGCCGTTTTTCAAAAAGCTGCAAAAAAAGGAGTACCCGCTTATGAGGTTAAAGATGCAAAAGCAGAAGCTGGTTGGCAAGACTATGAAGCTGTTGGTAATGAAATCCTCAAAATGGGCAAACTCCTAAATGGGTCGGATCCTTCTTTTTTAAATCCTTAATAGCCTACATTTAATTCGCACGGTAGCTAAGCACATCGAATACAAGTCGTCAGAAAAAGGACTTGAGGACAACCATAAGAACAGCTATTTTGTCATTCTACAAGCCGGATGACAACTTTAGAAAATCCAAAACATTTTGCATTTCAATGCTAGCCATTAAGCATTTGGAAACAATCGAACAAAATTCTGCAATAAAGATAAAATCAAACATAAAGTACTCTTAACTGAAAAAAACAGATTTTCATACAGCAAACCGTCGCAGACTTACAGTTCAAAAATATAGGTATTTTATCCCAGTAGAATTCTAACTATTCAGATAGAAAACAGATAAACGATCAAGACGCTTCAGATCGCTGAAAGCTCTACCCAAGACCGCCTTGACTGATTCTTAGGCTTCATTTTTTTACTTTAGAAGCTATCCAAAGAGAATCAAAAATTGAATAAACATATCGCTAATCGAGGGGTTAAACCCCTCGATTTTAGGAAAAAATATCGCTTTTTACAAAAAGGCAAGACAGCTCTATACTAATTAATCCATAATAAAAGTCTTTAAGGAGATGGAAATTCAAGTGAACTAGTTTTTTCTAGGTTGATTTATTTTGTTTATTGAACTATATGTTGGTCAAACGGTGAGAGGACCAACGTAGCTTATGACAAGGAAACCGTATGGGATAGGGCATCTACAATGCAGCGGATTTTGATCATTGCGGAAAATTCTTTACAGCAACAAAAGCTCTGTTTAGCACTAAAGTTCGATAGAACAGTTCAACTAAAAACTGCCAATCTTCGTCAGATTCATCCTAAAAACATTGAGGCTCTTAAAAGGTCAGATCTCATCATCTTAGAGAATAGTCGTGAACTCAGAGATATTAGTACATCCGCACATATTCTCCCCTCTTTGAAGGCGACAGGTTTACCCATTATTCTTCTGCCAACCGCAGGAGAGGCGATCGCCGCACCGGGAGTAGAGCCTTTGGTTTTGAATTTAAGTGAAGAAAGGGCCGCTCAGCCCAACTTAATTGCGCTGATAAATCAAATTCGCGCTCGATATAACACTCAAGAACAGCTCCAAAACGAAAAGATCGCTTCTGGGTCGCAACCTCTGCTGAGAGACGCTCAACGAGGTCTTGATTCAACGCCCGAAGTTGAAGCGCTTGACCTATTTCCAGTGACGTTGCAGCCATCTTACTCCCCGCCAAAATCGGATCCCTCGGGTAAGGTTGTTCACGCTCTGACTGCAATAGGGCGCATTGCTAACCAATTAAGGGAGCCTCTTTCAAATATGAATTTAGCCATCCATATGTTGGGCAAAGTGCAGTCTATCGAGGAACGCGATCGCTACGTCAGGCTTCTACGAGAGGAATATCAAAGAGAACTCCAGCTCGTTAACGAATTGGAAAACCTACAAACCAGCCTCGAAACCATTTTGTAGAGATCTGTGAGCAAGGTAGACCTAGACATAGGTATATAGCCGTCGTCGGCCCCGTCAGGACAAAATGATGAGCCCTCTAGTCAGGGGTTAAACGTCCATGCTTTGAGCACACAAGCCGATAGCAAAGCTATACAATGCGATTCAAAGCAATACCAAGCCTCACATTAACGAACTAGACGTCTGAAAAGTGGACTAATCCTTTTGTTGGAGGTGAGTCTGAGTCAGTGGGCTGAATCAGCACTTCGCTATCTGAGAATAGCGAAATGTTATCGGGAGTAATTTGCGATATGCCAAGCTGTTCGGGCCAAAAGAGAGACTGCTCATCAAGGTCACTTAAGATCTCTAGTTGAGGCGAATAGGATCCTTGACTCTGGGCAAAGGTTGTTTGCTCACTAGCAGTGAGTTTTCCCCTTAAAAGGAAGTCATGCACGTCCTCACCGCTCATAGTCTCAAAATACTGGATATCGATCACGACATCAGGTTCATGACTTCGAGTATCAGGATCGACTAACTGATCCAGCGACTGACCTCCTAAAGTGATTGAGATTGATTTAAGGGCCTCTAGATTAAGAAAGCCATCGGAAACAGCCAAATCAAAGATTGAGTCGTTGTCAGTGTCCTGAATCAAGCCAATAGTTTGATCGTCTCCAAATAGCGTGATTTCATCAATTGTGCCGTCGTCATGCGTGTCAGAAAGTTGCCCCCTCAAATCCCCGTTGCTGCCATAAAGGTAGATATCAATTCGATCAATCGTTTGATTCTGGTCGATATCAGAAATGAGAATTTCGATAACGCCGCTAGATTCTGAAGTAAACATATACCTCTGAATAACAGCACTATTGTTTTCGTCAAGATTAGACGAGGCTTCTACTGATGGGGGTTCAGGAAGGAGAGGAACCGCCTCCTCAGGAGGATAGAAAAACGAAGTTATAGCGTCAGGAGGTGGACTAGGAGTGATGGCGGGCTGAACTGGTGCCCCAACAGGACTATCCGGTGCAGGAGCAATAGCAAAATCAACGACTGGATCGGACGCTTCTTCAAAGCTTAGGATGTCGTCTTCATTGCCCACCCTTATCAACAAGCGTTGATCTGCCTCTGGGTTTTGCTCAGCTGGGTTTTGTTCAGCTGGGTTTTGTTCAGCTGAATCATCGGATGATTCTTGAATATTGATTTCGCGCGTTTGTGTCGCGATCTGATTAAGGGTTGCGTTACCGCTACTGTTGGATAATCTTTCGACTCGGTTTACAGGTGCAATTTCAAGGAACTTCGTCAAGTCAATGTGTTGTGCAATGAAGTGAGATGCGGCGTGATAGATGCTATAAACATTTACTCCTTCAATTCCTTCAATACTGCTCAGCTTCCCAGCCTCTAGAAAATTAATAAATTCTTCTAAAAGCTCCTGAGTGATTGAAAGATCATCAAAAATTTCCAGCTCTTCTGCGCTCGAAAACTTTTCATCTGTCAACCCTAAAGCCTTAATCAAGTGTTTATCAATATCACTGTGTCTATCGACGAGCGCTCTATTCTGTTCTTCAGGCGTAAACAAATTCCTGATGCTATCGATGAAGTCGTAGAGTTCACTTAGTTCTATGTCGAGAACTTCTTTAGTCAACCAAACAGACAAGAAGAAGATAAGGGATTCCACAGCCGCATTTTGAGCGCTGTAGTTGTTCAGGGAATGTTGGGTAATGACCTCTTCAACTGAGACTGCTTCTCTACCTTCAGCACTGAAAATATTTGAGAAGTACAGAAGTTTGATCTTAGGATCTCTATCGTTTTGAACGGGTTTAACATTTTTGCGTATCTTGTCGAGAATCGCCTCTGCCCGTTTTGGCTCCTTAATCCTGTTATGAATATGATTTCTTAGATTCTCCCATTCTTCAGAGAGCATCAAAATCTCGATCCGATTGGCTTCCAGCAGTGTCCAAAGGATATCTAGGCTCGTACTTTCAGACGACCCCTCATGTCCTTCAAGCCCTTCAATGAGCGTTTCTGCGTTGATGAAGTATCTATTATTGTGCGGTACGAACATTCTTGGAGGTCATCCAAAGTGAATGGGAGTCATAGCGTTCAACGATGTTAGTTAGCGATCGCTCCTATTGTTTTCCGAATCTCTAATAGCATCCTGATAGTCTTTCCGCAAAGCAGCAAAAGAGGTTTCGCTGTCCTGAGATAAGGGAGAGTTCTCGTTTTCCGTCAGTTCTTCAAACGAGCAATCAAGGGCTTGGCACAGCAGCTTAATCTGATAGAGCCACTTGCCAATGCTGCGTCCGTTCTCCCAATTGGCGATTGTGTTCTCAGTTACCCCGAGCTTATCGGACAGTTGCCTTTGGGTAATCTGCAAGTTTTCTCGTATTTCTTTTAGGTTTGGCTTGATTGAGTTGGGTTGACCCGAGTGTGCGTTGTCCAGATTACTCATAACCCCAATGTTCAGTCGAGTAGTTCAAAGTTAGCCACACTAAACAACAGTCGTAGAGACTAGCGATCGCCAAGCACTTTCTTCAAATTAAAGAACTGCCCTCTAGCAATCTAGTGCACCCTTGCATCAACCTTCTGCGAGTGAATTCTAGCTAACAGCTCCAGGGCTGACGCAAAACAGCAATGGAACGCTAGACGGGCAAAAGCCTTACTCCTTCGACTGGCAGCATGCGCTGAGTACTCTTCTCTAAATAAGTACCCCATTAGCTTACCCAATCATTTCTTTGTTGAGCAAGCTTTTTTGTAATAATAGTTTACCCCAAAACTTTTTGGGGTAAACTATTATTGTCTTAGGCTGGTCCGATAAGTCTCTATGACTCTGATCGCAGTGGCTAGAGATTGGTGAGTTTCTCCTTGGGCAGGGCCAGCCTTATCTCTGTTTGCTCACCAGACCTGAGGTAGACGAAGTTCAAGTCTGTTTCTTGTTGATAGGTTCGACTTTAATTGTTCTCTGCTGCGTTAATCCGTGCATTTGGTATTAGGGGATGTACTTTATTCCAAGTCCTCATTGTGTAATTCATGCTTTCACTCACATGGCCGAATCTACCGAAACCTTGTCGGTTCTAGACACTGAAAGTTTGCTCCCAGAGCAGGCTAATTCACCCACTAATTGGACTGAAAATTCGAGAACAGATGCTATAGGAAATACATTTTTACTGGATCTTTTGAACAAGCTTTCGTTTTCATTAAAGAACCGCTCTATATTTCTCAATCGCAACTTTGTTCTTCGCTCTAGATGGAAAGAAATTGGTGTCGCAACTTCCGATGGGATCGCTCATCTTTCCTTTGATCAACCCTTCAATGAGGATGTTTATTGGTTCAATAGCTCAAATATTATAGAGATTAATGAGAATCAGGAGTTACACCCTGAGTATAAATCTTCTATTTCCCAGAATACTTTTGAAGAGCCAGAGCTTATGATTCTTACCTCTAATGAAGATTATTTTCTAGTAGATTCAATTGTTGAGCCGAATAGTGCTTCATTCGATGAACCTAGTGAGTTCTGGGATTCTTTTGAGCATTCTTTAGAGACTGAAACAGATGAATCTCAAACTTTTTCAAAATCTCTTCCTTTCTTTCCTAATCGACTCTTCTTTTGCTCAATAACATTTCCACTTTGTCCTCGAAGTTCTACTGGAAATACAATGGTTTAATGGCCTAAAGGTTACTAACAGGGCTAGCAAGTTGTTTCTAAAGGTGGTTTGCCTATTGCCTTGAGTGAGTTAAGGAAAGACTTGTAGCTTCAAAAGAGTTCAGCATTTTAATCTTGAAAGTGTTTTTCTGAACCTATTATTGGTTAGATTTAGAACGCTTCAATTAGCCGGCATTTGTAATGCAAATGATGGCAGCCTTGAGTACTCCTGATAGCAAGACAGCGATCGCTGTGGCAATTTTCAGATGAGCTAAAGGCCCCCAAAAAACAGCACTACTCTTAAAGAGTACATCTAATCGCGAGTCAACATTATTCAATCTATGTCTTTAGTTTCATGGAAGATCTTCTCATTGATGTTTTACCCGTTTTGACATTTGAAACTGTCTCGCCTGAGCAGTCTACTACTCTACCCATTCACCAGACAAAATATCTTGCAGCAGAAAGTAAAGCTGGAACTTCATCCTTTTTTATTTCTCCACCGGATGAACTCACACTTCCTTCAAAAGACCCATTTGGCTTTTTCGACTACGACCTTTTGCTTCGGTTTCAATACGGTGAAGATATCGCAACCCCAACCGACACAATTGGTGATTTTTCTGTGGCTCAGTTCTTTGACGAACAATACTATTTGTGGCGCTATTCTGATGTGGCGGATGCGGTAGAGTCAGGGGAAATTGCTTCTGGCTATGAACACTTTATCAATCATGGCATTTCAGAGGGTCGCGATCCCAGTGTTATCTATTTAGAAGAATTTTATCTGTCGTTTCATACGGATGTTCAAGAAGCCGTTGATGATGAACTATTTGCGAGTGGCTTAGAGCATTACTTGACTATCGGCCATATCGAAAATCGCCTTGCCAGCATTGATTTCATTGCGCTGCACTATTTAATTGAAAACCCTGATGTTGCCGCTGCTGTCGAAAGTGGGGAGCTGCAAAGTGCATTTGAGCACTATGTCAAATTCGGAGCGGATGAGCTGCGCCCATCATTTGTTCCTTTGACTGACACTTCTCCGTTCGATCCATTTGATGTTTCAGACATTGTCCTGCACATTTTGCCCTCGGAGCTGTACAACGAAGCCTATTATCTGCGGACAAATGCTGACGTCGCTGAGGCTATTAATACTGGTCTTTTCGCCAATGGATTTGAGCATTTCGTCCAGTTCGGACAACAAGAAATCCGTAACCCTAGCAGAGATTTCGACCAAGGAGCGTATCTCATGGGTAACGCTGATGTCAAAGCAGCTGTTGAAGCAGGAGATTTCGAGAGTGGATTTGAGCACTACATGCAAATTGGACGGTTTGAGTATCGTTCTTTTTCGATTGTTTAACCCCAGTCTTCCTGTCCCCGGCTGAGCCGTCGCCAGTTCCGTGAGGACAAAACAGCAAGCCATCTAGCTATGGGTTAGCTACCCGAATGCTATTGAGTGCGCAAGTCTAAATGGCTAAAGCTATAGATTGCTGGCGGAACAATGATGAGATCAGTTTTTGATACACAGGTGGAATTGACTCAGTCATAAGTTTGAATCGATTTAATCGATTTATCTGGGTGCACCATCAAACTTAGTCTAGAACGCTTCGAAACCTATGCCCGTTCTATAAATTCAACTGGGAGTTAGCCCCTTATTTGATCATTATTTGACAATAGCCATTTGTCCTCTTAAATAATGACTGCTCCTAGTGAAGAGATATGGAGACTGACAAGAATGAAGGGAAATCTACTGCGTAAGTCCTGACATATTGGTAGCTCTATTGATCCTCGATCTAATCAACTTCCTGAAATTGTGCATAAGCATCATGAAACAAGTCGATACAGAAATCCTAAACAAAACAATGTATGGCGTCGTTGAGAGCTTAATTGCTGGCCCGATCCCTGGACGAGTTAGGGTTATGGGAGCGACCTGGGCTGCACGACTTTGCATTCCTGATTCACGCTACATTCTGGCACCTGGTACACCCGTCATTATCTTTGGCCGCCGTGGAAATGAGTTACTCGTGCTAACTACACGAGGGCTAACGGAAGTGACGCCCTAATGATGAATTAAAAGTTACTGCCTAAAGGACTGATTAACAGAACCAGGATTGATGCATGGGTTATTCGATTACTACAGTTGGTGTCAGGTAAGCATTGCCGTCCGTCTTGTGGACATCCTGCATTAATTCTAAGAACCAGTGAACCTACAACGCAGTGTTGCGGTCAGAATCTCCTAACTGGTAAGGCCATTCACCCATGATGACTTTAGGTTGAAAGGTTTCAGGGGGTGGGGCCTGTCCCCAATGTTGCTGTAGGGCAAGTAGTAGCGCGTCCTGTTGCGCTCTGAGCAGTTCCAGATCTCCCCCCCAATTTTGAATGGAGAACCAAACCGGACCGCGATCGCGCGTTGGAAAATACCCTGCTAGTGAACTCACAGTATTCAGCGTCCCGGTTTTTAGAGCTGCTTTATTAGGGAGTTCACGAAAAACGAGGGTGCCTTCATCCTGGCCGAAAACAGGCATCACGTCAGAAATAGACAGATTGTGTGTTCTCAACTGGCGCTGAATCTCTAGCAGAATAGCCACTACAGCACGGGGAGAAAGCCGATTGTCGACCCCAAGGCCAGAACCGTTAATTAACCGAATCTCTGCAATGGGCACTCCAGTTCTTTCTGCAGCCTTAGCCATTACTGTATCAATGCCTCCTGCTGCCACGGCGAACTGTTCAGCCATCTCGTTGTTGCTATAGATGTTCATAGCTTTGAGAAGCGGGACCAAAGGTAGCGACTGATGACGAATGAGCCATTGTGAAACCGTGACGCTATTAGGAGCGGAGACAGTGACTTCTCCCTCAATAGTCAACGAGGGCTGAGGTGTCTCTGAAGATAGCTGGCTATAGGCATACCCAGCATCGTTAGACCAGAGACCAGAATCGATGGCCTGGATAAAAAGTTCGCCAGATCGATAGGAATCTGGTTCGAAATTCATCGAAAACTCGCCTAGGATGACGAGGTTACCCGTTACTTTCTGGACTCCAAGTTGATTCAAGGCATTCCCTAGTACGATCGCCTCTTCCCAAACGAAATAAGGATCGCCCGTCCACTGAACGACAAGATCCCCATTGATGACACCGTTCTCCAGCGTGCCTGTGTGTCCAAATAGGGTCTCGAAGCGGTGGGTAATAGGCCAGGTTTCTAGTGCGGCTAGGGTTGTTGCCATCTTAGTCAAAGAGGCAGAAGACACAGGGCGATAGGGCTGATGGACTGCGATCGCAGTAGCCCCAGTTTGAAACCAAAGGCCCTGTTCTTCGACTGGAAATCCTTGACTCGCAAGGATGTTTAAGTAGTTGCGAACGATATCTTTGGCTTCTGGGTCAGGGGCATTCATGCTGAGCAGCCAAGGCGACTGCCAGCTGATCACTGTATCCATGGAAGGCCATGCTATCGAGTAGAAGGGCGTTACGGTTTTGGGTTGCTCTCCCAGCAACGACAATAGGCCAAACGCAAGTAGTGCTTTGTACAGCATTTCAGAAACGTGCCACACAACGGCAATGATCGTAGCGGACTATCGACGTTTTGAGATATTGAAATTTTGCTTCTACCCCAGAATGCTAGGTGGGCGTTTCCTAACCCACCAATTGACGTGGTTATTTCATCAAAAGGGTTGTTTGGATAAGTTAACGCTGAATCTTTATATCTTCAAGATGAAGTGGTATTTGAGTCAATGGCTTCTGACGCGGAAGGAATTTCAGAGCTTGAAACAGATGCAGATGGTGGCGTTTGCTCAACATCATTCAGGTCATCACCAGTGTCGTCTATCTGGTCGGACGACTGCTCAGGAACCCCGACCACTGCTAGGTGAGACATCTCCTCGGGTACCAAATGTGTAGATGATTCTAAAGTCTTACCTGGCGTAATCAAAATTTGGCGTAAGGAGTGTCGATTTGAGGTGTCGAGATAATACTGCTGAAGCGTTTGCCAGCGTTTCCAAGCTTGGTGACGACTGTCCGACACCAAGGATTTCAAAGTAGGCAATGCTGTTTGCCAATCGGGCATTACAGCTTCTAATGCAGCTTCTATAACTAAGCTATCTTGCAGCTTTCCGAGAGCTGATTGTAGTTTGGCTAGCTTAGATAGATGGTCTTTTATGCGATCGCCATAAAATTCCGAAACAAATGTCAGCTGATACCGTACTCGCTTCACCTGCTTTCTCAGACTGTGCAGCACGTCCCCCTGATCTGCTAAGAGTTTGTCGACCTGATCGCTGCTTAGGGTCGTATCGGGTTTGAGATCTTTCTTCGCCGGTTCTACAGCAAAGAACCAACCTGGATGTAGCCAAAGCTGGCTGATTGTGGGTAATGTTAGATCCGGTAATACCTCATAAATACTGAGCTCAGCCAAGGCATTGCATTTAGGCTTAGATGCCCATCGATACAAACTCCTTTTAAGATGGTTGTAGCGATCGCCCTTCAGCTTCGTTTTTGCTCGTTTGTAAGCTTTCTTTCGCTGCTTAAGGAGATGGTCAAAGATAGCTTCCAATGTGCGTCGTTCTGCACTTGGCAGATCAGGCGCGTACTGGTTTTGGAGTGTCTCAAAAATGACATCCAGATCACGAAGTTTGCCTAAACGTCCAAAAACTTTTTTTACCTGAGCTTCTTCCCCAGCTTTAGGGAGTACGATACCCGGCTTAAAGACCTGCGTTGCCGTTCTCAATCGTCGTAGATTGACCCGCATCTGATGCAGATCCTCAGGATCTTGATCTTCAATCACCAAATGTTCGTAACTTTCGGCTCGCTGCAAGCAATTGGCAACCTCTTCAGCAGCTAGCGTACAGATTGTTGAGCGATTTGTCGATTTCATTGAGCTACTCTGATTCTAAAGATGATGACAGGAAAGCACTAGTACACTGCGGCAGAAATAGACTCACCATTCAAAACACTGAGAAAGCTTATCTGCCTTAGCTTTGAATTTTGAATTCCGCGTAGCGGTACTAGAGCCATGAGGCTGATCAGTCCTATCTGTTCCTTAATCTAACTTTAATTCAACTCATCTAGAACTGCACGATTGGACCTGCAAGCGTTCGACTTTTGTCTGTTTCTCAGCACCCTCAAGCCTTAAATTCTTAGTAGGGTTGCTATTTGTCTTAACCTTATTGGGCAAAACTCCGCATAAATTGGCACCATACTCCAACGCAAATGGCGTCCCTTTTGCAGATACTATGATTGAACGATTGACTCATTACTAGGAGGGTATCAGCGTTGGGATCTGTTTTGCGTCAGCTAGGAACTTCAAGTCAGCAGAAAGCGCGATCGCATCAGAACATTTTCGTGCTTGTGTCCCTATTTTTCCTAGTAGGTTTAGGGCTAAGAGTCATGAATCTAGGCTTAAAAACGGCCTGGATGGATGAGGTTAGCACCGTCATCTTTAGCTTAGGTAATAGCAGCTACTTTTTGCCAACAGAAGCAGTTGTTGACCTGAAAGCACTTCTGCAACCTATTACGCTGAATAGTGAGGCGACCTTTCTAGATTCTGCTCGTTATCTACTCCAGGAAAATAATCATCCACCTGCCTATTTTATGCTGGCCCATTTTTGGATGGATTTGTTCTCTAGAGAAGGGGCTGTTGCTTCCCTCGCGATCGCTCGTTTGTTTTCAGCATTATTAGGTTCTTTAGCAATACCCTGTATCTTTTGGGCAGCTAAGAATACTTTTCAATCCTCACTAGCAGGAATGTTGAGTGCTGCTTTCATGGCAGTCTCACCTTTCAGCCTATTTCTCTCCCAAGAAGCGCGACACTATGGGCTAGCCATTACTCTGATTACCCTATCTCTAGGGTGTTTTGTCATTGCCGCCCGTTCCGTGTCTGCTCAAAAAGCTCCTGATTGGCAGCTTTGTTTAGGATGGGGTTTAGTCAATATTTTTGCTTTTGCTAACCACTATTTCTCGGCGTTGACGTTCTGTGCTGAGGGAATTGTTATCGCCATCATTGCAGGCAAACAGATTAGACAAGAGCGACTCTCCGTTTTATGGAAATCCCATTGGAGACCTATCTACGGAGCCGTTTCTATCACAACTCTTGGAATTCTTGCTTGGCTGCCTGTACTGCTGCATTTTTATGGCAGCCCTCAGACAACCTTTTTGAGAGAAAATGGCTGGTTTATGAGGTGGTTTAATCCCTTAGTACAGACCTTTGCTGCTTTCATTACAACTTTCGTTACGCCAGCCAATTTCTTTGCTCAAACACCTTTGGATTTCGTCATTATCAGTTTCGGTATCCTACTGACACTGCTGTTTATTGCAAAATTCGTCCCTACTTTCTTCAGAGGGATTGGAAAGCTTTGTAATGTACCTCAGAAGCGCATGGGCTCGATGCTGATAGGCGGCTTTTTGTTGGCTATTCTAAGTCTTTTTGCTGTGATCTGTTATGTCTATGGCTCAGACATCACCCGTGGCCTACGCTACAAATTTACTTACTATCCCGCTGTGCTGATCTTATCGGGAGGAATTTTTGCTCACTATTGGACACAGCGATCGCCCAACGGCGATCTGAGTATCTCCATTCCCTTCAGCCGCAAACGACTATCGGGTCGACGTTTCGTTCAACTTACCTGGATACTCGGCTTGCTGAGTTCGCTTCTAATCGTCAACAATGTTGCGTTTCCGAAATACTATGCTCCTGATCGCTTTATTCCATTTGTTCAAGAGCACTCAATCTATCCCGTTGTGCTGGCATCCACTGAAAAGGTACATGAGCAACCTACCGTCATTGGCGCTCGTTTTTTAAGCATTGGATGGGAAATTGATCGAAACTTCCACCCCAATGACCCTGGCAGTGGTTGGAAAGCAGCTCCAATGTTTTTCTCAATCAGACACGGTTATGGTGTCGAAAGGTCGCTCACCGAGAGCTTTGCTGACAGAATTGATCAGATTGCAAAACCAGCTGATGTCTGGGCTATCCGCTCACGAATTGAAGATGACGATCCCCTCATCGTCACTATGCCTGAGTCTTGCCGCCTTTCGCCCGACATGCCCCAAGGGAATAAAGGCGGTTATCTATATGTCCATCTTCGCTGTAGAGAGGCACAAGAATAGGCGTCTTCTTGACGTACCCATTCCTAGCTGATGCAAGGTGGTGGTGCTTTTCAACCAAGACCTCTATTGCCTAGGAACTGGGATACAGTAACATCAACACGCTTTCTCAAAATCGCTATAATCGCTCAGCGACTTTACTGTCTTGCTGACTATCTAAACTGCAACTTTCTAGTCCGCAAATCGTCAGTCCGATTAGATGTCTCTGTTTTCTGGAACTTTAAAATCATGCGTTTGCCCCTACTTTTAGGTATTCCTTTCAGCTTGAGTAATCCCTCTTTTTCGAAATCGCGTCTTCTAACCCGTCTGTTCTCTATAGGGGGCGTTGTTCTGGGTACTGGTGCTGTTCTGCTATCTCAAGCCCCTAAAGCTCAAGCATTAGAGGAGATCAAACTGTCTTATGGTGGTTTTCAATTCGGTAGTTTGTCGGTGCAGGACCTAGCAGATTTCTCAGCCACAGGACAACCCTCTCAAGAAATTGAGTCTCTTTTAGGTGTCATAAATGTTGAAAAAGAGGTTGCTCTTTCAGTCCTCAATACTGAAGTGAGTGTTGATCAAGGGCTCTTAGAAGAAGCCAGCCAAACCTTTATTGCTGAAAGCTTTTTTCAGCTAGTTGGAACCACGATTAACATGCCTAATGGATCTCAACAAAGCTGGACTTACATCAAAGATGCACTACTGGCTTCTGCAGCGGATAACCAAGTCAGTGCGATCGAATTTATTCAAGAATTTGATGCTGATTCTGTCGTGGTTGAAACTGAGAAAATAGGTCCTGTCGTTGAGCAAGTTCAAAAAGACATCTCGACGGTTGAGCAGTTTCTGGCGGCAGGCTTCTTGTAAAAGAGAGCTTGAATTTCTGCTAAGGGTGGACTGCTGATTCACTATCGATCTACTAAAAGTTATCTGGAAAGGCCGTTTCATGCTCTGTTCTGTTTGAGAACATGGAGTGTGGAGTGGCCTTATTGTTTTCAAGCAGAAAGTGACACCTATGGTTTAAGCTATCGAACCACCAAAAGGTCGCAGGTTAAAGTCAGCATAAACGAGCGTTAACGCTACCATAGGCAGCATTCCATATGCTTATATTGCAGGGAGTGAAAGCTATCAAGCTGAGTTTGCCCCAGGTTTTCTCAAAGCTTCTTAGCGATTTTTTGCCATCGCGGGTCAAGGGAGTTCGTAATCTCTGCATTACGACAAGTCACATCTAATTGATGCTAATGCGGTTTGTCAAAATGCCGCTGAGCTGAGAAAACAGACTCTCTAATGCTCCTATGACTAAATTTATTGTTTATGCTTGTCCGACTGGTGAATTAGCAGAGCAACTTAAGACCTATTTTGACAAAAGTCGTATGGCTTATGGGCCGAATATGGCTCATCAATACATGCCTCACTGTACGCTAACAGGCTTCTTTGAGGATGTGCCGGGTGCTGTTCCCAGATACACACAAAAATTGGAGCGGTCTCTTAAACGACTCCGGCGATCGCAACCTGAACCGGTCATAGACGTCAAGGATCTGGTCTTTCGGGCTGACTGGCATGGCCTCGAATTATCGTCAGAATGGCTGAGAAAACTGATTTTGGATTTTGTCTGTACGGCGACATCAGCGACTCGAAAAACTCCCCTCAGACCTAAGGACTGGCTCCATCTCAGTCTTGCCTATGACTTTGTGTCTGAACAATCAGACGATTTGAAGGCTCTTGCGGTCAATTTAGTAGACCCTCAAGCACCTGTCGATTGGGAACTGCGTTTTTATCAGCACAATCCTGACAAATCTTGGATTTGCCATCAGCAACTGAAACTCAGCAAACCTTGATGGCTTGCTACTTTGGATGTTCACTTCAAACGACTGCCCCAAAAATCGCAATTCACAATTCATAATGGGCTACAGTAGGCTTGCTTTGGTTGGTTGAAGTGAACGCCATGACATTAGATTTGCAATCTCGGTGGCAACTTAGACTGAAAAAAGATAGCGATCGCACTGTCGGCAAACATTTTCAGGCAGTCATGGCAATGGTCGTTGTCTCAGGTGTGCTGTTTGGTGCAGTAGGAACTCGCCTAGCCCAGCTCCAGCTTGTGGACGGCATTCGCAATCGCCAGCGGGCAGAAACCAACCGTATTCGTTTGGTTCCCAAACGTCCTGCCAGAGGAGCCTTACTTGACCGCAACGGGAAGATCTTGGCAAGTAGCCGTCTATCCCATTCCATTTCTATTTGGCCAATCGCACTCCCTCGGTCTGAATGGCCTACCGTCATCGACCGCTTGTCTGAAATATTGAATGTCTCGCCAGACAGCATTCGCCAGCGTTTGGAACAGGCCGGATACGAATCTATTGAAGCTATCACCATTGCGCGCGGGGTTAGTCCGGCTCAGGCGACGGCCATTGCTGAATTTGGTGATGAACTTCCCGGCGTTCGTTTAGAAGCTGAAGCTGTTCGCAACTATCCCAACGGAGATTTGGCTGCACATGTGCTGGGCTACACTGGCGAAATTACTGAAGATGAACTGAATGAGTCGCAATACGAAGAGTATCGTATGGGTGACATCATCGGCCAAATGGGAGCCGAAGCAGCCTTCGAGCAGACCCTACAGGGGCAGTGGGGCGGGCAGCAGGTCGAAGTTGACAGCTCTGGACGAGTCATCAGTGTATTGGGGAACAAACCTGCCATTTCTGGAAACGATGTTCGACTTACCATTGATCTAGAAGTTCAGAAGCTGGCAGAACAGGCACTGGGCAATACCAAGGGCGCGATCGTGGCAATGGACCCTGATTCAGGAGCCATTTTGGCAATGGTCAGCCGTCCTACCTTCGATCCCAATATCTTCACGACTAACATCACAGACGCCCAGTGGGCGCAGCTTCAAGGGGCTGAGCATCCGTTCCTGAATCGATCGCTCCAAGGATTTCCACCCGCTAGCACCTTCAAGATTGTGACTACCGCCGCAGGTATTGAGTCAGGGGCTTACTCTCCCGATGCAGTTCTGCCAACATTCGCTTTTCTGAATGTTGGAGGCCATCTGTTCTGGGACTGGAACAACGCGGGATTTGGCCCGTTGGGGTTTCGGGGCGCAATGGCAATGAGCAGCGATACGTTCTTCTATCAGGTGGGTCGTAGAGTTGGTGGAGAAACCCTGATTCAATGGACCCGTCGATTTGGATTTGGCTCTAAGACAGGCATCGAAATAGGCGCCGAAGAAAGTGCAGGCTTGGTTCCAGATGATGCTTGGAAGCAGGACAATTTAGGGTACGGCTGGCTGGTAGGAGACAGCATTAATATGTCCATTGGTCAGGGTTTCTTGCAAACATCACCGCTGCAAGTCGCCGTTATGTTTGCAGTTCCAGCCAACGGAGGGTATCTCGTAACGCCGCACTTGTTGCAGGATAGTCGTACTGAAGATGACTGGCGCGAATCCGTTGGCCTGCAGCCCGTTACCATAGACGTTTTGCAAGATGGTTTACGGCAAGTGATTTCTGGCGGTACTGCGCGATCGCTCAATCTACCTAATATGCCGCCCATTGCTGGCAAGACTGGCACAGCAGAAGCGCCTCCCTATGAAAACCATGCATGGTTTGGGGCGTATGCTCCAGCAGATGACCCTGAGATTTTGATCGTTGCCTTCGCTGAACATTCAGGCGGTGGCGGCGGTTCGGTAGCTGCTCCAATGGTCAAACAAATGCTGGAAGGCTATTACAAAGATTGGCAACCATCACAGCCTCAGTAGCTATCTCATCCTGTTGTTCGCTGAAGACTTACGATAAAACGGTAAGTTGCCTGGAGCAACCGGCTGCCGAATGTGGAGACAAAGTGGTCAGATAGTCAACTCGCATGACCACCCAAATCTCTACCTCGATAAGCTTTGGACCTTTTGGTAGAGGGAAATCAATCATCCCGTCGAGAGCAGTGCTAAGGAATTATGCTTCCTCATCCTGGGTGCTGTCCATCGTCTCCGACGAATTGTCGTAAAGAGCATCCAGTTGCTCGCGAGCATCTTCGAGGGAGATTGATTTCATAACCAGTAGTGGCTCATCCAGTACGCGCCCTTTTTCATCAAGCATCTCTGGGTGAGGAATTGACCGACCAGAGCTACTACTGCTGGAGCGATCGCCATTATTCATGTAGGGTCTGCGAGGGTCGCGGCGGCTGTCAGAGCCCAACAGCATAATGTTGCGTATCAGATTACTGATCGCCAGGACAGACAAAACTGCGAATGCAATGATGTAAAGAGCTTGCAGCATGGTTCTTATAAATATTGCTCCCTAGGGGCCGTCATGTGAGAAGGCGATTAGCCCACGAGTACTCACTCAGTTTCTTAAGTGTCTCTAATTACATAGTATCCAAAGCCGTCGTTATAGATTTAGATTTCTTTGGGAAAACCGTCTACACAGACACAAACAGGAGGAATCTGACGTAGGCCCAGCAAGGTACCTAGCAGATTTCTCCAATATCATTAGCTCTCATTTCCTGACTGGCGGATGTGACGAGCAGCCTGCCAACACTTGTTCACGAGCTGATGCCACTGAGCCACCACAGCAGTATCCACCCCAGCGTTTCCGCTGGTTGCCAATAACAGCGTTCGAGCAGTAGCCACCTCTTGCTGAGCAGTCTGAATTTGATTCATCAAGTCTTGACGGATCTCAGATTCTAGACTCTGGGCTGCGTCAGAGGTGAGAAGGGCCTCAGTCTCACTAAACCAGTACTTGAAGTCATCGAGCAAAGGTTCCAAAACGCTTTGCAATAAGGGGGGTTCAGACTGATTTGAAAAATCTTGAGAGAACATGTATTTCTCGACAATTAAAGGATTACGCTGACAGCTTAACAATTTTTCATGAAATGTCTCTTCCCTGTTCTTGTGGAGATTGCCACCCTGCTGCCCAAACTTGGCGATTCTTCAAACTCTTCGCATTGACCCAAAACCGAACTTCGGGGTCGCACGCCGCAACTAGCTCAGCAAACACGAGACCGCCCTGGTTTTTGCGATTGACAACTCGAAAATGCCGCCATCCAAAGGTTTTTTGTTGAGCTGTCCATTTGGATCCCAGCAAATGAGGAAATTTTTGCTTCTTGGCCATTGCAGTCTTTCCTGTGTTTTCGACGCGGCACATGTCCCTTTGTGAGCATTTTTGAGTAGACACGGCACTGTAAAACGAAGTCTCGGCGATCGCTGATCTCCTTCACCCCATCAAACGGTTGCGGCAGCTTGAACTCCAACAAGTTTTTACTTTAAGCGCTTTTTAAGCGTTCGTACGTTGGCGGCACGGCTGACTAGCATGACCGATTGCTCCCGCTGCTGCACGAAAATATTGCCTGCGAGCCAGCGACTGAGACGCACTTTGCGGTAGCGAGAAACAGTTCCCTCGGTCTCGTCGAGCGAATAGCCCATGTCAGCGATCGCTGACTCAAGCTGCCGCAAAAACGGCTTCTTCTTCGTAAATGGAATTTCCACAGTGACGGTGCGATTCATAAAAACGCCTAGCAATCCACTCATAGCTCCGCCGACTAAAGCAAACTGTCCAGGCAAGCCTGTTGCTAAGCCCACTCCAAAAGTTCTCGCTGTGAACAACGCCGTGAGCAAAGCTGCTGTCGAAAAATAGTATAGAAAGGTGAAACTTGCCCCGGGTCCCGTTGGCAATTCATCGTCCAGATCATCCAAATGGGTTCTGGGATTAGCAGAGTTGGGTGCTTCAGTCATCGGCTTCGCTTGGAGGAATCAGGGCTTACACAGATAATCCTGGATTTTTGACCCGTTAACCCGCAATTTTGGTAGCGTTTGGTTTCGGCAATCCATTTCAAATTGCAAGTCTTAGAGTCAAATATGCAAGTCATACCTGTAATGATGCAGCAAGATTGACCTAATCCTACGAGAACGCCCATACCGGGAGAAAATGAGTTCCATGGAGCGACGTTCCATAGACTAGCAACAAAGCTTTCCTTAGGTGGTATTGAGAAATTTACGTGTGGGCTTATCACGACCAAGCTGCTATTTCAGTCATCCCTGAGTAGCGCTAGGATAGACTACGTTGCATTTTCCCTGAGGCGATCCTGTGTTTGAGGCACTGCGAGCTGATTTCAAGATTGTTTTCGAACGAGACCCGGCAGCCCGCAACTGGCTGGAGGTTTTGTTTTGTTATCCCGGCCTGCAAGCTCTAATTTTCCATCGGATAGCCCATCGTCTCTGGAACACAAAATTACCCTTTGTGCCCCGGTTTATCTCTCACATCAGTCGCTTTATTACGGGCATCGAAATCCATCCAGGAGCCACTGTTGGGAAAGGCGTTTTTATTGACCATGGCATGGGAGTGGTTGTTGGTGAGACGGCCATTATTGGCGATTACTGCTTGATTTATCAGGGCGTCACTTTAGGAGGAACTGGAAAAGAATCTGGCAAACGCCATCCCACGTTGGGAGACAACGTTGTCATCGGGGCAGGGGCTAAGGTCCTCGGCAACATCCAAATCGGCAACAACGTCCGTATTGGCGCAGGTTCGGTTGTCCTCCGAGAGGTTCCTTCAGACTGTACTGTTGTTGGCGTGCCAGGACGGGTTGTTTACCGTGCTGGAGAGCGGGTTGGGCCTCTTGATCACGATCGCCTTCCCGATTCTGAGGCACGAGTCATTCGAGCATTAGTAGACCGGATTGAAGCCTTGGAACAACAACTTGAGGACTTGAAAACGGATAAGGTCAGTCAGAAAGAATTAGCCACAATCAGCCAAGGCAGCCGATGTCGTCTTGAGGATAAAGTGATTAGCGAATTTCTTGATGGTGCAGGTATCTAAGGAGATTTCCACGAAAGCATTTACCGCTGGTCGAGGGGCTTAGCGCAGCGTAATGCACCGCAGCTGGGTATTTTTATTGTCAGAAATCTCCTGAATCGGTCGCTGAATGTGCGATCGTCATTACAGCAGGCTGTACCGCTTCAGTTCCCCTTCAATCTTGGTCTTCAGTTGAGAAGACAGGTCAGATGAGTTGTGAAAGATAATTTGCTGCTCGGACGGTATTTCGAATGGAAAATGACCCGGTAGATCATCTCGTTCTTGCCGAGCCAAAATGATCTGTTCTGGCCGTTTACACTGGAGCGCGTAGCCCAACTCAACGCAAACGTTGGCGCTGGGAAGCAGTTGAGGTGATTTTCCAGGAGATTGGGCAACTGACGTGCCATCCGCAATAAAGAGCAGAGATTTGCGGAGTTTTCGCATGAGAGGACTGTTGCGTCGCAAAGCACCTTCTCCGCCCCGATTGGATTCTTCTAGTGAAAGAGATAGGCGCGACTTCCGATTGACCTTTCCCAGAAGCGACTCTAAACCTTCACGGATCAGGGCGCTGGATTCGTCATAATCCGTTTGATAACAGAAGAAGATAAAGGGTTCCAACTGAACCAACGATTCCTGCTTAGCAAAATACATTTCATGGCTGAGCAAATCAATGTTGGAAATGGTGTAAGTGCCGCTGCCCTCGATGTAAAACTCTACGGCCTCTCCCGATAAGTAACGCTGGAACCAAGTTGATTGTTTCACGTCTTCGCTATCGTCCAAAAAGTCAGCCCTCATGCCAGCCTTGAGCAAGCTATTACGACTCAGACGGAGATCTTGGGGACGCTTTTCAAGTTCGCGGGCAGGTTCGTATTGCTCTAGGTACCAAGCTTTGAGGGCAATAATCGCCATGAAGTCAACCTAATCTCAGAAGGGGCAAAGGCATCAGATTAACCGCTACTTTACGCAGCATTGAGCGAAATGCAAGATGCAAGTGACAATTCCTGACATTTACGCGCTTATAGACAAACAAGGACCAGAAGAAACCCTGTTGAGCCATTTGTCCATGCATAAATTATAGTTCATTTGAACTATAATCAGTCTTGAGCGTTAGAGGCTTCATCCAAAGTGTCTGCTCCTTGTAGTCGTTGCCAAGCCATCTTGGCACCTAGCAGCAGTAATCCGACGGCTGCCATGCCAAACACACCAGTACCCAAGGCAACGATTCCTAGGACAAGAGTTCGGACAGCGGCGGAAAGATTGATGACTGTGATGTTGTCCGATGTGACCGGTTTATTCGCAAACGAAGTGGCGATCGCGCTCAGCATTTTAGCGAAGAGAATAGCGATCGTACCGGCAATCAATGATCCTGTGAATGCTCTCAAAATTCGCTGAGTTGAAAGCGGCTCTGCCTCAGCTTTAGTATCCGGTGACGACGAAGGTGTGCTCATGGCAATTCTGATTTGAGATGGTCCCTATCCTGCCACAAAATACGGGTGGGCCTCTAGAGTATGTCCTCAATTCGATACAGAAGGCCGACAGGGTTTTGCTGCTGTAAATTTAGGGCTTAATCGTATTTCTGACGCGCTGTTCTAGCATTTGGATGACGATAGCGTCTAGTAAGCGCAACCTGTAGGCTGAGGATCGGCTGTTGCCAGATCGCTAGCAAATTCCTCCGGCAGCATAACTTCGCTAAATCCGTCGTTTGCACTGCCCTGCATGGCTTGAGTTCCATAGCCGTGAGGGTCCATGTGAGCGCGAACAATCACAACTTGATCCGGTTGAACATTAACAGGGCCACCAGTGCGCCGAAACGGCTGCTCGTCGACATGGCTGTGGACGAGGATACGGCGATAAACTAATTCGCCGTCTTGGGTCACTACTTCCCACCAGTTAGCATATTGGTCACAACCTGTATCTGGGCTTTCAATGGTGACTGCGAAGGTGTAACCATTCACATTTTGACTAGCAATCTCTACAGCCGTTACGTCTGCAAATAGATCTGTAACCGCTGAAGCAGCGTCAGCCACCTCTGGATCAGAAGTGGCTGTATCGTCAGACAGTACGTCATTCTGAGAAGATGGGGCTTGAGCTGTGCATCCCGCTAAAGCAAGCCCCAATATCACAAGAAGAATGCGACAGCTGGCAAGTGTTTTTATTCTATGGTTGAAAATCACGCCTCATGCCGTCCGGAAAACTTCGGAAGCTAGCACCATCCTAGCTTTAGATTTCCGTGTCATACCTGGTTTCGCTGACCTATAGACCGCTTATTTTCTTAGAGTATGTCGTGAATACACCCAACCAAGACATTCCAAACAGAAAGAATTTGTTACATTTGTTCACATTGCTAGAATGTTAAGTCGCGGAAGTGAGTTGCTGTGAAAGTATTTGCCGCCTTTAGTCCAACACTGCGTTGGAATTTAGCCATTTTGTTTGCTGCCGGGTTGTGCTTCTGGGCCGGGTTGGCGGGGTTGCTGCCGACATTGCCGCTGTTTATCGAGACTTTGGGAGCAACTGGTTCGCAAATTGGAGTCGTGATGGCCTCGTTTGCTTTTGGTCTACTCATTGCTCGTCCATCCTTAGCAAGGTTAGCCGATGAGCAGGGGCGCAAGCGGGTGCTGCTCATCGGCATCATTGCTGTCGCGATCGCCCCCTTCCTGTATCTCACAGCCATTATTCTGCCACCCATAACTTGGCAACTCAGCCTAGGTGAACGAACCCTTACCATTAACGGCATCTTGGCACTACTCATGGCGTTTCGTGCTTTTCACGGTCTCAGCATCGCTGCCTTTGTAGTGGCCTACAGCGCTCTTGTCATTGATATTTCTCCGCCAGCCAACCGAGGGGAACTCATTGGCTACATGAGTTTGGTGAATCCCATCGGCATGGCGATGGGTCCTGCTTTGGGTGGTTTTTTGCTGGAGTGGAAGGGCTTTTCTGTGGCTTTTCTAGCAATGGGCATTCTGGGACTTCTAGGTATCATCTGCGTCACCCAAGTCAAAGAGACTTACGCACCTGCCGCTAAGAAAACGCTTACAAATGCCCCTCGTCCGCTTTTTTGGAGTCTATTGTGGACGCCGCGAGTGCGGACACCTGCCATCATTCTGCTGCTGGTTGGGCTCGCTTTTGGTACCCTCAGCACCTTTGTACCGCTGTTCATCAAAGAGACAGGGTTGGCGTTGAATGTTGGCCTGATTTATACGGCTTCTGCAACTGCTAGCTTCGCTAGTCGCCTGCTGGTTGGGCGTGCCTCTGATCGATATGGTAGAGGTCGCTTCATCACGGTCAGTCTGCTGCTCTATACCCTAGCAATGCTGGCTTTTTGGCAGGCAAAAACGCCGACGATGTTCCTCTTGTCGGGTCTGATTCAAGGTGGGGCTGCGGGCACTTTAATTCCCATGATTGCGGCTTTGATGGGCGATCGCGCAGCCCCTGACGAGCGCGGCAAAATCTTTGGTTTGGTCATGGTGGGCTTCGATGTCGGCATTGCCCTAGCAGGCCCACTATTCGGCACCTTCGCCGACTGGGCTAGCTATCGCGACTGCTTTGGTTTAGCAGGGTTGATGACGTTCATAGGCTTCTTGGTCTTTATCACGGCATCTAGCAAAGACCTTGTGAATTCGTTGCAGTTCTCATTAGGGCAAGGTCGAGATGCCTACGCCACTAATCTGCCGCCAGCAAAATGAAGTTCGCGTTTTAGACAGTACCGCAAGTTCTCTGAAGCCAGGCCTCAGACACTAGAACAGAGTGCCTAACTGGGTCACCAGTAATCAGCCTCAATCAAAGCGTTGGTCAAGAATCAAACGGGCGAGGAGGGATTCGAACCCCCGACACCGTGGTCCGTAGCCACGTGCTCTAGTCCACTGAGCTACACGCCCTTACAGGAGTTAAATAGTAACACAGTCTTTGCCGCAAAAGTAGAGTTTGCTATGACATCGCCAGAAATTTCTGAGTCCCGCCTGAGCCATTTAGATGCTGCAGGCCAAGCCAACATGGTGGACGTTTCCCATAAGGCTGTAACGACACGGGAGGCGATCGCGGAAGGAAGCCTCAAAATGGCCGCATCAACGCTGGAGCAAATTGAGCAGGGCAATAGTCCCAAGGGTGATGTCTTAGGGACAGCACGAATTGCGGGGATTATGGCTGCCAAGCAAACCTCAGCGCTGATTCCCCTGTGTCATCCTCTGCCTTTGAGCAAGGTCAAAGTGTCCATAGAACCTGACAGGGCACTGCCAGGATATCGGATTCAAGCCACGGTGAAGACGAAAGCTGAGACCGGCGTAGAGATGGAGGCGCTGACGGCTGTGTCAGTTGCGGCTCTAACACTTTATGACATGGCAAAAGCGCTAGAAAAGTCAATGGAAATTCAGTCCATCCGACTTTTACAAAAGACGGGAGGAAAATCGGGAGACTATCAGGCTTCCCCTTAGAATGAAGGTGTGAACTGTTTGGATATGTTTTTATGCCACCGCGTTGGCCCCGCAAGCCTGATCGCCGCGACCCCGCTTTTCGTAAACTGGATGACCGCATGACCTTCGCCGTCCATGTTGCACTCTTTGCAGCAGTGAATTCGGGCTTATGGTTTGCTCACCAAATCAACGTTGAATGGGTACCTTGGGTCAGCAAGGTTACGCTGGTTTGGCTAGTGGGGCTGGTGGCTCATGCGGCTTACATTTTTGCGATCGCTGACTATTCCAACTCTTACGTTATCGAGCCAGACGATGCCCCTGAAGGTGGAGGTTAAAGCACCCAGGTCGGCATATGATGGCGACGTTTGTTGTTAGGGCACTTGCAGGAGAAAACCCGATGTCTTATTCTGCTTCCGCTGAAACCATCGAAACTTTGGCTGCCAACATCGGCGAGGTCGTCTATATGGACGTCGCCAAATGGCACTTGTATCTCAATGACGCCAAGTTACACACGTTGGTTGCTCAGCGGCTGTATCCGATGGTGGAAGACGATCGCATCTCAGAATCTGAAATCGCTAAGGTTTTGCAAGATATTCCCATTCCCTTAGGGGCAGGCCGCAAACAGTTGCCTTTAATGGATCTTATCCCTGCGTCTTGCATGGGTGACTTGGTGCGGGTGCTAGAAGATTTTAAGGATAAAATTTAGGCGATCGCTTAAAAGCGGCGCAGTCCTTCCTGCGTAGATAACTCCAACCTTACTCAGGTTGATTAAGTACAGTTCAAAGGGAGAGGGAGTCGGTAACAGTGAACGGAGTGTACTTGCTTCACTGGCACACCGCTATAGTTCTGTCTCTATCCTTCTAGATTTACTCAATGTACGCCATTGTCTCTCGCCAAAAGACTCACCTGCCCGCTGGCACCGTCATGAGAATGCCGGGAACATGGGCTGACTACTGTGCTCTACGAGAGAGTCGAGGCGATGATTCCATTCCTCGTCTCAAATATCGTAACGGCGAGATTCTGCTGATGAGTCCTTTGCCACGTCACGGACGTGAAGCTAGCGTCATATCAGATATTGTCAAAATTCTCCTCGACAAAGACGCTCGCAACCATGAATCATTCACACCAATCACAATTGACATTCCTGAAGAAGGAGGAATTGAGCCGGATTACTGCTTCTATATTGACAACTGGCAATCTGCTGTCGGTAAAAGCCGTATTGACTGGCAAGTCGATCCACCGCCAGACTTAGCGATAGAAATAGACGTTGCGACTTACACTTCAGCCGAAGACTATAGTCCCTATCGAGTTCCTGAGGTCTGGTTGTTCAAGAGGGACGTCCTTAAGATTTATCGTCTGGAAGATAGCGGATATTCTCAACAGTCCAACAGCTTGTTCTTCCCAGACGTTGATTTACCAACGCTTGTGAAACGAGTCATGCAGCAGGCGCTGGAGCAAGGCACTGGAGCTGCTTTGCGATCGCTACGGCAAAACATCGAGGCGAAAGGGTGAAGGCAGACGGCAAAGATTGACTGTTTGCACAACACGTTTTCTTGTCTGAATCTTTGCTGTAGCCCTTGGGTTATCTCATCCTCACTTTCAGCGATCGCAGTCGGTTAATTGCAGCGGCTAATTCTAGGGGACGAAAAACGACGAGATCGCCGCTAAGACGATCATTTAGACAATCTAGTCCCTTTGCTGCAATATCCTCAGCGATCGCGACCAGAACATCTGCCAGCGATTGGGTGCCATCAAAATACACCTGCTGAGCATAAACGATCGCTTCAGCAATCGCGTTCACTTGTCCAGATTCCACAAGTTGCTCCACGGCAGACAGATCAATTACGTCATTCCCAAAACGAATTTCATCGGTTGCCCTCACCTTTAGGCTCACATCTCGCTTGCCCCTACGAGGATTAATGCTCTCTGGTAGGACAATTCGAGGAGAGATACTGCCGAACGTTTCTCCTCCTTCTGCCTGGCGGTCAGTGCGATCAGCTTCAGCAATCTGTTTGGCTTGGGTTGTCACATCTACAGGGCAATAGCTGTCTAACGCAATGACGGTATCAGCAACATCGAAGTAGTCACCGCTGCCGCCCATGACGAGAATAGTGGAGATATCGTAGTCATCGTAAAGCTGCCGGACTTTGTCCACAAAGGGTGTGATGGGTTCTCGGTCTTTGGCAATCAAGGCTTGCATGCGGTGATCACGAATCATGAAGTTGGTCGCCGAGGTATCTTCGTCGATGAGTAACGCTGTGGCTCCGGCTGCGATCGCTTCAATGATGCTAGCCGCTTGAGAGGTGCTGCCGCTGGCGTCGCCAGTTGAGAAATGCTGAGTCGTTTTGCCCTGAGGGAGATGATTGATGAAAGGAGAAATATCCACGCCCGCAACACTGCGTCCGTCCTCTGCCCGAACTTTAACCGCTGCGGTGTGGGTAACAACCTGCTCACGACCGTCCCCTGGAATATGGGTGTAGACTCCAGTCTCAATCGCCTTCAGCAGCGTAGACTTTCCGTGATAACCGCCACCCACGATCAGCGTGATGCCTCTGGGGATACCCATTCCTGTCACAACGTTTCCATTCGGCAAGGTAAAGCTGACTCGAAGGGAGTCGGGCGATTTGAAGGGGATAGTTCCATCTTTCAGCGGACGCTCATCAACACCACTTTTTCGCGGTAAGACAGACCCATCAGCTACAAAAGCAACGAGATTGCGGGCATTCAACTGCTGCCTCAGCCAGTTAGCATTTTCAGCACAGTTACAGTGCGCGTCGATGTCATTGGGATCAAGATGCTGATAAAGCAAAGTATCCGTTACCAGAGCTGGGATATCATCACACAGCAGAGCGGCGGCTTGTAAGCCAGCAATACGACGACCGAAGGCAGGTAGGCCAACTACAAAACGAATTTCAACTGCGCTTTCAGACACAGAAGCAGCGGTTCGCGACAAAATGGCTTGCGAAGGTCGAGTGATAGCGATCAGACCGCTTTTTCCCGATCCACGGTGAGTCGAGACAGCCTGAGTCCATCGATCAACCTGACGTATTAGATAGTCTTCTAATGCAATCCGACAATTTGACGTGTCATACAAATTCAAGGGAAATTGAGCCACCGACTGAGGAACAACCACCCGGAGGCGGCTCGGTGCAGCAAACGGATCCCCCTGAACGTAATCGATGTGAAGGGTGAATTGGGAAAATGCATACTGGCCTTTTAAAGATTTGTAGGCTTTGTATCCTTGGCCGTCTAGAGACTTAATGCGATCGCGAAACGCTTCCTGTGGCATGGCTTCAAATAGCTTTCCCGACAATACTCCAATAGGCTGATCTGAATCACACCTGTGCTAGATGACTATCACCAGGGGATCAGACGAAGATCATCCTACAAATATTGAGCCATCACTGGAATTTGATCGCTTCTCATTGATAGTAATAGTGCCCCTAAAAACGTTGAATGATGATCCACGCATTGCCAATTTCCTCCAGCACTTGTCCTTCCTCTTTCTGGTCTACCCTCAAGCGGATTGTTCATCGAAATGCAGAAATTGGACTTTTGAGTATTGGCCTTTTAGTGGGAATACTTCCCTTTGCTTCTGCAACTGCCACTGCTTCTACCCACAATGTTAGTGATTTCAACCTTGCTGATGGGGTTTATGTCTTCGGGGAGAGTGCAGAGCCTGAACAAATTGGGACAACCTATATGGTCATGGAAGTTCAGAATGGGGATGTTGTTGGCGGATTTTACCAACCTTTTTCTTCGTTCGATTGTTTTCAGGGGGCTGTTGCTGGTAATGAACTAGCGCTAACGGTAGCCGACAGCTACGACCAAGCAACTCATCCTTACTCTCTTGCTTTGGAGAGCCGCAGTCAAGTTGCAGCTCAAGGGGGCGCTGTGGATGCCCTTGCACCAGCTGGATTCCAGCTGCTGTCAGAGCTAACTGATACAGATAGAGAGGTCTTAAACACTTGTCAGACTGTGTTTTAACGTCTCACCATCAACTCTGATTAAGGTGTTTTCTAAGTGCGTGTAAAGCGATCGCTGCCGGCGATCGCTTTTCTTTTTGTAGCGAAGTTCTAAAACCCGCTCATCATAGCCGTCGTTCGTTTCGTGAGGACAAGACAGCGATCTATCTGCATATGCGCACCTCGACAATCATCCCCTTCTTGAACAAAGTTCAAAAGCTGAAGAAACCGTTTCACCCCATTTTGCTTCTGTAGATATCAGGGTTGTTTTGTCTTGCAGCCAGACAGCATAGAAACTTTACGAGATCTTAACATTGGTCAATGAGTCGGTTAGAACGTGCTTAATCTCGTCGCTAAACGTAATTTGCTACTACAAAAGGAAATGCAGCGTCCTTTTTTATGTAAAAAAAGTGCCTATACCGTATCAAACCTTGTTAAATTATGTAAAGCAGGTTCTCAGGTTAGGCTCTGTCCAGAGAGTATTCGCTGAAGTTTTATTCTCGTTATGCTCTTTGTCCTACCTGAATTGTGGGTGGCTTCCGAAATTTTATTCGGCTCTCCCTACTGCCAGTTGGTAAAGATTCTTTGTACAGTTTCTTTACAGAGTTGAAATAGCCTGAGCCAAGGTCTATTCATCAATCTCTTCTTACTCAGGGCGACTTTACAGGGAGTTTGCTCCCTTGCACACAAAACCAACAATGGGGCTATGTTTGAGCACTTCACCAACACTGCAATTGCCGTCATTATGAAGGCCCAAGAAGAGGCCCGTCGTTTACAACACAATTTCGTCGGCACTGAGCAACTGCTCCTTGGCCTCCTTCGAGAAAATTCCAGCTTGGCTTCTTCTGTGCTGACAGAATTTGGGGTCAACCTTACAGATGCTCGTAGCGAAGTGGAGGCCATTATTGGTCGCGGCAGCGGCAACCCACCTTCAGAGGTTCCCTTCACTCCAAAAGTTAAGCAAGTTTTCGAGAGTGCTTTTCAAGAAGCTCGAAAGCTTGATGCGTCCTACATTGAGCCTGAACACCTTCTGCTGAGTCTGACTCAGAGTCGAGAGAGCGTGGCTTATCGGGTGATGGAGAATCTTGGGGTTTCTCCAAGTAAGGTGCGGACTCGCTTGATTAAAGAGTTGGGTGAAGCGGCTGCAATTCCTGTTGGAGGACGACCCGAGAGACGCGGGAGCGATCGCCGCCGTAAGAGCAGCGTACTCAGCGAGTTCAGCACCGATCTCACGGCAAAAGCCGCTGAGGGTCTTCTCGATCCAATTATTGGCCGCAGCCTGGAAATTGAGCGGGTGGTTCAAATTCTGGGACGCCGCACCAAGAACAATCCAGTGCTCGTAGGTGAGCCGGGTGTTGGTAAAACGGCGATCGCTGAGGGGCTGGCACAGCGAATTGTTAACCAGGACGTCCCACCAACGCTGATGGACAAGAAAGTTTATGCCATCGATATGGGACTGCTAGTATCGGGTACCCGTTTCCGAGGTGACTTTGAAGAGCGTTTGACTCAGCTCTTAGATGAAGTCCGCAACGATAAAAACATTGTGCTTGTTATCGACGAGATTCATACGCTGGTTGGCGCAGGATCTCTAGAGGGCGGCATGGATGCTGCCAACATGCTGAAGCCAGCTCTTGCAAGAGGCGAACTGCAATGCATCGGCGCGACAACACTAGACGAATATCGGAAATATATTGAGCGCGATGCGGCTCTGGAACGTCGCTTCCAGCCAGTCACCGTGAGTCCGCCTTCGGTTGAAGACACTATCGAAATTTTGCAAGGCATTCGGAGCCGCTATGAGCAGTTTCACCAGGTCTTGCTGTCGGATGATGCTCTGAAAGCTGCTGCTGAGTTGTCTGATCGTTACATCAACGATCGCTTCTTGCCAGATAAGGCGATCGACCTAATCGACGAAGCTGGCTCTCGTATTAAGCTACGGTTTCAAACCAATTATCCTTCCCAAGAAATTAAGCAAGAGCTGAGGCAGATCAATCGAGACCTAGAGACTTCTGTCAAATCTCAAGAGTTTACTCAGGCGCTGGAATTGAGAAACCGTAAGCGAGAGCTGCTTCGAGAAATTCAGGGGCCTCAGCCAGAGGCAGCTGAGTTGCCACCAATGGTCCAGCCTGTGGTTAGCGAAGACGACATTGCCGAAATCGTAGCGTCTTGGACCGGCGTTCCTGTTACCCGCATGACTGAGTCGGAAGCAGTTCAGCTCATGCATCTTGAGGACTCTCTGCACGAGCGAGTGATTGGTCAGCATGAAGCTGTTTCCGCCGTTGCTAGGGCTATTCGCCGTTCCCGTGTCAAGTTGGCTAGCCCAGACCGCCCCATTGCCAGCCTCATCTTCTCGGGTCCAACAGGGGTCGGGAAGACTGAGTTGACGAAGGCGCTTGCCGGTGCCCTATTCGGCTCTGAAGAATCGATGATTCGGCTTGATATGTCTGAATTCATGGAGAGCTATACCGTCTCCAAACTGATTGGTTCTCCTCCTGGATTCGTGGGCTACGACGAAGGAGGACAGCTAACGGAGGCTGTTCGCCGTAATCCTTACTCTGTTATCCTGCTGGACGAAATTGAGAAGGCACACCCCGATGTCTTCAACATGCTGCTCCAAATTCTGGATGATGGCCGTTTAACGGACTCCAAAGGTCGAGTTGTGAGTTTCAAGAACACGCTCATTGTCATGACTTCAAATATTGGCTCTCGCGTCATTGAGAAGGGCGGCAGTGGTATGGGCTTTGATACTGCGAATACTGATGAAGCTACAACTCGGTACAACAACATTCGTGCTCTTGTTCAGGAAGAAATGAAGCAATACTTCCGTCCTGAACTGCTCAACCGTTTAGATGAAATCATTGTCTTCCGTCAGTTGACCAAGGGTGAAGTTCAGGAGATCGCCGAGCTGATGATGCGTGGGGTCAATAATCGCTTGACCGAACGGCAAATTCAGGTCTCCCTCTCTGATGACTTCAAAGATAAGCTCATTGAAGAAGGGTACGACCAACGTTACGGTGCTCGTCCTATGCGACGGGCGATCGCTCGCCTTGTTGAAGACAACCTAGCGGAAGCGATTCTAGTAGGGGCTTTACAAGATGGTGAAACCGCTGAGCTGGATATTGACGAAAACGGTGAAGTTCAGGTGCATCGCCAACAAGAACCTGCACTGGCTGGCGTTAACCGATAGCTGACTCGAAGGCAAGACAGCCTGTTCTAAATCGCATATAACCTGGTAAACCCATTTGATGTTCTTGGATGACATCAAATGGGTTTTGCTATTGCTATTACTCTCTTCTGCCCTTGTCTGTCTTACTTCTTCCGACCAAGCTTGTTACAGAACGTAATTCAGCTATGAAGATTTACTGTCCCTTTCGGCTTAGACTTGATACATTCTGACGCAATCACATTCTTCGACCCAACTCCGTAGATCTTGAATCTATAGAACCAAAGGGTAGTCAAAACTGTCGCGTGCGGCAGAACAGCCCATCAATCCGCCCAGTGCATTTGTCGAGCTATGTTTCCGATTCATCGTCCTCGCCGTCTGCGTAGCCATCCTCAACTTCGACGGATGGTTCGAGAAACCGTTGTTTCTACCAATGACCTGATCTATCCCCTGTTTGCAGTACCTGGAGAAGGTGTTGCTCAGGAAGTGACGTCAATGCCAGGGGTCTATCAGCTTTCAGTAGACAAAATTGTCGAAGAAGCCAAAGAGGTTTACGACCTTGGCATTCCTGCCATCATTCTGTTCGGTATTCCCGACACCAAGGACGTGGAAGCAACTGGAGCTTGGCACGATTGCGGCATTGTCCAAAAAGCTACGACCGCTGTTAAGGAAGCGATACCCGATCTCGTCGTTGTGGTCGATACTTGCCTGTGTGAGTATACGAGCCATGGACACTGCGGCTATTTGGAAGTTGGAGATTTGACCGGACGGGTCTTGAACGATCCGACTCTGGAATTACTCAAGAAAACGGCGGTTTCTCAAGCGCAGGCTGGAGCTGATGTGATTGCTCCTTCGGGCATGATGGACGGTTTTGTCACGGCGATTCGTGAAGGACTGGACGCCGCTGACTTTACTGACATTCCGATTCTTTCCTACGCGGCAAAATATGCGTCTGCATACTATGGGCCTTTTCGAGATGCAGCTGATTCTGCACCGCAGTTTGGCGATCGCCGGACGTATCAAATGGATCCCTCCAACAGTCGCGAAGCCCTGAAAGAAATTGATTTGGACATTGCTGAAGGGGCCGACATGTTGATGGTCAAACCTGCTTTGGCCTACATGGATATTATTTGTCGAGTCAAAGAAGCGACGAATTTACCCGTGGCGGCCTACAACGTCTCTGGCGAGTATTCTATGGTGAAAGCTGCTGCGCTAAACGGTTGGATTGATGAGCAGCGAGTTGTCTTAGAAACAATGACCAGCTTTAAACGATCAGGGGCTGATCTGATTTTGACCTATCACGCTAAGGATGTTGCCCGCTGGCTTGAAAAGGTCAATGCTATTTTCTAGATCCCTACGTTTTGCGATAGAACGCCTGTAAACGTTCGTCATATCGCTCGGCGAACTTAGGTGAGGGCATGAACCAGTGGGCAGAAGTCTAAAGCTGGGAACCAGAATCCAGGCTAATGGTGGCTTTGGGTTCATCTAAGAATCGTGCGAGGGGCCAAATTTAGCGATCGCCATGTTTCAACAAGCCTTAGAGTATTTCCTGGCAAATATCGATAAGTTCGTAGCTGCTTTGCAACAGCATCTACTATTGGTTGTTGTGCCGCTGCTGATTGGTGTTTTTGTGGGGCTGCCCTTAGGATTATGGAGCGCTCGGTCAAAGGCAGTCTCTACGGTCGTTATCAACGGATTCAATGCGTTGAGAGTGATTCCCAGCCTAGCGGTCCTATTTTTGGCAATTCCCGTTTTAGGACTGAGCTTTGCTTCAGCCGCGATCGCCCTAACACTTTTGGCCATGCCACCTATCCTTATCAGTACTGATGTCGCTTTCCGCAATATCAATCCGGCTATTCGAGAAGCGGCAATTGGGATGGGAATGTCTGCTCAACAGGTCCTACGTCAGGTAGAAATCCCCTTGGCACTCCCCGTCATCGTTGCGGGCATTAAAACGGCTACTGTCGAAGTCATTGCCAGCGCAACGCTAGCGGCATTTGTGGGTGCCGGGGGATTAGGCGATTTCATTGTGTTAGGGTTTGCGGCCTACGACACGGCTATCTTGCTGGTTGGTGCCGTCCCCGTTGCACTGCTGGCGTTGTTGGCAGAAATTGGTCTGAGCTGGCTTCAGCGATCGCTACAACCTCCTGCTCTGGTCAAATAAGTAGGATAGGCACGTACCTAATCCTTGCTCTGCCCTCTCTATATGATGGATATAGTGCAGCTCAGCGACGGCGCTTTTTCTCATGGTCCAAGCCCAGCCTTACCTTAAAACCTTCGAAGACTTTCTGGCCTATACCGAGGCAGCAGATGCTTACTATGAATTGACGAATGGGGATCTCATTGAAATGCCTCCAGAATCCTATGAGAATATTCGTCGAGCGCTGAACCTATACGAGATTTTCAAAGTTTTAATAGATGCACAACAGATTTGTCCACAAGGGTTAGCGCTTGCAATGCCGGGCCAACCTAAAAACCGTTATCCTGGCTTAACCGTGCTTCGGCCTGAACATCCTGAGCAAATGCAAGTTTTAGGCCAGGCTGCTATCACATTAGACATGGAACCACCCCTGTTAGTTGTGGAGGTTGTGAGTCCAGGACCTGAAAATCGCCGCCGCGATTACGTTGACAAGCGCAACCAGTACGAGTGGCGAGGCGTCCCAGAATATTGGATTTTGGACCCGGTTGTAGAACAGGTCACGGTGCTAGTGCTGACAGAGGATGGCTACGCTGAAACGGTTTTCTCTGGAGAAGAAATGGTTAAATCTCCAACTTTTGTAAGCTGGTCATTGACTGCTGCGGCAATGCTAGCGACCTGATCGCCTGAGCTACGCGATCGCATCCTGACGACTACCTTATCTCTCTCCTGTCACTTTCAGCAGAGGAAAAATGGCCCCCTCATTGACTCGGGCTACATTGGCTACAGCATAGGTATTTCGAGAACGTAATTCAAAGTTTCAAAGTTATAGCGGCATACATTGGAGTCAAGCACACCCCATTCCGTACTCCCTTTGAATTGCACTTAAACAACATAAATAGGGTTGGAAATTTACTGCTCTTGAAGATGGACGAACCGCTCTAGATCTGAAAAAGTGGTGGCGTGAGTAACAATGGGGGTTTCGTATCCCTTCATGTTGACCGTATAGCGGTGAAACAGAGAATCTGTTTCTTGCATCTTTGTCAAGTATTCGTAGGTTGTCTCGCCCACTGCAACATCAAGCCCTAGCTGCTTCGTTGAGGATTCGAATCGAAACGCAGAATTGACAGTATCACCGATCGCAGTGTAGTCGGGGCGATCGCCCGTTCCCGTATTGCCGACCATAGCATATCCCGTGTTGAGACCCGCCCCAATGCGTAACGGGAACGGTAAGGGGAATTGTTTGTGGAGCTGAGCAGTCATTTTGGCTAGGGCATCGATCGCCTGCATAATGTTCAGCATTTCACCAGGAGCGACCTCATCAGCGCCGTGAATCCAAACGGCCATGACCGCATCGCCGATGTATTTATCAACCCAGCTGCCATAGCGATCGATGATTTCTCCTGCACAGCGAAACCAGGTCCCAATGGATTCTGATAGTACTTTCTCGTCAATCTGACGGGTCATCACTGTAAAGTCGCGAATATCAACCACCATGACAGAGATTAGACGACGCAGGTGGAGGGTCGCTGTTGCCGTCAGTTCCGTCCTCGGTTTTTGATGTTCAGAGCCTGATGCGCGAGATTTGGTTGGACAATAGAACTGCAGCTCAGTTTGACCGAAGGTGAGTTGATCGCTATCTCTCAGAATGACGGGGACACTGACGCGGCGACCATTAACAAAAGAACCATTGCGGCTACCCAAATCAATCAGATAAAACTCCCCTGTTTCCATCACCTGAATCATGGCATGGTTGCGAGAAATCCACCGATCAGGCAGTACTAAATTATTGTCATCGCTGCGTCCAACAGTCCAACAGTTGCTGCCGACAAGAGACAACTGACGATTGCCAGATTCTGTATTTAAGACGACGTAAGGTCCCGACTGCTGAATCACGGAATCTTGAACTGTAAAAATCAAAACGGTAGCCGCCCTTATAGAAGCTATTTATAGAGCTTATAGGAAATCCAGAAGAACAGCGTGTAGATAAGAACAAAAAACAAGTTGATATGTGAGCGATCGCGCGTTTAAATCACAATCCCTGAGGCCATTATGGCAGACTAATGGCTGCTCAGCTAACCCTAAGCCTTGAACAGAATCTTAGTTACAGCTTTAGCCATCCAAGCTTGTGTATCCACTAGCATCCGAGTGCTTAGCCCATAGCTAGAGCAGTATGCGCTTGCATCAAGCACACTCCATTCCTTATTCCCTGCTCCCTTAAGATACTGAGATGTACTTTATCAAGCTGCATAGGACTATCAATGGCTCACTGTCTTGTCCCAACGGAACACGACGGCTACATATCATTGGTAGGTCTACGCACACAGAGCGCTTGTGAGAAACAGCAAATCCACGACGAGTGTGCTCAGAACCGCTCCGCTGAATGCCCACCAGCAAAGCTGTTTGGATCGTAACGGCACAATTCCAATAATTAGCAATATTGTACAGATGAGTAGTCCCCGACCGAAGTCGGTCGGGTTTTGCAGAGTTTTAGCCGCTCGTTTCAACACAGTAGGGACCCATTCAGGATCAACGTTCATGACCTGTCGCCACATAGGCAACAAATCAGTCCAATAGACGTAGAGATCCGTGATGGCCGTACCCAGAAGGGAACCCAGGAAGAAGTAGCTACCAATACGTCCTTTTCCTTGGCAAAGCAATATCAGTGCAATCGGCAACCCCAAAGCTTCAATCGGCAGATGGAGAAAAGGCTCTGAGCGCAACCAGCCCCAGTATAGAGAACCTGCCAGCCATGTCCATGTAAAACCGATCAGCAGATCGCCCCAAAGTTGGGTTGAAGCGCGGGAAGAGAGGCTAATTCCAGCTAGTAGCCAAGTTCCTGTCAAAGTCAGGCTTAGCCACGGCAGCGATCGCACTAAGGGAGCTTGAAAAAACACGGGTACAACTACCAAAAAAACCGCAGCCCAAAACATCTGCGTCTTCTGAGTCAAGACAGGGGAAGACGGAGAGAAAACCGCCAAGATATCGATACGCCTGCGCGATAATTCCGATGGTGGGCTAAACGAAGACAACTTGTAATCTCATATTTTTAATTGTTCTTAACATACCACAGCTATTCGGAGCGGTGCATCTATCAAAGCGAGGCCGCGAGGTGGGCATGATATTTAGAGACAAACTACTCAACTCAGGACTTACACGGTTGAATCCCGGCTTTGATCCCTTAATTTTCAAGTATGGGCAGGAAGACGAAAGGACTGATGAAGGCTTTATAAAAGGGTGCTTTTGCAGATTGAGTATTTAGTCAAGCTGCTGCCTAAAATGTCTATGTTTAACCCAAAGTATTATGGACTGGTTTATGTCGCCACTATTTTTAACTGTTGAGGCTACTCAGCCGCTGTCGCTAATACAGGCAATCGTTATTGGTATTGTTCAAGGATTAACCGAGTTTCTTCCCATCAGTAGCACTGCTCACGTCAAAATTGTTCCGGTTATTCTGAATTGGGGTGATCCCGGAGTTACGTTCACGGCGATCGTGCAATTAGGCAGTATTGTGGCGATTGTCGGTTACTTTTGGGCTGATATTCGACAGTTATTAGTCGGGGTAGGGCGGGCGATCGCCAAGAAAGACTACGATGACCCCGACTTCCGCATGGCCTTAGGAATTGTAATCGGCACGATTCCCATTGTGGTCCTGGGATTGATCGTCAAGTTTGGCTTACGGGAAGGGTATGAAAGTTTTGCCCGAAGTTCTCTCGTAATTGGGATTACGTCAATTGGCTTAGCTATTTTTCTGGGCATTGCCGAGGTCACTGGAACCCGCAAGCGGGGATATAACGCTGTGGGGCAATGGGATGGCATTGGTATGGGCTTGGCCCAAGCGCTGGCACTCATTCCTGGTGTTTCCCGTTCAGGATCAACCATGACAGCCGGATTATTCATGGGTCTTAATCGTGAAACAGCAGCACGATTCTCTTTGCTGATGGGCATTCCAGCTATCTTGATTTCAGGTTTAGCCGAACTCAACGAACTGTTTGAGCCACAATCAACTGTGGGCTTTACCGCCGCGATCGCGGGTGTCATTGCCTCAGCGATCTCGTCCTATATTGCAATTTATTGGCTGATTCGATTTTTGAAAGATCATACGACTTGGGTCTTTGTGTTCTATCGAATTGGCTTTGGTTTGGCAATCTTATGGGCGATCGCCTCTGGACGTATGCTCAACGTTTGATTCTTGAGGCATGATGAGGAATGGTGTTGGGTTTGATAAGAGATCTTATTCACTTAGATCTTGTTATTGAGTTTATGCTGACTGCTTTGCCCCTACTACCCCTCAAATCTGAAGGGTTCTAAGTTCGAAGACCCTCAACATTGGGGGGTTAAGGGAGCGAATGCAGAATATCAGGCTTGATGCAAGAGTCAGATCCAGCTACAGCAGGCTGCAATATCTAATCAATATAGTTTTCCGGCCTGCACGCTCATCGATCCGTTTGTCCCCATGAGTCAGTCATCTACTCGTCCTGCTGTCGTTTCCCGCGTCTTACCCGACTCCATTGCTCAAGAGCTGGGGTTTGAGGTGGGCGATCGCCTAGTGCGAATCAACGGTCAAGCTCCCCGTGATCTGATCGATTATCAGTTTCTCTGTGCCGACGAAGAAATCACCTTGGAAGTCCAAGATGACCAAGGGGCGACCCACGTTGTGGAGCTAGAGAAAGACTATGATGAGGACCTCGGTCTAGAGTTTGAAACAGCTCTGTTCGACGGGCTGATGCAGTGTAACAATCGCTGTCCATTTTGTTTTATTGATCAGCAACCTCCGGGTAAACGCGAGACGCTTTACCTCAAGGACGACGATTATCGACTGAGCTTTCTGTACGGCAGCTACCTAACGCTGACAAACTTGACTGCCCGTGAATGGGAGAGAATTGCTCAGTTTCGCCTGTCACCGTTGTTTGTTTCTGTTCATGCAACAGAGCCTGAGATTCGCTCTCGATTGCTCAAAAATCCTCGGGCAGGTGAACTCCTTGAGCAGTTGCAGTGGTTTCAGGAAAATCGCTTGCAGATTCATGCTCAGGTCGTGGTGTGTCCTGGCATCAACGACGACGACCATCTAGAACGCACCCTTTTAGACTTAGCTCAGTTTCATCAAGGGGATGTTCCGGCTGTTATTTCCGCAGCAGTTGTGCCTGTGGGACTGACCCGATTTCGTCCCTCTGAAGACGAGTTACAGCCTGTATCGCCCGCCAAGGCTGGGGCAGTCATTGATCAGGTACAAACTCTACAGGCCAAATTTCGTGACCAGTTGGGCACAACTTTTGCCTGGCTGGCCGATGAGTGGTTTCTGATTGCCGGGCGATCGCTGCCCATCGAAGCAGAATACGAAGACTATCCTCAGATCGGCAACGGTGTTGGCTCGATTCGCCAATTCCTTAAAGCCTTTGAAGCAGCAGCGATTGCCCTACCGCCAGCGTTGCCCTCACCCCGGCGCTACACCTGGATAGTCGGCAATGCTGTTGAAAAAGCCTTTCAACCTATCCTGAAGCGGCTCAATCAGGTTGAAAAACTCACTGTTGATATGGCGGCTATAAATAGTGATTATTGGGGTCAAGACATTACCGTGACAGGGTTACTCACCGGGCACGATCTGCAACGTTGTCTGCGCGATCGCGATTTGGGTGACGGCATTTTGTTACCTACCATTATGCTGAAATCAACTGATCCCGGTAATCCTCAAAAATGGCTATTTTTAGACGACCAAAGCGTAGAATCAGTCAGTAACACTCTACAGGCTTCAATTATTCCGGTTGAAGGTGTTGAAGGTTTGGTTCAAAGCTGTTTACAGTTCTAACTCAGTTCTACAATTCAGGAATTACTTTCAAACTAAACCGGTTAGTAAAGTATCCTGGAGGACGGAGTTGTCCAAGTTATGACGTGTTCGTTGCTAAGCCGAAGGATCTTATGCAGAAAGGTATGCCCTACCCACGGTTGACGCGCTTCCACTTGAGTGCCGCGATCGCCCTTCCCTCTATTGCATTTTTATGGCTAGCAGTCCCTGCTGGCGCTTCGGAGAACACCTATGTGCAGGCTTCGGATGAAACCACACTCTCCTCTGAGGACAGCCAGACAGAAGGGGATCCAGGGTCTATTGCCCCTACAGCGCTCTCGTCGGAGGTTGAGCGATCATCTACTCAACCCTCGTTCGGCCCTGAGACAACCAGTATCAGTCCTCAACACGTTCATCATCAAGGCTATACGCTGACGTCTCCTGCTGCTAGGCAACCTGTTTTATCAGCAGCTTCTCCAGTGATCGATGGTGAAACAGCGACAGCACCAGCATCGTCCGTTGCGACAGAAGAGGTGCTGGCAATCACGGACAGAGTTTTACCAACTGTGGAACCCCCTCCTTTTGAAGTCCTTTTCAGTCAAGCCGAACCGGATTTGCCTCCTTCAGCAGTTGCTGAAAGCTCGGATATAGACGAATCAGAAGAAACAGTAGAGGCGATCGATATTGAAGTCGTCTATGAGGACTCCGACACCCTGGATACGGAGGCACCTGCTGCAACCACGACTGTTGAAACTGAGACTATCAGTACTGAGACTATTAGTGCAGAGGCCGGTGATACAGATACCCATTTGTCGGATTCTGCTGAGGCAGACAACAGCATTGAACAAGACGACGCTGATACAACTCCTACCCTTGAAGCTGATGACACAGAAGAAGAGGACGTCTTCAGTCCTCTGCCGGAATCGGAAGAGGATGCCGACGCCAATGAGGACACTGAGCTAGAAGACTTGAGCCAGCCAACGCCTGAGGCACCAGATCAATCGCTGAACGAAGCGGTTCCTATTCCCGCAGATCGGGTGCTAGACGAGCTGCCGTATCTAGATCCAGACCCTAATCCTTTGCTGATTCAGACTCAACCAGAGGAAGTCGAAATCATTGGTGTGCAACCGCTTTCTTTGGAAGAGGCCATTGAGCTTTCCTATCGCAATAATCCTGATCTACGAGTAGCCGTATTGGAATTGGAGCAAAGTCAAGCTTCTCTAAGAGAAGCCCAAGCAGATAACTTTCCCACCGTTTCTGTCAACGGCAATTTACAAGGGCAAAATGTTACAACTGGCGGTGGTGTGACTCAAACGCCTGGTGGTGGATTCAGCTTTGACCCGACCAGTGAAGAATTAGGAGTCACGACATCCGCACAGGTCGATGTGGTCTACAACGTTTATTCCTCAGGACTACGGCAGTCAAATATTCAAGCGGCAGTCGAGCAGGTCGAGCTGAGTGAATTGGAAGTGGAGCGCCGTCAAGAAGAATTGCGATTGGTAACGGCGAACGAGTACTACGATTTGCAGGCTGCGATCGAATCCATTCGGATTAGTCAGGCGTTTCTGGAAGAAGCACAGCGTAACTTAGCAGATACCGAGTTACGAGAAGAAGTCGGCATCGGAACTCGCTTTGATGTTTTACGAGCTAGAGTACAGGTCGCTAATGCTCAGCAAGACTTGGTGAACTCTGAACGAGCACGACAGGTCGCTCAAAGAACGTTAGCACGGCGGCTCAATGTCCCCCCTTCTATCAACATCACGACCACGCCTGTAGACATTGCAGGGGCATGGCCGTTGGACCTTGAAGAAAGTATTGTCCTGGCATTTCAAAACAGAGCGGAGCTGGAGCAGCAGCTTGTGCAACGGGAACTTAATGATGAACTACGGCAGGCCGAATTGGCAGCATTGGGGCCGCAGGTTGATCTGTTTGCCAACTACACTATCAGTGACACTCTGACCGAAGACGATAGCTTTGACGATAACTACAGCTTTGGTGCACGGGTTTCTTGGACGCTCTTTGATGGCGGAGCAGCCCGTGCTCGTGCGGCACAGCGCGAAATCGAATCTGAGATTGCCGAACGAAATTTTGAGGAATCTCGGAATACTGTCCGTCTGGGAGTCGAAAGCGCCTACTTTAATTTGCAATCTAACTTTGAGAACATCAGTACGGCTCGGCTTGCGGTAGAACAGGCTGAAGAAGCACGCGATTTGGCGATTCTTCGGTTTGATGCCGGGGTGGGCACTCAGCTAGAAATTTTGGAGGCTCAGTCTGAGCTGACGGATGCTGAAGTGAATTTGGTTCAGGCGATCGTCGGCTACAACCGATCGCTGGCTGAACTCGAAAGGGCTGTCAGCAACCTTGCTGAACCCTACTATGAGGAATTACCTTTCTGACGAGTGGGCAAACGAGGATGGGTTAATTCAGTTCGGTCGAGCTGGAATCGTTGCCAGGTTCCTGAGAACAAGACTATATCAGCGTTTAGATTAATGCTTTAGGGCCATTGTTTTCCCCCGTTGTCGTTTATTTATCTATGGCGGTCAGAAACACCTGTAATGGCGAGAATGCATCGTTCTATCCCCCTAAACCGTTATCCTAGTTAACGAATTAACAAACAACTGACAACCTGCGGGAGCGTCATGGATACCAAAGCCTTTAAGCGATCGCTGAACCAATCAGACAAGTACTTTCGCAAAAGTCTTGGTCATGGGGAAAAGGTCGCCGACCAGATGAAGACGGAGTACGAAAGCGGTCTGATTCAAAAAATCCGCGATAACAATTACGCTCTAACTGAGGGAGCCGTCACCATCAAGCTGGCAAAGGCATTTGGTTTCTGCTGGGGAGTGGAGCGAGCCGTAGCGATGGCCTACGAAACGCGCCAGCATTTCCCCACCGAGCGCATTTGGATCACCAATGAGATTATTCACAATCCTGGAGTCAATCAGCGTTTGCGTGACATGAATGTCTACTTCATTGAAGTCAGGGATGGCGAGAAAGACTTCTCGGTTGTCGAAGCGGGAGACGTAGTGATCTTGCCTGCCTTTGGGGCTAGCGTTCAGGAAATGCAGCTGCTGAATGACAAGGGTTGTACCATCGTTGATACCACTTGTCCCTGGGTGTCAAAGGTCTGGAATACTGTTGAAAAGCACAAGAAGAAAGACCACACGTCGATTATCCACGGCAAGTACAAGCACGAAGAGACTGTTGCTACCAGCTCCTTTGCGAATACTTATCTGGTGGTACTGAATTTGGATGAAGCGCAGTATGTCGCGGACTATATTTTGAAGGGTGGTAATCGTGACGAGTTTTTGACCAAGTTCCAGCACGCCTATTCTGAAGGATTTGACCCTGATCGCGACCTTGAGCACATTGGTGTGGCCAATCAAACCACGATGCTGAAGGGAGAAACGGAAGCGATTGGCAAACTGTTTGAACGTACAATGTTGCAAAAGTATGGACCGCAGGCGTTGAATGACCATTTCCTCGCTTTCAACACCATTTGTGATGCAACTCAAGAGCGGCAGGATGCCATGTTTGAGCTTGTGGATGAAACGGTCGATCTCATGTTAGTCATCGGTGGCTATAACTCTTCTAATACGACTCACTTGCAGGAGATTGCGATCGAGCGCAACATTCCCTCGTATCACATCGATGGCCCAGAACGCATTGGTCCTGATAACCGCATTGAGCATAAGCAACTGCACGGTGAGTTGACCATCACGGAAAACTGGCTGCCTGAAGGCGCCATCACAGTCGGTGTAACGTCGGGAGCTTCAACTCCAGATCGGGCCGTGGAGGCTGCAATTGAGCGTATTTTTCAACTTAAGGCGAATGCTGTACTAGCCTCTGCAGGGGCTTAGACGCTTATTGAATCATCTAACCCTGACAATTCTAGATTGGGTTTAGACCTTATGAAGATCCCCCTAATCCAAAGGTGATGGCATCCATTACCCGGGCCACGGGGACTACCTCCATCGGTGTGTCTACTCCCCCTTGTCCCTTGGGGACGATCGCCCGTTTGAAACCCAACTTAGTGGCTTCCTTGAGTCGCAGCTCCAGTTGGGAAACAGGGCGGACCTGTCCCCCTAAGCCAACCTCGCCCAATATCACCGTGTAGGGATCGACTACGCGATCGCGAAAGCTGGCGACGACTGCAATGGCAATGCCCAAATCAGCCGCCGGTTCTCCAACGTTCAATCCACCTGAGGAGGCAACGTAGGCATCCAGCTTTGAAAGGGGAACACCTACCCGTTTTTCTAGCACGGCCAAGATTTGTAAGAGACGGTTAAACTCGATTCCTGTGGTTGACCGTCGCGGTGAACTGTAGCTGGTTGGACTAACCAAAGATTGCAGCTCTACCACTAGCGGACGGGTGCCTTCGCAGGCGACGATGGTGGCAATGCCCGGCACCGCTTCATCGCGGTTACCCAAGAACAGCTCGGAAGGATTGCGGACTTCCTGCAGACCCCGATCAACCATCTCGAAGATGCCCAGCTCATGGGTTGCACCGAAACGATTTTTCACAGAGCGCAGCAGGCGATGACTGGCAAAGCGATCGCCTTCAAAATACAGCACGGTATCAACCAAATGTTCCAGCACCTTGGGTCCGGCGATCGCACCTTCTTTAGTCACGTGTCCAACAATGAAAAGGGTGATATCGTCCCGTTTGGCAACCTGCATTAGGCCCGACGTACATTCCCGCACTTGCGACACCGAGCCTGGTGCTGATGTCAGCGCTCCGTAATACAGTGCTTGAATACTATCAATGACAGCAACAGTCGGTTTGAGAGATTCCAACTCCATCAGAATTGTCTCCAGATCTACCTCCGGCAGTAGGTAGAGGCCCTGATTAACACTGCTGTCCGAGACACTTTCTTCAACCTGAGCGGACTGAGCAGATTTGCCGTTAGTGACCTCTGCGGTGCCGATACCCAGGCGCTGCGATCGCAGCTTCACTTGCTGTCCTGATTCTTCTGCACAAACATAAAGAACCCGTGTTCGATCCGCTAAATAGTTAGCAACTTGTAGCAGAAGAGTGGATTTACCAATGCCCGGATCGCCCCCTACCAGAACCAATGAGCCGGGAACAATGCCACCCCCCAAAACACGGTCCAACTCCTGATAGCCAGATACTTGACGAGGCTGCGGTCGATCTTCAATCTGATTCAGCGTCAGAGCAAGACGAGGAGCTTGTTTTTGAGCTGATTTTTTTGTGGATGTGGACCGCGATCGCCCACGAATGGAACTGCCCTTGACTGGTTCAGCTGCTTGGGTCACCTGCTCAACCATGGTGTTCCAACTGCCGCAGACAGAGCAGCGCCCAAAATATTGAGATGATTCCGCGCCACAACTGTTACACACATATATAGAGCGTGATTTAGCCATAGCTGCTCTCTTCTGCTGGTGTCATGTTCGCTTTGCCAATGGATTCTGTTGTTTAATGCATTTGTACCAAGTTCGTATAGCATAACCTGACTATCAACATTCACTCCAAGGAAAGAGCCTTCTTCATAAAGGGCCTGTGACAATAGAGAGCACTATTAGACGAGTTTGACATGGTGGATAGCGCTAATCCGTCTCTGCAAGCCGCGGAACAGATTGCTCAACAGGTATTTGGCTACGAGCAGTTACGGTCAGGTCAGCGAAAGGTATTAGAAGCTGTCTTGGCTAAGCAAGATGCCTTGGGTGTTATGCCAACGGGGTCAGGTAAGTCAGCTATCTACCAAATTGCGGCATTGCGATTACCAGGGGCTACGCTGGTTGTCTCGCCACTGATTGCTTTGCAACAGGATCAAGTTGACGCGATCACTGAGCAGGGCACCGTTGAAGCAGCAGTTTTGAACTCGACACTGACATCGAAAGAGCGTGAGCAGGTCTTCAAACGCTTGCAAAAAGGGGATTTGGAGTTTCTTTTTCTGGCTCCAGAGCAGTTCAGCAATCTAGAAACGCTGGAGACGCTAAAAGCGTGTCAGCCATCACTGTTTGTGGTGGATGAAGCGCACTGCATCAGTGAGTGGGGACACGATTTTCGGACCGATTATCTACAACTTGGTGATGCCATTGAAACACTAGGTCGTCCTACCGTGTTGGCGCTGACAGCCACAGCCTCACCACTGGTTCGTCAAGAAATCACGGAGCGACTCAGACTCAAGGACCCAGTAGAAATTGTCCAAGGGTTTGATCGGCCCAATCTGTTTTTAGAAGCACACCGTTTTTATGATGCAGAGGAAAAACTGACGGCACTCATGCAAGCATTGAAAGAAGCGGATTTGCCGGGCATTGTCTATGTCGCTACCCGCAAAACTGCTGGCGCGATCGCCCAAAAGTTACAGGAGAACAACCTGCGGGCGGCAGCTTATCACGCAGGCATGAGCGCAACTGATAGAGAGGCAACGCAATCCCAGTTTATGGACGATGACCTTGATATTGTTGTTGCAACAACCGCGTTTGGTATGGGTATTGATAAGCCGAACGTTCGATTTGTCTTTCACCACGACATTCCTGGCTCAATCGATGCTTACTATCAGGAAATTGGCCGCGCCGGACGGGATGGAGAATCTGCTAGGGCTAAGCTGTTTTATCATCCAGACGACTTAAAGCTACAGCGTTTTTTTGCAGCAGGTGGCACGGTTGAGCAAGAAACTCTGGAAACCGTTTTAGACATCATCACAGAATCAACCGACGCATTATCCAAGGAGTCATTGCAAACAAAAGCAGAGCTATCTCAGGCAAAGCTGACGACAGCCTTAGAACGCCTAGAAGCAGCGGGAGTTGTAGAGCAAACGGTTGATGGAAACGTGACGGCTGCCGCTAATGCAGACGACTCTGAGCAAGCCATTGATCGCGCTCTTACTGATCAGGAGCGGCGCAAAACATTTGAGCGATCGCGACTAGATATGATGCGCAGCTATGCAGAAACGGAAACCTGTCGCCGCGAGTCTATTCTGAGCTATTTTGGGGAGCCTTTTGCAGGCCCCTGTAATCATTGCGATAACTGCAAGAAGAATGACCAGGACGAGGACTCCAGCTCCTTCCAGCCTTTTCCTATTTCAAGCACCATTATTCATACCCATTTTGGCAAGGGGCAAGTTCTGCGGTATGAGGACGAAAAAGTTGTAGTGCTATTCGATACCGTGGGCTACAAGACATTTGTGACTGAGATGATTGTTAACTCAGTTCGCTGCCTAGAGACCGAACAATGAGTTGAAGCCGAAGGATGACGTGGACCATGGCTCCGACTCACAACTTTCCAATTTTCACCCTTCATCCCTCATCCCTTAAACCGGAAAATGCCTCGATGAAAGTCCTAGCAACTCAGGTTAAAGTAGGGATAATCTGTAAAAAACTGTAAACACTCTTCAAGAGGCGTAACTGCCGTGGATGCCGAAGCTTCCTTCAAAATTCATCGTTCTGCCAATAACAACTTCCTCAAAGCGCTATTCGACGATAGTTTGACCATATTTTGGGGAGACTGGCTTGATCTTCGAGTTCGCATTCCACAAGTTGCAGCATCAGGTTTGGTTTCCCCGCTAATCTATATTCTTGCGTTTGGACTAGGGCTTGGAAGTTCTCTAGACCAGGTGAGTCAGCCGACTGTGGGCAATAGCTACTTGGAGTTCATTTTGCCAGGAATGGTTGCACTCTCCTCTATGGTAATTAGCTTTGGAGGCACAACTTTTTCAATTTGCGGCGATCGCCTCTTCACCAAAACCTTTGAAGAAATGCTGCTCTACCCTGTGCATCCCTTAGCGCTGCACCTGGGTAAGATGCTGGCCGGAATTGTTCGAGGCATGATGACGGCTGCTTCGGTTATCTTGGTTGCGGTTCTTTTTACAGGCAAGATCTGGAGTTTTTTGAATCCGCTCTTTCTGGGTCTGCTCGTTCTCAATTGCGCCGTATTTGCTGGGCTAGGTGTTATTGTTGGCCTCAACGTCAAATCGCTTGAAAGTGTTAGCCTATTCAACAATTTCCTAATTGTGCCGATGTCGTTTTTAGGAGCAACTTTCTTCGACCCTAGTATGCTCCCTGTTGCTCTCAAAGGCATTGTCTATTTACTACCGTTGACCTACACCACTGTTGGCCTTCGAGCTGCTGCCTACCAACCGCTATCAGAATTTCCCTGGTACAGTTTTCCTATTTTGTTAGTTGTGGCGATCGTCCTTGCCTACGTAGGTGCATATCAGTTTTCACATCAACAAGACTGAGCCAATTTACGTAGTGATTACTTCTGAGACCTCATCAAGGCTCCAACTCAAAAGGTACCTATGAGATGTACTCATTTCAATAAAGTAAGACCTCGCACGGGTAACACTGTCACAAAACGATAACGACAGCTTTCAGATCCCACAAACCTGCTAGGAGAAAGGATTAGTCTTGCTGGCATTCCTCAATTTTGCTTTTCTCTCTCTACAATTCTGTCGCCGGCTATTTGAAACTTGACAGAGGAGAGCCGTAAACTAACTTGCCAAATACTCACGCACATCGCCGCGCCGCTTACGGAGAGCTGTCAGTGCTTCGCGTTCAATTTGACGAACTCGCTCACGGGACACGCTCAAGATTTCGCCAATCTTAGCTAGAGTCATTGTTTTACCGTCAGTTAGGCCAAATCGCAGCGTGAGAACCTGCTGCTGCTGAGGGGTCAATTCAATCATCAATCTTTCCAGATCGCTTCGCAAAGAAGACTGAGTGGCAAACTCTTCTGGAGACATACCATCATCTTCCAGCAACTCGCTCAGCTCAGTGTCTTGGTTGTCACCCACTTTCAGATCAAGAGATAGTGGCTGACGCGACTTCTCTAGATAATCTCGAACCTGTTGAGTTGACAGATCCAACGTCTCAGCAATCTCTGAAACCGATGCAGCTCGACCATGTTGCTGAGAGAGCTGCCGCTGAACTTTCTTAATTTTGTTGAGCTTCTCCGTGATGTGGATCGGTAAACGAATTGTGCGGCTTTTCTCGGCGATCGCCCGCGTAATCGCCTGCCGAATCCACCAATAGGCATAAGTCGAAAATCGATACCCTTTAGTAGGATCAAACTTCTCGACACCACGTTGCATACCAATGGTTCCTTCTTGAATCAAGTCCAGCAGATCGACGTTTCGCTTGATATATTTCTTCGCCACCGATACCACTAGGCGCAGATTGGCCTCCACCATCTTCCGCTTAGCTGCCTTACCTAATCGGACAGTCTCTACTAACTCAGCTACAGAAAGATTAGAGGCTCCGGCCCACTCTTCCCCAGTCGGCTCACGATCCAGCTCATCGACTAGATCTTGTCGCTTTTTCTCTAGCAGCGTAAGCTGCTGAACTTGCTTTCCCAAAAGAATTTCTTCTTCGTGAGTTAGCAATGGAACACGACCAATTTCCTTCAGATAGGTCCTTACGAGATCAGTACTTTGAGTTGTTTTCATAGGAACAGAGCTATCAGTAACGCTGATATGGAGGATGCAAAGATAAAGCTGTTGCTAGCGCTGCTCTCCCCTAGCAGAGACAAGAAGAGGGATGAATGCCAGTCACTTATGTAAACTATCGTAACATTTATGAGAAACTTTAGACAGTCTTATCGTTTATTTTTTGAGGAAAAATATTGAGGAAATATCGCTGAAGACAAGGAAATAATACTGTTTCCCTCATCCTGAAAACTGCATCCTGGTTAACAGAATCTATGATAAGCCTATCTACAATCGTGAGAATCTGTTAAGAAGATTAACTTTATGAGCGATTTTAAGGCTTTTATAACGCCGTTGTTACGTTTGCAGCCTATCGACTACCGCGATCGCTGTCATCACAATCTTTTCCTCAGCCTGTTTATAGTACACGTGAATTACTCTCTTCGCTATTAAACCTGTTACAGAAGTTATAGCCATCGCCAATTCCATTAAGGCAAAACAACTGCCATGTGGCTATCGGCTAAGCACTGAGATGCTATTGGGTGCACTACCTTAATAACTAAAGCTATATTAACGAAACGAAAAAAGCGTCTGAAGACTTACTACGTTGACTCCAGACGCTTTTCAGGCTCAAAGATCCCATCATCAATGTGCGGGTCGAAGAAAGCACAGAGATGCATTCAACTCATAATTGAGGTTTTGAGGATACCAATCTCCAAGGCATTCAGCATCACATCCATAACACCCCTAGCATCCCTTGGGCGGAAACCAAATCAGAGATTGCTGTTCTGAATTGCGCCATCTCATCCAACCTTCCTGAGTAACAGCGCCTGGTAGCTGTTGACATGCACTGGTGGGCTGAGTGACTCTAACCTGCATCCAATCCCCATCAAAAGCAAGGGTTTCAATAAAGCTGTCAGGGCCGACTAAGCCAAGAATCGTGGCCGAGTCGTCTGGTACCGCTTTTAGGGACTGGGATAAGCCATGATTTCGAAATTCGACCCAGCCCATGTCGAGGAAGCGGTTTTCCCATGTTTCGACAGCTAGATCAATGCGCCCCAGATTGAGGTGATCAACGTGTGCCCAAGCTTTTCCGGCGGGAGTGTATTGAAATTCAAACCAGCCATCGTCTTGAATTTGGGTGACTGGGAAGGAGAAGAGGCTGTAGTAAGTATGCAGCATGGAGAAGCTAGCATCACGACCAAGCGCTAACGGTTCCTGACCATTGGGTACGAGCCAACCACTAATAATCCAGCCCCAGTGTGATCCATCAGGCTCGGTATAAATTGGAATTGCGGCTGCTTGCAACCAGTTAGCGCCTAAATAAGGGCTATCAGTCCAATTCTCAGTCTCTAAAAACGATAAATCTCGTGGCCTGAGATGACCGACGCCAATATCGTCCGTAGGTTCAGGCGAGAGGCCAACAATACCTGACTCCGTTGGTGGAGTTGCTGTGGGAAGCGGACTAGGCAAGGGAGGAACGGGAGGGCTAACGCGACTTTGAGCAAGAATGACATCCGCTACTTCAAAGGAAGGTTCATAAAACTGAAGCGTTTGAACTCTTGTTTTTGGAGACGATGCCAGGCTGACAGCGCCCCAACTAGAAATCGTGCCAATCAAAATGGCAGTACTGATCGGTACTAATTTTCTGCTCATGACAGCGACGATAGCAAAATCAACAAAGACTTAATGGATACCTCTACTCTATGCATTTACTACACAAATTCTATGTTTCGGTGTACACTTCGCGGCTCCGTACTCCTCAAGGAGTCTCCAGATGGAGTCGTTTGAACTTTGGGACCACCCCCGCTCGTAATCAGAATTATGCATGAGCAGCTGAGAAAGCATTTTCTAAGTCATCCATTCATTATTTTCCTATGCTTTGAATAGCAGTCCGGAGACTCTATACAGTTAAACCATGCGTTACCACACCATAGCGACCGATTACGACGGTACTTTAGCTGCAGATGGCCAGGTTGATGACAACACGTGGGCCGCGATCTCATCTTTTCGGGACCGGGGTGGCAAAGTCCTGTTAGTCACCGGACGAGAATTTGAAGATCTACAGCAAGTATGCCCAGAGTTGAGGCGATTTGATGCGGTAATTGCGGAGAATGGTGGCGTTGTTTACTGGCCTGATTCGGATAGTGTCATGCCTCAAGGGGAACGGCCACCTGAAGCATTCCAGCAGCGGCTTCGTGAGAGAGGAGTCGATCCCATTCGGTGTGGTCGAGTCATTATGGCGACTTGGCAGCCTCACGGTCATCAAGTCGAAACGGTGATCTTAGACATGCAGCTGCCTTATCACGTCATTCTCAATAAAAGAGCCGTGATGATCCTGCCTGTTGGCGTCGATAAAGCGTCTACCTTGAAGCGGGTTCTCGGTGATTTGAACATTGCTCCAGACGATACGATCGCGATTGGTGACGCTGAGAATGACATCTCACTGCTAGAGGTATGCGGTCTCGGGGTTGCTGTTGATAATGCCTTGCCAGCAGTCAAGGCGATCGCTGATTACGTTACGACCGGCTCACGAGGCGATGGAGTGCAAGACTTGATTCACAAACTCTTAGAGGACAAATTAGACCTATAACACTGCTTCAGTGCAGCACAATATCGCTTTTTATGGCTGCAAATAGTTGCAAGGGTGATCCCAGTTTTGCAATTTTGCCCTCATCCCCCAGCCCCTTCTCCCAAAATTGGGAGAAGGGGAGCCGGAGAAAGTCTTTCTCCCAGGATTGGGAGGAGATTTAGGGTGAGGGCTACAAAGGTAAGATGCACCCTAGTTGCAATGACTGACACTAACCACTGCTACATCGGTCTTGACTAACAAGCGGTGTAAACACTCAGGTGTTTCCGTAGTTTCTAGGAGAAAGTGAGTCAGGGTGGCGAGGAGTATCGCATCCCTTTTACGTTAGTTTTTCCTAAATTCCCAAAGAAATGCCAACCTTTTGGTTTATCACCTGTCAGTGAGGGTTATACCTATTGAAGGTTGGTTTTCTAGATAAGGGTTTCTAATTTAGTCACTAAAGCTTAGCCGCACTCTCTTGTGAACGGAGGTGACTAGGCGCATTCACTTCTTATGGGGTCTAGAGCAGATATGTTTACTTTGACTAAAGTGCTGTCGACTGCCTGTTTGTTCTCCGCAGTCGTCTTAAGTATGCCTGTTCATGCTGATTCAGTGGATAATGCTGACAAACTGCTGCCGCTAGAAACTCGGAGCGTTGTTCTCGAAGCTGATCCAAACCTATATGCAACGGTCGCAGAAGATATCAATGCCCATAGTCGAGAGCAAGCTGATCCTGCGGATGATGCTGAAGTTCTGGGCGCAGACCTTTTAAACCAGTTTGTTGATGAGGACGGAGACGTCAATTTGCCGCTAGGTCTAACGGTTTTTGAAGCAATGGGAACTACTTCCGTAGGTTTTGGTGGAGATTTCTAATCTGCTGAAAGGTACTTCAGCGCAGCCCTGGAGCTGTTGCTTAGACGTATGGACTCAAAATTTCATAACCGACGTCAGGCAGGACAACTCCTTTCACAACGACTGGAGCAACAGTCATGGAACCAAACAGGTTGGGTTCTTGCTTTGCCTCGTGGAGGAGTCCCTATTGGGTATGAAATTGCATGCAGTCTGAACTGGCCGCTCGATGTCTGGTTGGTTCGTAAGCTGGGTGTCCCTAATCAGCCAGAACTCGCCATGGGAGCGATCGCCGCTCCCAATACTCAGGTGATCAACCAAGACTTGATCAAACGACTCAACGTGTCAGAAGAACAACTCTTAGCCACGACTCAAGCTGAAACGAAAGAACTGGCCCGTCGCGATCGCAGCTACCGCCAGGGATCACCATTGCCCAATATCGTCAATAGACCAGTCATCGTTGTCGATGACGGTCTTGCTACGGGGGCTACTTTGCAAGCCGCCATCTTAGCAATTCAGAATTTTCATCCTGATAGTATTACTGTTGCAGTCCCCGTGGCTGCCCCCGGTAGCTTACAAAAAATTCAGCGCCTTGTAGATAAGGTCGTGTGTTTAGCGATGCCAGAACTAATGGGCGCTATTAGCCAGTGGTATGTTCGCTTCAACGCAGTCTCAGATCAGGAAGTTGTTGAACTCTTGAAGGACGCGAATCAAAGCAGAAGAACGCTAACAGATGAGTAAACAAATGCTCTTTACTGGATTCTGTGTCAGCGTCACTCTGAGTCAAACATAAGGCTCATAACTCTTTGAGCTGTTGCTGGAGCTAGCAGCACACCGTTACGGTAGTGGCCTGTCGCCAAAACAGCGTTGACGTAGCCTTCTAAGTATTGAATAACTGGGGCAGCTTGTCCCTGAGGTCGAGGTCGTAATCCATACCACGTTTCTAAAACCTCGGCTGCTTCTAAGGCTGGACAGTAAGCCATTGCCCCATTCCAGACTGCCGCCAAAGCTGCTTCTTGGGGGAGTGGCGTAGTTTCTCCAGCTGTAGGAAATTCCACCGTTGCTGCTATGCCATACTCTCCGTTTGTCAATGGGACTAAATGAATGTCGTTGCCATTGATAACCGGCTGAAAATCCGTGTTGCCAAGCGGTGACTCCACTTTAACTCGAATGCCCTGACCCAATACTGGGACAAGGGGCAGTCTTACACCCAACTGCTGCGTCAACAACTCACTCCCTAGCCCTGCTGTCAGGATGACCCAATCGACAGGGTAGCGACCCTCTTGAGTCTGGACAGCGCTGATGCGATCGCCCTCATGCTCAAATCCTGTCACCAGTGCGTTTGTCTGCACCTGGACGCCTCGACGTTGAGCCGCTTCCAGCAGAATATAGGTCAGCGATTTTGGTGCGATCTGCAAATCTTGAGGGGAATAGATGCCTGCGACAGCCTGGTCAGCGGCAATATGAGGACAAGCGTCAGATATGTGCTGTGGCGACCAGATTTCCAAAGGCCAGCCTTGGCGCTGTCGAATCTCTTGTAGCGATCGCCAGCGAGGCAGCTCTGCTTCATCAAAACACAGACTCAAGATACCCTGCTTGTTGTGAATCACAGGCCGTCCTACGGCGGCTTCTAATTCCGGTAAAAGAGTAGTATATCGGCGAAGGCTGGCCTCTCGTAGTCGCCAGTTGCGACCTTTAACCTTGTGGCTAATGACTCCCATCGCAATCCCCAGAGCTGCCCCTGTTGCACCCTGAGCGGGAGACTGTTTGTCTAAAATAGTGATGGACAGGTTGTCATGCTGGCTCAATTCATAGGCAAGGGTTGCTCCCACGACCCCACATCCAACCAGAACAACTTGTGTCATCACTCTGCTGCCGTCTCTATGCTTTCGGAATTAGAGAGATAAAAGCGTCAAAATCGTCCAAAGCTTGTCGGTACTGGCTAGCTGCTTCAATTTGGTTGTATTTCTCAGCAGCAGCATCAAGCCGCTCTAGATGATTGCCAATATCATCAGCTAGCACCTTCGCTTTTTCAGCGTCTTGGAGTAACAATCGAGACGTTACTCGACCCAGACGAGCCCGTAGTTCGCCCAATGGCCCGTGGATAAATGAGTTGATATCAACCCAGTCCTTGTTTTGAATGTAGTCTTCTAGCTCTGGAAAGCGATCTCGTAATTCAACAACACGGGGAGCGTAGATCTCAATCTGAGCCAACTGCTCATTGGAGTAGGTCGTAGGTTGAGACACATCGGCCCCACCACAACCAACAATACAAACCGCGATCGCGGCGAGTGCCCATCCTAATAGTGAACGAAAGCGAAAACGTCCCATCGTACTGATGCTCCTAAATCCTGTGTCTTCAGTAAGTGTGTTAAGGGCCTTACTATCAATGGAGCTTACAATGCCCGTATAACAGTCTATCGTCCTGCTCCTGCATCAGCGCCACCAACCTGAGAGGGATATAGTTTAGCGATTAGGCCTGTACATCCTAGATTTATCCATACCCTATTCACCTTTTGTCATGTTGCCTAAGGAAAATTTGTTGAAAGCTGTTGAGAACCGCGAGGCATTGACTCGCGTGTTGGATCAGGCAGAACAAGCGATTCGCACCTGGGAGGTCGTTCTGACGGATTTTCTATCGCCGCCAGAGCTGACAGAAGCCCAGGAGATTTTTGGACGGCTGACAGAAGTTCATTTTGTTGCCCGAGGCGGGTATCCACAAGCGGAACGTCAACGAGGGGCGATCGCCCGAGTCGAACTGCCTTTAGAACCCGATGATATTGCTCTGGCTCTGTTAGATATTGCGGGGAACTTCCTTTTTGACACAGCCACGCATCGAGATTTTTTAGGCTCTTTGTTGGGCACAGGGATTGTGCGAGAGAAGGTGGGTGATCTGATTGTGCTGGGAGAACGTGGGGCGCAGGCGATCGTTGTGCCGGAGCTAGTTGACTTTTTGGAAATGAGTTTGACTCAGGTCCGGTCTGTCCCTGTAAAAACTTGCCAAATTGACTGGAGTGAACTGCGAGTTCGCCAGCCCAAGACAAAAGAGATGACTACAGTAGAAGCCTCGTTGCGACTGGATGCAGTCGCTTCGGCTGGATTCGGGATGTCCCGTAGCAAAATGGTTGACCTCATCAATACTGGGGATGTGAGAGTTAACTGGAAATCAGTTAAGCAAGCCAGCCATGCTTTGAATGCTGGGGATTTAGTGGCGATTCGAGGCAAAGGACGCTTGGAGATTGGAGATATTTCCGTCACGAAAAAAGAGCGGTACCGCATCAGCCTGACGCGATACGTATAGCCTCGCTAGTTCCGTTGGGACATGACGGCAAGCCATCCGGCAGGGGCTTAAGTGCCTGATGCGGTTAGGTATACAAGCCGAGTACACTGCGGCAGGAATAGGGTCACCATTCAAAACACTAGGAAAGCTCATCTGCTTTAGTTTTGAATTTTGAATTTTGAATTCCGCTCAGCGATATAAATGGCTAGAGCTATACAACTGACATCTTTAAGTCTGCCTGACCAATGCCTTGAGCAGTTAGATGGAGAGCAAATTTAAGACAAACTCCATTCAGCAGCCCTTAATCTTGAAGGGAAATAATCAACATGCCTTTATGAATCAAGCAGGAGTCAGAAATGGAATTTGTTGAGCTTTTGGAGAGGGGGCTGAGTCATATTGTTTCAGTTTCGCAGCTAGTACTGGAATCAATTTCTGTTTTCTGCGTGGTAATGGGGCTATTTAAAACAATTCATTTTGTTGTTCGGCTAAGGCTAAAGTTGCGGCGCGGTGAAGAATTCCCATTTAACCAAGTACGGATCGAATTTGGCACGTGGCTTGCCCTAGCGCTGGAGTTTCAGTTAGGCGCAGACATTTTGGCCACGACGGTAGCACCTTCCTTGCAGGAACTCGGTAAGCTAGCGATCGTGGCGGTTGTCCGCACGTTTCTCAATTATTTTCTAGGCAAAGAACTGGAAGCTGAAATGGAGATGGAACATCGAGAACGGGAGCACCGATTGAAGATGGCCCAAGAGCGAGGTGAAATTCCTGGGTAGCGATCGCATTTATTTGTACTATTAGGATCAGTTCCAATTAGCGTCTTCTATATGGGAAGATGCAGTGCGCCAGGATTTTGGTGGTATGACGTTCAACTGGAACTACTAATATTTCTTTAGTCTTCGCAGCAAGCCTTTCATGATTCAACGCCGTCAGTTTCTTAAGTTTCTAGCTAGGGGGCGTCGGCGCATCCGCAAAATTTGGCTAAGTAATAGTGGTGACTGGCACTGGCTAGCTTCCAAACCAGCCCCAGTTGCTAGCCTCAATCGATTATTGTGGCGGGAATCGGTTCCGTCTCTAAGCTTCTTTATCATGCTGACGCTGTCTGGCGTTATCTCAACGTTGGGATTACTGGCGGGTAGCACAGCAACTGTGATTGGGGCCATGATTATCGCCCCTTTGATGGGACCCATCATTGGAATTGCTTTTGCCATTTCAGTGGCAAATCGGCGGTTAGTCAAGAGGGCATTTCTGACGGTTTTGTTTGGAACATTGGCGACAGTTCTCAGTGCCACCTTGATTTCCTATTTGACTGGATTGCGATCGCTGACAGAAGAAATTGTACTGCGCACAGAACCCACGTTAATTGACTTGGTTGTAGCGATGGCGGCTGGTGCTGCCGGAGCATTCTCCAAATCCCGAAAGCATATTGCTGATGCGTTTCCTGGGGTGGCGATTTCAGTTGCTCTCGTTCCCCCCTTAAGCGCGATCGGTATTGGTATCGCTCTATGGAATCAAACGGTCTGGCTAGGAGCCTTGCTGTTGTTCATAACCAATTTGGGCGGCATTATTTTTAGCGGAATTTTAATATTCATCTGGCAAGATTATGGCTCTGCCAAACGGGCAAAGGGAGGCCTTTTAATCTCCATACTTTTTCTGGCAACAATCGGTATTCCCTTAGCTATATCGCTGAACAACTTGCTGTTTCAATCCAATACACGTCAGCAAGTCCGGCAAATTGTGATTCAGGAGCTAAATTTGGCTCAAATAGGGGAAATCCAAGCGATGAGTCTGGAGTATCAGCAACAAAAAATTTACGTCGATGTTGAAATTCTTGCTTCAACTGCATCAATTCCTGAAGAAGACATAAGAAGTTTACAGAAATCACTTCAAAGAGACTTAGAGCGACCTGTAGAGCTTACAGTACAGATTATCCCGATTAAGGAGTTTGTCTTTCCAGCTTCGCCTTAGGGGGATCTCCAGGAAAGAATTTATCGCTGGTAGAGTGTTATTAGCGCAGCGCAGTGCACCACAGCCGAGTAGTTTTATTTTCAGAATCTCCTTAGGATATTAGTTAGTCTTTGAGATAGCTGTGACGAAGTCCATTGGTAGACGGCTACTGGCCTCCCTCATAACCGTATCGATAACTATTCTTCTTTTGAAGTCTATCTTGAGGCAGTTGGCAGCCTGAACGATCGCACCCAGTATCGTCAGACATAGAGCATTTTTCTTGAAGTACGGCAAATTCACACGCAAGGTAGAAAGTCTGATCTATCATGTTGAGGAATTGCCTAAACCGTTCAGTTCAATTCATGCGTACAGGCTATGACCTCGCCTAATCTTTCGTCTTCTGATTCGTTTTCTGATACTCTACAGCCCACTATTGAGAGCGATCGTTCTTCTGGCCCTAAGAACTGGTTGATTGCTGGCAGTATAGGCATTCTGCTTTTGGGTGGAGGATTTCTGCTCTGGCGCTTTGTCGGCGCACGGGGACAAGGGGGGATGCAGATGCCTCCTGGCGTTGCCGTTGGCCTAGACACTGCGGATTTGGGGCCTGTGCAAGACAGTTCTGCATTTATCGGCAGTTTAGAGGCTCAAACTGGAGTTGCTTTACAGCCTGAAGTTTCTGGACGGGTGGCGCAGGTTTTTGTATCCGCAGGCGATCAGGTTGAGTCGGGTGATGCCATTCTGTTGATCAGTCCCGACCAAACTCAAGCCCAACTGGATGCTGCTGCTGCCAATGTTACGGCTGCCCGAGCCGCCAGAAATTCTGCTGAATCAACTTTGCAATCTCTACGGGCTCGGCAGGGCGAGCTAGAAGCAGAACTCACTTTAGAGGAGGCTGAATTTAGCCGTACTGAATCCTTAGTTACGCAGGGGGCACAGTCTCGACAACAGTTAGACGTTGCTAGACGAGATTTAGAAGTTGCACGGGCAGCGGTAGAGTCTGCTAGAAACGAAATTGCTGCTGCGGAGTCTCGTCTAGCAGAATCAGCAGCGGCCTTAGCTCAGACTCAAGCTAACCAAGCAGCCATTCAGGAAGATTTACAGGATCGCACTGTTACTGCTCCTATTGTGGGTATTGTGGGTGATCTAGATGCGAAGTTAGGCGATTATGTGACCCCCAGTACCGTGGTCACCAAAATCACGGACAACGCGGAACTAGAGCTTGATTTGAGTGTCCCTGTTGAACAACGCGATCGCCTCCGGTTGGGGTTACCTGTCGAGCTAGTCTCTGTTGACGGCACTGATGTGATTGAAACGGGTAGCATCAGCTTCATCTCTCCAACAATCAATGCTGATACCCAAACTGTTCTGGTGAAGGTACGTTTTGACAACGATCAAAATCGCCTGCAAGACGAACAGCAGGTCGAAGCTCGCATTATCTGGTCTGAGGATCAAGGCGTACTCGTGCCGACTAGCGCTATTACCCGCTTGGGAGGCCAAACCTTTGTCTTTGTGGCAGAAGACGCAGATCCAGAGGAGCTACCACCGCCAGAGGCCATGCCACCTGGAATGCCTGCCCCTGAGCAGGTGGCCCGTTTGCGCCCGGTTCAATTGGGCACCATTCAAGGCAACGACTATGAAATTTTGAGCGGTTTGGAGCCTGGGGAAACCATTGTTGTATCAGGCATTTTGAATTTGCAGGATGGTATCCCCATCCTGCCTCAATCGGAAGCACCATCTGGTGAAGAAGCGCCCGCAAATCAGGCCCCTTAGCATCGGCCCCTTAGCATCGGTTGGAAGTTTGTCTTTTGCGCGATCGCACCCTGCTGTTAGGAACACTCCATGTTTGTCAATTTCTTCATCAAGCGTCCAGTATTTGCGACGGTCTGTGCATTAATTTTGCTGCTGGTAGGGGCCATCAGTATCCCCACTTTGCCAATTGCTCAATTCCCAGACATTAGCCCGACTCAGGTGACGGTGCAGGCCAACTATATTGGTGCGGACGCTGAAACTGTCGAGAAAGCAGTCACCAGTATCATCGAGCGAGAGATTAATGGCGTGGAGGGCATGCGCTACATGACCTCTAGCAGCAGCAACAGCGGCACCGCCTCAATTACGGCAACCTTCGACTCTAGTCGTGACAAGGATATCGCTGCGGTTGACGTGCAGAATCGAGTCTCTTTAGCTGAGCCGCAGCTTCCAGAACCTGTACTCCAAACTGGGGTCACCGTCAGCAAAGAAAGCAGTAATATCTTGCTAGCCATGAGCTTGTATACCGAAGACGATAGCTATGACGATATTTTTCTAAGTAACTACGCTGATTTGTACATCGTCGATGCCCTACGGCGAGTGGAAGGTGTGGGTAACGTCGTAATCTTTGGTGAGCGGACCTATGCCATTCGTATGTGGCTCAACCCTCAGCAGTTAGCCAGTCGCGACCTGACAGCACAGGATGTGGTAAGTGCGTTGCAGGAGCAAAACGTTCAGATTGGTGCAGGTCAGCTGGGGCAGCCGCCTTCAGATTCTAATCAGCAATATCAAATTGACCTAAGAGCGATTAGCCGTCTGCAAAGCGTTGAAGAGTTCGAAGATTTAATTATTAAAACGGGAGATGATGGCGAACTCGTCAAGTTCAGGGATGTTGGACGAGTCGAACTGGGAGCAGAAAACTACAATACTTTCCTCCGTTTTAGAAAGCAGGAAGCTATTGGCCTGGGTATTTATCAGCTTCCCGGCAGTAACGCTTTGCAAGTTGCTCAAGGGGTTAAGTCTGAGATGGAGAACTTGTCGCAGCAGTTCCCGCCGGGTATGGAGTATGGCATTGGCTTCGACACGACTGAATACGTGGAGCAGTCGCTGAGAGGTGTTGCATGGACGCTAGTTCAAGCTGTGGGACTGGTTGTTCTAGTCATCTTTATCTTTCTTCAGGATTGGCGCACCACGATCATTCCAGCCGTCACGATTCCAGTGGCGTTGATTGGGACCTTCGCTATTATCAAAATATTCGGTTTCTCGATCAATAGTCTGACGTTGTTTGGTCTGACTCTCGCTACGGGGATGGTCGTAGATGACGCGATCGTGGTTGTAGAAGATATTGCTCGAAAAATTCAAGACCTGGGTATGTCACCCGCCAGGGCTGCCATTGAAGCCATGCGAGAACTAACCGGAGCGGTCATCGCAACTTCATTGGTGCTAATGGCGGTGTTTATTCCTGTGGCCTTCTTTCCAGGCACAACCGGGGCACTGTATCGACAGTTTGCGTTGACGATCGCCTTTGCGATCGCGCTTTCTACTTTCAATGCCCTTACCCTAACGCCAACGCTATCGGGTTTGCTATTGCGAGACAAGCCGCCGATGGGAGGCTGGCTAGGGGCTATTTTCGACCGCTTCAACCGTGTTTTAGATAGCTTACGCAATGCTTACCGAGGCACTTTGGAGCGTCTGAGCGCCTTTAAAGCGGTTGTGCTAGCAGCATTTGTTGCCCTGTTGGTAATGACGGCGTGGCTCTATCGCTCTGTCCCCTCTGCCTTCTTGCCCGATGAAGATCAGGGCTATTTCATCACGCTAATTCAAGCACCCGAAGGCGTTTCGCTGAACTACACCAGTGACGTAATGACCCAGGTGGAAGATGCCATCCTAGAACTTGATGGTGTGCGGGCAACATTTGCGGTAGGTGGATTCAGCTTCTCGGGTAGTACCTCTAACAATGGTGTTGTCTTCACTACGCTTAATCCATGGGCGGATAGAGGCCCAGGACAGTCAGTCCAAGCGCTGATTGGACAGTTATTTGGTCAGTTCTCTCAAATCACAGAAGCCCGTGTTTTTCCAGTTAATCCCCCTGCCATTCAAGGCTTAGGTCAGTTTGGCGGTTTTCAGTATCAGCTACAGGACCGCCGAGGCAACTTGAGCTTGGATGCACTGGTTGCCAAGATGGGCGAGATGATAGGAGCGGCAAACCAGAATCCTGAACTGCAGAATGTGTTTAGCACTTATTCGGCAGCAACTCCTCAGTTCCTGATCGAGGTGAATCGCGATCGCGCCAAAGCGCTAGACGTCGATGTAGACGACATCTTCAGCACCCTTCAGACTTACATTGGCTCCCGCTATGTCAATGACTTCACTCAAGGACAGCGAACTTATCGCGTTTACGTGCAGGCAGATGAACAGTTCCGCTCTGATCCAGGTGATATTTCTAAGCTTTACGTACGGTCTGGGCGCGATGAAATGATCTCGCTGGGCAATCTGGTCACCATTACATCTAGCGTAGGTGCACAGACTATCAATCACTACAACCTGTATCGGGCGATTGAGATCAATGGTGCTGCTGCCCCAGGCGTTAGTTCCGGAGCGGCACTCGACACGATGGAAGAGCTGTCGGCTCAAATCTTGCCACCCAGTATGGGATATGAGTGGTCTGGGTCTTCCTTGGAAGAAATTGAATCCGGTAACCAAGCACCCATTATCTTTGGTTTGGGTCTCATTTTTGTGTTCTTAGTATTGGCGGCCCAATACGAAAGCTACATCGATCCTGTGGTTATTCTCTTTGCAGTGCCACTAGCGGTCTTGGGAGCGCTACTGGCTCAGACGGCACGGGGACTTCCCAATGATGTGTACTGTCAAATTGGTCTGGTCATGCTTATTGGTCTAGCCAGTAAGAACTCCATTCTGATCGTCGAGTTTGCCAATCAGCTCCATGAGGATGGATTACCGATTGCCAAAGCAGCCTTCGAAGCCGCAGAACAGCGGATGCGTCCCATTCTTATGACGGCTATTTCGACGTTGAGCAGTATCTTCCCGTTGGTAATTGCGACGGGAGCGGGGGCAGGTAGTCGTCAGTCTTTGGGAACAGCGGTGTTTGGCGGCATGTTTGTGGCGACGTTTTTGAGTCTGTTTGTTGTGCCTATTCTCTATATCGTGGTAAAGCGACTCAGCGATCAAGTCAAAGGCGATCCCCCCTCGAAACGTTATGCCAAAGACAAAGACGATCATCAGCTAGCCGTCTCATCGCCCCAACCACGATAGCTTTTCACATCGTGGATGCTTACAACTGCGTTGATTCCAAATTTGATTCGCTCTCGATCAAGTTGGCATTGATGATGAGCCGAGGCCAAATTACGACGAAAAACACCATCCAGGTAGTGATGGGTAGCGCAACTAGTCCTGTAAGCCAATAACGATGAAACAATAACCAGCTGCCCGCGATCGCACTGATGCCCGTCAGCAGAATTGACCAGGGCTGACACCACCAGGGTTTGTAATCCCAAACAGAAGCAGATTTCGAAGAGTCCATGAGTTTATCATTCTCCTTTTTAATAGCTACAGAGGCTGAAGCTGAAAACAAGGCACAAAACACACCCCGCTCATTCAGCCATTGAGCACGTTTTGGGCTGTGGAATTCGGATCGCTCAGCACCAGAACAGGCACATCTTTGAAAAGCGAAAGCGCTACTCTCAACAAGCGTTTTTGCAGCTTTAGATCACCGTTTCTTGCTTGCTTCAACAGGGTTCAATAGAGGGGCATGGCATGGGTGCCCCACACCAAAGTAATCATAAAGATATTCTGGCCTTTCCACTGCGTGCGGTCGATGGCAATCAACCAGTCGCCATACTTTCGATATCGTCTTCTTTTAAGATGACGATGCTGTTCTCGATGTCGAACAGCACGGTTGCTCTGGGGGATCAAATGAATTATCATCAGCAACCATAGCTGCATCCGTGCAGCTTGCTTCCCCGAAAATTGAGTCGGCGGCACTGGCAAGTGGTACCAACACAAACCAGCGCCTAACCCATAGACAGACCACAGCTGTCGTACAGGCTTTGCCTATTTTAGGCTGCCCTACCGAAGCGCTTCGTCTAAGGGCGGCTGAATCTTCGGGGATTCCAACCCAAAATGATTCTTTGGAGGAATCCTCGTGATTACCATTCAATACTTCTTGCCGTCTCATCACACTGAGGCGGTACCCCCGTCGCTGCCCAGCAATCCTGCTCATCCCCAGCGACGGCACAAGCGGCTACGCCTCTATCTCGTTGGCACCGAAGCCGATACCCAAAGCGAGATCGACCTGTTTCACCTGCGGAACTGCATCGAGCGCATCGAGTGGAGTCCCAAGATTGACGTGCCCGAAAACGGCGTGCTGATCCGCCAAGACCCTGGTGACGTGTTGCGGTACTTGCAGCGCGACAGACTGTTCGAGTAGCGATTGATTGAGAGGGTGTCAAGGGGCGATCGCGGCTCTATTTTGGAGGAGGCGATCGCTCCGGCCCGGTAGACATTTCACCCTCACCCATCCAGCGAACTTCGCACCGCTCGCCCGTCCTGATTCAAAACATGGGTATAAACCATCGAGACCGTAAATTTGCCATATAACGCCCGAGAAATTGGGTGTTATCCGGCAAGCTGCGATATAACTGCGGGCATGTGGGGGATTAGTGAGCAACTCTGACATTAAAGATATAGTTAGGCGCACATGGCACAGCATCTAATCCGACAGGCGGTCCCCGACGACATCTCGACCTTGAGCGACCTTGATCAAATCGCACACGATAGTTCCGACCGAAGGGATTTCATCCAAGGCGCTGTGAAAAGCAGTCGCGCTTGGGTCGTGGAAATTTCCGATGGCATTATCGGCTACGGAGTCATCTCCCATGGGTTCTTTGGCCGCTCGTTCATTGATCTCATCTACATTGCAGAAACGCTGCGCTCATCCGGGTACGGGCCCAAATTGTTAGCCTTCCTAGAAGGCCAATCGCATTCGAACGATCTATTCACCTCGACCAACAAATCCAACTCGCACATGCAGCATATCCTTGAGAAACTAGGCTACGAACGGTCAGGAATCATCCACAATCTTGATCCAGGCGACCCAGAGATCGTGTATGTCAAACGGTCAGTGCGCGCCTAACAAATTGTTGAGTGGACCGGTAAATACGTCACGCCTTTTGCTCTCGAAAAAGCCATGCCTCATCCCCAGGCCGCTTAACTCCACCGTCATGCTGCTCAATCCTGGGTGAGCAGGGTATTTGTAATTTTCTAGCCTTCAGAGCCAAGCTAGTTGAAGTTATTAAATAACTCCAATTTCCATGAAATTACCTGCATTTAAACTTGAGCGATTCTTCGCTAAATACGAATTCAAAGCGCCCTATCTGCTTTCCTCCTCTGACTGTGAGGCAATGACAATTGAAGAGTTGTTGAGTCTTGAGCCGGATGCTACCCAGAGATTTCATCAGACTTGGCTAGGCTATACAGAAACGCAGGGAAATCCGGAACTACGGCAGGTGATCGCACAAACTTATCAAACAATTGGAATCGAAAACACTCTAGTTCATGCAGGTGCAGAAGAAGCAGTTTTCATTTTTATGAATGTTGCTCTTCAGCCTGGTGATCACTTGATTGTTCACTTTCCTTGCTATCAGTCTCATAGCTCCATCGCACAGTCTATTGGCTGTGAAGTGAGCTGGTGGATGAGCCGTGAAGCGGACAGCTGGGAATTGGATTTAGATTGGTTAAGAGGAGCAATTCAACCTAATACAAAGGCGATCGTTATTAATTGTCCGCATAATCCAACAGGCTATGTTATGAGCCGAGCCAAGCTAGAAGAATTGATTGTGATCTGTAGAAAGCACAAGCTTCTTCTATTCTCTGATGAGGTTTACCGATTTCTGGAATATCGCGATGAAGACACTCTGCCAGCAGCTTGCGATCTATACGAAAATGCAGTTTCCCTAGGAGTAATGTCAAAAGCTTATGGATTAGCTGGATTGCGCATTGGTTGGATTGCAACTCACAATCAAGAGATTTATCAAGCGATGGCAGAGTTTAAGGACTTTACCTCAATTTGTAGCAGCGCTCCCAGTGAGTTTTTGTCAACTTTGGCGCTTCGCAATCGAGATAAAATTATCCAGCGTAATCGAGCGATCATTGCAGCAAACATTGAGATATGCAATGGATTCTTCTCGCGTTATGCTGATTTCTTCAATTGGACAGCACCCAAGGGAGGATCAACAGCATTTCCAAGTCTTAGGCAAGCTGAGAATGTGGAGGAGTTTTGCATTAATTTAGTTAATCAGCAAGGCGTTTTACTGCTACCAAGTACCTATTTTGACTACGGGGAGAAGAATTTTCGGATCGGATTAGGGCGTAGAAATTTGCCAGAGTGTGTTGATAAGTTGGATAACTACTTAAAAGCGAGCGCGGCATCACAACGTCCATACATCCGACTCTGAAAGTGGATTGGTATGATGCAGAGGCTATCTACGGTGGGTGATGGAGAATAATATCTTGTCTCGTTCTGGGAATCACTTCGTCGTTTTCATCGAATTGACTGCTGAGTCCGGTGACTTGAATGGCTTGTCCTGGTTGTAGAAATGATAGGTTGTGCGGGTCGATGTGGGTGGATTTGGGAATGTAGATTTGCATTGCGGCAGTGTCGTCGGCAATCCAGAGACGATCGCCATATGGAGCATCGTCCTGGAGGGGACGAGTGATGGTGCCCTTTACGGTAACGAGTTTGCCATCAAGTTTGTGGCCAGCTGTTTCCAAGGTGACTTTTGGAGGAGTAATGGCAGGAAAAGCACGATCGCTGGGCTGACAGTCTTTCATCACAACCATTCTCTGATTGTGTCCATCGTCCTGAAGCGTGCCACGAACTTGAACGCGATCGCCTACTTGCAACTCGTTGAGTTTGTAGTCGGAGCTGACGTAAATACCACCCGTGGGATCTTGAATAGCAAATCCCTGATCTAGGTTGGCTGATTCGAACAGGCCACTGGGTACCGTGACTACTCCGTTGATGATGACTTCAGCACCGTCGGGCTGGTGACGGGCTTGGTCGATAAAGAGCGTCAGGGGAAAGGCGATCGCACTCCTGGATATCAACAGTGACAACAATAGGGTTGGAATCAGAAACAGCAGCAAGAAACGCGATCGCCTCGGTGTGATGCGACGCATGACGCTGCCTGCTAAGGTAGCTAGGGTGAAGACCATACTTCAAACACGATGGAACCCGATACTCAAGATTCTCCCAAAAGCATGTCCCCTGAAGCAGTTAATAATCCTAAAGCAGTGAGTGACGAAGCTGACAGCGCCAGCGAACAGACAGGATCAGGAGATGGAACACCTTCTCTTGGCTGGAACGCCTACGCAGAAAGAATCAATGGTCGTTTTGCCATGGTTGGGTTCGCTGCCTTGTTAATTCTGGAATGGGTGACTCGCCAAGATTTTTGGACGTGGATAGGGCTTTAAAAGGAGCAAACCCCAGTCTTTTGAGGACTAGGGTCTGGAAAAAGCGACTATTGACTCTGGCTAACGCACTATGAGGGTGTAGCTACCTTGGTCAGCGACTGAAAAGCCATTTACAATCACTAGATAGCGACCTGTGTTAGGTAGCGTGAAGGAGGCCTCAGAGTTAGTGTTGCTGGCGCTGATGTCATCATTCTCGGCGACCAAGTTACCGTTGCTATCGACGATCGCTAAATAAGTGTCGAATTCTTGACTTTCAATCGTCACTGTAACTGATTGGCCCGCTTGTCCATCAAACGTGTATTGGTCATAAAGGGTGCCATCTGGAGCAATTTCATCTCCCGGTGATAGAACACCGCTTTCACGTAGAATTAGCCTCTCACTGTTCCCAGCCGGCGGAGCCTGTACGGAACCTGCGCCAACTTCGCTCAATCTCAGGTCGTAGCTTCCTTGTTCGCCCTGAGCGAATGAGTTAGCAATGATGATGTAGGAACCGTCTTGAGGCAAGGTGATTTCCAGACGAGCGTTCAAATCGCCAGCACTGTCGTCATCTTCCAAATACAGACTGTCGTTATTCTCACTCAGCAGAATGAGGTACGAATCGACGTCTTGACTGGTCATCTCAACGGCTACTCGCTGTCCCTGCTGTCCCTCAAACACATAGGCATTAAAGAAACTGCCGTCGGGGAGAATGTCACTGTCGCTCCCCAGACGTCCAGTCACAAAATCATTGAGGGTGATTCGCTCAGGCAAGCGATCGCGATCGCCAATACCGCCCGTGCTTGTAGCCGCCGTACCGTTGTTCACCTCAGCGATGAATGCTTGCACCTCTTGCACGGGAATAGCGAAGCCAATGCCAATACTACCGCCGCCGCCACCTCTGGTCGTAAAAATGGAGGTGTTGACGCCGATCAACCGAGCATCACTGCCCAGCAAGGGGCCACCCGAGTTGCCTGGGTTAATCGCCGCATCGGTTTGAATCAGACCGCGATCCGGATCAATACGGCTGACAATGCCGACTGTCAATGTACCTTCAAAGCCAAATGGATTACCAATCGCAAAGGCTCTCTGGCCTACTTGGACTGAGCCTGGCGGTGCAATATCGACAGTGGGAAGTCCAGAAGGATTACCCCGTAGCTGAACAGCTGCCAAATCAACGCGACTGCTGGCATAGCCAACGACATCCCCTGTGAACTCTCGACCATCTGCCAGTCGCACTTGGACAGTATCGCTGCCGTTAACCACATGGGCGTTAGTCAGAATCAATCCAGTCGAGGTAATAATGCTGCCGCTACCGGACCCTTCACCAGCGTTGATGGCAACAACAGCAGGACTGACCGTCTGATAAACATCAATATTGGTTTGCTCATCGACGTTCTGAGCGATCGCGGCTTTGGGTGCACCTGGAAATCCAGCTAGAGTCAGTGTGTTTGGTAATAACGAGCCTGATAGCGTGAGTCCAACCGCAGTTCCCAAAACATAAGCGCCGAAGCGAATACGGCAAGGCCACAGATTTTCCATCGTCCTAGGTAATCTCTCTATAAAACGTGGGGGTCTTCCTATCAACATACTGAACCACAGCAACCCGATCCGGTCAGTGAAAACCAAATGAATCTCTGCTGAGAATTGACCCAGGGAATTGATAAATTAAGAATTCCCTGCCCCGGAACGGTTTCCAACAGCAGGGAATTTTCTAACATTCAGTTAATACTTAAGGGCTGCGATGCTTCATCAGTTCATTACATGAAGCGACTACTGAGGTAACTTCGGAGCCTCTAGCTGCGGTAGAAGCGCCAGAGGTTGGACCTCTTCAGTGGACGCAAAGGCCCGAGTACGAAGATTATCGGTCAATCGCAGGGTCGTGACGTCATAGATTTGCGTCAGCATCTTGGGATAGAGACCAAAACCGATGATAGGAATCAGTAGGCAGGCAATGATGAACACTTCACGAGGTTCAGCATCAACCAGCACTTCATGCTCAATGAGTTCCTTATTTTCAGGCCCGTAGAAAATCTCTCGCAGCATAGTCAAGAGATAAATGGGGGTCAGAATCACGCCGACTGCCATGAGAATGACAGCGATGAGCTTAAAGGTGAAGGAGTAAGCGTCACTAGTAGCAAAGCCAACGAAAACCATCAGTTCAGCAACAAAACCACTCATGCCAGGCAGCGCCAAAGAGGCCAAAGAGCAGGTTGTGAACATAGCAAAAATCTTCGGCATCTTTTTGCCAACGCCGCCCATTTCGTTGAGGATAAGCGTGTGAGTGCGATCGTAGGTAGCACCGACAAGGAAAAAGAGACTAGCACCAATTAGCCCGTGAGAGACCATCTGCAGAACGGCACCACTCAAACCCAAATTGGTAAACGAAGCGATCCCGATAATCACAAATCCCATGTGGGAGATAGAAGAGTAGGCAATCTTACGCTTCAGGTTGCGTTGGGCAAATGATGTTAGCGCAGCATAGATGATATTGATAATGCCGAAAATTACCAAAATTGGTGCAAAGACAGCATGAGCATCGGGCAACATCCCTAAGTTCATGCGAATGATGGCGTAGCCGCCCATCTTCAACAAGATCCCGGCCAGCAGCATATGAACAGGTGCTGTGGCCTCACCGTGAGCATCCGGCAGCCAAGTATGAAGCGGGAAAATCGGTAGCTTCACTGCATAAGCAATGAGGAACGCCGCATACATAAAGAGCTGGAATCTAACGGTATAATCTTTAGCCGCCAAAGTTGTCATGTCAAAACTGACAACGTCGCCATAGAAGGCCATTGCTAAGGCCGCTACCAAGATAAACAACGATCCGATCGCGGTATACAAAATAAACTTGGTTGCTGCATACAGCCGCTTTTTGCCGCCCCAAATAGACAGCAGCAGGTAAACAGGGATCAGCTCCAGTTCCCACATCAGGAAGAACAGCAGCATGTCCTGAACGGCAAACACACCCAGCTGACCGCTATACATCGCCAGCATCAGGAAATAAAACAGCTTTGGCTTCAGCGTGACAGGCCAGGATGCCAGGATGGCCAAAGTTGTGATGAACCCTGTCAAAAGAATCAGCGGCATGGAGAGACCGTCAGCACCAACGGACCACCTGAGATCGAGCTGTGGAACCCAGGTATAGCTTTCGACAAGCTGTAGACCGGAGTCGCTGAAGTCATATCCTAGATAGAACGCTGTTACTAGCAGGACAAAGTCAATTAGCCCCACAATTAGGGCATACCAGCGAAGGGTTTTACCGTCTTTGTCAGGTATGAAGGGAATGAATAAAGCTGCGGCGAGGGGAAGGAAAATGGTTACCGTCAGCCAGGGAAATTGAGCAAGTTCCATGGGAGAAATTTAAAGTTGCTTAGAAAGAGCGTCTTCAATGCAAGCGGCGAACATAGATCTCACTGAGCGTTGGGGACGTATCTTCTACTGATGACTTTAGGCGGTGATTTAGGAAAACTCTGGAAATTGCAATAAGTTTTTAATCTATAGAAGGAATTTTTAACCTGCGGTGAAGCAGCAGACAGAACTGTGTCCGCTACTTCACAACTTGATTCAAGAAGTTAGGGGTTAGGTCACACCCGAAAGGAGAACCAATCCAAGCACAGCTCCAAACACGATTAAGGCATAGAACTGAGCTCGACCATTTTCAAGGTATTTCAGACCTTCCCCGGTAATCAGGGTGACAAAGCCTGCCAGATTGACAATGCCATCGACAATGCGAATATCAATGGTCAACACTTGCTTAGCTAAGTTGCGGCACCCCTGGACAAAAACCGTGTTGTAAATCTCGTCAATATACCACTTGTTTTTAGAAAGCTGGTACAAAGGCTTGATTTGGTTTGCGATCGCTGCCGGATCAATAGTCTTACGGGCATACATCAGCACCGCTAGGGTGATGCCAATGAGACCAATACCAACAGAAGAGCCTCCCATAATCAGAAACTCAGACCATTCAAAGTCAGCGAAGGCCTCAGACCAAGGTAGCAATGGCTCGATGACTTCCTCAGGGGGATGGATGAATGCCTCAAAGTAATTCACGAAGGGCGTCCCAACCAAACCAATCAGCACGGAAGGTACAGCCAGTGCCATCAGCGGAAAGGTCATCGCGAACGGCGACTCATGGGGCATCTCAGCATGATGGTGATCTCCGTGATCATCCTCCTTTTCAGGATCAAGGGTCAACTCTTGGGGATTCATCGCGCCGGGGCCTAAGGAAGCGCCCATTGCCATCAGCTGCTCTCGCTTGAGCTGAGTTTGAATCTCTTTGTTGGTGCCGCGAAACTGTCCTTCAAAGGTGGAGAAATACATGCGGAACATATAGAAGGCTGTGATGCCTGCTGTGAGCCAACCCACAGCCCAAAGGATCGGACTCACTTCAAAGGTTGATCCCAAAATCTCGTCTTTTGACCAGAATCCAGCAAAGGGAGGAATTCCACAAATTGCCAGCGTGCCGATCAGGAAGGTAAAGGAAGTGATGGGCATGTATTTGCGAAGGCCACCCATGAGGCGCATGTCTTGAGCCAGCACCGGGTCGTGACCGACCACTTCTTCCATGCCATGAATAACAGAACCAGAGCAGAGGAACAACATGGCCTTGAAGTAGGCATGTGTCATCAGGTGGAACAAGCCTGCACCATAGGCACCAACGCCCATTGCCATCATCATGTATCCCAACTGGGACATGGTTGAGTAGGCCAGTCCCTTCTTAATGTCGTTTTGAGTAATAGCGATGCTAGCTCCCATGAAAGCTGTGAAACAGCCCGTCCAGGCAACTACGGTCATCACCGTCGGCAGGTCCTCGAACACGGGGAACATTCGAGCCACAAGGAAGATGCCTGCTGCCACCATCGTTGCTGCGTGAATCAAGGCCGAAATCGGTGTCGGACCTTCCATAGCATCGGGCAGCCAAACATGGAGCGGAAATTGAGCTGACTTGGCGACAGGGCCTAAGAAGACCAAAATGGCAAAGATTGAGGCCATGCCCGCCGTTAAAGCACCGCTTTCGACTAGCGCTGTGAGGCGATCGCCCATCACATCAAACTCGAAGCTGCCCGTCGCCCAAAATAGCGCCAGCATCCCCAACAGCAAACCAAAGTCGCCAATCCGGTTGGTAATGAAAGCTTTCTGACAGGCGTCCGCTGCTCCATCACGGCCATACCAAAAGCCAATGAGTAGGTAGGAGCACATGCCCACTAGCTCCCAAAACACATAAATCTGTAGCAAGTTGGGGCTGATAACTAGTCCCAACATTGAAGAGCTGAACAGACTTAGATAAGAATAGAAGCGAACATAACCAGGGTCATGGGCCATGTAGCCGTCGGTGTAGATCATCACCAAGAAGGCGACGGTCGTCACAATGACTAGCATTAGGGACGCTAGGTGATCGATGGTGTAACCCATCGTGAGGTGAAAATCCCCAGCGGAAGCCCAGTCTATGGTACGAGTGTAGGCTTCGTGCCCGTTTAGCTGGCTGAAGAAGATAAGAAAAGACAGCACCATTGCCGCCCCTGTGAGGGAGACAATGAAAACGGCTGAAGGCCGCCGCAGCGTGCTGGTAGTCTGGCTGTAGCTAATCAGACCTGTTCCGACGATCGCTGCGCCGACTAACGGTAATACTGGTACTAGCCAGGCGTATTGATATATTGGCTCGATTGATTCCATGCTTTTTGTGCCTACTCCACTGTTCTTAGCGACAGGCTGGCAAACCGACTACATTCTTACACAACCCTGCACACTGGTTTTCGCCCGCAGGATATAATTCCCTGATTTTTTATGTCAGCCGCGTTATCTATTGGGTTATATATGGATGCCTTTTAATGAGTAGCGAGAAGATTTTCCAACGTCTATAGCGATCGCTACGGTTTTGCAGGAATCTACGGTTTTGAGCACTCAATTACAGTGAAGACCATGAAGAGTCTGAGATTTTCACCTTCTCAATTTTGAATTGCAAACTCACTCCAAATCACTGTTCCCGCGATCGCGGACACGCAAAAAAATCCCACAGCCGAGGCCGTGGGATTTTGGAATCAGGGTGCATCTACCACTTCAATAACCAATTGGTGACAGCTAGTACCCGGAAAAGCCTATAAGGTTCATTAATGCTTCACTTTTTTCCAAACTCTTTGAACCTCTTATGAGGAACCTGTCCCATTGGCAACAGATCTACGGAATGTCAAAGTCGGGATGACAAAGTCTGTCACTCGACGACCCGAATCATGCCCGCCTGAATCGCATCAAACAGGCGATTGATTTGCTGTAGCTCTTGCTCATCAATGTTGCCATCAGCCAAAACCAGTTTGGATAAAACTCGATATTGCTGATGGGTAATGTTTCTGGAAGCGATGAACTGGTCAACCAGTGCTACTAAACTTTGGGTGTTTTCAGATAGCCCTGACACATGCCCCTCCTGATCTTAATAGCAACAGACAGCTGTCTTCGTATTCTACGGGTGGATCTACACCTTGTCACAAAACGTTAACGGATTGCCGTTGTCTGCCCCTGATAGCAGCCATCTAGGCTTGTGCGCCCATAGCATCCGGGCGCCGTCTTGTCCTACCAAAACGGGCGACGGCTATATCTGCTGGAGGTCTGTTTGGGCTAAATTCCCTTAGTTTGCAAATCCCATTTGAGGGGAGTAAGCTCATAGCCACGTTGCAAGCAGGTGGATGGGGGCGAGGCGATGGCACTTTTGGAGCAGCAGATTCAGATAGGTCAGTTGGACTGGTTTTATCGAGAGGCCAAACCTTTACGAGAAAGCGCAGACCGTTTGCCTGTCGTGTTTTTGCATGGTTTGGTGTCTCAAAGCTATAGCTGGCGGGATGTGATGCCCAAAGTTGCCGAACAGGGTTTTCGCGCGATCGCCCCCGATTGGATCAGTCATGGATTTTCTAGCTTCCCTGAAAAGCGCGATTTTGCTTACACTGCAGACGCTTTCGTAACGGCACTGGGAGACTTTCTGGCAGCTCTTGAGATTGAGCGGATGCATCTAGTCGTGCAGGGATTTTTAGGCGTCTATGGTCTGCTGTATGCTCTACGTCATCCTGAGCAAATTGAACGGTTGGTCATTATCAATGTGCCCCTAGCACCCGTGGTCAAACTGCCGTGGTCCATTCGCCGGATGACGCTGCCGCTGGCGGGAGAAATGATGACTCAGGATCCGCTATTGGTGGACCGAACGTTGGAAGGGGGGGGTCCTTATCAAGTCAGTGATACCGATCTGGACGTTTATCGAAAGCCCTTTTTGACCACCTCATCAGCGGGGCGATCGCTCCTCTTTACCCTGAGAAGCTTCCGGCTAGATGCTGTAACCCAGGAGATTGAGTCAAGTTTAAAGCAATGGCAAGGCTTGACCCGCTTGATTTGGGGCACCTCTGATCCTTGGATTCCGACAGAGCTAGCAGAAACTTGGGTAAACGCTTTGCCGAATGGAGAGCTGTCGAAGCTAGATGAAGTAGGCCATTATGCTCAGGAAGATTGGGCCGATAAGGTTTCTGAGGTGCTGGTCCCTTTTTTGAAGCAGACCAACATTTCATAACCTTTTCTCTATGACACGGCGCAATCTCATATAATCCACAAAATCTTACGCTCGGTTCTGTTCAGTGCTTGAGTGGCCTTATACCATGAAAACATTGTGAACAAAGGCTTCTGGACACCCTACATATGAGCGGCTGGCTACAAACTCCTCCAGAGGGGGGATGGCATACTCTGGATGCGGAAAAGGCGCTGGCCTTACTTCAGAGCGATCGCACCCAAGGACTATCGGCACAGGAAGTCATTGATCGTCGTGAGCAAGTTGGCGCCAATATTCTAGAAGAAGCCCAAGGACGCAGTAGTTGGCGGATTCTCCTCGATCAGTTCACCAACATCATGCTGGTCATGCTGATCGCAGTCGCGATTATTTCAGGCATTATTTCTGTCCGAGCTAACGAAGTACCCAAGGATGCAATCGCTATTTTTGCCATCGTTATCTTGAATGGTGTCTTGGGTTATTTCCAAGAAAGTCGAGCTGAGAAAGCGCTAGCCGCCTTAAAGCAGATGGCCTCTCCCAATGTTCGCGTCATCAGAGATGACAAAACAGTCGAGGTGCCGTCTCAAGATTTGGTTCCTGGAGATATTCTGCTGCTGGAAGCAGGAATGCAGGTGGCCGCAGACGGGCGTTTGCTAGAAGCCTCCAATCTCCAAATTCGGGAATCAGCCTTAACGGGGGAAGCTCAGGCCGTCACTAAGCAAGCCGAAGAGGATTTAGAGGCAGATGCAAGTCTGGGCGATCGCACTAATTTAGTTTTTCAGGGCACCGAGGTCGTTCATGGTCGAGGCAAAGTTGTTGTCGCCCAAACCGGAATGCAGACGGAACTGGGCCGCATTGCCACCATGTTGCAGTCTGTGGAAAACGAGCCCACACCGTTGCAGCAGCGCATGGATCAGCTGGGCAAGACGTTGGTCACTGGCTCTTTGATTTTGGTGGCGATCGTTGTTGTAGGGGGCGTGGTTCAGGCAGGCTGGGAGGCCTTTGAAACGCTCTTAGAAGTGTCTCTCAGTATGGCCGTTGCTGTGGTCCCCGAAGGTTTGCCTGCGGTCATTACAGTGACATTAGCGATCGGGACTCAGCGTATGGTGCGCCGCAACGCCCTGATTCGTCGCTTGCCAGCTGTTGAAACACTGGGTTCCGTCACAACGATCTGTTCTGACAAAACCGGGACGCTCACCCAGAACAAGATGATTGTCCAAAAAGCTCAATCCTGCTCTCAAACCGTTCAGGTTTCTGGAGAGGGCTATTCGCCTGAAGGAACATTCACGATTGATCAACAAACGGTGAGTCCTCTAGACGATCCTGAACTCACTCAGTTACTGCTCTGTGGGGTGGCGTGTAACGATGCTGTTTTGCAGAAGGAGAATGGAGACTGGGCTATTATCGGCGATCCAACCGAGGGTGCCTTAGTTGTTCTAGCTGCTAAGGGCGGGATTAACCAGCAAGAACTATTGCAGCAGTTAACAAGAACCTCAGAATTTGCCTTCTCGTCTGAACGAAAGCGCATGAGCGTTGTGGTTGAACCCTCTCAATCCGCTGAGAAGCTGGTGCCGGGACTCTCTCAGAGTCCCTATTGGCTATTCTCAAAAGGCTCACCGGAATTACTGCTGGACCGCTGCCAATTCATCCAGCGAGGAACTCAGAGGGAGACCTTGAACGACTCCACCCGAGAGCAAATTTTAGAGAAAAATGCTCATATGGCTTCTCAGGGATTGCGGGTGTTAGGACTGGCAAATCAGAAGTTAGCGTCGCCTCCTGCCAAAACCGCAGTGGAAGATGACGTTGAGCAAGGTTTAGTGTGGCTGGGGCTAGTTGGCATGATGGATGCCCCCCGCCCTGAAGCTAAGAAGGCGGTAGGTCTGTGTCAGCAAGCAGGGATTCGCCCCATGATGATTACGGGCGACCATCAATTGACGGCGCAGGCGATCGCGGCTGACATTGGCATTGCCCCCCAAGATGCGAAAACGTTGACAGGGCAAACGTTGGAAACGATGGATAAGGCCGAATTAGAGCAGGCTGTTAAAGATGTTCCGGTGTATGCTCGCGTCTCTCCAGAACATAAGCTGAGAATTGTGCAAGCGTTACAGGCACAAAACCAAATCGTTGCCATGACGGGAGATGGCGTCAATGATGCCCCAGCCCTCAAGCAGGCTGATATCGGAATTGCCATGGGCATTACGGGAACCGACGTGAGCAAAGAGGCCAGCGATATGGTGTTGCTAGACGACAACTTTGCCACCATCGTCGCAGCTACGGAAGAGGGGCGGGTGGTCTACACCAATATCCGCCGCTTTGTGAAATATATTCTCGGCTCGAATATTGGCGAGGTGCTGACGATCGCCGCGTCTCCTATCTTGCTGCCTATTCTAGACGTGCCGCTGACGCCACTACAGATTTTGTGGATGAACCTGGTGACCGATGGTTTTCCGGCCTTGGCTTTGGCTGTGGAACCTGCGGAGCCGAATGTGATGAAACGTCCCCCTCACGATCCGCAGGAAAGCATCTTTGCACGAGGACTGGGAGTTTACATGCTCCGCATCGGCGTGGTCTTTAGCATCATCTCGATTACACTCATGCATTGGGCCTATTTTTATACCCAAGAGTCAGCGGTCCCTGGCAATCCTGAGCGCTGGAAAACAATGGTCTTCACGACGCTTTGCTTGACTCAAATGGGACATGCGATCGCCGTTCGCTCCAGCAATCGCATGACTTATCAACTCTCGTTGTTTTCGAATCCCTTCGTTTTGGGAGCTGTCATCATCACGACCATATTGCAGCTGATGCTGATTTATGTGGGGCCACTGCGGAACTTCTTCGGCACTCACCTGCTGAGTCCCACCGAGTTGGCGATTTGCTTTGGCTTCAGCACTCTTCTGTTCGTCTGGGTAGAACTTGAGAAACTATTCCGACGTTTTACCAAAACAGACGCTGACTGAAGCCTCTTATATCCGCGCCTGATTCTTAGAGCGTTCTCAGCAAACGCTTAATTCCTCTCAGTAAGGTTATGAAGAATTGGATGAGACAATTCTGAACAGATCGGAAATCGTCAGCATTCAACACTCAAAGCCAACAGGAATTTGTTATGGGAAGTCAGCTCAGAGGTTTTCAGCCTTCGGGTCGCCTCTATTTAATGATCGCTATTCTAATTTTTGGGGCGGCTAATGCCGTCACTCGCAAGCTCACAGATATTGGTGCTCAAAATTTAATTGATGGGCGAAACCCTATTTCGTTTTGCAATGTGCTGTTTGTTGGAAATCTCTGCGCTCTAGGTCTGCTGCTGCTGATTTACCATAAGCAGTTACGTCCTTCGATTCTTAAACAAATCACATTCAAACAGTGGCTAACGTTGACTCTCATTGCGATTTTGAGCGCGGTGGTGGTGCCGATGCTGGTGTTCACAGCCCTTTCGCTGACAGCCGTCAACAACGTTATTCTGATCGGTCAGGTGGACGCACCACTAGTATTGGCACTCTCAGTACTGCTGCTGGGCGATCGCGTCAACGGTTGGGTGATTGCTGGGGCGATCGTCTCTTTCATCGGTGTCAGTTTGACCGTACTCCTACAACCGCCAGCACCCGATATGGTCAATATGGGAATGGGATTGGAGATTGGTCAGGGTGAGTTTCTAACGTTGCTGGCAGCAGTCTTCAAAGCCGTCTCGAATCTGGTTAGTAAGATCAGCCTGCGCGAGATTCCACTTGGGGTCTTCAACATTTATCGAATGTTGGTTGGGACAGTTATCTTCTTCGGGGCTACCCTGGTTCTTTTCAATCCAGAACATCTTATGGATGTGACCTCGCCATTCCTATGGCAGTGGATGCTGCTATACAGCGCCGTTATCGTCGTAGGTGGACAGTTAGCTTGGTTCAACGGCTTGAAGCGGAGTTCTGCTAGCGAAGTTTCGTTCGCAACAGCATTCAACCCAATTGCTGGAGTACTCGCGGCTTATGCACTACTAGGCGAAGTTCCCACTCGGGCTCAATACATCGGTGGCGTCGTCATCTTGGGGGGCATAGTGCTGAATCAGATTGGTGTTCAACGGCTCAATAAAGATCTAATTAGACCGAAGCCAGCTCCGGCAGAAATGAGTGACAAGGTTCTGTATAAGGGAGTGTGATATCCCTTCGCAATCGCGGCTTTCGATGATGGATTTGAGAATGATATAGCCGTTACTCGTTCCATTAAGACAGGGCTGATCTATTGCAACAAAGACTTGATAGCTCTGGTTATAGTCCTTCAGACTCACTCGGATACTTATGTCATTGGTGGCGAGTTGCCAAAGTTTCATCTCTGAGATAGTGCCTTACAGGTACATTCATCGCAGGTGTATCGGGGCTACTTGCGAGACTTGACGACTTTTGCAGGAACTCCGATCGCAACGCTGTATTCAGGTAAGTCCTTAGTCACCAGTGCACCTGCTCCAATGACGCTGCCACGACCGATGCGGACGCCATCTAAAACGGTTGCGCCTGCACCGAGCCAAACGTCATCTTCAATCACAACCGGACCTTTGCTGTAAACTCCTTGCTCCATCATGGGAATATCTGTGCGGTCTGTGATGTACCGACCTCCACCGATGTAGCAGTTCCCAGCAATAAGCACAGAATTGCCGACGATGATTCCATTTCCAGACGACAAAATAACGTTGCAGCCAATGTCAACTTTAGCCCCCAGTTTGACAGAACCTGTCTTGCCTTGAACAACGCAGTTTCTCGAAACAATCACATCATTGCCAAACACCAATCCCGCATCGCCTGCACCACTGGCGTCAAGCAATACACCATCATCAATAGCAACGCGATCGCCTAAGCTAATACGATTGGGATGACGCAGGACTACGCTTTGTCCCAAAATGACGCCGCTTCCAAACTGTCTAAACAAACTTTTGAAAAAGCGCTTTCTAAAGACATACCCCAAGCTGCCGGGCAAGTTGGCAAAGAGCAAGGTCGCCAGTTCATAGCGAATGAGGTCAAAGACGGTGCTGTTCCCCAGCACCTTGCTCTGATAGCGCTTCAAGAGAGAGGTGTTGGTAGAGCCGAGCTGTTCGGACAAAGGAACTTTAGAGATTACCTTAATGTCGTCTGAAGTCATCCGCCTTTTCCTTCTCCGTATGCTTCCGTATGCTCGTCATTCAATAGTTGTAATGCTTGTTCAATCGTTTGGATCCAGATTATTTGACTGATAGCCATTCTTGATCCAAATACCATTGGGCTAACTCTTGCAGTCCAGTTTTATCAGGGTGCTGAGTCGAGAACCCCACCATGTTTCTCATTTTTGAGGTATTAAAAGAGCGATCCTTGGTATAGAACGCCAGACGTCTTCTATAGATAGGAGGTTCTATACCAAACGGACGACAGAGAGTCTCCAAGATATCGCCAACAAAAAATAGGGGTGCCTTGGGAAACTGCAAAAACTTAACCTTCACACCATAGTGTTCGCTGATCAGCTCAACCATATCTTTGAAGGCCATCGCCTTCTCGCTACCGCAAATGAACGTTTCGCCAATGGCTTTTGGATGAGTAGCAGCCACCAGAAAGAAATCGGTCAAATCATCGACGTGAATAAAGTGCAACAAGTTACTGCCGTCGCCAATCAACGGCATCCAGCCCTGACTAGCCCATTTGTAAATTTTGAAAAGTCGCTTATCGCCTGGCCCATAGATGCCCGCAGGTCTCACCACGGCAATCGGTAAACCAGTCTCTTGACTGAATTCTTTGATCCAAACTTCTCCTTCAAGTTTGGTCTCCTGATAGATATCGCCAGGTTCTGTGCGATAGGTTTCGTCTGCGGGCGGTTCGGCAACGTGGCCATGAATACCGATGGTAGAGACATGAACAAATCGCTTAAAGTCAGGCTGCTGTAGGGCGGCCTTTGCCAATAGCTGAGTGCTCAGAACATGAACGTTGTAGAACTGGGTATCGGGTGCTTTGGCTTCTCGAAAAGGGGTCACCATGTGGAAGACATAGCTGACCCCAGTCATCGCTTTGTCAATCAGTTCTGGGTCGGCAACATCTCCCTTCAACCAGGTGATCGGCATGCCGTCAAATCGAGAGAGGTTTGATGTTGGACGGGCGATCGCAACGACATCAAGGTCCATTTCAACCAATTTCTTGGTCAGATTAGACCCCGTAAATCCAGTTGCGCCCGTCACCAAAACTTTTGTGCCAGGAGCAATTTGATAGTCCACTTCGCTCATAGTTCAGACTCCGCACTTCATATCAAGAACAATAGAATTTTCAGTTAAGCCAATTTTCGAAAGGGTACCTTAGCTAGTTTTTTGTCCTTTCAGGATGACCGGAGAACCTAAGAGTGCCGTCAGACCAAACGGTCTAACAATACCCTCTAGCAATGAGGACAATTGAGGTGATTTCAGGAGGCGATGCAGCACCATTGGCCAGAAAAACTGGGCATAGCGATCGCTTGGCTGATTGTCTATTGACTTCAAATACTCCAAGATCTGTCGTTCTTCATAAGAAATGTAGGGGCGAGTATTTTGTTCAACGTTCTTCTTGAATTTGAATAGCAGAGGAGCGATGGAGTTAAAGCTTCGGACTGTCGGATAGTCCACCATGATTGCCTGCTTTGCCACACGGTTAAGCTCTGATAGAAATGCCTGCCACTCAGTTACATGGGCTAAGAATCGATAGCTGATCACGACATCGAATGCATCATCGGGATAGGGCAAAGCCAGTACATTGCCAACTTGAAAATGACAAAGTCCCTGGTCAATCAGCGGCTTGATTCGGTTCTGACAGCTTTCGTCACTGCCCAAGACGGTTACCTGATATCCAGCTTTGACTAGTGCCGGTGTTAACTGACCATGTCCACCGCCAACGTCTAAGACACTGCCATTGGTATAAGGGCGCAGCATTTTGAGCGTTGCCTGCTCCTGAACAGACAGCAGCCAAGACCCAATTGACCCAGAGAAACGTGCCGCATAACTATCAGAAGCGGTTTCGATATCAGCAGTTTCCGGAAAGCCATTGGATGAATTAGTGGCGTCGGTGGCAGAGACGCCGCCCGATATCGTGGTTCCTTTGGGGGTTTCAGTCATGGCACTTTCGTATAGTGGGGCATGTGGACCGGGTAATCAGAAAAGATTGTGCAGCGATGTCTTAAGCTCGCAAAGCAATTTGATTTTTAATAAACCGCCAGGGCGTTTCCAGGTTTCCATAGGTGAGAGAGGGAGGCGATAAAGACTGGAGTCTACTCATTACCGAAGCGGCTGGACGGTCTTGGTCCACACTGCCCGACAATTGCAGTCCAAAGCTACCCACTCGTGAACCTTCCGAGGGCAGCGGGAGGGGGTCAGTTCCCGGTAGGATCGGAATTCCTTTCTGCTCAGCAACAGAAAACTGCACGGGGCGTCGCCAACCTAACGGACGCCCACTATTGTCCCCAAGAAAAACCTTAGGAGCATCATTTGCTTGCAAAAAGTCTGCAACTAATTTGCCGCGTTTGCCAATCCATTTCCCTACACCCCATGGCAAGACAGGAATGCCCTTTTCGGTAGCGATCGCGTGGACCGTCTGAGTCAAAGGTTGACCATCTGGGAATGTTTTGTCAGTCAATAAAGCGAGCACCTCAAGACGTTCCTGTGTCACAATCTGCCGCCCTGCAAAGAGAACAAGCTCGATTCCGTTTGGGTGAACAGCCAACAATGAAAATGGCTCAGAAGTAGGCTTTAAAGACCAGTTTCTATCAATTGATATGGGCTTTGACTGCTGGTGTACGGCTTCAAACTGTCGAGAAAACCAGTTCTCACCAGCCATCTCCGTCAGACACAGGAAAGCTAAAAAATTCTCCGCACAGCCCAGTTGAGCGGCTCTGGCTGAAAAATTCTCCGCAGCTTTGGATAATACTTGACCAACGTCAAAGCATTGGTGCAAGTGAACATGAGTATCTAATAGTATTAGCGGCTCTAGGGCAGATGTCGTCATCTTTTGGAGAACCAGTAGGGTTAATAATATAAACGTTTCCTAAACTGCAAAATCCGTTTTTGAGGTTAGTGCAAAGGTGATTGATTTATCGAAATGAATGATTTGAAGTGAACAAATTGTTGATTCTAAAGTGATTTGGAGGCTTTCCTAATATCAGCTTTTCTGTGAAAGCGAATAGACCAATGAGTTATCAGTAGGATGAGTGCAGCATAGGCGGTTTCAAAGAACAGAAAAAGAACGTGACCACGATAAAAAAGACCTTCTGAATGATGAACCTGAGGAAACAGTGCCCATGGCAGTTGAATCGTTGCGTTTGTAATAGGCCAAAAGACTGGAATGCCGCTTCCGCCCGCAGTTAATAGATCCAAAAATAAATGTGACCCATAGCTAACGAGGGCAAGAATCATGACAGTCAGGAATTGCTTCCGTGACTGTCGAGCAAAAATGCCGCTTACTATCACACTACTCAGTATTCCCACTCCGAGGCTGTGGGTAATACCACGGTGGAGAGATAAATCTGAAAGAAGTTGCGGAATGAAATCAATATCAGCGGCGATCGCACTCCAAACCGCTATGCCCAGCATCGTTTTTCCAGACGGCAAAGCTGGCTGAGCGGGAAACCGTCGCCAAAACTGACCTAAGCAATAGCCTGTAACAGCGTGAGCGATCGGGGATGGCATTAAGCAGTCCTCAACTCAGCAACTTCTTGGTCAGCAACTTCTTGGGAAGAACCTTGCGGTAGTCTCTTGGCATAGAAATTGTGTACCTGTTCCAGTTCTTCTTGGTACTGGTGCTCACTCCAAGCCAGTTCTACCGCCATAATCTCTGCACAAAATGCTATGTCGGACTCTTCTGGCTTTCTGGCCGATCCTAAATCAGTTCGTCTTAAAACAACATCCGATAAATGCTGAGCCATTTCCTGGTGGACTGCATACCGAACTTGTGAGGCAAGGAGGTTTTGCCATGAAGAGCGCTCTGACTGGGGTTGGATCCCATCAAGAACTGTTTGATATTCAGTTCCATAGGTATACACCAAGCTCTTCATGGTGCTATCTGATAGACCAGTTTCGGTATTTTGATTTGCTTGCTGAAGGAGTCCGTCAAAATTATCAATAGCTCCCCCGTAGACAGGTGTTTGATGAGTTTTGCTGGCAGGGAGAGAGCGTCTCAGAATGTGTCCAACTCGACCGATAACCTTCTCCGCGACATCTCGGGCTGTTGTGTACTTAACTCCTGAAACAGTTAGCAAACCAGGCATTCCATCCTGACCGTGATCGATGAGGTGATAGTGCTTAGCGAGCTGTACATCTCCCGTTTTCCGAGAAACTCCGCTGCTGGGTAGTAATCCACAGTGGACATAGGAAATATCGCTTAGTGTCAGGTCTGCTGGTGGATAAGCCGCATTGATGTCATCAAGACAGATCTGTAATTCGGCTCCTGAAACGCTCAGTTGTTCAGGAGATTGACGGTAGGGAAAATACCAAGTGCCCAGCATCGAAGCGTCTCGCCACGGCACTGTAAATAAAAATCGACTGCCTTTGTCGACGAGAGCATCTTGATCGCGATAGTCGACCTTGCTGGATAGACCTACTGCATAGTGCTGAATAAATTTCGGAACAACAACGTTGACGGCTTTAGCCAACAAAACGTCGTCAGGTGGTGTTTTGCCTTGAGCTAAGGCTTGAAGTTGATGAATCCAGGGTCCCGACGTGTTGATAACGAGCTTTGCTTGAATATCAAAATCTTGTCCTGTTAGCTCGTCGTGAACAGTTGCTCCGGCGATGCGATCGCCCTGACGAATAAAGTCCTTCACTGTGGCATAGTTCGCAATCTGAGCACCAGCGTCGTGTGCGGATCGCAGAAATGCGAGCGTCAGCCGTTCCGAGTTATAAACTTGAGCATCTGTGAAGAGAGCGCCGCCTGTTAACCCCTCAGCAGACAATCCTGGTAGCTTCTTGAGGCACTCGTTTTTGGCAATGATTTGGCCTGTAGGAATGTGGTGGGACGTATTTTCAATGACCCAGTTGCGATCACAACTAATCAAGTCATTAAGCAACAGCGCGATCGTCATTGCCTCTCTCCCTTTGACCCCATGCCCATAAGTGGGAACCAGAATTGGTAATGGATGGATCAGGTGAGGCGCAATTCGTAGCAGGTTCTTACGCTCGCGAATGGACTCACGCATCCGTTTCAAGTCAGCATGTTGTAGATATCTCAGTCCGCCGTGAATAATCTTAAGGCTGTTTGCGGACGTTGCTGAGCCAAAGTCTTGCTTTTCAACCAGCGCGACTGATAATCCTCGGGAAACGGCCTCCCAAGCGGTACACGCTCCATAGATTCCGCCACCAATAATGAGCAAATCATAAGAACGATTAGCCAGATTTGAAAGAGTGCGCTGCATCGTTGTCTGCCTAAATAGAAATTAAATTCTCACGAAGGAGTTAACAGGGTTTCTGGCATCGAGAGACTCAGGTGCTGGTTAGTGCAGTAGTTTCTATCTGCTCAGATTAGGGTGTGTCTCTGACAATTTTGAGCCGATAGAACATGCCTTTCGCATCAACAGCAACCAAAAGTATCGCTTTAATCAAGGTTATGCAACCACTAACAGCCGTGTGTCTGGGCCTCGCCGCCATCTTCTCCGAACGGAGCTAGTGACGGCTACATCTAGTTAGACGAGCTTTCAGTTTTCTGATGCTCCTTCCTGATGCTTAACTCCAAAAGCTTCCAATCCTGAAAGGCCATCAGCACTGGAAGCTTGAAGACATCAATAAGGTGCTTACGTACCTACGGCTTGACAGTTGAAGTAATGTCTTTTGAAAGGGTTCCCTGTACCCAGTCCAATAATCGATTAGCACGCTCAGTAAAGGCTTCGAGTGAAAAGTTTTCACGAATCATGCTTTGACCAGCCTCGCCCAAGGCCTGCCTCAGGGAATCACTCTGACTCAACTCAAATAATCCTTGAGCAAACGCGGAGGGATTAGGCTCAACCAACATTGCCAAATCATTGGTCAAAACCTGAGTATGGGTCTCAAGATTTGTCGCAATGACAGCTTTCCCACTTCCTAAATAGGAATAGATCTTCATGGGAGTATTTTTCCCCTTAATGCGAGGAGAAGCTAGAATATCTGCTTGTTCCAAGTAATAGGATAAGGACTTAACAGGTCTAGGTCCTAGGAAATGTACATGGTTGGCGATGCCTAAATCTTGCGAAAGTTTCGTGTATGCTTCGATGTCGGATTGCTCGCCACCAATGACAAATAATTCTGCCTTGATATCCGCTTTCACCGACAGACTAAATCCTTGCAGGAGTAAGTCAATACCTTGATAGGCCTCAAGATTACCGACATACATGACAACCAAATTGTCTGAGTCGCTTAGTCTATCTTTGATGACTTCATCGATAATATTTCCGTCGTAACTCATAGCAGCAATGTCTATATCTATGGGAACCAATTAGAAGTAGAAGAACCTATCCGACTAAAGAAACATCCGGTAGAACAACTACCTTACGAGGATTATGGTGTCGAATATCTTCAGCAAGGCGATCGCAAACAGGGATAACAACCTCTGCCTGTTTGACAGCAATCCCTTCCAAGAAACCTAGGACTCTCGAAACAAACGTTAGCTTTGGATACTGCTCAACGATTTGTTGAGACAGGGAAGAATCCATGTCATAGAGGTAAGGAATACCAAAGAGGAGTTTGAGTACGAGTGCAATGAACACGGACTCTTCGACCGCATGAACAAACTGATACTTACGAGTAGTCACCAAGTGCAGTGCTTGAAAAAACATGCAGGTATCACAGACCAGCTTTTTCCAGGAAAAACCAGGTCTGATGTTGGAAATTAGGGGAACACTGGGAGTTCTGATGAGTTGAATATTAGGATGAGTGACGTCTTCACCTTCGTGATAAGTGATCACGTCAAGAACGTCGCCTCTTTCCGAATACACCTTCAGCATCAGATTGACTGCGATCGGTGTTCCGCGATCCTGGTAAAAGGGTTGAGGCGCGAGAAATAGAATTTGTTTCAAACCGCTGCCTGTCCGATTGAATCTTGCCTTGGTTGTAGATGACCTGGAACCGTAGCTTAAATTCCAATTAATCTTTGAGGTCCGACGTCTCAGGTACATGCTTTCTAGCCATCCTAAATCAGAGTTTAGACAAAGATTAGCCCTTGCCACAATGGTAAGAAGACTGAAGTTTCTTGCCTGCATAGGCACTTATTCAGGAGCTTAATCGTGTCAAACAGATGCTCAAGTAGACTCGCGGAAACCTACAATTTAGGGGGCTTTACCACTCTAATACTGCTAGATAATACACGATTTTGATTTAAGCGTCCTGCGGCGAGATGATTCAATATCAAGGGCTGTATTAGCTCAATAGTATGATTTGACTTGAACCCAACGGTCTTTTTATGAGAGATTTCACGCAAACTTTATGGCTACTCAAACGCATATAAAGGCGCTACGAAGGTCTTCCGCAAAACACTTTAGGATTTTTTGATTAACAAAAAATACCAGTTAGTCTGCTATTATTTGAGTATCTTTTAAACAGCTTTACTCCGTAAGCAAAATAATTCAATAAATTTCTTCTATCACAATACAGTTGTGTGCTTTAACACCCGAAATTGATTTTGCAACCGTTGCTTAGACCCGCTATCTAGAATGGCACCATCCAAAAAATTGATATAAGCCTCTGAGTAGAGTTATCTAAAGAGAGTATTATTGAAGCCACGATCGCTTCTATCGGAAATATAGCTTGAGTTAAATAGCCCACTATCTTGTCTCAGCGGAACTGGCAACGGCGATACCTCCCAACAATTTGATCGCTCCTCTACAGTTTCGCTTCATGAAAACTCTGTTCCCAAACAGGCTAAGTTCAAGAAAAATTTATCTAATGAGTGACTCGTCGTCCATAGAGTATCTATCAAAACGTTGTAACCAATTAACGAATTTTTGACGCAATTCACCCAAATAGATCGAGAGTTTGAAGACGGGTAATTATGCAAGAATGCGTAGCAATCCTTGCTGACCCAGTAATATTTCTCGCAGGAGCGTGGCAATGCCAACCCAAATGATGGGAGAAATATCAACACCACCAAAGGGCGGAATCACCTTACGGGTTGGAACCAGCAGGAACTCAGTAGGCCAAACAATCAGATTGAAGGGAAAGCGATCACCCTCCGCCTGAGGATACCAAGTCAACACAATACGCACGATAAAAAGCAGCGTATAAATCCCCAGCAGTGGACTCAGAATCCAATCAGCTAGATGGTTCAGCGTAAAGAGATTATCCATAAAAGCGAATTAGGACAGATGACGTCGTCGAATAGCAGCGCGTGTACTTAAGACTGACACACTGCAATCTTTCTTCATCATAACGATCCTTGTCCTGTTGCAGATCACCCAGATCAGAAGATTTCTGTGGGCCGTCTAAAGTACAAGTGGGTCAAACTCCGTTCTCGTCCAAGTGTCACGGTAGAGTTCAGTGATAAAGGGGCGAATAACAAACTTGGGGCGATCGCCTGCTCGGACATCAATTCGCAGGAAAGAATAAGGCCAGTGAGTATCGCTGCCTATGCCCCAACGACCCATAAACAACTGAGATTTAGCAATGACGGGACCCTCCGTACCATTGTTTTCCCGGAGGGTTGTTTCGCCATGCTGCGCTCGCAATCGCGCACCGCTGCCTCCGCAAACAATCCAATTTAAACAGCGATCAGCATGGCCCGTCTCTACTGTTCTGAGATATTCAAAGCAGTGGGCATGTCCGCTGAGCACCAGATCAACGAGTGGTTCGTGATGTTGAGCCCCCAATTTCTCCGCAACAGCATCCATGACCCAGCGCAAATGCCGACGCGCTGAAAGACAGGACACATCGTGATATTTCGACCCCTCGGTCACGTAGGGAGGATGATGGAAGTAAAGAATTCGCCCTCGAATTTGAGGATTCCTAAGGGAGTTGATTAGGCGATCACGCAGCCAAAATAGCTGTGCCCAGTCGAGTTCCGTAGAAAGGTCGCCTGACGGCTCCTCTGCCTTCAAAACTGTCGCTCCATCCACGTCTACGGGGCGATTGAAAGTGCTGGAATCCAGTCCAATAAAGTCAATATCGCCGTAGCGGAAGTGATAGTAGCGGTTCGGTAAAGACGTAAACTCACCAGGCTGGTAGGTCAATGCGAAACCTGTATCAGTCTCGCTGGCGTAGTGCTGTTCGAGATGGTTTTCGAGATCATTGCCCGATAGGTCTTTGAGATAGTCCAGGAACGCTCGGGCATAGGCGTCGCCTGAAGCCGACCCCCGCAGGCTAACATTGTCGGTTACTGGAACCTTGAGATACTTTCGTAATGGTCTAACTGCTGCGACTAGAAGACCATACGGGAGCGGGACGTTGTAATAATCGTGGTTACCAGGAACCGTCAGAAACGGTTTTTTGAATACTAGGTTGCGATACTCTAGGCAATCGCTTCGTTCGCCACCCACTAACCATTCCTGATACGGCTCGATGAAGTTAGCGGGATATTGGTCAGGGGATCCCATTTGATACACCACATCACCTGTGTGTAGCAGGAAGCGGCACTCTTCCATTTGCTCTGCTAGGGATTGGGCAATTTCTCTTTGGGGATGCCCAAACGGTTGTGGACCAAAACCCGTATCCCCAATGACCAGAAAAGAAAAGGCTGACGTTTGCGCCAGCCCATCTGCAATCTTTAACCGTGTTTGATCGATGCCTCTGTCTTGAACTTGCCGTGCTCCCCAACGGACACGCGATCGCATTCTTTGAACCTTAGTGGATGTAGGCGGATCTAACAGTAGTCCCATAGTGATATCAAGTCCATCTTCTCTGCACTGTAACGATTGTTAAGGGCGATCGCCAAGATCCTGCCCACACAACTCAAGTTAGACTATTAAAAGATGTAACGAATCAAACTTTTCATGGCCGTTGAGCATTCCTTACAAAAGCGCGTTGTCGTTGTCGGAGCAGGTATTGGCGGTCTCACGACAGCAGCCTTACTGGCTCATCGTGGCTATGAAACCCTTGTATTTGATCAGGCCTATGTTCCTGGAGGATGCGCTTCAACCTTCAAAAGACGCGGCTTTACTTTTGATGTTGGGGCGACTCAGGTCGCAGGTTTGGAATTAGGAGGCGTTCATCAGCAAATTTTTGAAACGCTCAATATTCCTTTGCCAGAGGCTTCCTGTTGTGATCCTGCCTGTGCAGTCTATTTGCCTAACGAATCAACGCCGATTTCAGTCTGGCGCGACCCTGAGGCATGGCAAGCAGAGCGTCAGCGACAGTTCCCCCAAAGCGAACCCTTCTGGCAATTATTGAAGACGCTCTTTCAGGCAAGCTGGCGCTTTCAAAGTCGGCAACCCGTTTTGCCTCCCCGCAATCTGTGGGATACCTGGCAGATGATGTCTGCGCTACGACCGGACACCTTCATCACGGTTCCCTTTACCTTTTCAACCGTAGGGCAGTTGTTGAAGGCGTTTGGACTGTATGGCGATCGCCGCCTCAAAACCTTTCTTGATATGCAACTCAAGCTCTATTCGCAAGTGGGTGTTGATGAGACTGCACTCCTCTATGCGGCCACTGCGTTAAGTGTTTCTCAATCACCCCAGGGGCTTTTTCACCTGCAGGGAAGCATGCAGGTTTTAAGCGATCGCCTAGTTGCTGCTTTAGAACGGGATGGCGGCAAACTCCTAATGCGCCATACGGTTGAGCAGATTCACGTGGAGAATGGCCAAACTACAGGTGTAACTGTGCGCAATCAAAAGACGGGCGAAGCGTGGACAGAAGCCGCTGATATTGTCGTGGGCAACGTCACGGTGCAGGATTTGGTCCAGTTGCTGGGAGAAAAAGCGCCTGCTGGCTATCGACAACGGGTCGACACTTTGGAGGAGTCTTCAGGTGCCTTTGTGGTTTACCTCGGCGTTGATCAGGCGGCTATTCCTGAAAACTGTCCGCCCCATCTGCAATTTCTCTATGACTACGACGGACCTATTGGAGAGAACAATTCTCTGTTCGTCTCGGTGAGTCGTCCCGGAGACGGTAGAGCACCCGAGGGAAAAGCGACGATTATCGCGTCTTCTTTTACAGATTTGGGACAGTGGCGATCGCCTAAAACCTACAGCACCCTCAAGCAGGAATACACCAACACGGCTATTGAAAAATTGGGACGATATTTCGACCTGAGTCCCGAAAACGTGGTGCATGTTGAGGCGGGGACTCCTCGGACATTTGAGCGATTTACGGGGCGCGATCGCGGCGCGGTGGGTGGCTTGGGTATGCGGGTCAAGACCTTTGGACCGTTTGGGTTTGCCAACCGTACTCCCATTCCCAATCTCTGGCTAGTGGGTGACTGTACTCACCCTGGTGAAGGAACCGCAGGCGTGAGTTATTCAGCCTTGACAGCAGTACGACAAATTGCAGCCCAGGATTAGACCGTCGGACGAGAAAGAATTGCTCTGGATCAGAGCAATTCCCGGTAGTGCTGTGTAAACAATTTCAAAGAAATTGATTCTTCCTGAGAGCCTATACTATAGGCACAAACCTGTGCCGCTATGTTGGGAGTCAGCAATGGAATGGCATATCAGTGATGCCCAAAGTCTAAGGGTAATAGACCGCCAAATAGGTGACCATTTGTTTACTCCCTCTGAATACGAGCTGGTGCGGCGGGTTATTTATGCAACTGCCGACTTTGAGTTCGCTTCCCTAGTTCACTTTTCAGAACACGCATTGACATCCGGTGCCGCTGCATTAGCTGCTCGGACAACCATCATCGTGGATGTACCGATGGTGCAGGTGGGAATTGCGCCACCCATCCAAAAAACATTTGCGAATCCGGTCTATTGCAGTATGGATGCCTTGACCCGTCCTCAGAAGGACAAGAGTCAAACCGCTTGGGGCATTGAGACGCTGGCACAGCGGTATCCAGAAGGCATTTTCATTGTGGGCGAATCTCAAACGGCCCTAGAAGCCCTAATTGATTTAATTGAAGCTGGTCAGATTCGTCCGGCTTTGGTGGTGGCTACTCCGGCCGGCTTTTTAGATATTGATGTCCTCAAACACCGCTTGCAGGACTCCATGATTCCTAATATTCGCATTGAGGGGCAGAAAGGCAATCCGGTCCTAGCAGTCTCTATTATGAATGGGCTGATTGATTTGGCCTGGCAAGCTTATGGCAATGCGCCTAAGGCTATGTAATCTTTTCCAAACCGTTTTTGGGTCGCTCGTCTTCGAAGAGGACTGGAGAGTGTGGGCAATTATTTGAACTCGACCGCAGCTTGTGATTTTTTGAGCTGCTTGAGTTCTTTTTTAGTCAGCTTTCGCGCAGAGTCTTCCTCTTCGCTCTGTCTCAAGCGTTCCTGGCGGTCAATATCCGGTAGCTTCAGGGCAATGCCTGCTGCTAGCCAGTAGTAGACGTTAACCGGATCGACATCAAGTGGGTAATAGTAAGGAAAGTAGCTGATGAACAACACGAAGGTGAACATCGAGGCTCCATATCCGCGTAGATTGGGATCTTTGATCGAGCGATAAGCCTTAAACGTCGTGATAACCAGGACGGTGTAGACCCCCAACATCAAAAACAGACCAATTGGGCCAATCTCATAAAGAACTTTGGAATGATAGGTTTCAACGAGAACGGTATCTCCGAAAGTCCGAGCGGCGTTGGTTGCCCTTCCCAAGCCTCGACCCAGTAAGCCTCGCTGTTTATTTATTGCCCACTCAATCTGCTCGATAATAAACGTCTGAGGTGGAGCAGCATTCCAGCGAGACTGAAAGCTTTCAAAACTTTGAGTTACAACTTCTGAGTATTGGATAGCGGCAATGCCAAGAATCACCGCTAAAGCGATACCGATGGGCAAGAAGCGTTTGAGATTGAGAATCTGACCCGTTAGAAAGAGAAGCAGAATAATAACGAAAGGGACGAGGGCAAGGGCAATTCGTTGGCCTGAGAGGACCGCCATGATGAAGACCATTGCCATGGAGACGAGGCCTAGGATACGCCAGAGGGGAGAGCGATCGCTAAACGACGTGCCGAAAGTGAAAAAGGCACTTGAGATTAGAAACCAACCCCACTGCCACGGCGCAACAAAGGTACCTGGTAAGCGTATTTGTCCCTGTGCCGGTGCGTATAGTAGTGCTCCTCCAACGAGGCATCTGGAGTCGAGTGATGCCTTAAACAGTTCATCTCCTGTTCCTATAGTTCCTTGACAGTACCCTGTTTTCAACATCAAATACTGTAGCAGTGCTAGTCCACAACAGATGATGATCAGAACCACCTGAGAGCGCAGCAGAAAATAGAGGTCTTGCTTAGTTCGAATTAAATAATAGATGCAGGTAATCAGCAGCAGATATCCGACCAGGGCCTTGATTCCCAAAACACCAACCAACAGGGGAATTCCACCAGAGTTAGACAACTGCTGGGAGCCATTCACGAACAGAAAAACAGCAGTTAGAAACGTGCCGTAGATAATCAGCGGGATCTTCAAAGCGGCGGGAATGATAAGGGGCTGCTTGTACTTAGCACAGAAGAGAACAACGGCAACGAGTGCGGGAAAAAAGATGGCGTCTTTTGCCAGCTGAAGAATAGCGCTGCCGCCTAGGGCATAGGTGACGGTGCCGCTAAAAGGCAAATAGAAGATGAATCCATAGATGGCATAGCGAGGGAAACGAGCTGAAAGCGCTAGACAGGCGATCGCCAGTCCGGCACCGATACCCAATTTAGGCTCCAGGACGAAGCTGGCGACCAAGGCAATGATTGCCGAGATGATGGCCACAGTCGTCGCGTATTGAATGACGGCCTGACGGTTTCTAACCCGTTTCCTCTCAAGCTTGCGCTGTTCCTTGCGAGAGAGTTCTGGCGTGCCGTTGTGGGATGCTTGAGAGTGATTTCCGTCCTTTTTTTGGGCTCGTTTCTTCCGCATGTAACCAGCAAAGTGAGTGATAGCAACGATGCCAAAAGGCTCGACGGAGCGATCGTAGAAGGCACCGTTTCAAGAAAAGCTTGGAGGCGTCTGTGCTTTGAGCAATATGCCCTAACTGGGCGAAACAGACTCACCCCTCTAAAACTTTTACAGAAAAGTATACGCCAACCCGCAAGATTTCCTACCGGCCCAAACAATTAGGAATGCCTTCGCAACCGCCTGGAATGGTTTCACGGGTTTTTTCGCCGCCCCAGCGACAGCAGTACTGGCGCTGCTCCTCAGACATCCGCTTCACATTGGAGAAGTCAGCGTCCTCAACGACCGCTCCGGTATATTCTCCAGTCTCGAAGCTAGGTGGAGCTATCCGACTACGAGGAGAGGCGACATCAGGAGACCCATGAAAGAATTTCGCCCCCATGATGTCGGCTTTTGCTAAATTTGCCTGATAAAGAATGGTTCGCACAAAGTTGGTTCTAACTAAGTCGCAACTGCTTAGATCGGCCCGAATCAAATTGACATCACTTAAATCGGTCCATCTTAAATCGTTGTTGCCGAGGTTAGCATTTGCCAAAATCGCACCCAAATCAATGACTTTGACGCCTCGTTCACGGTCTTCGGCGTATCCCCCTTTGCCATCTAAAATGGGACGTCCCAAATGCTCATCACGCTTAAGCGGTGTCAAAAGTTTCGAGCGAGACAAAAATCGAATAATTTTGGCTTTTCCAGGTGCATCGATACTGCTCAAAATAGCGGCAGTTCGAGCCTCAGCAATGATGCGCTCTTGAGGCCAATCTTCTAGCAGTCCTTCATCATCAAGCACAAGGTCTGAAATGCCTTGAAAGTAGGCATCAATGGTTTGCTGCTGAGTAATTCGATTTTGCTGAACGGTCAGATCACGGGAAATGATGTACTGCCGCCATGCGACAAACAGGGCCAGTAAAGCGACAAAAATTTGCCCGATCGCTCCTAAAAAATCCCCAAAGGATCCTAAGATAGTCCACGGTAGCGTCACACTCCAAGTCTGAACAGAGCGATTGATCCCGATCGCTTCCGATAAGCCATATAGTCCAATGACAAAGGCGGGAATGGCAACAATGATAGAGCGTTGCTGAGGCGACAAATCTGAGAGCAAGCCCTGTAAGGACGGCCACATCAGCCCCCAAGACAGCACCAGCGTCAACAAGGCACCAATTAAGGTTAGCCAAGACAGATTGAGAACAACTCCCGAAACGATACAAGCAATGCCGCCCAAAATGACTATTACGGCAGGTGGGCTTTTACTAAGTTTCGCACCCCCACTAGTAGCTGCGTTGTCTTGAGAAGTCAGAAGAGCAGTTGCCTCCTCCTGAGGACTGACTTTGCCATTTTGAGCCGATGCCGCAGGTGCAGCAGGAACGATTCGTCTTTGAACTGGATGCGTTTCGGTCCCAACGCTCTGAGAAACGTCTTCATCAACATTCTGACTACTAGCCTCTCCATTACTGTCAGAAGAGGCTGGAACCGAAGTGTTATCGTTCCGAGCACTTTTTTTATTCTCAGGATAAGGACCAGAATTCATGGAGGAGTTCTTTCCAAGACCAGATTCACCGCTCAATGTAGCCTGTTCTGACAGAGTTAGACAATTCTTCTTAGGTCAGACGTCATACGGATAATCTATTTATAAACTGGAGCGAAAGATGGACGCTTAGACCATAAAACACAAGTATTTTGATAAGCGTCCCAATGATTACAGCTGCACGTCTGATTGACCTATATTTTATCGATTAACGTTGTTGCAATCCGTACAGAAAGTATTAGCGCGTCAACCGACGGCAATGGAGTGAAGAGTGCGATCGCTTTTGATTACAGGAGCCAGTGGTTTTCTAGGAGGGCACGCCTGTCAACAGTTGGGTAATGACTGGCAGATTTGGGGAACTTATCATACTCAGCCCATTACTTTGACAAATGGCACAGCCCAGCCCCTAGACTTGACTGATAAAGCCTCTATTCGGACTTGTTGGGAAACCGTGAAGCCAGAGGCAGTGCTGCACTTGGCTGCCATTTCAAAGGCTGATCAATGTCAGCGGCAACCTGATATCAGCCATCAGGTGAATGTAGATGGTGCGGTGGAACTAGCTAAGCGCTGTGCCGCAGACGGTATTCCATTTGTTTTTGCCTCAACTGATTTGATTTTTGAGGGGACTCAACCGCCTTACTTGGAAGATGATCAGCCTACGCCTGTGAATATTTATGGGCAACAAAAGGCTGCTGCTGAGGTAGAGATTGCAACCCTCTATCCTGACGCGGCCATCTGTCGATTACCACTACTGTTTGGAGCCGCAGCCCCTACAGCAAACTGTTTTTTGCAAGATCTTCTGGCTCAGGTTGCCGCCGGTGAGACCTTGAATCTTTTCACCGATGAGGTTCGCACACCTGTGGACGCTGCCGATGCGGTTCGTGGGTTGAATTTAGTACTACAAGAGGGCATTACGGGATTGCTGCATTTAGGAGGGCGGCAACGTCTCAGCCGATACGAGTTTGGTCTGATGATGGCGCAGGCTTTTGGCTTTCCCGAGACGGTTATCAAACCTTGTCTTCAGTCTTCAGTACAGCTCTCTGCTCCTAGACCCAAAGATGTTTCTCTCAATAGTGAACAGGCGTTTTCACTGGGCTATGCGCCGCAGGCCGTTGAAGAAGCTCTACGGGCGATCGCAGCAGCTTGACACTGAAGATGTGGCTTTGGCTCTCTAGGCTTGTGACCCAATAACGTTCGGATGCTGAAGGCATGGCTAGATGGCTCGCCGTTTTGTTCTAACGGAACTGGCGACGACTACAAGCCAAACCCTTATAGGACACGGGCTATGAAGTAAAGCCGTTGGTGAGTCAGGCAGTGTTGTCCAGCTGAGGCGGTCATCGCAGGAAGCCGGATTCATCTTACGGGCCTAAGATTCCGGAGAAGACCTACCAATCTTCTGACTGTCTGTCAGAAAAGAAGGTTTCCAGGAGTGTCCGAATGGATCGGACTGAAGCGCTTATAACAGCAGAATACTTTGACCGTAAGGGATCATAGCGTCTGACAAAGGACGGTGCTAATCGTTCGTACTGGCATGAGATGTCCACTCAACTGTCACACCCTCAAAGAGTGACACACCCCCACATCCCCATCCCAGGGTCCCTAGCTACAGTAAGGTTACTTCGACAGAAGTGAATGCGATTGACGCCCCAGGGCGATCGCCCCAACCCCTAGTTTTGTGCGCTACCAATGCTTATGAATCGCTCAATATCGACTGCTTCTATAACGACCCTTTGCACTCAGCAGCCCGACTACGTAGGCGGGAATCAATCCAGTAACGTATCGATTGGTCATGCAGGAGTTCATTCTACTTCTTCCCAGACCAATCCTGAACCTATTAAAGATAGTTCTCCGGAGGTTCCTCAGCCCTCTCCAAGATTCGTTGATTGGATTATGGACGAGTTTCGACAAAGTCTGCCGGACAAAGTGAGTAGCTTGAAGCCTGTTGCGACTCGGCTAGCCAATGAGGTAGAACGTATCTGCCGTATGAGTTCTCGGATTCAATCCTCGGGCGAAGTCGAGCACTGGCAGCAATCCCTTGCTCGCCATCGAATCACTAAATGTTTGGCCTATTTCAATCTTGGTTCCAGTCGGGGACGGGTGGAACTGCATAGCACACTAAGTGCGATCGCCTACCGCTACATTGCACCTCGTAAGGCTCAGCTTGGTTTTGATGGACGCTACACCTTGTTAGAAGACTTTTTACAGGGCTTCTACATTGAGGCATTAAAAGCGTTTCGTCGAGAGAACGGAGTGGATAAAGACTATTCTCCCCGGACACGCTTAGAGCTGTCAGAGTACATGACTTTTTGTGAGCAGTATGCCAAGCGCCGCATCACGATTCCAGGCGCGGTCAATCAGCAAATTATTGTTCTGAGAGCGCAAACTTTTGCCCGTCGGCAGCCCGACGAGACTTCCGTTGACATCGAACGGGCTATGGAGTCAGCTAAGGCTGATGAAATGGATGGTGCCAGTCGCTCGACAGCACTTCAACAAGTGCGAGAACAAATGGTGACTGACTCCATTGATCCAGCTGATCAAGTGCTGCGCGATCGCATTATTCAGGAACTCATTGAATATCTAGAGGCTCAAGATCAGCACGACTGTATCGATTATTTTGTGCTGCGATTACAAGACCTACCCGCTGCTGAAATCGATGAGATCCTAAATCTAACCACTCGTCAGCGGGACTATCTACAGCAACGCTTTAAGTATCACGTTGAGAAGTTTGCTCAGGTCCACAACTGGCAGCTCGTGCACCAGTGGTTGGGTATTGACCTGGAACATAATTTAGGTCTATCTGCTGATGAATGGGGAGACTTTGTTGATACGCTTGAGCCATCTCATCAGCGCTTGCTTCAGTTGCGTCGCAGCCAAGTTAGAGCAGGCCAGCTAGAAATGGATGCCGATGAGCTTTCTGAGCTGTTGGACTGCACGCCCAAGCGCGTGAACCGTCTATGGGGACAAATTTTGAACCTCGCCTGGAAATACCGTAATCAGCGAGGAGGCTAATGTGGCAGAGCATCAATCCAGCGATCGCTCTAAAGAATGTGCGATCGCTGTGCCACCTATCTTTGGCTTAGGACAGTTAGCGTTTGCCCACCTCCAAGCCTATGATTAGCGCTCTGTCTCGGTCTTCTGAGGTTCTACATTCTTATTAACATCGGGCACCCAATCTGGTTTTTGGGCATCTTCCCAACCAGCAGGCTTTTTAGAGTTATACCAGGCAATAGAGCCAGCAGTTACGGCGGCAATGAAGCCTCCTACCAGAAGCAGGACCAACGTAGAGTTCAATGCTGCGGTGTAGCCCACATCCGCTAGGGTCAATAATCTAAACATGAACCTTGTTCCTCTTTTTTTAACTTTTGATAGCGACTTGTCAAAAACCGCGCAATCTGTGTCTTTCCAAACTCAAAAAGTTACAGAAAGCAAAGACAGTCAACCCCCAGCTGAATAGCTGAACCTACAACACCGTTATGCACGCGATTCTCGATCACTTATGAGGCGAAGTATATCAAAAGGTCTCGTACTCAAACTCTGGCCTGAGAAAGATATAGTTTTAGCCATCGAGGAAGTGCACTTGGTACCTGGTCCATAGCCAAACGGCTCACCGTCTTGCCCTAACGGAACTGACGAAGGCTGTAGCACTTCTACTTGATTTTTTGGAAGAGGGGATATCAACAGTGGCTTAGAACGATTCGGTAGTCGTTCAATGCACATGGCTTCGAGGTCAGCTGCTTTCTTATATAAATTGGGTCTATCAATGAGGTCTCTATTTCCAAGTTCTAAGATGGGCAGATACTGACCATTGGAGGCAGTTGAATGCTGACTTTGTACCATACCCCTCTGTCTGTAAACTCACGACGAGTTTGGGTTGCTCTGTTGGAAAAGGAACTCCCGTTTGAAACGGTAGAGATGCAGCTTTCTGGCGACCAAATGCAACCCGACTTCCTCAAGCTAAATCCTTTTCACCACATCCCTGTGCTAACGGATGACGGGTTTACGGTAATTGAGTCTTTTGCCATCTTGGATTATCTAGAAGCAAAATATCCAACGCCTTCACTACTACCCAAACCTGCGGAAGCGATCGCTACCGTTCGCATGGTAGAGATGGTCACTCTGAATGAACTGGTTCCAGCCTTCAATCCACTGGTTAAAAAAATGATGGGTTTTGGACAGGAGGATGAAGCAAAAATTAATCAAGCGCTACAGAAAGCAGAAGTTGTGCTCCAGTTCTATGCTGACAAATTGGGAGAAGGTCCCTTCTTCGGCGGTGAGCAGTTGACCTTGGCTGATGTGGTTGCAGGCACTTTCGCTCCCTTTTTTGAACAGCTTGGACTTCCGATGACACAGTATCCATCTTTGCAAACGTGGGTAACTCGGCTCATAGAACGTCCTGCCTGGAAGACAACGCAGCCATCCCAGGCCGCCGTTGATGCTTTTCGAGAGCGGATGCAGATGCGGATGGCAGCACAGGAACAGTAGAAGATCTAAGAGTTCGCCAGCTTTGGCTATTCTTGTACAGGCGCAGATTGAGTTCTTGCAACCTAAGCGGCGGACAAAATTCTAAACTTTTTGAGATAGCGCTAAGGAGTTCAACAACCGTGCAAACAGTCCTCAGCAACCTGCTAGCGGTTTATCGCCGTGAATTACAAAGCTATTTTGGGTCACCCCTTGCCTATGTGATTGCAGGGGTTTTCTGGCTAATGGGCGGCTTTTTCCTCGTCGTCATTCTTTTCAGTCCTGAAGCGGGACTACTGGCACAGGTTGCTCAGCGAGACCAAGTCCGACAGATGGGTGCTACTCTAGCGCCACTGGATGTAGCGTATGAATTTCTGCGAGCTTATTTGGGCGTTTTGGGATCGCTCTCCATGTTCGTGTTGCCTATTCTCTCCATGGGGCTGTATGCGGAAGAACGCAAGCAAGGAACCTTAGAACTCTTGGCAACTTCTCCTGTCACTAACTGGGTCGTGGCACTTGGCAAGCTTTTAGCCGTCGTTACCTTTTATGTCGGAATGGTATTGCCGTTGATGCTGTGTGTGGCGATCGCCCTGGGCAATGCTGAACCGCCTGTTTCTGCCAATCTTTTGCTGGTAGGCAATCTGGGATTAGTTCTCCTAGCTGCCAGCGTGTTGTCTTTAGGCATGTTTCTGTCGTCTCTAACCAGTAGTACAGTCGTCGCAGCTTTTATGACCTTTGCTCTTGTTGTGTTTCTGTGGATTGTAGATGCCATAGCCAGGGCTGTCCCTGGCTGGGTTGGTGACTCTCTCAATCACCTCTCAATGTTGAGGCACTTCACGGGGTTCACCCAGGGGATTCTTGACTCCAGCAGCATCATTCTCTTTTTGTCCTATAGTCTTCTAGGGCTTTTTCTTACCGCTCAGTCAATTGAAGCGCTGCGGTTTCAACGCAACTAGGCTAGAGCCAATCTTTTTCGCGGGTAGCAGATCACCATTACGACATCGGAAGTATGAAAGGGATTGCATTTTCAGCAAAATGGTTGAAATTTCTAACTTGGCCCGGTTTGGCCTGCATGACGGCTGGCTTGGTCTCGGGTGGCTTAACGGGCTGGGAACTGTTACCAACGGCACTCCTGATTTTGGGTATTGGGCTGTTGCTGTTGGGCTTGAGCTTCAGCGGCAGTCAAGCCGGGGCTTTTTGGCAGCAGCGATCAACTCAAGCGGGAACTAACGCGACGGTGGCGACGATCGCCGTTCTGGTCATTTTGGGGTTGGTCAACTTCTTGGCCGTTCAGAATTCAGCCCGATTTGATTTCACCGAGACACAGCTTTTCACCCTAGCTCCGGCCTCTAAAAAGATTACTCGCAGTCTTGAAGAACCTGTTCGCATCGTCATTTTCGATCCGGTTCAAAATCCGACTGATGTCGAACTTTTGGAAAGCTACCGTCGCGAAAGTGACCAGTTCAGCTTTGAATACATTGATCCCTTTGCTAGTCCAACTGTTGCCCAAGCCTTTGGCGCTAATCAAGCTGGGATGGTGTTTCTGGAAGCAGGAGACGATCGCCGGTTTCTGCAAATTATTGGTGCGACGGCTGGTGCTGATGGCTCAGGCAGTGCGGCTGGCCTGTCTGAACGACAGATCACGAATGCGTTGGATCAGGTCGTGAGCGATCGTCGCCTGGCGGTCTATTTTGTGGAAGGACACGAAGAACCACCTATCGATGGCTCCGAAACAGGGTTTTTGCAGGCGGTTGAAAGTTTAGAGGACAAAAGCTATCAGGTTCGTCCCCTCAACTTAGCTGAGACTCAAACCGTTCCTGAAGATGCCAATGTTGTAGTTGTTGCTGGCCCGGCTCAAGATTTCTTCCCGGCTGAAGTCGATGCCCTCAAGGATTACCTGACGACAGGCGGGGGACTGCTGCTGCTGCTGGACCCCAGAGCCGATGCTGGTCTCAATCGCCTGCTGGATGATTGGGGTGTGATTCTAGACGATCGCTTGGTGTTAGACACCTCTGGAGCGGGTCAGTTCGCTGGCTTAGGTCCTGCTGCTCCCATCGTTTCAGATTACGGTGACCATCCAATTACGCAAGAGTTTGGTGATGGGCGATCGTTCTTTCCCCTGGCTCGTCCTGTCGAAAGTCGGGAACTGCCCAATACGACAGTGACTCCGCTGCTGCTGACCAATCCCCAAAGTCGAGCGGAAGCGATTTCAGACGAAGGAGACCTCAATTTTGATCCCAATGCTCCTCCCGAAGGCCCCTACGTATTGGGTGTTGCCCTGAGCCGACCCGCTGAAGATAGCCCTGCTGAACCGAGTACCAGTCCTGAAGAAGGGACCGAAGACAATGCTGAGACAGAAGACAATGCTGAGACAGAAGACAGCGATACCGCTGAGGCAGCCGATGCGGAAGCTGAATTAGATACAGCAGAAGAATTAGACCCGGCAGAGGAGAACGATGGGGCTGACCCTGCCTCAGAATCTGTAGAGGATTCTCCAGAACCTGAAGACATAGACGCAGCAGAGAACACAACTGAAGAGTCGGACGATTCAACCGAGACAGAGGTTGACGGCGCAGATTTACTAGAAGACGATGCCTCTGCGGCACCAGACACGACTCCTGAGGTTGCAGACGATGTGACTGAACTAGAAGACGCTGAACCGGAAGAGTCGCGACTGGTGGTGATTGGTAACTCTAGCTTTGCCGTTGATGGTTCCTTTAATCAGCAACTTAACGGCGATTTGTTCCTCAACACGGTCAACTGGTTGGGGCAGGAGGCTGATGCAACGCTCTCCATTCGACCTAAAACGGTGACTGATCGCCGAATTCAAATGACAGGCCAACAAGCCTGGGGATTGAGCATCTTTTCGCTGCTGATACTGCCGCTGACAGGGTTGGTATTAGCAAGTTTGATGGCGTTACGACGACGGTAGAGATATGAAGCTACAGCGCAGCACAGTGTCTTTAGTGGCAGTGGCTTTGCTTTTGGGTGGCGTAGTCCTGCTCACTCAGGCTCGGCAGTCCAACCCAAACCACTCAACAACTGCACAAGGAGAGTCCGAAGCCTCACCTGTATTTACATTCGACGAGGCTGATGTCGCCGAACTGCACGTCGAAACCAAGGGCCAAGCTGTCTCCTTCGAGCGAGATGAGGAAGGACTTTGGCAGATGACGGAGCCAGAGGAACATCCTGCTGAGGAAGCGGCGATCGCCTTTCTCCTCAGTCGCCTGACGACGGATGGCTTAGTGCAAGCGATTACCTTAGATGCCGACAACCAAGCTGAGTTTGGACTAGAAGTCCCTTTCGCCACGGTAGATTTGACCCTGACCGATGGCAATACTCACTCGCTAATTCTGGGAGATGCTGACTTCAGCGGTCAAAATTATTACGCGCTGATAGACCCGGAAGCCTTTCCGTTACCAGAAGCATTGGGAGAGGTCGATGCCGCGATTGTTTCAGAAAACATCATTAATGGTGTTGATCGTCCCCTAGAAGAATGGAAGGCGATCGTGGAAACGCTTGCTCCTGGCGAGGAAGATACGTTAACGAATGACGAAACATCCGATACTGATGACGATGATCCTGAAGCCTTTCAAACAGCAGAGGACTCTGAACCGTCTGAAGCAGAAGACCTAGATGAACTCGCCGCAGAAGATGATTCAACCAATTCTGATGAGGCAATCGACAACTCTGAATCGGATGAAGACTCCACTGACGATGCTGAGCTATCTGAAGATGCTGATGTTAATACCGCTCCAGAGTAACTTTGCTCAACGTCTGCACTAACGCCCCTGATCCCATCTAAAGTATGACTCACCGCCCTCCGTCACCTTCCGCCACCCTATTAATCTCTTGCCCAGATCAGCAGGGACTTGTGGCAAAAATCGCTAACTTTATCTACTCGAATGGCGGAAATATTATTCATGCCGATCAGCATCGGGATGAACCCAGTGGTCTTTTCCTATCCCGGATTGAGTGGGGCTTAGAGGGGTTTAATCTGCCCCGTGATTTGATTGGACCTGCCTTTAGCGCGATCGCCCAACCGCTACAGGCTCAGTGGCAGCTGCGCTTCTCAGACGCCATTCCTCGCATTGCTATTTGGGTGAGCCGCCAAGATCACTGCCTGCTGGATCTGCTGTGGCGTCACCAAGCCAAAGAATTTGCCGCTGAAATCCCGCTCATTATCAGCAATCACACCACCCTTAAACCCACTGCCGACCAGTTCGGCATTGATTTTCAATACCTCCCTGTTGCCAAGGAGACCAAAGCCGAACAAGAGAAGAAACAGCTTGAGATTCTTAAGCAATACAAAATCGATCTAGTTGTGTTGGCAAAATATATGCAAATTTTGAGCGGTGATTTTTTGACTCACTTCTCCAAAGTCATTAACATTCATCACTCTTTCCTGCCCGCTTTTATGGGAGCGCAACCGTACCACCGTGCCCACGAACGCGGTGTGAAGATTATTGGAGCAACGGCTCACTACGTTACTGAAGATCTAGATGCCGGGCCAATCATCGAGCAGGACGTTGTACGGATTACCCACCGCGACGATGTCAAAGATCTTATTCGGAAGGGCAAGGATCTCGAAAGAATTGTCCTTGCCCGGGGCGTTCGACTGCACTTACAAAACCGCGTTTTGGTCTACGGCAATCGCACTGTTGTTTTCGCCTAGAGTACGCCATCTATTGAGGCTGGAGAGTTTGACGGACGAAGAGGAAAGCGATCGCGCTTTACTCATCTTCCCAAGACTCAACCGCCAGCAAATCGCTGATGGGATCCTTAGTAGAAAAATCAAAGTCTTCTAATTCTTTGCGCCAGTGGGACCATTCATCGCCAAACAGAAACGCAATTTTCCAAATACTGTCGCTTGGCTTTACGACTTGTCGCTTGACCAACGTCTGCACTTGCCTTTGAAACTTGGCCATCGGGTGAATAACCTTTTGGCTGGTTGTGGTTTCACTCATATTCGCGTTTGAAAAACCTTTCACAAAATTACAAAAACAGTCGGATCGCCTCTCAAGGGCTTAGTAGAAAAGAACTTCACTCGCTGCAAAGCTTGGCATAGACGCTCAGCACTCGCTTTACCGTGCTAAACACTCACTCAATCTTCTCCCGTAGCGGTGAAAAAAGTCTAAACAGCCTCTGAAACTATTGAAACGCTGCTTATTTCGTTTTCAGTTGCACAAGATAGCACAAGAACGTACATCATTCGAGGAAACTTAAGCTCGGTTAACCGAACCAGTCAAACCATGATGACTCTGCCCAGGCGTCAAATCTGGCACTGTAAACGCCTAGATAACATAACACTTCAAATTGTCTCCATCAGGAACGCAGACGAATATATTTGAAAACAGCCGTATGAAGATAAGAACACCTCTTTGCGGACACAGAAAATCAAAGACCAGTGGCATCTCTACAGTTCAGGATCAGCCTCAACATAACTGCGGCTGCAAAGATTACACTGAAGATGCTGCAAACAGCATGAGCCTTTGCCTTACGCTGTAGAATTATCGTTCTGACATCTCTTCGCTCTTCCTATGGACCACGCAGGCGACTCCTCTGAAAAGATCCATTTACCTCGCACTAGCGAATCTGAAAATCTTAGGCGCATCCGTCACACCTTTTCTCATGTGATGGCAATGGCAGTGCAGAAATTGTTTCCTAAGGCACAGGTAACCATTGGTCCTTCGATTGACTATGGCTTTTACTATGACTTTGACAATCCGGAACCTTTTACTGAGAAAGACCTGAAAGCAATCAAAAAGCAGATGATCAAGATCATCAATCAGGGGTTATCGGTCGAACGCGAGGAAGTTAGCCGTGAGGAAGCCAAGCGCCGTATTGCAGAACTCAACGAACCCTACAAGCTTGAAATCCTAGAGGGGCTAGAGGACCCCATTACGCTGTATCACCTTGGCGATCAGTGGTGGGATTTGTGTTCGGGTCCCCACGTTGAGTCCACTAAGGTTTTGCATCCTAAAGCCTTTGAACTAGAGAAGGTGGCAGGGGCTTATTGGCGTGGTGATTCTAATCGAGCACAGCTTCAGCGTATTTATGGAACGGCTTGGGAAACACCAGAACAGTTGGCAGAGTACAAGCGACGGCGTGAAGAAGCGAAGCGCCGTGACCATCGTAAACTAGGAAGGGAATTAGGGCTGTTCGTGTTCAGCGATGTGGTGGGACCGGGATTACCCTTGTGGACCCCTAAGGGCACGGTATTGCGATCGACCTTGGAAGATTTTCTTAAACAAGAGCAGGTAAAGCGCGGCTATCAGCCTGTGGTGACGCCTCATGTGGGTCGAGTGGACTTGTTTAAGACATCAGGACATTGGCAGAAGTATAAAGAAGACTTGTTTCCTATGATGGGCGAGTCGGAAGACGAGGGATTTGTCCTGAAGGCGATGAACTGTCCCTTCCACGTACAGATTTATCAGTCTGAGCTGCGCTCCTATCGGGATTTGCCCATTCGCCTGGCGGAATTCGGTACTGTATATCGCTATGAGCAGTCAGGAGAGTTGGGCGGTCTAACGCGAGTACGCGGCTTTACGCAGGATGATGCTCACCTATTTGTAACGCCGGAACAGCTAGATGACGAGTTTCTCAAGGTTGTTGACCTAATTCAGGCAGTGCTAAAGGCTTTGAAGATGGACACATCTTTCAAGGCACGACTCAGTTTCCGAGACCCTGACTCTGACAAATATATTGGCTCTGACGAAGCATGGGAAAAATCTCAGAATGCTATCCGTCGAGCCGTTGAAACATTGGGTATGAGCCATTTTGAAGGCATTGGTGAAGCCGCTTTCTATGGTCCCAAACTGGATTTCATTGTACAAGATGCTCTTGATCGACAATGGCAGCTGGGCACCGTTCAAGTTGATTACAATTTACCTGAACGGTTTGATTTACAGTATGTCGCTGAGGATGGTAGTCGTCAGCGTCCTGTAATGATTCACCGTGCTCCTTTTGGGTCTTTGGAACGGCTGATTGGCATTTTGATTGAAGAGTACGCAGGCGATTTTCCAGTCTGGCTGGCGCCGGAGCAAATTCGTTTACTGCCAGTGACGTCTGAACTGATGGGCTACGCACAGCAGATCGTTGACCGCATGAGGCAGCAAGGCATTCGGGCTGAGGTGGATACCAGCGGCGATCGCCTCGGTAAACTCATCCGCAACGGCGAGAAAGGCAAGATTCCGGTCATGGCGATTGTGGGAGCCAAAGAGCAAGAGGCCAATGCTCTCAGCATTCGAACTCGTGCTGCTGGAGAACTGGGCGTAATTCCTGTCGATGAAGTGATTGAAAGATTGCAGGCTGCGATCGCTGCTCACGGCGATTTCTAGCCACTGCCGTAACGTTCAATCCTGGCCAGATGCGATTCCTAGACATTCCGGCAGAAATAGGCTCACCCTTTCAAAACAACAAGAAAGCTTATCCGCCTTGGTCTTGAATTCTGCATTTTGACTTTCGCGTAGCAGTACTAGCCGCTGTTTGGCTTCTCATGAGGCGTTTCATCCCTGCCCCGGGGAACCTTCTCCGTAGAGTCTCGTCTCAGCAAGTATTGACCTTTACGCGAATGTGAAGAGGTAGGGATTGGTTACTCCCTACCTTTTTTTGTTGATGGCGTTAATTTTTCAACCGGATCAGATTCATACCATGAGGGTCCACGCGGAACAGACCTATCCGGAGGAATGCTGCGGCTTGCTATTAGGGACTCATGACCCAAAGCAGGGCGATCGCCAGGTTTGTGAACTTCGACCCTTAAATAATGATTGGACGACATCGGTTAATCCGTTTGCCGATAGTGATGCATCTACGGTCAGTAAACGTAGCCGATACTGGGTTGATCCCCAAGCCTTGATGATGGCTCAACGATATGTCCGTGAGCAAGGGTGGGTTGTTTTAGGCGTTTATCATTCGCACCCTGATCACCCTGCTGTACCATCTGAGCGCGATCGCCAGTTGGCCTGGTCAGACTATTCCTACCCGATCTTGTCCGTCATTGCGGGCAAAGTCACAACGATTGCGAGTTGGCGGTTAGACGACGAGGGGCGCTTTCAGTTAGAAGTTGTTATTGACAGTAAGAAGCAATATTAGGGGTAAACACAATCCGAGCAAATCCCGTAGACAATAAATTGGCAATCCAGAGGGGAAAACCCTCGACTGATGGCTTCATCAGTGCCTAAGTTGAGGACTGAAGCGTCTTCGAATTCCTGGACTTTGCCGCATTGTGTACACACTAAATGATGGTGAGTACTGGCTAAAGGATTACAAAGCTCATAGAATTTGCGCTCCTCAGCTAGTGTCAGCTCTCTCAATACACCCAGATCCACCAAAAGATGTAGCGCTCTGTAAACGGTTGAAACGCCAATCTTTTCGCCATTCCCCGAAAGCTTCTGATAGATATCCTCAGCGCTGAGATGTTGACCATCAGGAGCCTCTTTGATAACTTCGAGTATTTTTTTGCGCTGGTTCGTGAGACGAAACCCTTCTTGATTTAGGAGAACTTTGAAGACTTCAGATTTCGAACTCATGAGAAACCATTTTTGATTGACACAACCCAAATAATTGACTATTGAAAAATGTTTTCAGTACAACTTTCCAAACTTATCGATAGTGGTTTTCAATACCAAGAAATACGACAAAAAGATGAGTAGATAACCCCTGATAATTTGCCTTTAGTTAAGCTGAAAAAATCTGAAAAGAACGATAAGCTCAATAGGTACTTACAAATTTCTAGATCTATACTTGATAGATCCAAACGAGTCGTTTGAAGTTTGTATTTTGCTAATAGCGAGGGAGAGAACATGCCAATTACAGAAACCCTTTTACAGAATTATGGCGAACTTGCGGGGAATGTCATTCTTCTGGATAAACCAGTTACAGAGCCTATTGTTGAAGGGCTGGGAATCGCCTACGCGAGCTTTGTAGCGCTTTATCTGCAATACCAAAAACAACATTTTGTTGTAGAAGGTTCTGAATATTACATGCTCCATGAGTATTTCTCTGAGAGCTATGAAGAGGTTCAAGAACATGCCCACGACGTTGGAGAAAGACTGCACGGATTGGGTGGCATTCCAGCGCTCTCGTTCAGCAAACTGGCTGAATTGAGCTGCTTCGAACCTGAGGGAGATGATATTTATCGCTGCCGAGTGATGATAGAGCATGATATTAGTGCTGAGCAGTCCGTCATTGAAATGCTTCGTCGTTTGGCGAGTCAGGCAGAAAGTTTGGGCGATCGCGCTACTCGCTATTTACTTGAGCAAATTTTGCTGAAAACTGAAGAGCGTGCTTATCATCTCGACCATTTCCTGACTAAAGACAGCTTGAAGTTAGGTTGGTAAAACATCAGAACTTCAGACCAACTTTCCCACATCTTCTGAATCCCGGAGGTGTGGGATTGGTTTAAATAAATTGCTTTGACTGACTTTTTTTGGCATTTTCGTCAAAAAAGACGGTTCGTATAGCTACTCTTACCCACCAACTCTTCAATCATCTACAAGCTATGAATTTTTGGAAATCAAAGAGAGTGCTCGTTCCGGTGTGACTCCGTTAACGACTTTGTTAGACGATGAAAGACGTATATTAGGACCTTTCTTACACGCTTTCATACAGCCGACGCCTTTGACAGAAACATGCTGCAAATCAGGATTGGTGTCTGCTGCTGACTGCAACGTTTGTAAGATTTGCTTACCACCCTGCTTGAAGCATTTTCCTTTGGTACACACTTGGACACAGAGCGATCGCGGAGATTCCAGGGTCTCAGCCTCTGGCTTGGGTTGGGGTCTGTCTGCCCAAGCTTCTCGCAGCGCCGCCGCCTCAGTATCAACTAAAGGCATGATGTTGATGCCGCGCCACTTGTCTTCGTCTTGGTAAGCCCAGACCTGAACGAAGGCACTGGGAGACAGCTCACACACTAAGACGGGCCGTAAATACTTTGGTAATTTGATGGCATAGTCTTGGCGATCAGTTCGAACGACGAGACCTTTGATCTTGCCCTTTTCAGATCGCAGTACTTCTACAAACTGACCTTTGAGCACGACGCCTCGGGGGCGGCCTAGCTCAGCCTTTGATACTAAATCAATTTCGTAGTTCGATTTCATCGGTCCGTTACGTGCCTCCAACAGTTTTCTAACAGCTCCACAGTCCTATCGCGAGAGAGTGTCAATCTTCGAACAATGCTCCAAACTTGCAGGGCTGCTGTCGGGCTTTCGACTACAACTTGTAGGGGTTGTCCACAACTGCAATGGCAGGTGATTGAAAGCTCCTTCAAGCGAGCGAATGCATTCCAGCGCTCGATTGGATCAAGCTCCAGAGTAATGGTCTGACTTGGCAAATCTGTTTCAAGGGTGTCCATAGACTCTTGCGTGTAAGGAAGACAGAAAAGAGCGGTGCAATGGTTAATGTTGCTAGGAATACATCTGACTAGACCAAGTCATTTCCTACATCAATAAAAGATCTCTATATCGTTGTTAATCCGAAAAAACCCTTGGCAGGAAAGGGTTTTAGAGCCTTCGGCTACAAGCTAAAGTCGCAATTGGCTTTTCCTTATTGAGTTTTACTTACAATAAAGTACCCAATCCTGGTTTTTATTGCAAGCTGTTTTCAATAAAAATGTTGTTTGGCGAACAATCCTGATGTCTTGTAGGCTGAAATCCTTACATAAGATATGGCCGTTCCCGGTTCCATCAGGACAGAACGGCAAGCTATTACCAGCATTCGGACGCTGTTGGATGCCTAGTGGTCTGCCAATTTTGAAATCGTGAGTGAGTTATCCCGGCAAGTGCTGAGACAAACCATACGTTGCTCTGACTCTCGGTTCAGCAAGTTGCGTGCATTCGCCCCCGGAATGGGGGCTTGGGGGGCAAAGCAGTCAGTCTCGACTCAACTGCAAGATTTGGATTGACTCACAGTTTCGAGCTTGACGCTGCAAGAGTGCATCCAGTTAGTTAGCGATCGCCGCCATCCCCATCTCCGTCTGCATCACTACCCTCAGAGTCATCGTCGCTGGGCACTGTACGAGGCTGTCGGTCGGTCCTAGCTTCGGTCCGTTTACCGTTGTGCTCTGTCTTCTGATCGCTGCTTTTCTCAGATCCGTTATTTTCCAGGGCGATCGCCCCTCCCTTCAAATTAACCATCAGCTCATCAGCAGAATGGAGCCAAATGTCGCGCTGGGGAAAAGGAATCGGATTATCGGATTCTTGTACTGTCAGCATAAAGCGACGCCGATATTCCCGCGAAACATCCCATTGTTTCATCGGCTGAGTTTTGATCCAAACGCGAATAATCAGGGCGCTGTCCCCAAAATCATCTACACCTAGAATTTGAGGATCTTCCAGAATAAGTTCTCCCCATTCAGGATCCGCCTTCAGCTCATTACCAACCTGACGGGCAATCTCAATCATTTGATCAATGTCAGCATTGTAGTGAACCGGGAGCTTGAGATCGGCTCGTGACCAAAGCAGTGAATAATTGGCTACACGGGTGATCTCGTCAGTCGGAATGGTAATCAGTCGTCCTTCGGCATCTCGTAATTGAGTAATTCGCAGATTGAGATTTTCGACAACGCCTGCATCCTCTCCAATCTTGACCACATCACCAATGGCAAACTGATCCTCCAGCACAATAAAGAACCCCTTAATGGCCCCTTGCACCAGATTTTGCGTCGCTAAGGACAAGGCCAAGCCAATGATGCCCACGCTAGCAAGTAGCAGCCCGATCTCAATTCCTGTAACGCTTAGAGCGATGACAAAGCCGATCGCTATCCATACAAAATTGGCAATATTTTTGATGACGCTCGATAGCGTTGATATCCGAAGTCGAGTGCGGCGAGAGTAGGTCCCACTCAGACCTTCCTCATCGGTCATTCTGATTAACAATTTATCGATAATCGCATAGGTTAGGCGTACACCCACATAAGCCACCACTACGACGATCAGAATAATGATCGGTACTTTCAGACCAGATAGAACTTCTTCTTGAATTGCCCGCGTTTCTGGAAACCGACCGAGCGTCCATAGCACAGCACTCGCGATCAAACTCAGCTGCAGGACGGGCAACACCAGTTCTCGAATATCTTCTAGATTGTGCTGCTGATTATCAGAAACCGTATTTTGATTAAGCGTTGTGCTCAAACCTCTCATACTCCATCGCAAAAGCGGATCAGATAAGAGGCTTAGCAGCAATATCGCCAACATAGCGACTCCGACGGCAATCCCAGCGTAGATAAACTGTCTCTCACGATAAGCAGGCTGGCGCTCTTGATAGCTACGAGCCAATGCATTGGGAATAGTTTGTCCTAGCCGTTCAACCAGTGCGGAAGCTGTTGTTCCCTGTAAGTTGGCGTCTTCCTGAGTAATGGTCATCAGGTAGTCAGTATTGACATAAACCTTGGGTTGTCCCTCATCCGTGGGCTGATTGGAAACAATCGCAGACGGATTTTCGAGACTTAAATACTGATCTCGGATCTGCTCTAGGTTGTTTTGAATTTGCTGACTGCGATAAGTGACTATTGACTGAGGAGCCGCAACTTGGAAAACATCATAGCCATCTAGCCCGACCCACCCTAGAGTGTATGAACTGTTCCCACCGCCGCCAGTTCCGGGAAACTGCATCAAAACAGGGGAATTTGCCCACCCTGGCAAGGCAGTCATCATTACTATCAACAGGGAGCATAGAAACAACGTGATTCGGCGAGCGAGTCGGGAAGATCTCAAGGAAAAGATCTGGAACATTGATCTACGCATAGAAAACACAGTGTGAGTCGGCAGGTAATCGAGAGAGTTCGAGCAGAATCGCTACTGGTCTAGCTAGGAGTGAAGGCTAATAAATTGCTGGTAAAAAATCACCAAGAGATCTACTCTCGGACGGCATACTGGTTAGGAATAATCTGAGACCCAAAGCGGCGGGCATACACCTGAGTCAACTCTGCACCAAAGAACAATATTTGGGCTGAATAAAAGACCCAAACCATCAAGACAATGACTGATCCTGCAGCGCCGTAAGCAGAACTGACGCCGCTGTTGCCTAAATACAGTCCGATGGCGAATTTTCCTATAGAAAATAAGAGTGATGTCACAATACCGCCGAACCAGACGTCCCCCCAGCCAATCTTCACGTCGGGCATGAACTTGAAAATCATGGCAAAGAGAAGCGTCGTGATACCAAAGGAAACGACAAAATTCAAAAGCTGAGTCAGAGAGTCTAGCCCTGGCGCGACACCTTGAAAATAGTTGGAAAACCCACTGATGACTGAGCTGATGACTAAGGACACTAGCAGAACGAAACCAATGCCTAGAATCATTCCTAAGGAGAGTAGCCGTTTGTGAATAAAGCCCATCACCCCCATGTCAGGGCGCGATTCCACGTTCCAAACGGTGTTGAGTGCTGCTTGAAGCTGGGCCAGCACACCAGTGGCTCCTACAATCAGCAATCCAATACTGATGGCGGATGCTATCCAGCCTGAGTTGCCTCCGGGACGATTGGCGTTGTCCAGCACGGTACGAAGCAGATCGGCACCGTCGCCTCCAATTACAGACTGAATTTGCCCCATAAGCTGCTCACGAACTGTAGCGCTATCAAAAAACAGGCCTGCGATCGCAATCAATAGAATTAAAAGTGGTGCAATGGAGAACAGGGTGTAATAGGCTAAAGCCGCAGCTAGCCGGGCCGCATTGTCATTATTCCACTCTTGAAAAGCTTCCTTTAATAGTCGCCAAACCTGTTTTGGACTCATTACGCCGCTCCTATTCAATGTCAATGCGTCTGTGGAAAGAACTTGAGAAAACTAGCGAATATTCAGCCTGGCGTTGCGAAAACCGCTAACGTCCGCCAATGCAGAATCGCTCTTTTCATCATTAGTTTCTTTGATGACGCTGAAAGTGCCATCTGTCTCCAGTACGACTGCGGCCACTGTTTCGAGGGCTGATATCCCCTTCGAGCGAACAGCAGCCCGAATCTCTCCTTGGGTTACTCGTTCTTTTTGCAAAGCCTCTTCTTGAAATTCGCCCTGGAACAGCAACAAGGTCGGTTCACCTTTGATGAGCTGGCGAATGAGCTGCGATCGCACCGATAACCAGGTCAGAAAAAATTGCCAAATAACTAATAGCCCCAACCCCAAAGATCCCTGCGCGAGTGTCGTTTGCTTGGACATCAAGGTCGTTGCCAGGACGGACCCAAAGGCAACTGTGACGACAAAGTCAAAAGCGTTCCATTTAGATAAAGTCCGCTTACCAGAAATTCGCAGCAGCAGAATGAGTATTAGGTAAGCCAAACTGCCAACGATTAGCGTATGTGGCAAGGCACTCAGATCGTCAAACATACTCCTTTACGCCTTTTTCTTCAAAATCACTACAGTCCTTAGCTTCCGGTCTTAACACTACAGTGGGATTAACAGCGCAGGAGAGAAAGGCATTGCCTGAAAAATACTGACAGCTAATGCAGCGCAAGCCTGAATTACTTTCCATCATTGTTTGGATCCCTTTGTTGCGGTTGGAGATCCTGGCCTGTCTGATCCGCCGTCTTATCCTCTGGACTCTCCGGCAGAGCAAAAAGCTAACGCTTAGAGATACCAGAAACACGGTTGCAAACGCTATCCCATCACGGGCTTGAAGCGTGATAGGACTATCGGAACGGCCTGTTTGGGATGAATGGGTCTGAGTTTGAGCAACCAAAGAGATCGATTGAAATCCCTCATACTGACTGAATGCTTCGGACTTAGAAGACGGGATGGTGTGAAAAGCCATACTCTCTAGCTCACAAACGTTGGGGAGGGTGTAAATTCGAATAGATCTCTAATGGACGAGCACTAGATAAGCCGTCGCCAGTTCCGTTAGGACAAAGCGGCAGGCCATCCGGCGACATGCTAAGCACTCGGATGCAGGAGTGCACAAGCCTAGAGGGCTAAAGCGACAAACACGAAAGCTGTCTTTTGAAACCCTAAACGTTCCTATCCGAAAGTGACAACGCCTAAAGGAGGTTTTCAATAAAAAAGCCCGGTGACAGGAAACATCAACCGAGGCTTGCAAGTTACTTAACCAATAGTTGAATGGAGCTAAATTCTGAAGGAACAGAATTGATGTCTAGTCGAATAAGCGCGATCGCAGAACCGCTCTATTCATCAGCCTCTTCCATATCCTCTTCAAGATCTTCATCGAGTTCTTCACCCTCTACTTCCTCAATGGGCTCAGTCTCGTCAACTGCCTCTGGCTCTGCCGTACCACAGGCAACACCAAACAGAGAGAGACCCAGAAAGGCTAGAACAAGCCAACGGGTAGGTTTCATAACTGTAACCCTCAAAAAAGACATGAGTGACAGCCTACAAGTTTCTTCTGGATAGCGTCTCTATCTAACGATGTAAACAAACAATCCACCTGGCAGAAGCAACCTGCTTTTCCCTTTCGCTATTCTGCCTTTGAATAGCGGACAGTAAAAAAGAGGACTATGAAATTTCTATCTTGGTCAGATTTTCAATCATTGAGTCAGTCTGCGAGCGACTCCTCAGTATCTATTTATTTACCGACCCACGTTGCAGGTTCTGAGATTCAACAAGATCCTATTCGGTTAAAAAATTTACTCAAGCTAGCAGAAGACAAGCTTCTTAGTCGAGGCATGGATCAGCGTGATGTTGACAAAACACTTCACGACGCATTTGCACTGTTAGAGGACGATCGCTTCTGGCGTCATCAAAACAAAGGGCTAGCTCTGTTTCTGTCCCCTGATAGCACTGAAATGTATCGTCTTCCGTTGGAATTTGAATCTTCGGTTCAAGTCTCAAATCGATTCTACTTGAAGCCTCTGCTGCCACTGTTTTTCAACAATCGTTACTTCTATCTTTTGGCACTGAGTCAGAATCAAGTCCGCTTTTTTCAAGCCACTCAGCATCAAATTAGCGAGCTGCCACTCAACGACACGCCGGAGAGTATGGCAGAAGCTTTGAAATATGATGATCCTGAAGAGCAGCTACAGTATCACAGCGGATCGGGTAGTGGCGAACAGCCTACTTATCATGGACAAGGGGTAGGGACCACAGACGATAAGACTGAAATTCGACGCTTTCTAAATCAAGTAGATAAGGGTTTGCACAGTTACCTGAATACTGAAGATGCACCGTTAGTGATCGCATCTGTTGAATTTTTGCAGCCTATCTATCGCGAAGTGAGTAGCTATTCCAACATTATTGAAGAGGGCGTTTATGGCAATCCCGATGCGGCTAAGCCTGATGAACTCCGAGAAGCGGCGTGGCCCAAAGTCGCTAAGCTGGTAGAACAATCCTATGAGGATGCACTGGGTCAATATGAGGAAATGCAGGGAACCAGACAAGCGAGCGATCGCTTGTCCGAAGTGATTGCGGCTGCTTGTCGAGGCCAAGTAGATACCTTATTCGTGGCTGCCAATGCTCATGCTTGGGGAAAAGCGGATACCTTTGCCGGTGATGTTGAAACCCATGATGAACCTCAATCCGAAGACCATGATCTGTTAGACATTGCAGCTGTTCAAACGGCTATGCAAGGGGGCAAGGTTTACATCTTAGACGAAGAGTCTATGCCTGACAGCTCGAAGGCAGCAGCAATTTTCCGATACGAACTCCCGGCGGGGGTCTGACCTTTAGAGAGAATGCAGCGTGTTTGTAACCATTGTTCAGCTTGAAAACTGATGCTAGGGACTGTCATCATTTGGCGCCTAAATGTTTTGTTGGAGCAGGTTACAGCTTTTAGCTAATGAATCGAGAACGGGTGCAGCAAGGCTTGTGCAACAAGACTTCTAGAATTAATTGATGATGCGCTCTAAGGGAGGACTAACACGAATAAGCCACTAGGCTGCTATGGCTAGCACTAGATGAACAATACTGACTTTGCCGGTGCAGATTCTGTATAAGTCCTCCGGGTTCTGGTGTTCTAAGCGAAGTTTTTCTAGCTAATTCAATCTCATCAAAGTTAAGGGATAGCCTAATTCGCTATCCCTTTTTTATGTAAATTAGTGTTGAGATTTCCTTGAAATAAGTCTTTTAGTCTCCCTTTAGAAAGAGTTAATTTTTCAATATTTAAGTCACTATGTAAGAACATTCTTTCAAGTATTCAACGAAATTTTTCTTGAGAACTTCAATTTAACCTCTGAATCTTGAAGGGATTCAGCGTGAGGAAGCGGGGCTTTTTGACGCCTTCTCACTTTGTTTTTGTTCATTTGAAATAAAAACTTATTAGCTTTTCATTGCAGTCGAATGTTCTTCACTGTGAATAGCTATTGCTTTTTGTATTTGGACAACCTTTATTTTGGATAAGTTGATATGCAGACCGTCGAATGGTGGCAAAACGCCGTTATTTATCAAATCGTACCCTGGAGCTTTTTAGACACTGATGGCGATGGCCGAGGCAACTTGGATGGCATCATTGATAAGCTCGATTACATTGCAGCATTGGGCGTTGATGCTATTTGGCTGACTCCCATTTATGAGTCGCCTATGGACGATTTGGGGTATGACATTACCGATATGCTGGACATTGATCCGGTGATTGGTGACCTCAATGTTTTTGACAAGCTAGTCAAGTTAACCCATGCACGGGGACTCAAGCTCGTTGTCGATCAGGTTTGGGGTCACACCAGCGATCGCCACTTCTGGTTTCTTGAAAGCCGCAGCAGCCGCGATAACGACAAAGCTGACTGGTATGTTTGGGCAGATCCTAAAGCTGACGGTTCACCTCCCAATAATTGGTTGTCTGCGTTTAATGGTGATACTGCTTGGGCTTGGGAACCCCAACGGGAACAGTATTACCTATTCCATTTCTTGAAAAGCCAGCCTAAGTTGAACTGGGAAAACCCTGATGTTTTGGACGCAATTTTAGAGCGGGCTGAGTTTTGGCTAGATCAGGGAGTCGATGGTTTCCGAATCGATGCCCCCAACTTCTTTCTTCACGATCCAGAGTTACGGGATGAACCCATGCGTCCAGAGGGTTCGCCATGGCCCGATGGCATTGATCCCAAAAATCCAATGGCGAAGCAGATCTTTCAAAACAGTTTCTGTCGCCCAGAGTCGATTGAAGCACTCAGACCGATTCGCAAGCTGGTTGATCGATATCCTGGGACAGTCACACTTGCCGAGGTGACACTTTGCGAAGATTCCATCATCCTTTCTAGCGAATATGTCAAGGGTACTCACTATGCTCACCTGGCCTATAACAGTGCTTTGCTGGTTGATCAGCCTATTAGTGCCAAGCTGATGAAGGATACCCTGACCAGGGTCCAGAGGTACTTTGCTAATGGCGGTAACTGCTGGATGGTCGGCAATCACGATTATGGTCGGCTGCGATCGCGCTGGGCAGGTCATGATCAAGACGGCAATCCCTATCCTGAAACGTTTTATCACCAAGCTGCTGCCATGCTGGTTGCGATGCCCGGTGCTCTCTGTCTCTATCAGGGAGATGAATTAGGCTTAAGCGAAGCCCGCATTCCTGAGGATATTCCTGTTGATCAGATCCAGGATCCTTTCGGCAAGGCGCTGTATCCCGATGTGCCGGGTCGTGATGGTTCGCGCACGCCAATGCCTTGGCAGTCTGCCGCTCCCGGAGTGGGGTTCTCTAGCCGGGAAGACACATGGTTGCCCGTTCCTGAATCCCACCGCAGTCGTGCCGTTGATGTTCAGACTGAAGATCCAGGTTCGCTATTAAACACTTGGCGACGATTGCTGCACTGGCGCAAGAATCAGCCTGCTTTGATGCAGGGTAGCTGTCGCATTTTGGATATAGAAGATTCCATTTTTGGTTTCATTCGCGAAACTCAGCAGCAGCGTCTTCTGTGTTTGTTTAATCTGAGTCCTGAAACGGCCTACTTCAACCTAGATGAGAGCATGCTGCCTGGTGTAGACGCAGTGGGGGCAGGTCTCTTGGCTAAACGCAATGGCAATATGTTGCGGTTACGGGGCTATGGCTATTATTTCGGAAATCTACAGCCACAATCGCAGCCTGCTAACAGTAGTTCGGCTAAAGATACCTTGGCTGATGAAGATGTATCGGAGTCTGAATCTGCTTTTGTTAAAGAAGAAATATCGCTGTAGCCGACTACCCATCAGGTTATTTTCGGCGTGTGGCGATATGCTTAGGGCATAATTTTGTCCTAGTATTGCTGACGCGATCGCTATCCTTATTGTTTATGCCCACGCCGAAAACTTGGTGGCGTAGTGCCGTCATCTACCAGATTTATCCCCGCAGTTTTGCTGATAGTAACAACGATGGTATCGGTGATCTGCCTGGCATTTTGCAGAAACTACGCTACGTTGCCGACTTAGGGGTCGATGCTGTTTGGATTTCGCCCTTTTTCAAATCTCCGATGAAGGATTTTGGATACGACATTGCTGATTATCGAGCAGTCGATCCTATTTTTGGAACACTTGATGATTTCAAAGCTGTCCTCTCGGCAGCTCACGATTATCACCTCAAAGTCCTGATCGATCAGGTTTGGAACCATACCTCAAATGAGCATCCTTGGTTTTTAGAAAGCCGCGAGAGTCGCAATAATCTAAGGTCAGATTGGTATGTCTGGGCCGATCCTCAACCGGATGGCTCTCCACCCAACAACTGGCTCTCCACCTTTGGCGGTAGCGCTTGGACATGGGAACCGCGTCGTCAGCAATATTACCTACATAACTTTCTAACAGAACAGCCTGACCTGAATTGGTATAACCCTGCTGTTGTCGAAGCCATCTTAAACACTGCCCGCTTTTGGTTAGACCTGGGCGTGGATGGTTTCCGGCTAGATGTAGTCAACTTCTTCGCCCACGATCGCCAACTTCGCGACAATCCTTTGCGATCTGGTGACAAACCGCGTCCGGCAGGTGCGTCTCCTCAAGACCCTTTTTTCAATCAGGTCAACCTCTATAATCTCTGCCGGCCCGAAACGCTGTCATTTTTACCGATGATTCGCCAACTGACAGATAGCTATGGCGCAACCACCCTAGCGGAGATCAGCAGCGCGGAAGATACCCTTGCAGCGTCTAGTGAATACGTCAACGGAGCGAACCGTTTGCATACCGCCTACAATTCGTCCTTGATGACTGACGAGCCATTGACGGCGCAGCGCTTGAATCAACTGATTCATCAGGTAGAAGAGCTGTTTCAAGCCGGTATCATTTGCTGGACAGCTGGAACCCACGATTTTCCTCGCTTGAAAAGTCGCTGGAGCAAATACCAGCCCGATAACGTTTTTCTACAAAGCGCTTTTGATCGAATGTTCATTGCGCTAATTATTACCCTGCGAGGAAATTGCTGTATCTATCAGGGCGAAGAACTTGGGCTGACTCAGGCCGATGTGCCTTACGAAAAGATGCAGGATCCGTTTGGTATTCAGGGCTATCCTCACGTTCTGGGTCGCGATGGTTCCCGGACACCGATGCCGTGGATATCCAGCGCCACCCAGGTGGGCTTTACGACGGCACCTGAGCCTTGGCTGCCCATCCCTGAGGATCATCGATCGCTATCGGTAGATCTTCAAGAGGCGGATGAGACTTCGCTTTTACATCACTATCGACAGCTAATTCGCTGGCGCAAGCAGCAGCCTGCTTTGCAAGATGGGAAGCTCCATTTGCTGACCCTGTCAGATGAGCGACTGGTTGGCTTTATCCGCGAATGTGACGAACAAAAGCTGCTCTGTATTTTCAATATCAGCCCTGAAACGGTTTATGAGGACCTATCTGCCTTTCCCAATCGTCATATCACAGGGTATGAGGTATTCAGCGATCGCACGTATCACAATAAACTCGAATTACCGTCGTTTGGCGTTTATTTTGCCAACTTAAACGGGAATTAGCCGTGCTTTCGCTGACTACTCTCTTTCAAATTTGATAGGAGTCACCGGATGCCCTTTAAAGGACTGCTTAGAAATGTTGGTCTTCTTTCGATAACGTTTGCGCTGGTAGGACTCAGTGCATGGTTTCTACCGAGTCAGGCTCAGCTACCAGAGGTCGCGACCCCTCCTAATGAGACTCCTGCGGAGCGAGTGAATGCTTATCTGGCTGATGCCCGTGTAGAAGAGGGAGCCATTGCCCTAGCGATTGAATTAGCTGTTGATTCTCAAAATGATGATTTGCGCTTTGCCACAGGCTTTTTACAGTTCACGAATGCGGTTGAAAATCTGGGGCAGTCCTGGTACGAATATGGCCTACGATCGCAAAGCGGTCTCAACCAATTTCTCCCCTTTCTACGAATCCCAATCCCACAGAATCTTGATCCTACTCCCCTAAGTAATCAGCAATTCCGACAAATTCTAGAGCAGTTTATCGAAGATGTTTCGCTAGCTGAGGAAACCTTATCGGCAATAACTAACGATACGGCTCAGTTAGGCATCTATCTAGGACGTGCCTACTTCGACTTTGACACAGACGGTGAAAAATCTCCTGATGAATCGCTCTGGCGAATTTATAGCGGTATAACTAGGCAGACCGAGATTACAGAGGAGCAGGCTGCTGATTTCTTGATTAATTTAGACGCAGGGGATGTGCGGTGGTTAAGAGGCTACTGTCATCTGATGACAGCCGTTCTCGATTTTTATCTGGCGCATGACGATTCGAGGTTGTTTGAACGGGTTGCTCACCTATTTTTTGTAAATCCTGAGCTGCCCTATGAGTTTTTAGTAAATCCCAATGCTCAAGAGGTGCAGTTCGATAGCTTCCTAGACGCGATCGCGCTCATTCACCTCATCAATTTTCCTGTCATCGACAGTCAGCGCACGGAATCTGCCCGCGATCATCTGCTACAAGTGATTGACCTCAGTCGTCAAACCTGGGATTTTTATCTACAGGAAACTGACGATGACCATGAGTGGATTCCTAACCCCAATCAGACGGGTGTCATCCCCGGCGTAGAGGTGACTCAAGAAATGGTCGATCAGTGGATCGCCTTTTTGGATGAGGCTGATTCCATCTTGGCTGGTGACCTCTTGCTACCGTTCTGGCGCGGCAGCGAACCCGTCGGCGTAAATCTGCGGCGCGTGCTGGTGGAGCCGCAAACATTCGACATCGTACTTTGGTTTCAAGGCACGGCTGCGGATCCCTACTTGGAAACCGGAAACATCACCGATCCTGACTTTTGGTGGAGGCTATTTGACGCCTTTAACGGACAGTTTGTCTCTTTTGCCCTTTGGTTCAACTAGGCCAATGTCATTAAGGAACGGGAACTTATTTAAGTATCAACTTTGAGCTTTGGATTCGCCGATGACTCAATCATTCAAAACTCAAAAGTGAGAACTTAAAATTCATTCCTAAGGGGAGAGATGAAGATAGGACGAGATGAATTTACCCTTCTGTCTTTTGTCCTTTTTCTTGAAGCGTCTCAGTGTGCTGCGATCGCTCCCGTCGAAGCAGCCCTCGAACGAGCCGAATGTCGTCGTAGGAATAGGCTTCGCCTAGACGATTGTAAGCACCGCTGAGCCATCCGCCGTCCGTGGCTTCTAGCGCCTCCCGGATGGGGCCTTGTTTTTCAAAGGGCACTAAATCATCCAAGTTGATGGCTGCTCCTGCTTCAATTAACGCTGCAATATGGCCTACGATAGTGGTTCGCCGCAGGTTCCGAAGATCAGCAATCTCATCGACAGAGTGCCCTTCCTGATAAAGTTTGAGGGTCATAGCCCGTGTGGTGTTGATGGTCGGAGACGATGAGTCCGACGAACTTCGCTGAGTGCCAAAACTAGATGTATTGCCTTCAATATCGTTTTCTTCGCAGAAGGCATTAATCTCATGGACAAAAGCCTGACCATATTGCTCCAGTTTGCGGCTACCCACACCGGAAATTCGACCAAAGCGGGAGAGCGATCGCGGCATATTTTGGGCCATCTGTCGCAAAGTGCTTTCGGTGAAGACAATGTAAGGGGGCACACCTTGATGATCGGCCAGCCGCTTGCGAAGTGTCCTCAGCTTGGCCAAGAGGCCCGTTTCGACAGCTGAACCCATGGCTCCCTCAGTTCCAGGCTTGTTCAACTCATCGGGGACTGCAACCTGAACCGAAAGCTGCTTGCGAAGGACCTGCCAGCTCGCTGCATTCAGCTTCAGGACGGGAAAGCCATCCGTCGTCTCATCCACAAGTCCTTGGTGCAGCAGAGAACGACCTAAGAGCTTCCAAGCCTCGGTACTGCGCTCTTTGCCAATGCCGTATGTCGATAACTGATCATGTCTGAGTTCGCGGATACGCTTTTTCTGAGAGCCTCGCAAGACGTCAATGATGTGAACCATGCCAAATCGTTCTCGACAGCGAGCCACACAGGACAGAAACTTTTGGGCTTCAATAGTCCAATCTTCTAACGGTTTGGGATGACAACAGTTATCGCAGCGATCGCACTGACCAGGAAAGGTTTCACCAAAATAACTGAGCTGGATTTGCCGCCGACAGACCGTGCTTTCTGCATAGTCCAAGACTTGACGCAGCTGCTGACGGGCAATGTTTTGCTCTTGCTCCTGTTGTTTTTGGTCGATGATGAAGTTGATGAGAGATACGTCGCCATAGCTAAAGTAAACGATGCAGCGGGCAGGTTCTCCATCACGGCCAGCTCGCCCTGATTCCTGATAGTAGCTTTCTAAAGTGCGTGGCAAATCGTAGTGGGCCACTAAGCGCACGTCAGGTTTATTGATGCCCATACCAAAGGCGATCGTTGCGACAATGACTTGCACATCGTCTCGAATGAAGCGGTTCTGATTGGTTGTTCGTGTCTCATCAGATAGTCCAGCATGGTAGGGTAGCGCCGCAATGCCATCCAGCTGTAATCGGCCTGCTAGTTCTTCAACCCGTTTTCGGCTAATGCAGTAAACAATAGTGGCTCCTGAGGCGTCCTTGATTTGCCCGAGGAGATGAGCGTAAGCATTTCGGTCTTTGGGTAAGACTTCGTAATAAAGGTTTTGACGATTGAAGCTAGCAACAAACGTATCGGGGTCGGTGAGCTGTAGCTGCTGACAAATGTCTTGGCGCACACGAGCCGTTGCGGTTGCCGTCAGCGCCATCATCGGCACATTGGGGAACGTACTTCTAAGACGATGCAGCTGACGATATTCAGGTCGAAAATCATGTCCCCATTCGGAAACGCAATGCGCTTCGTCGATCGCGAATCCTGAAATGCCGATGCGTAGCTGGAGCTGCGTTAAGAACGGCCAGAACCCTTCACTTAATAATCGCTCTGGGGCTATGTAGAGTAATCTTGTCTCCCCCTTTAAAAGGCTCTGTTCCCGCGATCGCAGTTCCGCTAAATTCAAACTGCTGTTCAAAAAAGTGGCGGCAATGCCATTGTTTCGCAAAGCGTCTACCTGATCTTGCATCAGCGCAATCAGAGGAGACACGACGACCATGACGCCTAACTTTAGTAAAGATGGCAGTTGATAGCAGAGCGATTTACCTCCCCCGGTCGGCATAACCACCAGGCTATCTCGGCGGCGCAAAAATCCCTCAATAATGGCCCGTTGTTCCAGCCGAAACTGGTCGTAGCCGAAAAAGTGTTTAAGAGCCGATTCTAAAGATGGAAATTGAGTAGATGCGGCTAGTGTCATGAAATATCTATGGCAAGTATTTTTCTAAGCTGATTTGCGCAAAACATTTTGGGCAATTTCAAGCCGAAACAATTAAAGCATTGATAGTCGCTACCTCACGCTAAGCAACGTATCTCAACGCTTCACTACGACTGATATTCATGCAGCTAACATACCATCTTTGAGTACTACTGTACCCATGAACGCAGCAATCTATTGTTTCTGACGTGCTTAACCAACGACCTCAAAAACTGAAATCGGTCAGAGCCGGCATTAATTGTTGGGGGCGGACCATCCAAACGTTCAGGCTTGGGAGGACAATCCTCTAAACGCGCGCGCTCTAATGCCTTGCTATAGCAGGCATAAGCATCTTTATGACGCCCCAAACGGTGAAAGGCAACGCCTTTGAATAACCATGCCTGAGCATGATTGGGGGTAAAGGTGAGAGCGCGATCGCAAACTTGCAGCGCCTCTTCACTCCGACTCAAATGAATCAAGCAAACGGCTTGATTCACTAGATTATCTGAATTGTGAGCTGACTGAGGCGCTTGGCTGAGGCAATCAAGCGCTGCCTCATAGTGGCCTTGATCGAGCAAACTTGAAACCTCTTCAGAGTAAGAAGCCGATTGACATTTCGAAAGAGAAGAATCTGCAATCATCCTGGAGACTAAATCAATATGTTTTTGGGGAGCTGAACACACAAAAAGCAAGATTCCCAGATAGATAGCCAGAAACAGCAATGTCTTAGATTGAGGGTTAAACCCCGCCTAGATCAAGAACATTCACACCAAAATCTGGAGAACCATGGACCCTGACGAGGACTTACATTCTATCGACTGAAAATCAACCCATTCGCTGACATCACTATCACTGGGTTGACTATCCAAACTTTTTAGATGCATCCTCCTACCTAAATGCTCTTACAAAGAGCTGGTATGACATTGGAATGACTATCAAAACTTAATCATGAGATTACGTTTGTTTGCAGAATAATACCCCAGAACAAGAAAACTCCTGATACTGACAAAAGCAGGAATCATTCCTGAATTTGTTAGGCACTTTAGCTCGCTCTTACCATCACCATTGTTACGCAATGTAAAGAAAATGCCGTCATGACAGCTTGACAGCTTGACAGTTTGGGAAGAGAGCCGTTAACTTGTCATCCATAACCCGGGTCAAACAACGTAGAACGCAACATGGAAGACCAGCAAAAGGTTACGAAAGTCACTCTCTACTTCCCTCAGGATTTGCACCGACAGCTGAAGATTCGCTCTGCCGTTGAAGGCGAGCCAATGTCTGCACTAGCTGAGCGTGCCCTCCAGTTTTATTTGTCTCATTCCGAGGTGGTTGAGGACTATTCGACTCACGGGAGTACGTATAGAACGTATAGCTGCCCCAGTTGCTCTGAAGCCGTTGTGATGAGAGATGGTGAGCTTGTGTCCGTTAAGGAAGTTGCTTCATCCTCTGCCTCCTCGGATGAGCTTTGTGTTGATATGCAAGAGGTTGTTTCTGAAGGATCTCGTCCCGAAGAGGGACAGTTGGTCCACTGCTAGTCCGCAATTAGCTGATTAGCATTCTCATAATTGTTTTTGTGATCGCAGAGCGCCTCAATTTGAGGCAGATGTTATGCCAGGAGTGGTATTTATGCGAGAGGATCTCAACATACTCATACAGGCGCAGTATCCCCTGGTTTATCTGGTGACCTTCGAGGAGGAGCGTGCTGAACAGGCGATATCGAGTGTTGCTCAGCGTCTCAAACCTCAAAGACGGCTTTACACCTGGACGATGACTCACGGCATTGTTGAGTACGGCCAGCCTAAAAATGTGACTCAGCATAACAGTACAGTTTCTCCGGAAGCTGCAATCGAGTGGGTGATTCGGCAGCGGGAGCCAGGAATTTATGTCTTCAAGGATCTGCATCCCTTCAAAGACTCCCCAGCAGTAACACGGTGTTTGAGAGATGCGATCGCGGGATTCAAAGACGCTCAAAAAGCAATCATCCTGATGTCACCTATTCAGGAGATTCCTGTGGAGCTGGAGAAAGAGGTGGTTGTTCTGGACTTTCCGCCTCCAACGATGGGTGAGCTGAACCAGGTTCTTAGCGGCGAATTGGATGTTGCTCGTAGTAATCGCATCACAACGGACACTCGTGAGAAGCTTCTGAAAGCGGCTTTGGGCCTAACACGAGACGAAGCTGAGAAGGTTTACCGTAAGGCAAGAGTCACTGCTGGCAAACTGACCGAAAGCGAAGTTGATATTGTTCTCACTGAGAAAAAGCAGCTCATTCGCCGTAATGGCATCCTTGAGTTTATGGAAGTCGATGAAACCATCGACTCTGTAGGCGGTCTTGAAGAGTTGAAGCACTGGCTAACCCAACGCTCTAACGCTTTCACTGAAAGGGCTAGAGAGTACGGACTGCCTCAACCCAAAGGGATGTTGATTCTGGGGGTTCCTGGATGCGGCAAGTCACTCATTGCTAAAACAACGTCTCGCTTGTGGGGTTTACCACTCCTAAGATTAGACCTTGGTCGAGTTTACGATGGCTCTACGGTTGGTCGCTCCGAAGCAAACTTGCGGAATGCTCTTCGCACAGCCGAGTCTATCTCTCCTGCCATTCTTTTCATTGACGAAATTGATAAAGCTTTTGCCGGAAGTTCAGGGTCGTCTGACTCTGATGGTGGAACTTCCAGCCGTATCTTTGGTACGTTTCTCACCTGGATGCAGGAGAAGACGTCTCCAGTGTTCGTAATGGCTACGGCAAACCGAGTAGAGCGTTTGCCAGGTGAATTTCTTAGAAAAGGCCGTTTTGACGAAATATTCTTCGTTGATCTGCCTAATGAGGAAGAACGCAAGGCGATTTTCCAGATCCATCTTCAGAAGCGTCGTCGTGATATTGAACGCTTTGACCTAGATCAGCTTGTTAAAGTTTGCGATGGGTTCTCTGGTGCAGAAATTGAGCAAGGCATCATCTCAGCAATGTATGAAGCCTTTGCTCAGGACCGAGAGTTTACCCAACTCGACATTATTGCTGCAATACGATCAACTATGCCCCTGTCCAAGACGATGAACGAACAGGTGACGGCCCTGCGCGATTGGGCACGTCAGCGGGCACGTCCTGCAGCAGCCTCCGTCGCTGAATATCAGCGAATGGAGTTCTAAAGGCTTTTTCTCTGAACCACTCAGGGAAAAGGGCTAGCAATTTCGCTAGCAGTTCACACCGAAGGTTGATAAGGGATCCATCCCTGTCCGTCTTCTCTCTCTTAAACCTCGTTGTCTCTCTCAAGTTCTCTTCAGGAGGAAACACCATGTCTCATTTCAGCACCTTACGTACGAAAGTGACCGATGCTGCAATTCTTAAGCAGTCTTTGTGTGACCTAGGCATCTCGGTTAAGACCGAAGCTGATGTCCGTGGTTACAACGGTCAGCGCGTTCGTGCGGACCTAGTTGCTGTTCTCGAAGGCGAATACGATCTAGGCTGGTCTCGCAATGCTGATGGCAGCTTCGACCTAATCGCTGACCTCTGGGGTGTTGCTAAGAAGCACAACCAGACTGAGTTGATCAACTCTATCAACCAGAAGTACGCAGTTAATAAGACCTTGGCTGAAGTCAAGCGTCCTGGCTTGCAGAACGCTAACGTCAAGTTGGTACTTCAGTAGGTCCAATTGCGTTCCCAGATTCTTTGGGCTGGCCCGTAGCGGGTCAGCCCTTTTTGTTTGCCCGCTTTTAGCCCAAAGCAGGCTTGACTAGGGGGTACATGGGATTTACGTATGCCTCCCTTGTACCCCCTAATTCTGAGGAATGTTGAGTCCGACTTCCTTATATTTAAATCGAGTCCAAATTGAATTGCGTCAGTCTTGAAATGCTCAATTCCTGAGCGTCAAGGGAGTTGCTCGGCGGCGTCTGTGCTGAGGGGGACGAGAGCGCCTTGGGGGGTGAGGCCGAGCAGCATGGTCTCGCCCGGAGCGATCGCCTGCCCTGTAATCATGCATCGCTCTGCTCGTTCTGCCGTTGCGGGAATCGTAGCGCGAATTTCTTGGCTGCTGACCGTTCCGCTACTGCTGCCAGACTGTTGTTCCACGTAAGCCCAAAGTATTTCCCGGATTAAAGCTTGATAACCACGGCTGCCAGCAATGGCCTTCAAGCTATCCTTCAGATCCTTTTCCAAACGGATACTGGTAACTTCCATATCAGTTGTGGATGTACGGGAAATAGTGGGCATGGGTGTGGACACCTCCTGTAATCAGCAGTTCGTCATCAAACTACTCCATAGTTTAATGATTTTTGTAATACAAGTGTAGTATTCCCAGAATAAAGTAACACTGTCCGGAGGTAGGAAGCCAAAAGACGTAATTTGCGCTGTCGTTTGATGGAGCCGGACACAATTCCATAAAACGCTGTATAGAATTGCCGCTGAATGGTACCCATCCTGAAGATCCGTCTGCAAAATAGAGAAAACAGACCCTTCAGGAGCTAGGTGATTATGCTGGGCGCGATCGCAGGCGACATGATCGGCTCTGTCTATGAGTTCAACAATCGCCGCACTAAAGACTTTCCCCTTTTTATTAAGGACACGACGTTTACCGATGACACCATTTTGTCTGTTGCCGTTGCTGATGTATTGATGAACGACGGCAATTATGCTCAAGCCTTTAAGGATTACTACTGGCGATACCCTAATCCTGCGGGCAGCTATGGAGCACGTTTTCACCAGTGGGCTGCTTCGCCAAGCTTGAAGCCTTACAACAGTTGGGGTAATGGTTCCGCCATGCGAGTCAGTCCAGTAGGTTTCGCTCTAAACACCTTGGACAGTGTTTTAGATGAGGCTGCAAAAACGGCAGTAGTAACCCATAATCATCCAGAAGGTGTCAAAGGGGCGCAGGCGACAGCTGCCGCAATTTTTTGGGCCCGGACAGGCAACAGCAAAGACACGCTCCGAGTCAGGTTGACTGAGACCTTTGGCTATGATTTGGACCGCACTGTAGACGAGATTCGCCCAGATTATGCGTTCAATGAGTCCTGTCAGGGAACAGTACCTGAAGCGATCATCGCGTTTCTAGACTCTACCGATTTCGAAGATGCCATTCGTAATGCGGTTTCCCTAGGCGGAGACTCGGATACGCTGACCTGTATCACAGGGGGCATTGCCCATGCGTTTTATGAAAAAGTGCCTGAGGATATTCGTCAGCAGGTTCTGGTACGCCTAGATGACCCGCTGCGACAGGTTACTGAGACATTTTGCGATCGCTACTGTTAGAGCCATTTAATTAACCACTGACCGATGACGACTCCAATTCAAACGCCAATCCCTGCGTTCCTTGATGAGCAGAAAGTTGACCAAGTTTATCGCGTACCTTATCAAGAGCGAGCTACAGAAGCCCATGTTTGGGCTGAGCAACAGGGGATTAGAGCAGCTAGTCAAGACGATTTTCGAATCTGTCTTTTATTAATTGATGTTCAAAATACCTTTTGTCTGCCGGAATTTGAGTTGTTTGTGGGTGGACGCTCTGGCATGGGAGCTGTTGAGGATAATCAGCGACTTTGTCGATTCATTTACGAAAATTTAGGTGTGATTACCGCGATCGCACCAACGATGGACACCCATACGGCGGCCCAAATCTTTCATCCCCTCTTCTGGATTGATGCCAATGGCAAGGCCCCTGCTCCAATGACGATGATTGGCTATGAAGATGTCGTCGAAGGCAAATGGCGAGTCAATCCAGAAATGGCTCCTTATATGGCTGCTGACGATATTCAACAGTTTGCTCTGCATTACACCCGGCGTTTGACTCAAGACAGTAAATATCCCCTTACGATTTGGCCTTATCATTCGATGTTGGGCGGCATTGGCCATGCCTTGGTATCAGCGATTGAAGAAGCTTGCTTTGTTCACTCCATCGCTCGGAACAACCCAACGCAGTATGAAATCAAAGGGAGCAACCCACTGACTGAAAATTATTCTGTCCTCAGTCCAGAAGTATTGGAGGATAGCCAAGGGAGTGCGATCGCCCAGAAAAACCAGGCGTTCACCGACAAGTTACTGTCCTATGATGCGGTGATTGTGGCCGGGCAGGCAAAAAGTCACTGCGTTGCCTGGTCGGTTGATGATCTGCTGGCTGAGATTACCTTGCGTGACTCTAAACTTGCCGAGAAGGTCTATCTTCTAGAGGACTGCACCTCTCCTGTTGTCGTCCCTGATGTTGTCGATTTTACAGATGCTGCCAATGAAGCTTACCAGCGCTTTGCGGATGCCGGGATGCACCGAGTAACCACACAGACGCCCCTGCGGGACTGGCCTGGTATGTCGGTCAGTGAATCCTGAAAACTAGACGCTTCTGAACCGACTTGACTGTTAACCATCCCGTAAGGGCGCTCCTTTGAGCACTGCGATTGGAAGTGTGCAACACTACGACAGATCCTTTCACAAGACAGCACTTTTGAAGTCTGCTACTCACCATTCTGAAACGACATGACTATGACGGCTGCTCCGAACATTGACTGGGATACCTTTGTGACCGTGTTGGGCGATATCGACGTAGTGCGCGATCGCGCTCAAGTCGAAAAGCTCTCCAAAGATTACTACTACTTCAGCCCTATTTTGCAAGCCCAGCTAGCCGACAAGACTGCTGACTTGGTGGTGAGACCCACGTCTGAAGCTGAAGTCCTGACGGTTGCAAGAGCATGTGTCGCGGCGAAAGTGCCCCTCACGGTTAGAGGTGCAGGCACAGGCAATTATGGGCAGTGCATTCCCCTAGCCGGAGGCATCATTCTTGATCTGAGTCGGCTAAACGCGGTGAAGTGGGTTCGTCCGGGGACGGCCTGCGTTCAGGCAGGGGCCAAGCTGGCAGCGATTGACAAGGTGACTCGTCCTCAGGGTTGGGAAATTCGCATGTATCCCTCGACCTATCGCACAGCGACGATTGGTGGCTTTATTGGCGGGGGCAGTGGGGGCATTGGATCGATTACTTATGGACAGCTGCGCGATCGCGGCAACCTTACCGCCGTCCGAGTTGTCACATTAGAAGATGAACCCCGCATTATCGAACTGCGCGGCGATGATGTTCAACAAGTCAACCACGCCTATGGCACCAATGGCATTATCACCGAACTCGAAATTCCCTTAGGTCCGGCCTATCCCTGGGCTGAAGTTATCGTTACTTTTGATGATTTCATGACCGCTGCACGGTTCGGTCAGGCTTTGGGAGAAGCCGATGGTTTGATTAAAAAACTCATCAGCGTCCACGCTGCCCCTATCCCCAGCTACTTTATGGGACTGAAATCCTACCTGCCGGAGGGCTGTCATGCCGCTCTGCTAATGGTAGCTGAGCCATCTATGGAGCTATTCGAAGCTTTGGTGAGTGAATTGGGGGGAACCATCACTTATCACAAATCAGCTGAAGAAACTGGAAAGAAGACGCTCTTAGCGGAATTCACTTGGAACCACACCACGCTGCATGCCCGCAATGTCGATCCCTCACTAACCTATTTACAGACGCTGTTTCCCTATGACCCCCAGCTGAAGCTAGTGCAGCACATGTATGAGCATTTTGGGGATGAGGTGATGATGCACCTAGAGTATTTCCGCGTGGGTGGCGCTGTCATTCCAGCCGCTTTACAGCTTGTCCGTTTTTCAACCCCAGAGCGGCTGCAAGCGATTATTCGCTACCATGAGGAAAAGGGCGCTTTTATTGCTAATCCCCACACTTATATTTTGGAAGATGGCGGGCGCAAAGAAATCGATACGGTACAAGTTGCCTTCAAAGCTCAGGTTGATCCGTACGGACTACTGAATCCAGGCAAGATGCGCGGTTGGCTGGAACGCCAGGCCGCGAATGTGTAACCTTTGATCAGCGATCGCTTGGCTAAGGTGAGCTGGGTACTTTAAGCTCAAGATGGTGTGGTTGATACCTTTGTGCTAGTCAACTCATGCGGCGATTTAATTCACAGCCTCCTAGACTAAACGACCTGAGCACTCGCCTATGGCTCGGATTCGGTGCTGTTGTTGCAGCTGTCCTGTTTATTTTTCTTCTCAAGTTGCTATTGCCATGGTTAGTGGGAGGGGCTGTAGTATGGGGTCTCTGGTTTTGTTGGCAGCGGCATCTTGATTTTCAGAAGCGACTTTATATCTGTTTCTATGACCATCTAGAAATGCACCAGGGACGGATCAGTGCCTTGGACTTTGCCATGACTGCTCAAATTAGCGGTCCTCAGGCCCGTACCTTCTTGGATGCCCGCGCCAAAGATTTCTTTGCGAACTTTGAGCCCACTAACTACGGAGACGTTGTTTACACGTTTCACAGAACAACCTCCTATTCTGCGAGTTCTGCTTCTACGAGTTCTACCAAATCTCCTCCTCAGCTTCCTAAGTCCTAACATTACCGAAACTACCGAAGTGCCGCTGCTCTGGCAGCCCAGCGCGATACTGGAATGCCTCGGTTGAGCACATCGGTCTCTTCGCCCGTGGGTAGGGTGACATTTTCCAGAAGAGAAACGCTGCCGGTGTGGAGTCCCAGAATGTAGTATTCACCATCTTCAAAGAGGGCAAACATGGGTGCACCGGAGGCGCCTGGATTGGTGTCGCAAGTGTGGATGAGACTCCCTGAAAACTCTCCTTCCAACAACTCAACTAAGACGCTACAGCTGGCGCTGAGACCTGCTGTTTCCCCCGGAGCCCCAAAACTGCTGAGCATGGGGGTCGGAAAATCGGCAGAATAGCCGACTACGCTGATTTGTCCGTCCATCTCCGTCAGGGTTGTTGAATCGGTGAAATCGGTTGTCCGCCAGCCCAGATAGCCGTAGATATTGCCTAAAGGTTGGTCAAGACTGAGTAACGCCCAGTCTTCAGCAGTATTGTCTGTGTAGGGACTGGCACCGTAGTCATAGGCGACGACTTCGGCGATCGCGGGCGCTTCTCCCTGAATGACATTGGGGCGGAATGTGATGGTGTGCGTCGTTGGTTGGTCAGTTTCTGGATCAATCAAGCAATGGGCATTGGTTAGCACGAGATTAGGGCCAATCAGCGACCCCGTACAGGATCCCAGTACCTCGGAGCCGTCAGAGGCAACCCAGTCAATTCGGCCAATAGCCGACCAAGGATATTTTTGGCTGAGAACCGGCGTGCGATCATCGGTATGGACCACTGCTCTCAATGAGCCGTCGATAGGCCGCTGGGTTGAAACGACGCCCTCAGGAACATAAGCCTCACCGCCAATTTCTGAGTCTGTCAGCGCTATAGGCTCCAAAGTGACTTCTAAAGGACGCTGGGCAAATAAAGGTTTTGTAATGGCTGTGCCTGTGACCACGACTATCCCCAGGCTCAGAACGGTTGATATTGGCCGAAGACGCAACATAAGTCCACTCACTTGCTCACACAAAAAATTCGTTAATCACCCATGACGTGCCATTGCCCCACTATCTTAGAAGCAGCTGAGGACACCCCGTTTTCAGAAAAGTGTCATTATAGGCATTGATGTAAAAGCTTCGGAATGCTTTCTCGAAGAGGCATCTCGATTGAGCCAATCTGCATTAATGTTGAAGACACTATGGATGATCTGCAACAACAAATTCAAACCCTGATTCAAGACGCTCCAGATGATGGAGTCACTGGCCCCACTGTGGAAGCGATCGCGCCGGTGCTACTCACATTTGCCAGCGGTCTTAAGCATGCTCAATACTATGTTTTGCAAACACTCAATCAGAATTGGGTGATGACAACGCTGGGTAACCGCAAGCAACCCAATACTCGTAAAAATGTTCTATATGGTTTTCCAACCCTGAAAGATGCGGCCTCAGATCCCCTCACCTCTAGGGATCCCCAGATTATGGCAATTCCAACACCAGTGACGCGCATTCTATTTCAAATGCTGGCGCTGAAAAGCTTGGATAGCGTTATCTTTTTCGATACTCCCGGCAACCTAAAGCAAGGCACTGAAGTTAGGCGACAAGACTTTCAGGCGATCGTCCAGGCCCATTTGAAAGAATCTCAGGGATACATTGACCCAAATGCCAATATTGGTTGAAAAGATTTAGGCTGAGCTCATTCTGGGGAACTCAACGCAGTTCCTATGTGATGCTGGTTCAGGCGACTGCGACTTGTGTAGGGGCACTCAAACGGGGAGGACACCGCCGTGGGGCTCCAACACAATGCTAATCCAGCCCTCTAGCGACCCCAAAATTGCCTGGTGCAGCATTTTCACTCTGCCCATCAATTACCGGGCCGTGATAGGTGATTGTCCGTCCGAAAATGTTATCCACAGTTTCCGAACTAGGAAGTCCGCAAGATCTTCTCCATCTTGCGTCCCTTTGCAAGCTCATCCACCAATTTGTCCAAGTATCGGGCCTGTTGGGTCAAGGGTGTTTCTATCTCTTCTACTCGATACCCGCAGATGACACCCGTAATCAGACTGGCATTTGGGTTAATCGTTGCTTCAGCAAAGAATTGCCGAATCGTGGCGTCATTTTCAATCAGAGCTTGCAGTTTGGTCTCGCTGAATCCCGTAAGCCATGAAATTACCTGATGAAGCTCGTCAATGGTTCGACCCTTCTTCTCAACCTTCGCAACATAAAGCGGATAGACTGAAGCAAATGTCATGTTAGCGATTCGTTCATCGTGTTCATGCGTGGTCTTCATGTCTGGCTCCTCATCGCTTGTGTGACAAGCAAAATTGATTGTCGAGTCATCAGTGTGTATAACGTTCCTGGTCAGCGGCGGCCAAAAACCTTTGCGTCACCACTAAGACCTTGATAGCATCCGCTGCACCAGGGTTGTTATGCCGTGCCGCACTCAATTACTCCGACTTTATCCAGCCTTTGACAACAGCTTTACCAACATTGACATACGGATTGTCCAAAAACTCCTCAATTGCAGCTTCACCACCTGCTTGCAAGGCACCAACCACACGACGCTTAAAATTGGGGGTGGTTTCATCGTTCACATAAGCCATCTTTTCAGTTTCAGTAGCAGTCGGATTGGTTTGTTCCAATTGCTTGAGAAGACGCTGAATCTCCACTGCTGCATTGGCAAGAGTCTGCTTTTGCTCAGATTGAATAAATGTGTTGTTGTCTGAACGAGCATATTTACCTACAGCCCCAGCTTGACCAACGGTATATGTGTCTCCAGTGTTACTCATGTCTAAATCTTGACCAATTCGAGTCTGTACATTGCCATGTGAATCGCCTTGAATTATGTTTCCTGCAAAACTACTGCCACTGATATTCACAGATTTATGTTCCATATGTCGGATTGATTGGTGATTAGTACGTTTTCAAAACTTGGTGCTTTGCGAATCATCATCTGAATTGAATAAGACATCTTTAGCATTACCTTGTATGAAGTTACCTTTGACCTGGCTATTGTTAATTGAAATCTGATAAGTTGCGTCTTTCTCAGTTTCAATAAACTCATAAACTACCGAAATTACCTGCTTGAGTCCCGCCTGATCGGTTGTAACAAACAATTTCTTGTCACCAGAATTCAGGGTAAGCAGAAAGCCATAATGCTTGGGTTTAAAAAAGTTCCAAACCCCTCCTGCAATTCCTGCCAACACCAGTAGCCAACCAACCTCAATATTAAATGAATTGAGAATCAGCCCAAAAATAAAGGCAACTATAATAAGCCCCCAAGAAATTGTTCCGATATCAACTTCTCCTTCACCAAATCCAGCAATATTATGAGTTTGGTAGACGTTCCTTGAAAATCTTACCGTTCTCTTAGTAACAGTAATAACTTTGTTCTTCTCTAGTGTAATATCCTGACTACCAAATGGACTCGATGCTGCCATAGATTATATCTCCCAATAAACCCAGTGATATTTACGAACTCTGACAGATAACTTCCTGCTACATCCCAACCGAGACTTGAAGCGGCATAACTATTATTTGGACTGAAACTTTCGGTTTAAGATCCCAAACTAAGGCATTTAGGATGAAACTTTCTGCATAATTCCGGCTCTCGTGGTTTAGCCTGATGAGTTTTCGGCATAACTATTTTGTAGAGGGAAAGCTTCCACCTAAGATCCCCATACAGGTAAATAGGTGGAATGATTCAGTATAATCATCCCTCCGATTCCAGGTTGAACCTGTTCAGAGTTTATTCATCATCTCTTTTCAGACGATCTATCCAGGCAAGCAGAACCTCGTCCTGAGAAACTACTCGACTGGGTTCGGGATGCGGTTCGCTTGAGATTTCTGAGAATAAAAATACCTGGCTGTGGTGCATTACACGGCGCTAATGACACCCTACCAGGGATAACTTCTTTCCTGGAGATCTCCTACAAGCATTATTCCTACTGCACAGAGCAAACCTGCGTGCAATGGATTCGCCGCTTCACCTTGATCTTTTGGCAATTCATCCCCTACGAGGAGCGGCAGCCTGATATCAGTTGGGATTGAGCTTATAAACTAGGCTGGGCTCTCAACGATAAACGTCACAAAGCCTGCGCCATTGGACTGGACGAGTGGGTGCAGGGGTTTATGCTTCTGGCAGTACAGTGGAGTCGCTCCTGGTTACCGGATTGATCGCCTCCCCCTTTTCCTCCCAGTCCCCCGGTTTCTCATCAAGGCTCAAGCTCATGGTGCACCTTCTGATAAAAGCCGGGGGACTAAATTCTGGCTACTCGAACAGTCTGTCGCGCTGCAAGTACCGCAACACATCGCCGGGGTCTTGGCGGATCAGCACGCCGTTTTCGGGCACGTCAATCTTGGGACTCCACTCGATGCGCTCGATGCAGTTCCGCACGTGAAACAGGTCGATCGCGCTTTGAGTATCGGCTTCGGTGCCAACGAGATAGAGGCGCAGCCGCTTGTGTCGTCGCTGGGGATGAGCAGGAT
>NZ_JAQMUB010000044.1 GCF_028330965.1 Oscillatoria sp. CS-180 | reverse complement strand
TGTTATACCAAGGCTTCTGGCCCTGATCAAAGGGGTTTTAAGCAGTTTTTATACTACAAACTGTAGTTTTTCTCGAACCCTTGTCAGGAAAGGGCTTCAGTGGGATGTGATACCTTTTCGTCAGGATCGTTGCCATACCCCTACTTCGAGGAAATACTCGACTTACTGAGGTTCTTTAGAAAGGTAAGTGGATTGGAATTTCTGTCATCAGTCAGATCGAGTTTCTCGCATTTTCTAATTTGACTGATGATCTCCCGATTTTTCAGGAGTTTTTGGAAGCGTGTACATATCGTTGATTTGTCGTCAAAAGATGTGACCTTGATTGAGAAAATTATTGAGATTCGGCAAAAATACCGATTAAAGCTACCAGATGCAATCATTGCTGCTACGTCGATTCACAATTCGGCTGGTCTAGTGACTGCGGATAAAGCTTTTGAAAGGGTAGATTTATTGACAATAATCGATTGGTAGTCTTAACCGCGATCGCTCTCCCTACTTAGAGATCGCCCTTCTTTCCCTTCTAGAAACAATCGCCCTCCCTCTGCTACAGATGAGATCGCACTAAACCTGTGGTAGCTGAATAACGAGCCAGCCAAACAATTCTTCAATGGTGAGGTGAATATTAGAGGCGAAGGTCGGGGTTGGTAAGCGGTCAGCTGGTTGGTCGAAAATCTTGACTTGTTCAGGAGGCAAATAGACTAGTACCGTTTGTTCATCTGGATCAATCAGCCAGCCTATCTTGGAGCCATGTTGTAGGCAGTGCAGAATATTTTTTGTGACCCGGGTTTGACTTTGCTCGGGAGACAAAATCTCAATTGTCCAATCGGGATGGGTGTCGATGGTATTGGCAATTTCACCATTGGCATCACAGGGAATGCGTGACCAAGTGAATACGCTGATATCAGGGACTATGGAGCGTCCACCAAAGGTGCAGCGTAATTCTGCCAAAGCCCAGGCAACCTGCTCGGGTTGTAGGGCTGCATTAAGTACTGCGGAAAGTCGAGTTTGCAGCAGGCTATGCTTTCCCTTAGGCATGGGCTTTTGAATAATCTGACCATTGATGTATTCGCTGGCAGGTTGGGTTTCTGGCTGTTTCAGAAACTCTTGTAATGTCAGGGCTTTGGCAGGTGATTGAACCATTCAGAAAACCCAGCAGTTGCTTAGATAGTTTACAGATCTATTCTAGATGAAGCGATCGCCCCACTCTTGTCTCCTCTGCCAGGAAAGATCGCCCCTCAAACCAGCGATCGCCCGTAAAATGAAATCAAGACCCAACCAGATCGGAGTTGTATTTTTATGCAATCAGTCACCTTTGATGAAGCCTTAGATGTGATTGAATCTCTCCCGATTGAAGACCAGGCAAACCTAATCGCTATCCTTCAAAAACGGCTCGCTGATCGACGTCGGACTGAAATGGCTACTCACATTGCCCAAGCTAAAGCTGAACATCAGGGCGGGCAGGTTTTTCGAGGTTCGGTTGAAGAGGCGATCGCTGAACTTAATCGATGAAAGCGATTACCTTTGCCTCCTCATTTAAACGAGCCTACAAATCTCTCTACGTAAACGTCCTGACCTCAAACCCAAAATTGATACTGTCTTGAGAACTCTGGTTACTAATTCCTTTGAGCCGACGCTCCAAACTCATAAACTCAAAGGCCAATTGGCGGGAGTTTGGGCTTGTAGGGCGGAATATAACTGTCGGATTGTGTTTGACTTTGTTGAGAATCCAGAAACAGGAGAGAAGGAAATCTTGCTAATTGATATTGGGAGCCATAACGAGGTTTATTAGCAGCGATCGCCCTCCTTTCCTTCTAAAAGCGATCGCACCTCACCTTCAAATTAACGATCGCCCACATTCTAATTTCTGCTGCCGGGGCGATGGCACTACAAGATCTACAATCGCATAAAAATCAGCCGATGCTGTAGATTCGAGTTTTGTTGGAGCTGTAGAGGCTTTGAATGCTGGGTTTCATTCTTCAACACAGCCTATAGGGCGAGCGATCTCATTACCACCAATCTTTAAAGCGTTTCCATGTATCTGATACAGCATTTGTAGCATCAGAGGTAGTATCTTCAGTCCAGTCCCAAGCGTCAGAAGCCCCTCTCGAAACCGTATCAGCTGTGTTGAGGGCAGTGTCTCTAGTCCAGTCCCAAGCATCGGATCCTCCTTTCGAAGCTGTATCTACCGCGTTAGAAGCTGTATCCTTGGTCCAGTCCCAAGCATCGGATCCTCCTGTTGAAACCGTATCAGCTGTGTCAAGAACAGTGTCTCTAGTCCAGTCCCAGGCATCAGACGCTCCTTTCGAAGCCATATCAGCTGTGTCAAGAGCAGTGTCTTTGGACCAATCCCAAGCGCCAGACGCTGTTTCAGCAAGATTCTGGATATTATGGGAAGCCTTCATGCGTTCTAGTTTCCTTCTGTCTGTTTCCCCTTTTACTCCACCAGCAATCATCTTTGCGTCTTCTCCAAAAGCATAACCAGCTCCATGCTTAATTCCTTGGATAGTACCTTGTTTGATTGCCTGCCTTTTGAGGTAATTTTTTGCGCCTTCACCTTTTACAAGTTTATTTGCCAACAACTCACCAACGGGTGTTGCAGGGCCTTTTAATAAGCTGCTATATATCGGCTGGTTAATTTTCTCAGAAATGCCTTGTATTTTTTCTGCTTTCTTGTTCAGTTTCTTGCCAGCCAACCTACTGCTATGCTTAATTGTTTTGCTTCCCATGCTAACCATCTTGCCTGCTTTAGGAATAGCTTTACTCGTCAATTTCACCGCTTTAGCAGTCCCACCAATTGCATCACCAATTCCTGGGACAGATGAAACAGTAGATAATGCGACGTTGCCCCAATCTCCTTCTGCAGCGTACAGGCCAGCGTTTGCAATATCAAAAGCCGCCCCAATTACTGGAATGAAGCCTGCTGCATCTAAGCCTGTATGTATCCAATCAGAAACCCCCTCCTCATCCTTACTTTTCGCTTGGATTGGAGCATTTGAGTAAAAAGTAGGATTTATTTGAGTTGGCAGTGGATCATGTCCAAAATCAGATGCGGAACTCAGTATTTTTTGAGTACTAAAAGAATTTGTTTCAGAGGATTCATGATTATTGAAATAACTATTATTAAATGAACCGAATGAGTAATTAACTGACTGCTGACAACTACTCTGAGTCAAGTTAGGCGCCCTATTTTTAAGGCACGCAGCTTTTGAAAAAGATAAACTTCCCATGTATCTGCCTCTATTTTGATAATAAGTTGTAGCTAATTAATCGAATAGGTCTTTAATGAAGCTGGTGCCGCTACCGATCGCGTCCATGATGTTATTGCCCATGCCGCCACCCATGCCACCCATGCCGCCAAACATTGAGCTAAGCCCGCCGCCACCGCCGGTCAAGCCACCCAGTATCGAGCTAAGGCCACCACCGCCGCCGCCCAAACCGCCGAGCATTGACATGGGATCCATACTGCCACCCATGCCACCACCGCCGAGGCTACCCAGCATTGACATGGGGTTCATGCCACCGCCACCGCCGCCTGTTAAGCCGCCCAGCATCGAGCCGAAGTCCAAGCTACTGCCATCACCGATTCCCATGCCCCCTAAAAACGATCCGGCGGTAGCACCTAAAGCATCACCAAAGTTATCGCCGCCGATGAGAGACGACATAAATGAATCTTCAGTGCCAATCACAGATCGGGCCATATTTGCATATTGTCCGATTCCTGGAATGGCGCTGGCGGCATCTAAGCCAAACTCGTAAAGACTAGGGGCAATATCGATCGCTTTCTTACCCACCGTTTTAATGCCTTTGCCAATGCCCTTACCGACTTTTTTAATGCCCTTGCCAATTTTCTTAAACAGGCCACACTGCACTGGGGCTGTCGCTGTACCAGGAGCAGTCAATCCCTGGCCAAATAAGCTGCCACCGCTGGCCTGAGACGACTGTCCCCGAGCCGCTTGAGCACCGAGGCGATCGGCTTCTGCTTCCAAACTGGGGTCGGCGTTGATGGGGATACCGTTGCCTCCCGGTGTCGCCACCCGTCCAGCTCGCTGTTGCACCACATGGGTCAGTTCATGACCGAGGAGCGATTGTCCCCCCAGACTATTGGGGTCGTATTGTCCTGGAGCAAAGTAGATGTTGGTGCCCTGAGTATAAGCCGCTGCACCAATGGACTCTGCCTTCGGAGTTTCATGAACACGCACGTCGGAAAACCTAGTGCCAAAGGCCGCTTCCATTTTTTTCTGTACAGGGGGTGACAAGGCACTGCCTGTTCCTTCTGGCGTTGACTGGAAAGCTGCTGCGTTCATTTCTAGTTCGCCATCTGCTTTGGCTTGAATGGCAGTTGAAACACCACCGCTTGATTGACCGAGTTGATGTCCGAAGCTGGTTGCCTGATGCCATTGCCCCGTCAGATTAGGGCTAGTGCCGTAGTCTGAGAGTTCTGAGGCTTCTTCGAGCGATCGCGATTGATTAGCAATGTTAGTAGGCGGTTGCAGATAAGTTGGCCCCAAGGGGGTAAATTGTTGCGCGATCGCAGGGGCAGCTTTGGATTTGGTGGTACTAGGAGCAAAGGGCATGGGATAAACTCCAACTGTGTATTGGTGAAGGATTAGATGAGGATTTCGACTTCTGAGATATGCTGTGGCTATGGGCCATCAGAACAACACTTTGTCAATGCGTGAAACGAACATCAATGTCGCTTTACAAAGCACTCTTTTTGAGAAAATAAAAGACTTAGCTAAAACCCTAAACATTGCGTGGCCTCGTTTGGTTGTGATTGCGCTTGCGGATTATATTCGTCGCCATGAAGCACGGGAGAGTCTATTAGCCGATATTGATGCTGCTCACGCAGAGGATGAGGACGAAAGTGAATTGACTGTAGTGCAGCATATGCGGTCTACCCATCGAAAATTGATTGAAGGCGAATGGTAATTAATCAAGGCGATGTCTTTTGGGTTGACCTTGGTGAACCAATCGGATCAGCACCCGGTTATCGTCACCCCCATGTTGTTGTCCAAAACAACGCATTCAATCAAAGCCAGATTAAAACCGTTGTTGTCTGTGTCCTTACGTCTAACCTTAAACGGACATCTTCGCCGGGTAACGTATTGCTAGAAGTTGGAGAAGCTAATCTGCCAAAGCAAAGTGTAGTTAACATTTCTCAAATATTTACTATTGATAAAGGTCAGCTTGTTGAAAAGATAGGGAGTCTTTCTGAGCAGCGAATGCAAAAAATTTTGGATGGTGTCTATTTGCTACTAGATCCCTACCAGATCAATTGATTTATAGAGGCCGTTTCTGTTATGGAGGGACGCTGACCCAGCCTCTCACCTCTGCCTCCGTGACGGAGCGATCGAGCTTGGTATATTCGCTTTGGGTGGCGCGGAGCAGGTGTTTCATTTGCACTGGTTCGCTGGCATCGGCGGCGAGGAAGGCGGCGTTGAGGGTAATGTTGCGAATATTGCCGCCGGCGACGTTGAGGCGGGCGAGTTTACGGAAGTCTAGGCCATCGGTGGGGGTTTGGGTGGGGAACATGCGCTGCCAGATTTGGGCACGCTGCTCGACGTCGGGAAAGGGAAACTGGACAATGAAGCGGATGCGGCGTAGAAAGGCGCGGTCGATCGCGTCTGGTAGGTTGGTGGTCAAGATAGCGAGGCCGCGATAGGCTTCCATGCGCTGAAGCAAGTAGCTAACTTCGATGTTGGCATAGCGATCGTGGCTGTCCTTCACATCGTTGCGCTTGCCAAATAGGGCGTCAGCTTCGTCGAATAATAGGATGGCTCCGCCGGTTTCAGCCGCGTCGAATACTTTGGAGAGATTCTTTTCGGTTTCGCCGATGTATTTGCTAATGATGGCGCTGAGGTCGATTTTGTAGAGGTCGAGCTTCAGTTCGGCAGCGAGGACTTCGGCGGCGAGAGTTTTGCCGGTGCCGCTGGCTCCGGAGAACAGAGCTGTGATTCCTAATCCTCGCGACCCTTTGGCAGCGAAGCCCCAGTCTTGATGAACGCGGGTGCGCTGGCGCAGGTGGGCGGCGATTTCGTGCAGGGTCTCTTTTTGAGCTTTGGGTAGAATCAGGTCTTCCCAGGTGGCTGTGGCCGTGAGTCGCTGGGCGTGGGCGTCCATGTGGGGACGGGCTTGGGTGCGGCAGGCGTGCCAGAGGGTAGGGGGAACGTGGGGTAATGGAGTGCTGGAGTGTTGGGGTGTTGGCGAAGCTGGGAAGGTCTTGGGGGTGGAGGGTGAGGGGGAGTCGGCGATCGCGCTAAGGTAGGCGGATTGAATTTGGGTGCTGTTGAGGTTGAACTGGCTGACGAGTTGCTGGACTTGTCCGTTGAGGGTGTGGGCATCGGCCCCGATCGCGGTGTACCAAAGTTGCCGTTGTTCTTGGGAGGTCGGAAGGTCAACGTCGAAGCTGACTAGGGTTTGTTTGGGTAAGTGCTGGCGCGCTTGGGTAGAGAGCATGACGGGACTGTCCGTTTCCTCGATAAATGGGGCGAGCGCATTCATCGCTGAGCTACCGTCCCCAACGCTCTCCCACTCCAGCAATAGGACGCTGTGGCTAAAGATGGCTTCGCGTCGCCAGCGACGGGCCAGGGCGTGGATGTCGGCAGCGGCGGTCGGTAGGGATGAGGTGGCCATGACGTGGGTGTTGAGGCCCAGTTCAGCGGCGGCGGCTTGGGCGATGGTGCGGCGATCGCGGCTGTCGCCCCCCGACAGTTGCAGGGTAGGAATGGCGCGGTTGAGCTGTTTTGCTTGAGTCCACGTCTGTGCGAGTTGTGCCGCTAAGGATTGGTGGGAGGGGACTAGCCCTGCCATTGCCTGCTCAGACGCCGTCAGCGGTTTGATCAAGCCGAACAGTTGCGCATCGAGATGGTGAATGCCGGTCAAAAAATTCAAAACGCGCTCATCAATGCGGAGGGGACTGAGGGTCAGGGCGCGACCGGGGCCAACCTCCAGTAGCTGCCAGTAGCGGAGAGGACCGCTAGGGGAGAGGGCCGCCCAGTTAGGGTTCGCTAAATTACCCAACGCGAGACCAAAGGTGGGATAGTTGCGCTGCGGATCGCCCTGCATGGCAGCAAACAGGGGCGCAAAAGTAGCATCTAGCTCCATGCCCGCACACAGCAGTAGGATGTCTCGCTCAAAGGAAGTGAGTCGGCACAGTTCACACAGTCGCTGCAAAGCGGCTGGCGCGGGGAGTGCGTCTTCAGTCGCTTGTTGTTGCTGCTCTGCTGCTTCTAAAGACAGCGCGGACAGTCCGGTAAGGTCGAGAGAGGGATCGATCGCCTGCACTCGGGCCACTAAAGCTGACTTCAACACCATTAAAGTAGCGGCGAGATAGTGTTGATTCGCGATTGTCCAATCCTGGGGCGATTCTGGGGATGGCGTCATGGTTCACCCCCAATCCAAATCGTTGGGCCAATGTACTGCTCAAAGGTGTCGCTGTTTTCGTCGGTATCCACCTCTAGGGGGCTTTCGGCACCGTCAACCTGAACGCGAACCAGATAGGTCCCGGTCAGTACATTATTCAGTTGAAACGTCAGCGTAGTAGTTTCAGCGGTTTGACGTTCCCCCCGAATGATGTAGGTTTTGCTAGTGTGATCGCGCTTATTCAGCATCAAAAAGGTATTTTGACGCGGCTCGATAGTCATATCAACTGAGACGGTGAGGGTGGCCGTACAGGCATTTTCTTCCAATTCAGTAACGTCACGAACACTGATTCCCTCCGATCCGTTGTGAATCGTCGGACAGAGCACAACCGACATCAGGTTTGACAGAATGGCATAATCTGCGTCTCGCAGCGGCGGATCAGGTGTTTGGGCAATTCGAAGTCCTTGAGCGCCGGCTCTCAGGGCACTGATCTCTTGAGCAGACAGGGTTGGTAGGGTGATCTCGACTTTGTTCTCGGTGACAACCTGAGGCGTGATGCGAGCTTTTCCTAAAGACACTTGCGTCAAATCCCTTTCGGGTCTGGGGGCTCCCACGCTGCGTCCTTTCAAGCCTCTGCCGTGGAGAGTGATATGGCTATCCAGCGTGATGGGTTCATTAAGTTCACCAGACGTGGTGATTTTTTCGATAACGGGACGCTGTGGGGTGGCATAGAAGCGACGACTGCGGACGGGCAGAGCTGATCGCCCTGGTTTGCGCCCCTGAATGATGACAGCGGTACCCTGATAGGCAAAGGACAAGGCGTAGGGAATCTGAAAGAATACTGACCAGATGCGAGATAGTTCTTCTGTTGTAATTTCAGCTGGAAAAAAGCGGACGAGCTGCATTTGCTCACCCAAGGTAGAGTCAATCAAGTCCGCTGTACTATCTACTGTTTCTTGAATGATGGGTTGAGTGAGCTGAGGGCGATCAACCAGCGTTTGCACTGCACTGCCCATGAGTCGCTGCGGTTCTAACCGTTGCTCATTGCCGTAAAACGTCAGCAGGTAATACAGATCTAGGCTGGCCTGTCCATGTTTGACAAGTTCTCCTTTGGGGCGGCGAGTCCGGAGATCAGCATTACGCCAAGCTGCATTAGGCATGGCATGGTACATGAACAAGTTGATGCAAGCCCCTGAAACGCTGCTACTTGCGGCATCGGGGCGCACTGTGGTGACCTGAGCACCGGGAATATCTTGACTAATCCCTTCTTGCAGCATTTTCTTTAAGGCTGCTGTTACGGTTGCGATCGCAAGGTGGTTGCTCATAGCGCTGCTCAAAAACCAACGTTGTGGAATCTGGGTCAGAATTCAGAAATCAGACCTAATCGAAATTTTCTCGTTCTTGGCCAGTCCCCGCTAGATTGAGACACTAGCCGAAGACCCTTTGCTAAGGTTTTATCCAGTTTTTGGAAGATACCTTCACCAGTTACACGAGGCTGAAAACAACTTTTCTCACAGCACATACATAAATTCAAATTTGCCCAAACCCCTTTCCTGAAAGGGGCTGAGTCGCCTAGTATGACGCTGTAGAATTGACTAACCCGTTCATGAAACTTTCAGGATTGGAATGGGCGATCGCCGGATGTTTTTGGTTATCCATCGGCAACTTCAGTTCGACCACTCGCGCGGCTAGTGGTGCTTCAGTGTCCTCGACTGCGGCACGATTATCTCAAGCTGAATGGGCTCAAGCTGCGGAGTTTGACTACGATGATTTTGACTTTTGGGCAGAGCAGTGTCTCCTGTCGCAGGCTGCTGAGGACTATGAAACGGCACTGGCTAGCTGCGATCGCGCTATTAGCCTACAGCCCGATGCTGAGAATATTGATTTGTGGACTGCTCGGGGCACCGCCCAGTTTCATCTGGGTCTGTATGTGGAAGCTCTGGCGTCCCATCAATACGTGACAGCGCTGCGCCCGGAAAGCTCTCCGGCTCTGACCCATCAGTGTGTCACATTGGTCTACCTGGACCAATTTGAAGCCGCCATTAACACGTGTCAGCATGCCATCGAGCTTGATAATGACTGGGGCGATAGTTCTCCTCTGGCTGCTTGGTATCACAAGGGAGTTGCTTTATTGGAACTGGGGCTGAGGCAAAGGGCTTTTAATGCTTTTTCACGAGCACAGGTCTTTGCTCCTAGCGATCCGCGTTTAGAGGCTGAACTCTGCATTTTGAAAGAAGCGTTGGACCACGGCAGTGGCTGTCCTTTAGTCAAAGCGGCTAGTGCCTACGATCAGGCTTTGGTTGACGATCCCCAAAACTTTAGGCTTTGGTATCGTCAGGGCCTAGTGCTGGAACAACTAGGGCGATACCATCAAGCGCTAACCTCTTATGAGCAGGCGATCGCGCTGCGGCCAGACAGTACCCTAGCGCTGGCCCATCAGTGTGCTGTCCTGAATGAACTCGACAACTTTGAAGGGGCGATCGCGGCTTGTGAAGCGGCTCTTCAAGGCGATGCTCGCTGGGATACCCTTGGCCCCGCTTATGGCTGGAGTCAAATCAGCGTAGCGCAGGTCGGTTTAGGAGAATATGAAGCTGCCCTAGCCGCTGCTGATCGCGCCATCGCCTTGAATGAAGACTATCTCAGTGGCTGGAACAATCGAGCCGTCAGCCTTTGGTATTTAGGACAACCGGAGGACGCCTTGCGAGCCATTGATGCCCAGGGTGAAACTCGCCTTGTAGAACCGTTTGTGTTTGAGCGTCGCCGTCAGGTGTTGATGGCGTTCAATCGCGGGCGCATCTTGTATGATCTAGGGCTTTATCAACAGGCCGCTTCTGCCTATTCCCAGGCGATCGCCTTGCAGCAACTGGGTCAGGACTATCTGGGCGATAGCGGCTTATTAGTCAGCAATCATTTTCTGGCTGATCTATGGATTAACTTAGCGACGACACAGCTAGCCGATGGTCGATTTGTGGATGCCATCCTGGCAGCAACTACCGCTACCCAGCAGTATCCTAATGAGACAGACGCTTGGTACACCTTGGCATTGGCCCATTTAGCCAATAACGATGAGGTTAGCGCTTGGGAGGCTTATCAGCAAGCAGCTCGGTTGCAACCCAATCGTCCTGATGTCCTGATGGGGCAGGGCATTACCCTCAAACGCGCAGGATGTCCTCAAGCCGCTTTTCAGGTCTTTGGCGTACTCCTCAATCTCGATCCCAATAACCTGCAAGCACGGCAGGAATATCTGCAACTTTTAGAAGCTCAACAGCAGGCGATCGTGCTTCCCAATGACGAAACCGATACGACTTTTGTTTGTCCTCTCGTCCCATCATCGTAGGAATGGATTGACCTTGTGTCTATAGGCCTGCATCGCACGAGTTTATATGGAACATCTCTACCCATGAATAACACCGCCTTCTTCCCCACCGAATTTGATTTCATCTTGCCCAAAGGGCTTATTGACGATCGCGGTCATCTGCATCGCCAGGGTCGTATGCGTTTGGCAACGGCCAAAGATGAAATTCGCCTGCTGCAAGACGCTCGCCTTCAGGCGAATCCTGCTTATGGCTCACTGGTATTGCTGTCTCAGGTAATCCTCAGGCTAGGAGAACTGGAACCAGTCACTCCAGAGCAGTTAGAAAACCTCTTTCGGCCTGATATTCAGTACTTAAAGGTGTTCTACGAGCAGATCCACCAGTCGGGACAGCCTCATCTCGCCGTACAGTGTCCTCAGTGTCAACATCAGTTCGCAGCGGAGTTATCGCCTGTGGGGGAGCACTAGGCTACCCCTCTCAACAATTGAAAGAGGAGGTAGCCGCGATCGCTTACCACTTTCACTGGTCTCTCAGCGACATTCTTGAATTGGACCATCTGAGCCGCGATCGTTGGGTCCAAGCTATCAAGAAGCACAATAATCAAGCTCGAAAATAGTACGAGGATACTGTAGCATTGCAGCTTTCTGCTACTGAGAGTGTTGTTTTCTGTTAATTACCTAATAGGCTTTGAGATAGCTCTTCCAAACTTAATTGGATATATCTGTGGGTGGAATTCGGCTTTACTCACTGCTTAAACCTCTGGTTTTCAATCTCTCCTGAAAATTTAAGCCGCAGGTCTCTAACTCAAACAATCAAGAATACTAAAAGCAAGATTTCATAAGCATTGAATCCTGCTTGTTACACTCCTTCTGTCTTTACTAAGTCGGTATCATCTGAAGCATTTCTGAACGGTCATTCCGAGCGAAGGGAGAAATCTCAAGCTCACACAATGTGTTGATTTATCTCGGTTCCACCCTGATTCAATCGGCATAACAAGTGCAATGGATACCTACAACAACCTAACCTCAAGCAGATGGACTGATTAAATTTCTTGATTATTGCTTTACTTGAAAGCCCTGAGAATTTAGATTTTCACTGAAGCTCTATAGGTAAATTTGAATAAATGAACGTAGATGCTGAAGAACTTTTAAGGCAGTATTGCAGCGAAAAACGCAGAAATTTTGCGAATATTCAGCTTTTTAACGTAAATCTTAGTCATCAAGACCTATCAGACATTGACCTTAGAGGAGCGAATATTCAGGGTACTGATTTTACCGGAACGCTTCTAAAAGGGGCTAATTTTTGTGAAGTACAGGCATCTGATACTTGCTTCCAAAATGCCGTCATTCAAGGCGCCAATTTTGCCAATGCTAATTTGCAAAGAGCTAATTTTTCTGAGGCTAAAGCAGGTATTCGGCCTGCCGTAAAAATCGCTCTCATTATCCTGTTAGTGCTACTGGCTGCGATTTCGGGGGTGGCTCACGGCCATGCTGTGGGGATTACCTTTAGCGATACGCCACTGGTTTCTTCTCTAAACAATGAAGAGTATCAGCGCTATCTCCTGATTCCCCGCACTGTGATGCTGTCGGCTCTCATGATCTACGCAACGGTAGCGATTTGGAATGGGATTAGCAAGAGCCTGGCTGCTGTAGCGCTGACGGTAACCGGTATCTTTTTGACGGCAACCATTGTGGCCTTAGGATTCTTTCGAGACTCTCTTTGGAGTGTTGTCGATTACTCGCTTTGGGGCGTTGCTGGATCAATGGCCTGGGCGGCATTTGGGAGTGTAACGTTGGCGATCAATGGGACAATGCTGGGTGTTTTGACCTCTGCCAGTTGGATTCCGCTGGTTTCACTCATTGCTAGCTTGGGTACGGTGGGATTAACCGCGATCGAACCCGATTTCCTCACCTCATGGCACCATCCTGAAGCCTGGATTGTAGCCTGTTTCTTCGATGGCTTGGGGGGCTACCTGGCGTGGAAAGCCTGTCAGGGACAACCCAATTTCGTTTGGATGCGTCGCTTAGCCGTTTTTCTGATCACGCTTTTTGACAAAACTGATTTTTCTGAGGCCGATTTATCAGACGCCAATTTCACCAGTGCCACTCTCGGTAAGGTTAAGTTCGGCCCAAAGGTCTGTTTAAGGCGAACGTGTTTTGCCAACGTAACAGGACTAGATCATGCTCGATTGAACGGTACCTATCTCGATAACTCTGCGGTGAAGCAACTCGTGGTTGAAAAACGAGTCCGGCAGAATGGCTTTTGCAACTTTAATGGTCTGAATTTACAGGGCATTAATTTACAGGGAGCAAGGCTGGCGGAAAGCAGTTTTGTGGGTGCTGACTTGAGCGAAGCCGATTTGCAAAATGCTGACTTATCGAGGGCAAATTTGACTCGAACGCAGCTGGATAACTCGAATTTGACCGGAGCAATCCTGACCGGAGCAGTGATTGAGGATTGGAGCATTACCCATCGAACCGAGCTTCATGATGTAGTCTGCCAGTATGTCTTTATGAAGTGGGTGAAACCGGGAGATACAGACCAAAATCCGCTGCGCAAACCAGATAGCTATACCGAAACTTTTGAAGAGGGGCAGTTTGTCGATTTCATCCAGCCTCTTTTTACAACTCTGGATTTGTATCATACGCAAGACATCGATCCAAGGGCGATCGCCATCTCCTACAAACATCTAGAGGAAACCCATCCTGAAGCCCAACTAGACATCGTGGCGATTGAAAAACGAGGTCGGGACAAAGAGCAGATTCTCTTGAAAGTGGAAGCCGCTAGGGATGCCAACCTATCTGAGTTAAGCGATGCCTATTTGAAGACCTATCGACAGCTCAAACAGCTGCCTAAAGACAGTCTGCTATTGCTGGTCGCTGAGCAGAATTTCCACATCAATCTATTGACTCAGCGCATTGAGAGTATGCTCGGTCAGCTGAACGAGATGGCTGAATCCTCTGCTGCGATTTCAAAACGGCTAGGTAATTTAGTGGTATTTACCCTCACACATGGCGACTTTAGCCAGGGATTCTCTATGAGCGTTTTGATCTGGCCTCACCAAAGCACGCTGCCAGAAATCACCACTAGCCATTTACCGCCTGCGCCAGAAGTCAGCAGTGCCTATCAAGATTGGAGTCAGCTTTATAAAGCGATCTATAGCACCAGCAGTCGTATCAGCTTCTCGTCTGATGCCCATGCACTCAACAATATCTCTTTGTCCGAACTGGATGACCGAGCAGCTCAACTGGTCAAAACCTTCAACACCTGGTTGCGATCCGATACCTTTTTGACGATTTGCGATCACTTGCGAGAACGGTTCGCTGCTTCGGACGAAATTCGTATCGTAGTGCAAACGACGTCGCCAGAAGTATGCTGTCTGCCTTGGCAAAGCTGGAACTTCATGGACACCTATCCAAAAGTCGAGTTCGCGTTTGGCCGCTCCTTCGCCAGTGTGCCTTCCCGAAATGCTTTACCGCGACAGCAGCGACGGATTCTGGCCGTTTTTGGCAGTAGCCGGGGGATTGATATCAGCGCCGACCAGAAATTGCTGGAACAGCTGTCCGATTCAGCGATGGAGGTTGTCTTTCTGCATGAGCCGTCTCGTCAGGATTTTCACGATATGCTGCGCGACCCCAAAGGTTGGGACATTTTGTACTTTGCTGGCCACAGCGAAACAGAACAGGATAGCGGCAACGAGGCATTGTTAGGAACCATTCAACTCAACGGCTTCGACCACTTACAGTTCGCTGAGCTGCGATTTGCACTATCCAGAGCGATCGAACAGGGTCTCCAGCTCGCCATCTTTAATTCCTGTGACGGCATCGGTCTAGCTCAGCAGCTCGAAAGCCTACAAATTCCACTTGTAGTCGTCATGAAAGAACCTGTCCCCGATCAAGTCGCGCAGCTATTTCTAAAAAACTTCTTGAAAGCCTTCGCTGTAGGAGAACCTTTGCAGGTAGCCCTACGAGAAGCTCGCCAACAGTTGGAAAGCATTCAAGATCGATTTCCCTACGCCAGTTGGCTACCAATATTGTTTCAAAACTCGGCTGAGGAACCCGGTGTTTGGTAATCAACAATCTGTAATTCGTAAGTGCAGAAGGCAGGTTTTTCCTGTTCGATTAGATCGCGTAGGAGAGCTTCGTCTGCTCTGAGCTGTTGGGACTGGTCGAGCGTTTCGGGGCGCAGTGTGACTGAAAAGTGATGCGACTGGCCACCACCTAGGCACGGTTCATCGGATAACGTGATTTCTCCGAGGACGAACCCCGCTTCATCCGCGTCTTGAATATGAATGGCGCGATCGCTCAGCGGCAGCCCTGTGCAAAGGTGTAGACAAAACTGCAATCCCCGACGAGTCCCCCGCCATTGGTAAATTTCTACCGCGTGACGAATCAGCTTACGCTGCTGGCTCAAAGTCCAGCGAGGATTCATCGGCCATGCGACCCAATGCGCCAAAAAGGGCACCAATTCTTTAGGAGCCGTAAGCGGATTGAGATAAGCCCAAAACAAATCCAGCATCTCAAAAGAGGGTTCCAGAGCTTGCTCACAAAGACTCAAAAACCGTCCTAAGAAGTCTGACTGCTGATAGATTTCGGGCAGAAAGTCTACATACACTTGCTCAGGGCGAGGGTGCAATTGAAAGGGACGATGCCCGACCAACTGGGCTGAAGATTCGGAGGATGCTGTGGCATAGAGAAATAACTCGCAGCCATACCGCAGTGGCAGATGCGGGTGTTGAACAAGCGCTTGAGGCTCTTCAAAAAAATGCTTGGGTACCGTAAAACTGAGGGTGTGATAGAGCGTCTGTCGGGTCTCTATCTCAAAAGGCAAACTGGTGAACTGTTGATTTTCCAGACTGGACTGGAGCCAGGGCGAGTCAGGCGTAAACCAGTCAACGGGAAACCCTCCTGCTAGCGCTAAATGTAAATTCAGCTGCCGAGCACTGTTGTTCCTCAACCGCACTGTCAAATCACAGCGCTGCCCTGGTATCAGCTTGAGGTCAGTCGGCGATCGCTCCACCGCCATCAAATCGGTCTCTGCGATCGCCACATCCCAATCAATGGTTTCAGACGGGCTAACCGTCAGATCGATATCAGCCTGAGGAACATTTTGCACCATAGAAACCAGTCATCCAGAAACTCAAAATTCAAACCTAAGCACTCAACCTTCAAACCTTCCTCAAAGATCCAAAAACTCGATTTCGTGCCCCGGATTTAGGTCACTGTCCTCTTCCCAAGCAATCGCGATCGCCAGTTCCCCTAACTCCACTTTGGGTTGTGGGATCGGTATTTGCATCCAGCCTGTTTCCTCTTGATAGCGATACGGCCTGAGCGCAAACAACTGAACTTGCGCAACTGAATGCACCTCTGACACGTGCTGAATTAGCGCAATGACATCGGAACTCTCGACGGATCGACCGCGTGGCCAACCGTGCCCTTCAACTCCGCCAACTAAAGGATTGAGAAATCGATATAGAGCCCGTTTAATTTTGCTAGCAATGGTGGCGCGATCATAGATATATTGGGGCTTCAGATAGACTTGAGCCTGCACCTTGATGCCGATGTACTCAGGCGCTTCGATGGATACGCGAATGCCCAAAGCACGATGCTGATCTAAATGAGCTTTGAGCGATCGCTGAAACTCATCCGAGAGCTGTAACCGTTCAGGAGATAAACCCTGCTCGAAGGTTAGCTGTCGATAATTCGGTAGGGTAGGCACAATCAGCAAACGAATGACGCCAGGAGTGGTGAGATGATCGGCGGTCACACAATGAGATCGGGCTACAGCAGTGCCGTCCTGAAAGCGACTCGCTTTGTGCTCGAACTCCTCCGGGGTCAGTGCCGTTTCGCGCGTCCGTAATAGTGCCGGAACCCGGATCATGGCCTCTTCCAACGATTCAGCTTCTCGTCCACCTGTAGCTTCAACATAATTGGTAACCTTTTTCACGTAGGGCATTGAGGATTTGAGGACAGTCAATCGTCCCGCTTGAACATTGCCCTGACTGCCACCACCGGTACGATAGGCCCGCATGTATATCTCAGCTCCCATCGGCGGCACCTTGCCGTATTGGCGTTCGGGCTGACGATCAGCGGCTTCGAGTACCGCTGGGATAGCGGTTTCCTGCACCGTGACGGTCGTCAATGATTGCCGGACCCGCACAGGACGTCCCCAAGACTGGACTTGACTGCGCTCCTGCGTTTGCTGCCGCAACTGATAAGGCTCACGAATTAGCGGACCAAACTGGATCATGCCGCTCTCATCATCAATGGTGTAATGAGTATCGTCGGCGGTCGAGTCCCCAAAGTCGCTCACCTCCTGCCATGTTTCGACTAAGCCGTTTGGCAAACGAATGTCGAGGTATTCTTCTGGACGTCGACTGAGAATAGGACGTCGACTGAGTTGAAAGGTTTGGCCCGGCTTACCATTGCTTGTGCCAATCAGTTCATCAGACAGTTGTACGCATTCGCTCGCCGACACAACGCCGCCTATGGTGCGAGCACTCAAGCCGGTAATTTCAGGCGATCGCTGATATTCATACTGTTGCCGCTCGGCATTAACTGGCGTATACACACAGCGAATCCAGCGACCTCGGTAGTCCCCCCAAGTTGCGATCGGCCATTGCTGGGGCAAGTGTAAGATAATATTGGCTCCTTCTTGTTCTGGATTAGGCCCGGACTGACCCAACTGGTCAAAACTGAAGCCTTTGGTTTGGTCGTCGGTAGGCGATCGCAAGATGCCGCTCTGCCACTGATATCCGTCCCAAACCTGCCATTCCAAAGGAGGATTATTGGGGTTGATCCCCGTTGTCACGGCGGCGGGTCCTTTGAAGGTCAGCGCAAGGACATTACCCGCTAGATCGTTCGAAGTGACTTCAACGGTGGAATTAAGTCTGCTGTTTGGATTAGCGTCCAGCACAAGGTAGAAACAGTTCCCTGGCTGGCAGGAAATCAACAAGTCGGCGGTGGTCTCCAAAGTTGACCAGTCACCGTTTTGCTCAAAGGGGGCATCACGGAAGGGATTACTCAGCGTTTCTAAGTCAGGCGGTGTCCTAGCCGATGTCGCTTCATGGGCGAACAATAAATGTTTAATCTGCGGTCGTCCTATGGTTAGATCTCGATCCGTTGTAAAAATGACCGCTTCCTGCGTTTCGGTCCGTACGGTCGCCACTTCCGTTCCTTGGGGAATGCTTCTCGGCGTCACTTGCGCTTGGGTGAGATAAAACGTCAGTTCGGCTTGAGCCGGAGAGGGTGGCAGTAGGCGAATGCCTAGCAGTTCTAAGAAGGCTACGTAATGCCGACGGGGGACCTGATTGAACCGATAGAGCATCTGATGCACTAACCAGGCAAACAGCTCAATCAGCGTGACGCCGGGATCACCAGGATTATAGTTCGTCCATTCAGGGCAGTAGCGAGGAATTCGCAGCAGACATTCTTCGACCAGATCCTCGAAGGCGCGATCGTCTAAGTTGGCTTTGGGCAACTTGGGCAGGAAATCGAAGTCGGTTGTGGAGTCGGGAGTGGCCATAATGCGCTGTGTAAGTTTTGAATTTTGAATTTTGAGTTCCCTAGTCTTCTCGTTCGCGCATTTCGTCTGGTGGAATCAGGTAAAAGGGGTAGACCATGCTGCGACTGTCATAGCTGTTGCGGGGCTGATAGATGATATTGATATTGACTCTTCCGGTCATTGGGTCAGGCTCTGTGATGACTTCGATGAGGTCAATTCGGGGTTCCCAAATTTCCAGCGCTTCTTGCACGTGTAGCCGAATCATGAGGAGAGTTTGGGTGTTCATTGGCTCAAAGACCATTTCGGATAATCGAGAGCCAAAATTGGGGCGATAGACCCGTTCGCCTAGACGAGTGCCTAGGATGATTCGAATGGATTCTTCTAGGTTTTGAGTGTCGCTGCTGAGTTGAAAACTGCCCTGTACGTTGGTGTTAACAGGAAAGGCCAACCCTGCACCGATATAGTTAGTTGAATCGTTTGTAAATACCATTTCAAATCTCTTTGGTTTGCTGGCTTGTAGCGTCTTTTTTGGAGATGGTGGGCCATGCCCATCCTACTTTCTGACCACCTTATTGTCTGGACCAAAAATAATTCTCAACCACCAATTAAGACAGTAGGTTCTCCAGCGACAATACTGTTAACACTTGTTACTTCTTGAATAAGATCACCAATTCGACAAGCAGGTAATCCATTGATAAAAACGCTCGAACTTCCTTTAATTACAACTCCATTTCCATCAGGAATTAGGAGCTTAACAACCGTACAAGCATGTTGATCAGTCGAACCCATAATCTTTACCATTTCTTCTGCTGTATCTGCTAGGTCATCTAAGTGTTTAGTTCTATCGACCTCAGTAATGGCATTGGCAGCCTTTGTAACGCTTTTCGCCGCTTTTTTAGCCAAGCTCAATAACTGCTGTGCTGCCGCAGGATCAAGCGCACGCCAGGCTTTTTTCCCACCAATAAAAACGTCGGAGCTACAGGGACCCGGCTTTAAAGGATCTCCATGAGCAGTAGCATCGAAAATACGGGCAGCAGGGGGACCAGGCATGACAATTAAATCCTTAAGAAGTGAAATGGAGTAGGTCTCATGAGCTTTGTAGCAACTTAGTTCAGCATAATCTTTTTGCCTTCAACGCTAATTTCGCCTACAGAGTTCAGCATAATCTTTGCGCCTTTAACGCTAATTTCGCCTACAGCTTGAATGTTGATGCTGCCTGTAGAGCTCATGGTGATATCTTTGGCAGAATCATTTAAATGAAAAACATGTCCACCTGTCGTTTTGATACAAATGCCTGCCTGATTCTCTTCAACAAACTGAATCTTGTGTCCGGTGCGAGTCTGGATTGTGCGGAGGCGGACTTTGCCGTCTTGCACGTTTTTGCTGACGGGGTTGGGTGGGGCGTCTTCTCCGTTCCAAACGCCGCCTAATACATAAGGGCGATGGATATCGCCGTGTTCGAAGGCAACTAAAACTTCGTCGTTGATTTCGGGTAAGCAGTCGAAGCCACGACTGTTAGCGGCTCCAATGCTGACGACTCGTGCCCAGTTGCTGTTGTGGTCTTCGGTCAGCGTTGGGAAATTGACCTTCACCCGGCCCATGTCGTCGGGATCTTCGTTGTCGGTGACGATGCCGACGAGGAGTGTTTGTCCTGGCTTGGTGGGTGTTGGGGGAACCAGCAGATTGAGGAAGTCGCCACCGCGCAGTCCTCGGACAGAAAACTCAGTGTCGTAGTTCCGCTCGGCGTAGACGTGGCGGGTTTCAGTGACGTAGTACTTGCCCGTATAGGGACCCAGTTCGTCTAGCTCTACCTGCAAACCGGGTCGAATCTCTGGATTGCCCTCAGCTCTGGCATCGGCGACTACGTATTCACCGCCGATTTCATCGCACAGCGCCTGGGCCATGGCATCGGCTTCTTTGCGTTTGAACATAGGGCGATCGCACACGATCATTTTGGGAGATTCCTTCATCCCGTTAAAGACAGTACTCGTCTCGCTACCCGTCTTTTCCTGATCGGTTTCGGTAATGAGTTCCTCCCGCTGCGCCGTGGAGACAATTGGCGACTTAGTAGTGTAATCCCAACCGCGCACCTCAACCGACTGCACCTGCTCTGTGCTGGACACGCGCACGTGGAAGCTTCGCACATCTTCCAGCCAGGTCAGTTTGAGTGGGTCACCATGGGCCTGAGGTTTGCGAAAATTGAGTTTGCCATCACGAATGAAAAGTTCAAATCCAATGCGGGCAGCCCGCGATCGCAAAAAGGCCATGTTGGTTTGATTCTCTTGAAACAAATAATCATGGGGTTCGCCACTGGCGTCAATTTGATCCGTTTTGATCGATACCTCTTCGGCAATCTTTTCGACCACATCGCTATCCGTCATATCTTGAAACGAGCGATTATGGACTCCTCGATGGAGTCGATGAGAAATGTCATAGCCTCTAATAATGATGGGGGCTTGGGTTCGCTCTGAAAAGTGGGTTTCAAAGGCTGTAATTTCGCCGTGAATAAGGTCCCCTTTTTCAGGCTGTTTGGAGTCTTTATTTGAACCTTTTCGAGAGTTAGATTCAGCCTCTTGCACACTAGGTTTAAATCCAACGGAAATCTTTTGTCCAATATAGAATTGCTTCTGCCGCCGCCAGGGATCATCTTTGGTCATCCCTGACTGATAATCGTTACGAATCACCAGCGTAAACAAACTAGGACGATGCAGGCTTTCTTCAACAATAATCTGCAAAATATTTTCTAGGATGTCGTCTGGAGCAGCCTTATCATCAAGTTTGAGAGTTGGTAGGGCGCGATAGCTGGTGGGCATGGGTAAAAGATTGGGGTTTTAGGTTTTGAGTTTTGAATGAGTTACTGTTTCAATTAGAGAATTAAAAAATCGAAGTTCGTATTGTGAAAATATTGGGTTCTATCCTTTGATTTACACGGTGAACCTATCCTCCTTTATTGCGATTTTGACGGTTATCTCCTGAATCTTCTTGAGAACTACGCAGACCTGCTGCATCGTCTGATAGTTTTTCGGTTTCTTTAAGCACTAACGAATCAATCACAGCTCGCACGGGTTGACCATTAGGTAAAAACTTGGTTAGGCGGTAACTTAGCTGCTCAATAAAGCAATATTCAAAATAGATATTTCCACCCCATATAAATGAATAGATGGGTGGGCGCTGGAAGCTTTCTTTTTTGTCGAATTTCACTGAATTGATAAAAAGCTTCATATGTTCTTTGATAACGTCTTTGCCTGTTTCGTAAGTATCGAACCAGATTTCTTTGATCATAATTTGCCGAGGCGACAGATTATTGAAACTCACGCGAGGACTGCCAGAACGAGTCGATCTTGCCCCTGGATTATCCGTTGTTTGAACAGTGCTTGAAAATGACAATTCTTTAGGATTGAACATGAAGGTGATGTCCTCACCGCCAGATTTAGCTTTAAGCTGAGCTTTGAAGAATTTCATGGTTGTTGGTTGTTGGTTGTTGGTTATTGGTTATTGGTTGTTGGTTGTTGGTTGTTGGCATTGAACTGGGTGAAGCTAGGCTTTAAAAACTCTGGCCTATGTTCTTTCCCAATCGTGTTGTAGGCGAGACTCTACTTCCTGGCGAACGAGAGTAGTGAGCTGATGTAATTTGGGCGGCAAGGGCAGCATCGGAAAACTTCGTTCCGATCGCGCTGTTGGTGTGGCAAAGCTGGGATGCTGCGGGTACCAAAGTGTGAAGGAAGCTGATCGACCAAAATGGGTTTCTGGTTTGAGGCGGAGGTGCGATCGCAATTCTCCGTATACCCATTCCGCTAAGTGATCCAGCCTTTCGTCATCAGCGCTAGCCCTGGCAATGTCGGCAGTGAGGGTTATTGCTTCGTGGTTTGTCTCTGCCGCTGGGTCAGTTTCGGAAGCAGGAACTTCGGGGGATTCAGTGATGTTGATAGACGCAGCTTCGGTATCGGTTTCAGGGGCGATCGCGTCATCTGGCTCCAGATCATCCAAGGAAAAATCGTCTGCTTCAAGATCAAAGTCAGAATTGTCAAAGTTGGATTCTAAATCGAACTGAGTTGCCCACTCATTAGCAACAGGAGACTCTAGCGATCGCATCTGAACCGGTAAGGTCGGCTGAATCTTCCCCAGGTTCGGCTGCTGCTTGGTAGGCCAGCCAGGAGGCTCTGGCGTCCGTAGCTGAAAAGACGAGGGCTGCTGAGAGGGCAAGTTTGCAGAATCTACGGTTGGCGAAGTTAGGTTTTGTAGGGACCGTTCTAAAGTTGACGGCGATGTTGGTGACATTGGGGGTAGTGGGTCTTTGCTGGAGAAGTCAGCAGGCGTCAGAGCAGGTGGGTCTACAGACGGCGTAGAGATTGGCTGAACCTGGTAGTCTTCTAGCTCGACCAAAGGAGAGCGGTGCGATCGCGGTAAACCTCGAAACTTGGCAGATTCCCCATATCGCTGAACGGATGGTAGTCGTGGGATTTGTTCAGGCTGATAGGGCGTTTGGGATGTAGTGGACGCCTCCTGAAAGTCAACAGGGGCGGCGTTAATGTCACTGTTCTTCAGGTGCTCAGCAGGAACCACCGTCTGAAGTTCCGCATTAGGGATGACAGGCTGGGGGCCAGGTTGGTCAGCATTTGCGATGTCCGTATCGGAATGGGCGAGTTCAGTGGTGCGTTGAACAACGGCCTGTTCGAAGGGAAGATGAGGCTGAGCGATCGCTTCATCCTCAGAAAAACTGGACTCGCTAATCTCCACGTCTTGATCAGGGATCTTTGCAGGGGCTGTGGGAGCTGCGGGGCTTGTGATTTTCTCTCCAGATTTGTCAGGAACTCCAGGTTTTGAGGGCAGGGCAGCAGGGGCAGCAGACTTTGAGTCTAATTCTGGCAAGTCAGGGAGGTTGCTTGTCTCTTTTGCTGAAGGGGGTTGATCTGAAGTTGTGGCGATGGATGGCAGAGTTTCAGGGGTTGGGGCGTCTTGTCGAGTTGGCTGTTCAGCTGGGATCTCCTCTCCAGACGGCACAGTCTTAAGCGCTGATGAGTCTCGCAGGGAGGGCTGTTCGCGAAATCCGGTTATGTCTGTTGCAACAACCTCTGGGGTAGAGGGACTAGGTAAGGGATCTGTGGACGTGACGTAATCAAAACCGGTGTCGCTTTTGGCCAAGTCTGGATTGGAGGCATCAGGGGGCACAGCGTTGTTCAGCATTTGAGGCTGAATGAGGTCTCTATTGGCTGGAGGCTCAGTTGGTGTATCGCCTAGCCGTAAAGGATCGTCGCTTTTGTTTAAGACGGAGCTGGGCTGAATGTGGTTTGAGTCACCGGCAGCTAGAGGTTCTGGCTCATCTTCCGGCATCGTGATCGTTTCAGGGGCGATCGCTGACCTCGTTCCCTCGGGTGTTGCCAGTGCCGATTGAGGTAGGTCTTCCCTCTCAACGCGAGTGACATCCAACTCCGTAGAAACCCCATTGCTCTGCGACTCCAGAGGATCAAACGGCGTGGTCTCAACCGGGGGATCGTCTGAGCGGTTCGGTACCGGAGCGGCAGCAGCAGGTGGGGACGTGAACTGGGCTTGTAGGGGAGGGGTGTCGGCAGCTGGTTTGAATTGATCGTCAGGGGATACTTCGGGCGGTGGTTTTTGTTGCAGGGAAGAGGCTTGCCCTATAAAAGGCAGGTCCTGCAATTCGGAAGAGGAGGCTGAAGCAGGGAGCGAAAGGGCGGTCTGCAACTCCTCAATCGGCGGAATCGGATAGCCCAATAGATAAGCTGCCAGGGGTTGCCCATGCGGCATACCCCTATCGCGGCTGGACACGTCTGTAAATCGTCCCAAGGGTACTCTTACCCGACGACCCAGGGGACGTCCCCAGTTCAGCAGTGGTAGCGTTTGCCAGCGATTCCAATCAGCCATAATCACGATTTCCCTGCAAAGTAGCCGGAGCTTGTATCCCGCCCTTGAGATTGTTGGGCAAATCCGCTGCCGGAATTATTGCCTTCGATCTTCAACCCTTCATAGGCAAGCGTCAGTTCCTCCAGCGCCACGGCTTCTGATCGGGCCTGTAGGGCGTCAGCCTTCCACCCGATGGGCACAGCGCCGATCAGGGTCCAGCACTGCATAGTCTCTCCCGCCTGGCTGAAGAGCAAAATGCTGACATTGCGGCGCTGATTCGTTTCATTGTCAAGAATCTTTTGCAACCAGTTCCAAAAATCTAGACTGTCAGTGACGCCCCGCTTCAGCGTGACGTTTGAGAATTTAGGGGCATCTAGCAAAAACCGCTGCTGGTCGTTGACGCCCCCTTCCACCAAAGGCTGCACCTGTAAAGTAATTCCAAGTCCTGCACATTCGCTGAATGAAGCGGCAATTTCGCTATCGATTTCGACATAAAACCGATTGGCAGTGACGTAGTTGAACTGGGGACCTTGAGTCATGGCAGCCTCCGACGAAGGGAACCAGAGCGATCGCGCTGATAGTGCAATTCAGTCAACAAGAGGCCATAGACGCGATCGCTCAGCTGGCGCAATAGCGTGGGCGAATCCAGCACTTCACTGGCGAGTTGAATCAGTGCAGCCTGTTCTGGCGGATTATTGGATGACATCATTTCCCCTCCATAAAAAACGACGAATCCGCCCGATAGGTTCAATAGGCACCAGCCCTACTTCACTCAGTAAATATTGACCCTCTACACTTAAGAGCTGATCGACCAATGCTTGACCGGGAGGCTGGCATTCTGGATCAGCACCAACGTCTAAGCACCTTTCGGGATGAGCCACCGCCATCGGATAGGCCAAGGGATAGCGGTGGTTGACGTTGCCATTCGGCGGCTGAAAACTATCTGAGTTCACCCAGTACGCTCCTCTATCAGCGCACAGGTCCGTTTCCCAATCGGTTGGTCCGTTGTTGCCCACCAGAACGGGATAGGTTTTTCCTTGATGCGCGATCGCGAGCGGATAGACGGAGCATTGTCCATTCATGCGGCTGATGCGATCAAAACCGACTCCCATAATGGGCTGGTCTGTATTTGCCTGAGTCTCAAAATCGTTGAGCATATGGGCATAGATGCTATCAGGTCGAGTATCCAAGGCGGTGACTTCAGTTAAAACTTGGCGCTGCACCGCATCGAACTGAGCTTTGTCTTCAGGAGTGTCAAAAACGAGTTCGCGGAAAAGGGCGATCGTCTCTGCCGCTTCGTTAGATTTGAGATAGCCCTGTGGGACGTAAAGCTGGACCGGCGTGTCCTCCTGACCGAGAGTCTGCTGCTGCTGAGTGAACAACCGCCGCAGTTCCGTCAGCGAGATTTGCCCATTCACGAGTTTGGGAAGAGTGCGATCGCGCTGGGCATCGCTATAAATCACGAAAACAGCAATGCCGTCATAGGCGACGGTCGTTTCAGCAAGGCCCGGAGGCAGCGCTTGCCCTCCCCGCACAAAACCGGCCTGCAACTGCCCCCGTTGAATTTGAGTGAGCAAATCTTGGCGATCGCGCAGGGCAACATTCGTCCGTATCAAAGTTGCAGACGGGACATCGGCTCGTCTTTCAAGGCTCTCCTCCAGCATGACGGAGCGGTTTGGACTTTCAACAGGACTCCTCAGCGACCTGGAAAAGCTTTCTTTCCAGTAACTACCCGGTTCAAATCCATAGGTCAGGCTCGTGGATTCACCAAAGCGACCAAGACTGAGAATGCAGCCATCGGCTTCTTCACAGACGGGGCCAACCAGTTCCAATGGTGCTCTCCCTCGCAGTAATTGCCACACCATTGAGAACCCTGCTCCCAATAAAATGAGGCCCATGAGCCACCACAGCCAGCGTCTCGACTCGTCAACAGAAGTTTCTACCGGCGTGTCTTCTGAGGGAGTTGTTTCAATGGGGGTAACAAAAGTTGGTGGCAAAGCCCTGAGCGCTGTGATCGCCGTGTCCGGACTTTTGAACGGTTCTTCAGGTCCGACCCCTAGCAAGCGACAAATAAAGGGATAGAGCGATCGCGCCTGGGGGTCATCGGGCCATGCCTGCAAATCTGCTGGATTAGCTTGAGCATTATCGGTCAGTAATAGGAACGCCATCCTTCCCAATGCATTGAAGTCGTCTGCGATCGCGCCCAATGCTTGAGTTGTTTTAGCGATGTCTTGAATCGGCAACTCCCCTGCGTAAAACAAATGCTCCCACAACGCTAGGCGAGAGAGATAAACAAAAAAGGAGTCTCCTTGAGTCGGCAGCTTCGCCTCAGAAAACCGTATCCATAGACTTTCTGGGGTCAGGCGTCCGTGGGGCAAGCCGGTTTGTGAAGAACCGTCCGGCCAGTGAACTTGGTAAGCCTGCAAATACTGCAATGACTGAAGCACCTGCCGCAGGAACTCCCGCACCTGACTGGGCGAAAACGGCTGATGGCGATTTTCTAAATATTCAGTCAAGCCCTGGCTGCCGGGCAATGCTTTGGTGATTAGGTAGCAGGGCTGCTGCACCGCCGTAATCACATCCCGCAGTTTCAGAATGCGAAAGTCAGACCCATCGCCCAATCGAGAGTTGAGGTCGATAATTTGCTTGAATGCGGTGCGACGTGCTTGAATATCTCTCGACCGAAAAACAGAATCGCTCAAACGATATTCATAAATCCAGACTGCGTCCTGCCCGTTGTCCTGAATGCCTTCATAAAGCCGCATCCAACCTCGCTCTTGCAGACATTCACCCACGGTGTATCGACCCACCCATCCCCGGGTTAATACATCACCCGGTTGCAGAACCGCAAAGTCTGGATCGACCCAGGTCGGTGCTTCAGGAGAGGGCGCGATCGCCGTGGCAGTGATTGGAGTTGGAGCGTGTGAAGCGGTTGCGATCGCGGTCTTTGCTCGCTTAGGACGGGCGATCGCCTGCGATAATCGTTCCTGAACGGTTCCCTTTTGTTTGACAGCCTCCTCTGCCCCCTGCTGCTTTGCCCCTTTTCCCGGAAGAGGCATTTGTTCATATTTTTCCAGAGCAACTTTACGTCCGTGGCGATAAATCACCTGCTCAGGATTCCTAACAAAGTTGCCAACTTCGCTGAATTTGCGGCGAATGCGATTTACAAAGTCCGGCAGTCTCATGGCGCACCTCCTTGCTCAGGGGGCATCGTTGAGCCACTCGGCTGAGCTACAGATTGTCCGTTTTCTGGTGGGAGGGGATCGAGGTCATTGATGTGACGATAGAGATCATAAAGATGGTTCAGGTCTACGGCATACAGGTTTTCGATCACGCGCGGACTGACTGATTCCAAAGCCCCTAAACGCACAACTACTCGCGACAGAATCAACACCGTGGCATAGGCAGGGTTGCTCTTCACGCGCGGATCTTTCAGCGGCACAATTTCATCCATCGCTTTTGCTAGGCGCATCACGCCCTGGCGATGGAGATTGCCCTCGCCATCGAGATAACCCTTGGGTAGTGTGAAGTCAAACTCTGTCTGAAACATACGGATACACCTCTCCTATCCCCCTTGGTTTCACTTCGTAGTCCTTACTGATTGAGTCCTCACTGATGTAGAGGCTTGAAAAGTGGGTTATTTGTGTTAATCCATCCAAAATTGTCAATCCCCAATGAGCATTTCTCCGTCACCTCACTGCGATCGCGTCAACGACGAGACGGCTAGCTCCAACTCCTCGATCGCAACCTCGGTGCTCTTCGCGTTCACTTCGGACATCGTGTATCGCATAGGCCAAGCTCCTTGAAAGTCATAGCGGGCTTGCTCACCACCAGCCTGATCAAAAATGCTCAAAGCTCCCTCAGCTTCGTGATCTTTCCACTGACCAAGTTCCACCTGGTTAAACCAATTCCACAACGTCATGGAATTGGTGAGCCCCCGCTTCAACATGAGATTCTCCGTAGCAACATGTCCTGGAACGTGGGTCGTCAAAAGCTGCCCATACTTGGCCTTAGCCCATTGGTTCGCCGTCACTTCCACGATGGAGATGGCTTTTTGCGATCGTTGAAACCGCCGACATTCCAGGAATACCGCGTCCACCGTTTCGCTACCGCCACCAATTTGCAGCTCCAGCTTCAAATAAAATCGACTGGCTAAAAGCAGCTCAGAAAAGTCCTCGGTAGCCATCGCTTACTGAACTCGCTCAATGCCTTCGTGCACCAACTCCAGCGTTTCATTCGCCATATTGCTATCCCCCGCCGTGAAGCTTGGTCCCTCATACTTGCAAGGATAGGCATTGACCAGTTCCCAACGAGCCTGCATTCCGCCCGCCTGATCATAGGCACTCACAGAAGCCGCTTTCCGGTTGCCCGTCCACTGAGACGACCCGCCATCATTCGTATTACAGTCCTTGTACCAGAGATACAGATCCTTATCTGTAGTCGCCACCATCTTTACCGTTACGTTGGAAAATTTCTCCACCGTAGGCGTTGCTTGACGAATGCGGACACCCGATTTGCCCGATCCGTGTACGCCGCCATCACCCGCGACGGGGGACTCTACCGACAGCCCGGCCACTTCCAGAACCAACTTTTCAGCAATGCCATCAGCTTCAAAATAAAACCGACAAGCCGTCAACAACTCAGCCATCGTTTTCAGTAATCTCCTTATCTCAATTCAACGTCCAAAAAGCCACTCAGCCATCTCCTACGCCGCATCCTGAGACTGATCCCATTGGCTAATGCGGAAAATCACAAACTCAGCCGGACGGACAGGACAGACACCAATTTCGACAAAGAGCTGTCCTAGCTTCATGGTTTCAGGTGTGTTCAACTCGGCATCGCATTTCACGTAGAACGCCTCTTCGGGAGTGCTGCCAAACAAAGCACCCTGCCGCCAAATCCGTTCTAAGAAGTTTTTGACCGTGCGGGTGACTCGTGCCCACAAGTCCTCATCGTTGGGTTCAAAGACGGCCCACTGGGTGCCCTCTTCAATTGACTTGGCGATGTAGCACATCAGTCGTCGAACGCTAACGTAGCGCCAATCCGTATCGTCAAGTTGCGCCAGGGTCCGAGCACCCCAAACCAGCGTGCCGCGATTGCGGAACTTACGAACGCAGTTGATCCCTTTAGGATTCAAGAATTCTTGTTCCCGGAAGTTGGTATCGTAGGCCAGGCCAACCACGCCTCTGGGAATTTCATTGGCAGGGGCCTTGTGAATCCCTCGTGATTCATCCGTGCGGCACCAGAGTCCCATCATGTGACCGCAGGGGGGAACCGCGATCGGTTTGCCTGCGCTGCGGGGATCCGGTACTTGCAGCCAGGGATAGTAGAGGGCCGCGAATTGACTAAAGCGACCGAAGCTATCCATGCGCCATGCTTCGATGTCTTGGGGTTTTTGCTGCTCAGGAAGAACGGGCAAATCGCTTTTACGGGGCTTGACTGGGGGCGGATCGATCACCGCCATGCGATAGGCGGGTCCAGGAGCCGCCGTTTCGCAATTGGTGATCATCATCTCCATAACGCCGTGCACCTGCTGTAAGGAGAGGAGTCCTCGCTGATAAACCAGCATCAGGTCAGGGCAGGCAACCATTGCCACTTCGTCTACTTCGAACAGGCCTTGGACGCCCGATCGCCGCTTCGTTGAGCCATACATTTCCCGATACCACTGCTTGGTCCGGTAGGGAATCGGGCGGGGTCTGACTTCATAAACACCGTTGGCGGGACGCTGCGCCAGCGGCATTCCTTCAGGGGCCGTGAGCTCCACGTTGACGTACTCAGACTGGCTCAGGGCCTCTTGCACAAAAATTCCAGCGGATTGATCTTCTTCGCTCACACCTTCAGGGTTTTGCATGGTGAGATAGCGAAAGACTTCAGGGTCGCCATCGCGGGGCACTACCTTAACTTGGAAGAATTCACCGCTGTTGAAGGGTTCCTCATCGGGGTTATCCGGCGGCAGGGGCTCATCCGGCTCAATGAAGACCCGGACTCGACCTTCGGCTTCTTTTTCGGGTTTTAGAGCAAACCTCAAAGACGGCTTGTTGCCCGAAGTGCTAACTGGCGTTAAGGCTGGGGGGGCGTCGTCTAATTCGTGGGTTGGCGTCGTGTCAGGCATGGGCAATTCTGTCCCGATGCTGACAACCCAACATCGTCCACCGCCATTTTCAAACCAGCCTTTGACGGCAAACGGCAGGTAAGCGCCAAAGTCTGTAAAACCATCAGATCCAATCTTGGAAAAGTTTTCGAGGTATTGGCTCCAACTGGTCACTAAAATCGGCTCGAAGAGTTCGGCATCGCCTCGAATATCTTCGGTGAACCCAACAAAACCCGCCACGCTGAGATTAATCCCCTGAATTGCACGACTACCCCGTGAAACTTCTTCGACATAAACTCCAGGAGCGAAATAATCCAGTCGAGCCATACATTTTCTCCTTCAAGCAATATTGGCAGAGGATTGAGCGTCACCGCATTTCGTGTGTTCTCTGACTGATAGATCACTGATAGATCACTGATAGATCTACAGGGACCTATTGAGAGGGAATATTGAGCACCCAACGACCCGTTGCACCAGACTCACTCATTCGTCGTCCTGGCTAATAACAAGACGTCGTTTTCAAACTCGTTTTGAACGTTTTAAGTACTGGTTGGTCAAGGGTGAGAGCTAATTCGAAAATTCCCCCATGCGGCTTATGAGTTTCTGCCGTTTTGCAGCCTTCGTTTTCGCAGTTCATGATGAAAAGAAATATTAAGTTCACACCGTTGCGAAAAGTGTGGGCGATCGCCGTGAAACACATTAAAAGACGATATTTTGTCGTCAAACTTGCCCTTTATAAGGCCGGATAACCCTGGTTATGTGGTCTTATATCTCAGTTGCCTCAGTTGGGTATGGATGGTGGTGATCTGAGTCAGGATTTGAATCAGCAACTCAAAGTGCTCGTTTCAAAAGCTTGTCATTCTCCTGTCGGTAGTCAGGAACGGCAGATGGCGTTTGCCGAAATTGTGCGTTTGGTGATGCGTTCGGGCAAACTCTGGCGTGAATCAACCGCCTATTATCCAGATTCTCTACAGGAAATGTGGGAATACTGCTTTCGATATATTGATGATCCGGAAAAAGGGTATGACCCTGGTGTATGTACTCTGACAACGTGGTTGGATGATTGCTTGAAGAGAACGTTACGGCGCTATCGTGATCGCAAGCATCGGCAACAAAAGCGGCACATGACTGCTTTCATATCAGACGAAGGTCAATTTATAGACCCAACTGAGATGCTCGTTTCGCCTGCGGATTCCCATACGGCCATGAGAATCTGGACCCATTTGATCCGCTGGGTACAAGCTGATCCGGACGAAAAATTACGAAATCGAAAATGTATGAGATATCCCAAGATTAATGCTCAAATTCTTTTGCTCAAGCGCTTGCCGCCGAACGAGCAGTCTTGGGACGCGATCGCTGCAGAGTTCTCAGCCGACAAAAAATATATTGCGCAATGGTATAGCCGCTATTGCAATTCTTTTTTAAGAGAGTGGGGTCGGGCAGAAGGTTATCTCGAAAATGTCGATGATTGAGTGCAAAGGTATTCATGAATTCCTTGAAACCCTTATCAGATGATGCTCACGTACCCGTATGGATCACTCAATCGGCCAGACATAAGGCTGAAGACTTTGCCCATCAGCAACCCAATTCACAGAAAGCTGCGCAGGTTTATCAGAACACCTTAGCGGTCTATGTTGTCAATAATTATCTTGCCTTGTTGGACATACAGACAGACTTGGCAGCCTCAGACAGCTGGAACGCAGCTGTCCGTCTAGCTGACGATGTCGCTGATTTAGTGATTGTGGGTCACGGCTCCATGGATTGTCGCCCGGTTCAGCCCGGTGATGAAGTCTGCACTATTCCTCTGGAAAGTCAGCGCGATCGCATCGGTTATGTCATGGTGCGTCTTGACAGTGATCAAATGGCTACGCTGCTTGGGTTTGTTGATTACGTCAATTCTGAACAGGTATCTCTGCAACAATTACGTCCTATGGCAGAATTGCCGCGCTATCTCGCTCATCGGGAACCCGTAGTTGATTTGAGACAGTGGCTGGAAGGGGCTTATCAGCTTGATTGGCAGCCTCCTGAAAAACTACTGCGACCTAAGCAACTAGCCCTCAGCCACCCTCAAACAAAGTTTCAAAGAGCTAAACAGCTGGGATTGAATTTGGATTCAGACTATCGGGACGTCATCCTGCTGGTTTCAATCATGCCGCAGCAAGATAGGGTCGATCTCAGAGTCCAGCTCCATCCAGCCGTTCTGGCCGAAAGTCATCCCAACGGAACTCGCCTGGTTTATTCGCTTATAGACTGCTTGATACCTAACATCAGGCTATCTCTAAAAACAGAGGAGAATTTCCTGTCCAAAGAGGTCGTCTCACGCACCTTTCCCCGCGACAACTGTATTCAGCTGCCTCTCTTTCAGGGTTATTTTGGGGAACGTTTCACTATTCAAATTTCGACCGAAAACGGCGCAATAAGTCAGCATTTTCAGCTGTAGGTGTTGTAGTGAAGGTGCTGAAAAGTCTTGCCGATTTTAGCTTTATGGTTTTGGAATAGGACCGCTGGACTAGAGCTGAAGGCAACAGGTTGGGAGTCGGAAGACCGGGATAGGGCTGAACGCAATTATTTTGAACTGAGCCGTGGCGCGATCGCCTCCGTTGTGGTCTGAAACAGCGTAGGAAGCCAGCTTGCAAAGGGATATTGATCCTCCAAACTCGACAGTTGCTGACGGGCTTCTCTAATCGCTGAATATAGAGATTTTTGGGTAGTAAGGGCTTGTAATAAGTACTCCAAAAAGCTTTGAGCTACTTGGTCAGGTACGGCTTCCTTCATGACGACAATCTGAGGAATTTTCAGGGCGCAAAGCTCTTTGGCTAAGCCGAGACCATCACAGGAATTAAGGATCGCGAGTTGTAACCCTTGCTCCACTGCTTCTGACAGAGCAAACTGTAAATCTTTAATCGAAAGTTGTTCAAAGGCATTGAGCTGCATCACGCCACTATGACCATCATGCTCGCTGTAGCTATGGCCTGAGAAATAAAATACATCCCAACCTTGACGATCCCAAAGCGTATCGTGAAACTGTTTGCGATTAGGTTCTGAGAGAAAAACAACGTCTATGTTGGAACGGCCCAAAGCCTCTAAAAGCTGCTGATCGACCCCCACGTCAATGCCTGAACTGCTACCTAAAACGGCTAAGACACGAGTCCGACGTCGAGTTGGCCGCTGATAGTTGTTGTTTTCTAGCGTCATGCCACTTAGCGCAATTTCTACTTTCGGATAGTCCTGTAGAAAGTGCCAGGTATGCCAAGGCAATCGTCTTAGCCAGATATCTTCCGTTTGGATCAATATTCGTATTTCCTGATCAGGGAGAAATTTTTCTCGCAGCTTGTCGGAGATCAACCGAAAAGTGGGCGATCGCAGCCAGGATTGAAGTGTCTCTACTAACCGCTCGGCCAAAAGATAGAGTTCCTGGTGAGAGACGTTCGTGATTTCCTGGTGATGCTTAAACTGAATTCGTGAGCAGTTGCCAAATGCTTGCCGGTAAAGCGTTTGCCACTCTTGATAGAGCACTGCCAAATCCGGGATAGGAGGTAGACTGGCATGAAATTTCAAAGGTTCCGCCAGTGCTCCTAGACGAATATCCGCAGTCACCGGATAGCCTTGTTCAAGGCTGCCATCCCAAAAGGTGAGGATGACACGCCTATCATCAGTCGCAGCTTGTCCTACCTCAAGCATTGAACTATTTGTTAATTGCCTCAGGATATGAGTGAGTTCTGAAGTTGTTTTTTGATAGTGTTCAATCTGCTGCTGCGCCGTGGACAGCTGAGCCTGATACCGATTTTCAATTTGCCTAAGGTGTTCCTGATAGATTGATTTGAATTCATGATGGAGTTGAGCCTTGTTCATCCCGTCCGGGATCCCAAGAGCAATTTTGAATAAGCCGTCTCCCGTGTCTTCTACGCTGCGTAGATTAATTCGGTCATCAACGGTTGCTTGGATATGTTCTAAGGTTTTGGCGATCGCCCCTCGATCAATGCCGTTGCGAAAGATCAGTTCAACCGTATTCAAGACAACCTGGAACAGCTTCGTAAAATCTCCTGGGTTAAAGACACCACTGCTGGGATAACGCTCGCGATCGTCAGTGTCCGTTCGAGGAAACTCTAAGCGATAGACAAACTGGCAGGTCACATCGGCCAGGCAGGTGTGACTATCGATCGCCCAACCTTCAATACAAGCTCCCGTCAGTGTTGCTTGACTAAAATCAGCCCCTAGTCCCTGTGCCAGCGTCAGATTGGCATGACTCAGGTTGCTACCTCGTAGGTTCGTGCAGAGGAGGTTTGCGCCTTTGAAATTAGCTCCTTGTAAATTGAGATAGGAAAGATCCATTCCCGCAAGATTCGCTCGACTTAAATCGAACTGACCTTTGAGATCACGCCAAACCAACAAACTTTGCACAACGGGATCTGCCATTGGACTGTTCCCCCAACGAGCTAAGGCTAGCCCATAAGCGCCATCCCAGCGCCCATAATCCAGACAGGCTGCGCCTAGGTCGGTGTAACATAGCTGAGCTTGAGCAAAATCCACTTCAGTCAAATTGGCATTTCGAAAACGGGTCCCTAAGGCGGCTGCCACGCCGATTGTGAAGGATCGCATTAGGGCATGACGCGACTCTCCAGACAAGACCTGCTGAGCAAACCGAGCGCCCAGTCGCACCACAATAAGGGAGATTATGATCGCGAAAACAGTCCCTTTTGGTGTCAAATTATCTGCTAACGGCCCCGATGCCAGCGTCGGCACGCTGATGGCACCCATCACCGCACTCACACAAGCCAAGAGAGTGCTGTGTTTCGTCAACGCTTGAGCGATCGGCAGCCCTAGATGAAAGACACCCACAACACCGACGCACAAAACCGTTGTTTCAGCGGTGTATAAAGTGATTATCCCCAACCTCACGTAGTCAAAAATGACCGCTAGGATGCCTGTTGTCATCCCGACTAGGGCGGCTAGTAGTAATGTAATTGTTACGCCTTTGAGTAGGCTGAATCGGTTAATTGTCCAGCAGAGCAGCCCCAGAACCATTATGCTGGCAATGCCAGATATCAGCTCAGAGCCATCAGAACTGACAAGAGGCACTGCAAGGCGCGTGCTCAGAAAACCAAACATTAGTCCCAAAATGGACGCGAGCAGCCGAGCAGTCCATTGCCAAGGCTGTCCCACGCCTGCTTTGGCTTGCCTAAACCGGACTCTGCTTAAATTAGCGTTCGAGAAATCAGCGCCTCGAATGTCAGCCTGACTGAAATCAGCATCACAGAGGCATTGCCCCCTGAGCACAACACCCCTCAAATTCTGCCCTTGAAAGTTACGTTCTCCTGCCGCGTAGCGGTCTAAGACCCTGCGGGCTACTATCGAACGTTGAGTTAGTAGCTGATTCAATGGATACACCGCTTAATTTTCATTGCCAAAGCAGTCTCATACATCGTGTTCGATCTGTTCAGGACGGCACATTCAATTCATTTTTTGTCAATACATTAGTCCTAATCTTTGAGTGCTTCAAAAAAAACACAAGTTAGCTGAGTATAACACTGAATTTTTCTGAATTTTTTGCGGTTTTTTCTCAAAATCCTCCTCACTATAATTTGCAAGCATAAAGAGGCTGAATCTTTCTCAAGCTTAACCCCCATATTTAAAGTAGTTCCCCCATGCAACTAACAACGAATTCTGCTCCTGCATCGGTATTTGTTTCTTTTACTAGTAATGATAAAGAATATCTTGAAAAGTTAGAAACCTATCTTTTCCCGCTAGTACATCGTAAGAAGATTAGAATTTCTCACTTATATAAGATTGAACCAGGAAAGGAAATACAGAAAGAAGCTAAAGCAGCAATCCAATATGCCGATATCATTTTGCTTTTAATAAGTTCCGACTCATTAGCGTCCTCTCAGTTTTGGGATTTTGATTTGAGTGCTTCTCTTGAAAGACATAGAGATGGAGAAGCCAGAATTATTCCTGTGTTGTTGCGCCCTTGTCTTTGGCACGATACACCTATTGCACATATTAATATTTTACCTCGAAGTCAAAAGCCAATCAGCAGCTATGCAGATAGAGAAGCTGCCTATTTTTCGGTTACAGAAGAAATAGAAAAATGTGTTGATGCTCTCTATAGTCTGCGAAAGAAAAAAGAAGATTATAGAAAGCTCCTTATTTCTGAAATTAGTAAAACAAGCGAATTAAATGATGTGCAAAGGAAGAAATTAAATCGAATGGCTTGGGGCATTGGGTTAGATGACAATATTGCAAAAAAAATTGAAGAATCAGAAGTCAGTAAAAGTATGAGGAGCAGAGAAGATAAACTGAAAAATGAATTAAAAAATCACAGAAAATATGAGAATTTTTTAGAGGAAATCTATAATGAAGAAGGATTTATAGATGAGTCATCTATAGAAATTCTGAAAAAAAGACAGGTTGATCTATCTTTATCCCACAAAGAGTGTGCAAGGATCGAAAAGAAAGTCTTGGGTAGCAGCATTGATGCTTTGATGCCGCATACTAGCTCAAATCCTATTGTTAGGAGTAAGATTCTAGTGACTTCTTTCATCCAGAAGAATCCTAAACTGTATCAACGCCTAATGTTTACTTCACTTTCAATAGCGTTTCTGATAACAGGAGCTGGTATAGAGCGATCGCGCATTATTTTATCTAGAGGCCCTTTACTTCTTTCATCCGAAGGAAATGAAGGAACTTTAGATAGACCAGTAAAAGAGGGATTAGAAACACATTCTGAAGAAGATTTAGATGACGCTTCAATTTCAAAAAGTTCATATTCCATTCCGCAAGATAATTTGGAGCAGAATATACCTGCCTATACTTATTCATCTAATGATCGTGATATTCAACTGGATGAAACAGCAAAAGAGGAATTCGAAGCAATCTCTTCAGAGGAAGACTCAAGACATCAACACGATAGATCTTTTTCGAAGAAAGATCTGATTAAAGCTAGTGATAGCAGTTATAAATGGATCTCGAATAATCAGTTTGATATTCATCCTAAAGATATTTTCTTGGTTGATTATGAATATGAAGATGGAGTTAAGAGTTTACCTCTATATCTATGTCGTAGCCATAGCCTTTCAACTAATCAGCTACTTGTAGGAAAATTGATATTTGGTGAGTGTCATATTCCTATCTACGAATTTAGCAATGAAGAAATCGTAAATGAATCGAGGCGAATAGAGATCAGGGATGAATATGAAGTCTTTATTCCGCTTGAAAAAAATAGATGGATTACTTTTGAAGGGGATGAAATTCCAGAACGTGTGCTGCCCGTAAATCCTGATTTGGATTTATTGGTTTGTCGAGCTGAATATGGGCAAAAGACGAGTGAAGGCTATTACAGGAAAGCCAGTCATCCAGGAGTATTAGATTTGGAAACGGGTTACTGTCTTTTTCCATGGGGAGAAACGGTGGGTTATTTGCACCGAGACAGGGATAGAAACGCGAATAGAGAAATGGTTGAGGTTTTGATATTTCCTGACGATTTCTAGCATCTGAGTCATATAGCAAATAGGTAAAAGAGCTATAACTTTTCCTAGTACACCACGGCAGAAATAGGCTCACCATTCAAAACATTGAGAAGCTTATCCACTTGAGTTTTGAATTCTGAATTTTGAATTTTGAATTCCGCGTAGCGGTATTAGTCTGCTTGTGGAGGGGCTCCTACGGGTTCTAATCCTTCTAAAGCAGGGGGCAGGGGGTTGCCAGCAGCACCAGCGCTACCAGGAGGTGGGGGTGGGGGCGGTACTTCTCCAGGCGCACCAAATGGCAGAGCTAACTCAGGCATAAAGGCTTCCGTTTTTTCAATTACGACCGATCGCGTTGCTACCTCTCCAGCCTCGTTGGTCACTCGAAGTTCAATGGTCTCAGCGCCAGGAGATGCGCTAAGCGTATACACAATGCTGTCTCCTTCAATTTCACCGGGCGCAGGAGACAACTCGATTTTCGTGGCATTTTCTATCTCCCATGACAGTAAAACTTTAAACGTTTCAAGATTTGGATTGAGGGAATACACCTGGCGGGGTTGTTCCAGAGCGCTGTTGCCATCAACCTGAAAGCTGTTGATGATAGGTGCGAGGGGCTTGATTGCAACCATCGGTGCTTGTTCAGCGATCGCTTCCACAGTCCCATCACGTCCCGCAATGACTCGCAGGTAGAAGGTGTATTCTCCGACCTTGGTTGCCGTTGTAGGCACGTTTTCGCACTGCAATTGTCCTGTTGTGCCGCTTGAACAATAGGGCAAGAGGCCCGACGGCAGTTGCCCTTCGACAAACTCAAATGTAATCGGTTGGGCATTGACTGACCCATCGGGCGCGAGACCAAAGACCTGAATAGCTTGAATTTCTGAAGGATTAGCAATGGTCCAATCAAGTTGCACTGGGGCGATCGCTGGCACTGCTGAAGCCCCTGTCGCTGTTGGTTGGTCTGCCTCATTGACCGCAGTAGGGGCGTTGCCGTCTGCCACCTGATAATCTGTGGCCGCAGTACTGAAGGCAAGGATCTTGGGTAGGTCTGGGGCGGCAATGACGACATCGGGCAAGACGGCGCGATCCGCCAGTCGATCCGCTGAAGCAGAACGGTCAGCCGCTGGGGCTCTGCCAGGTAATCTGAGTCGCTGCGATCGGGCTTCTTCTGAACTGCCCTGAGTTGTCGCCGCAGTCCGAAGCTGACGATCCCAAAAGACTTCCAACTCAAATGCATACTTACCTTCTTCCAGCAGCGTTCTAGTCTCTGTTGCCAGTCCAGCCACTTGCGCTACCTGACAATTTAAAGACTGCCTTTCCAGGGGTTTTCGCAACAGCCAGCGATAGGCTTTCAGCAAAGGGCTTAAGAAGCCTGCTTTAGTCTCTTCCAAGGTGCAGTTGGCGTTGTCCAAGTCAGGCGGTAGTAAAATTTCAATGTCAGACGACGCACCTTCAGTCGTGGAGTCGTCTGTGAGCGGAAAATTGCCCTCAATCGCTGAATCGTTCAGCCGATAGACAACGTCATCGACACCATTAATTTGAACGTCCTTCGGACTCAGCACAAGACGAGTAATCCGTTCAGGATTAGTAATTTCCCAGCTAAACGTAATGGGTTCGCCTTCTTCTTTGTAGGTTTCTTGAGGGGTAGAAAACTCGACAATGCTAGGTTTCAAGCTGGGTCGCCAGATGAAAAATTCCCAGATAAGCCATAGCAGCGTCAGGGCAGCCCCGAGTCCCAGAATCAGAACAAGCAAACGGAACAGCCAGCGTCGCTGAGCCTTGTACAACACTTTCCCGGTGACGGGTTCTGGCAAAGCGGGCTGCAAGGCATCATCCGTTTCACCAATGGGCTGGGAAAGCAAGTTATCAACGAGTACTTCAAAATCGATATCGCGATCGCGCAGTCGCCAAATGCGGTGCCACCACCGTCGCGGCTGTAGAGTCAGCCCAGCAACTTTCTCTTCCCCTGGTGCTAGGGAAACTTCAGCCGGGGTGAACCGATACTGGAGCTGCCGTTCAACATCCCAAGCTTCTAGCCAAAGCTGCCGCTGAATATTGCCCTGATTAGTCAAGGCTAGCTGAAAGCCAGGATCCGGAGAGGGTAAGGACTGCACCTTAGGGGTTAGGTCAGCAGTGAGGCGATCGCTTACAACCAGCACAAAGTACACCACTTTGAGCAGCATCAACTCTGTCCGCACCTTTGAATGAAGTCGAAGCAGGGGAAAGTAATGACCTGCCGGGGCATGTTGAGGGGGATGAATTTGACAGCGAATGATTCCCTGCTCTCCGGGATTGAGTTCTAGGCCATCCGTATAGGACAGTTTTCCAGCCGCGATCGCCGTGTTTTCTGGATAGATGACGCTGTACCAATCGTCGTCCAAATCGGGACAGGTCAGAAAGAAGCGATCAGTGCGACGGGAGGGATTTTCCACAGTCACCGCAATAGCAAACGTTCCCCCTGCCTGTAGCTGATAGGGATGGTCAGAATCGGTAACCGGATCTAGAGTAATTTTCGGCTCGTTGCGTAGTCGGACCTCTTGAGCGGACGGCAAAACCTGGAGCTGTTGAGAACGTCGCAAATCCTCGTTGGGATATTGGGGCGATCGTAGCCGAATCTCGTAGCTGTAAAATCCCGGCTCGGCTTGCAAAGGAATCAAAAACGACAGGGTAACGTCGATACGTTCGTCCGGCTCCAGAGTCAGCTCTGCGTCAGATTTATCAAACAGGCTCCACTGCAACAGTGGCTCAGATTGAGCATCTGTCGGTTTTAGCCAGAGTTCAACGTTGGCGATTTCCTGCCCACGATTCTGAATGGTGATGACGCGCTCAACCGGGTCGCTGCCCGATTTGGCTCCCAGGGTGCTGCCTTGAATATCGAGCCGTAGATTGTGTAGCGAGTTACTGACAACCATGATCTAATACTTGTTTACGGTAGAGCTGTACGCGATGCCCCGGCGTATCGGCGGCGACAAGCAAAACGTTGGCCTGGGTGCGATGGATATCGACGCTGTTGAGGGGTTGATTGGGGAAGGTGGCAATGTCGATGCGGGCGCGACGAGGTGATTCTGTGAGGGCGCCCTCTGATGTGAGTGGCCAGACGCTAATGCGGCCATCATCCCCGGTACTGGCAAGGTAGCATCCCGTCTTGTCAAAGGCGATTTCTCGAATTACGCTGCCCTGTCGTCCCGCCTGCCACTGTGCCAAGATTGTTTCGCTAGTTGGGCAATCAACTGTTCGCAAAACCTTTAACTGATTCCTATGCTGGTCTTGAGTTGCCCGTGGATTGGCTTTGGCAGTTGGCATACAGCGACGTAGTTGCTGCAAATCCCAGACGGTGATAATTCCCAAGCTGTCAGCTGTCGCCATGAGACGGGGATTTTGGCTGGCAAAATCGATGTTAGTGAGGTAGCTGTTGTGGCTGGTGACTGGTGGAATACTCGCTTCCTCTACCGTGTTATCGGTATCCGCTTGAGAGGGCAGGTAGTCATAAGGAATGTCGTAGGCGATCGCCTGCTGAGTTCGTCGGGTAACTTGCCAATCCCACAAGGTGAGTCGATTGAATTGGCCTGCGATCGCGACTAATTCATCATCAGGACTGACTGCAATGCTCGCGATCGCAAACGATAAATCCGTGGGGAGTCCCCAATACAGTTTTGTGTCAGGATGCCACTGTCCCTGCCGTTGAGTCCAGCCTCGAACAGTACCGCTCCCGTGACCGCTGAAGAGATAGCGAGAATCATTGGTGAACGCAAGATCAAAGACGCGATCGTACTGTCCACCATCCAAAAGCGTTTCTAGATATCGTGGCGGGTCCACGTCCCAAAGCTGAATTTCACCATTCTCTAACCCCACTGCCACCTGTTTCAAGTCAGCGGGCATCAGTTCGGCCACTCGAATAGCTTTGCCAAAGGTATGAGCCGGTTCCTCAATTAGCCCCTGGGCAGTGAGACGACGGACATCGGGTTGCCAGGGTGCCCGGTTAACTTGCCACTGTCGCAGCGTTTGATCGCTGGAACCGCTAATGACAAGGTTGGCGTTCCCTAACAGGCGGACGACGTTGACAGGAGCACTATGCAGCGGTTTAGGCGATAAAAACCACAGTGTCCACAGTGTCAGACCGCTGATTGCGGCAATCAAAAACTGAACAATGAGCGGAATCCGGGGTCTTACCTTCAGCGTCAGGAGTTGACTGGCTGGATTGACCGTAATTTCAGGAATTGGCTCCTCAGAATCAGGATGTTCAAGGGTTGGCCAGACTTCAACAAAATGAGTGCGGGTCCAACCTAACCAAGGGCGATGCACCTGCATTTGAAAAGCAATATGACTGGTGGCATCGGGTAATAGCGTTAGCGGTGCCGCAAATGTCTGAATGCCAGAGGGAAGGCTAGCTTCATTCGCTTGCAAATAGATGGTTTGAGGAACGTTGCTGGCATTCTCTAACAGCCAGTCATAAGCCACGCCCCGACCTTTGACCGCGCTGAGAACCGTACTTTGGTCAGGAATCACTTTTTCCGCGTCTTCCACGGCATGGCGGAGTTGGCCAAACGGCAAAATCTGGAAGTACCCTCCCGTACTCGCACTATTGCCATCCGCATCGATCGCCTGCACGCTGAGCTGATACAGTCGATGCTCTGTACTGGATACAGCAGGAGGCGCACACCAAAATTCCACCTCCGACGAACTACCAACATCCACCCAGGTTGTTTGTTCAATTCCGTCTGGAAACCATTCTGGGTTGATCCCTTCCAGGCGCAGGGTAATTTCCCTCAGTTGGGGATTAAGGTTATACACCAGTACCGGAATCTTGAGTCTAGCTCCGGGATAAACGCTGAGGTCTTGAAATGGAAAAAAGACTCTCAGCGTCTTGGTGGGTCGTAGGACTTTGAGATAAACCGTTTCAATAGCCGACAGTGAGGCCAGTTCTGCAGAGAAGATTTTGACCCGCAGGGGAACGGTTGTGTCGTAGGCTGGAATGGGTGCTCTCAACAGATGGACATGGAATTGAGTGCGATCGCCCGGCGGCTTTTTAGCACACACATTGGGTTCCACTACATACCAATTAGCTTGACTGTGACGGTTCTGTCCCTCAACGTCTAGTTCAAGCTGAAAGCTGACAAAGTTCTCTGTTGTGTTGGTGACCGTAACGGTGAGATCAGGGTTTGCACTCGCTGAGGTGCGATCGCTGGAATCCGCTGCATCCTCCCGTGCAAAGTCCTGTTGGTCTCCAGGCTTGAAGATAATTTGTCGAGTAGACAGCTCTATTTTGGGTTGAACTTTGGATGAATAATTCACAAGTAAACCGTTACCGAAAATAGATTGAGTACGAACGTCGAAGCCCTACAGTCCTCAACGCAAAAGCTGGTAAAAATGGTGATGCTGCCACGCATAGTGCAAAAGGTTAAGGCCCCATTCGTGTGCCTCGCGCACGTCTGTGCGACTGAGCTGAGGGTGACTCCATAGGTCAACCAAACTGCCGATAACAACGAGCAGGCCGTCATCCCACAGCAACTCAATAGAATGATCTACGGGCTGCGGCCAGGCATTGAAGAAGAAAGGACAGCGTCGGAGCAAATGGTCAGCCGCAACAGGTTGCAAATGTAAATCGCGTTTGAGAAACTCTAAGCTGCTCAACCATTCAACACTTCGATGTTCGGCCTCTACCAAAAGGACTCCCCCCCCCTTGAGGTACTCCCTTAAAGCGCTAATTCGATTAGACTGCTGAGCACCCTCCGCTGGAGCGATCGCGCTGGCTTGGCAATAGATCAGATGAGTTGCAGCCCACTGTTCTGGGGTCGCTAACGATAACGGTGCTGCGTCGAAGCTCACCTGCATTTGAGCGTACAGTCCTGGAATGGCCTGAATTAACGTTTCAAAGCTCCGAACGGTATGTTGGGAAAGTTGAGTCACTGTACCCACCGACAGCCAACTCCGCGATCGCACCTGCGCCTGAGGTCGATATCGAAAATCGAGCTGATGGTCTTGGGGAACTAGAGGATTGGGAGGTTCCTCAATTCTGGCTTCACCACGACGCAGTTGAATCCGACAAAGTTCGATGTCTTGAGGTTCGAGCGCATCAATGCGTTGGTCAAATCGAAAGCGTTCTGGACTGCGATCAGTATCTGGCTCTATCGCTAGGGTGTTGGGATCAACGTATCGCACCACAATATAAAGGACTCCATCCGATTGCAAAGGCCTTGGAAACACCAACGGATAGACTCGATTGGCTATCGGTTCAGGTTCCACCACAATGGGGTTCCCCTCCCCATCAATCGCCAACCCCGGCTGCACCTCAACCCAGTAAGCTTCCTTAAACTGGCTGTGGGCTACCTCCGGAGGAGCAATCAGCTTGACGCCCAAGCCATGCACAATACCCGGTTGCCACAAAGACTGATAGTGCAGATTTTGCCGCTGGCGATGATAATCATGAGCCACTGACCAGCGGTCCGCATTGACACGCAAACTGTCACTCACGTGTAATCGCGTGAGTGGGACCAAATCAGGCATGGGGTAGGGTGCTCTTGCCATACATCTGCTCTCCTACACAACCTCCGATGGAAGTTGTTGCATTAAAACCAATGATCTGGATGACAACCAGACTAAAGGTGACCATGTCCGTATCCGTATGCAATCTTGATCAGTTTCTGAACAACGGCTACACTCCGCTGTAGGAAGTGCCGAGTTAGAGAATTTCCTCAGTTCGTTAAGCCAGAACAGCTATTTATTTCCACTGTGAAGCCGTTACTTTTTCGCACTTCAAACCATTAATATCTGTGAACTCGTTGAGAGGATATTTAGAAATACAGAGAGATAAAAACTGATCACCCCAGTCTGCATAGCATCAGACCAATCATGGCAATGTGAACGAAGGCTGCCAAAGACTTAGGGAAGCGCTCATAATCGACATTGAGAAGACGACACCCATGAAGCCAGCCATCAGGGCGTCTCACTATCCATCGCTTCGGGAGCAGGACAAGCGGCAAATCAAGTCGACAGTACCTCTCAAAGACCTAAATCCGCGCTGCTTTAATCAATGAGCCCCTTCAACAGGAGTGCTAAACGAACCTGCACGGCTTCATCAAAACGACGGAGATCGAGGCCAGTTAGAGAGGTGATTTTTTCCAAGCGGTAAGTCAGTGTGTTGCGATGAATACAGAGCTGTTTAGCTGTAGGTGAGAGAGCGCAGTCTTGGGCGAAAAAGACCTGTAGTGTATTAATCAACTCCGGCTCGTTGTCTAGGGGACTCAGCAAATGCAGCGCTAGCTCCACTTTAGTACGCTCATCAGCAACACAGGCAAAGGCCGCAATTCCTAAGTCATCCAAGCAATAGACGCCGTTTTGCCCATTGAACCTGCGCCCTAACCGCAAAGCGACTTGAGCATCCTGATAAGAGCGGGACAATCCCAAAATGCCAGGATGATAACGGCCAACACCAATGTTGAGAGCCGTTTCGGTTTCTTGCCGCAATCGCGTGAGTAAATCTTTGCTGGCTCGTTTCAGGGCATCTAGGTTAGTCCAAGAAGCACCTAAAACATCGGAGGTTGTCCCAGTCTGGATAGTCCAAGGGCTTAAACTTTTGCTATCACTGGCTTTAAGCACGACAAATTGCCCTCCACCCAAATCTGCACAAATAGTGTCATCAGGCAGATTAAAAAATTTGACGATGCTATTGATAACAGAGCCATAGTACCGTTGCTGATCACGATTAGAGGGTTTTGCATCGTCGTTCTGGGATAGAAATGCCTCTATTTCAATTAGAATGACAGCTCTGGGCAGTGTCAGGTCGATACTCAGTAAACCGGCCTGTTGTAAAGCTACGGCTTCATCACTGATATAGCCATGCAAAAGGTCAAAGATAACTCGATTCTTATAGGCTTGTTGACTAGAAAAGGCAGGATCAATTACCTGAGTCACTATAAGGTCGACAAAAGCTTTAGCATATTTTTGAGGGAGTATTTCGCTATCTGATCTTTGCTCAATTATTACTTCACCAACTTGATCCTGTATGTAGAACGGTAGCTTCAAATAACGATTATTACGTTCTTGATGATTTGAGTTGATTCCATTTAAAGGGCAGGGAATATCGCAGCGCCAACTCGCAACGATAGTCTGTTTTGAATCGCTAATAAAGACAGCTGTATCCAAGAGGGACGACAGCTTTCTCGCAACCATTTGGGCAATTTGCTCAAATACCTTTGACACAGCCAAAAAGACGCAAAACTTTCAAACAGGAAGAAAACTCAAAGATGTCAGTAAGTTAATGCAATTTCTTGAGTACAGAATCTTTCTAATAGTTCAATGGGATGCACGTCTAAATTCAAATTCTAAACGGTCAATGTTCAAAAGCCTAACTTACCGCTCTCTTCTTGAATATGAGCAATGAGGAAAACCCCTCTCAAGGTAGAGTTGAAATGCCTTGAATAATTTCTATTAGTTGTAAAATTTCACTTTAAGAGTTTAAATAAGCATCTATCTAAGGAGAGATATACAGAGAATAAACAGACTGTTTATAGCACTATAAAGGTTACGATTTCAGTCAAATTTCATCAAAAATATAGACTGTCAAAATGTACAAAACAAGACGCGAAAAGGGTGGAGATTTTCTGTCAAATGTCCAATGAAGTTAGGTCTAAGTCTTTCTAGGATGACTCACATCGTGATTAGTTAGGGCATGCGAATATGGCCTGTCGCCTCCTAATACCTGCAGATGCTCGCATCTTAGTGGTGCGATCGCTTCCTGGCCTAGGCGATTTACTTTGTAGTGTGCCAGCACTGCGATCGCTACGGGCTGCTTTTCCCTTTGCTCGCATCACCTGGTTAGGGTTATCGGGGACTGAGTGGTTTGGGCAGCGGTTTGCTCATCTACTGGATGATTGGCGACTGTTTCCTGGCTTCCCAGGTATTCCAGAGGGCTGGCAAGGGCCTGACGCGATCGTCCGCTTTCTGCACCAAGTGCATCGCCATCCCTACGATTTAACGCTACAGTTCCACGGCAACGGTAGCGCCATGAATTGCTTCCTGACTCTATTAAAGGGGCGACAGCAGGCAGGCTTCTACTTGCCAGGACAATACTGTCCTGATCCTGATTATTTTTTACCCTACCCTCAAGACACTTCAGAGGTGAACCGGCTGCTGCAGTTCATGGCGTTCTTAGGGATGCCAGAGCCAGGCACAGAGCTAGAATTTCCGCTGAGTCAAACTGAATATCAATTGGGCTTAGAGACTTTAAAGGCGCATTCCTTAACTCCTGGCCAGTATGTTTGCGTGCATCCAGGGGCAAGTTCTGAGGAGCGTCGCTGGTCAACTGCTGGGTTTGCCCAAGTGGTGCACAGGCTGACTCATCGGGGATATCGTGTTGTCCTAACTGGCACAGCCGCCGAGCAAAACCTGGCTCGCCAAGTTTTGGCTGCCATCGGGGCTAGCATTCAATCGCCTATCAACTTAACGGGTCAGACCTCTCTATCTACGCTGGCCGTTTTACTACAGTATTCAGCCCTGCTGATTAGTAATGACACAGGAATTTCACATCTTGCATCAGCCTTAAAAGTCCCTAGCGTGGTGGTGTTTAGCAACTCTGACATCCAGCGGTGGGCACCCAGCGATCGCACATGTCACCGCATTGTTGATAGTCGCCAGATGGGTGCCGCCACGGCAGAAGCCGTTTTACTTCAGGCTGAATCTCTGTTGTCAACTCAGTTCCAGCATCGAGCGATCGCGGAGGTTTGTCATGCTCGCTAACCTCAGTTCAGCTCTACAAAGGATCGTCGTCTTTGCGCCCAACCCATCGGATACCTTTAACGCCGATTTTGCAGAATTGCAACACATATTCCCTTCGGCTGACTTCACAGTCATTGACCCGAACCAAACAGCTTGGCTCTTGAGTCACTCAGACACCACTTCGCTCAACTGGGGTGAAGCGGTCAACCAACTCCGCCGAAATCAGTTTGAGGCCGCCATTATCCTAACTGCGCCAGGGTATTCGCCCTACACCCTCGGCTACCTATGCTATCTCGCGGCCATCCCCATCCGCATTGGCTCATCCTATGAGTTTGGCGGTCAAGTCCTCAGCCACTGCCTCAAACCTCAAGAACCCTTTCTGCAGCAGATTGCCCATCAAACCTAATTCCGCTGACTTTTCCTCCCTATCTACCCGTCCACCTACCTCTCCTCTCCCAATCATGCAAAGGCTCCGAATCCTTACCTGGCACGTCCACGGCAGCTACCTCTACTACCTAACCCAAGCTCCCCACGACTTTTACCTGCCGACTAAACCCGGTAAACCCGAGGGCTACGGTGGGCGTCTGCCAGGATTTGATTGGGGTCGTAATGTTCATGACATTCCTGCTGAAGCGGTGCGGCATCAGACCTTTGATTGCATCCTGTTTCAGTCAGCCCGTAACTATCAGCAGGATCAGTATGACATTCTCAGCGCTGAACAGCGGCAATTGCCCCGTCTGTTTCTAGAGCATGATCCGCCGCGTCAGCATCCGACTGATACTCGTCATGGGGTGGACGATCCCCAGGTGCTCTTAGTCCATGTCACGGCATTTAATCAGCTGATGTGGGACTGTGGCAACACCCCAACCCGGGTCGTTGAGCATGGGGTTACCGTGCCAGAGGCGGTACCTTACTCGGGCGACATTCCCAGGGGAATTGTGGTAGTCAATGGGCTGCGATCGCGGGGTCGTCGATTAGGCGCTGATGTCTTTCAGCAGATTCGTCAGCAAGTACCGCTGGACCTGGTCGGCATCGACTCTGAAAGTTTAGGGGGCCTAGGCGAAGTTGCGCATGAGGAACTACCCCAGCTGATGGCTCGCTATCGATTTTTCTTTCATCCTATTCGCTACACCAGTTTGGGCCTGGCTGTCTGTGAGGCCATGTGCCTAGGACTGCCGATCGTAGGATTAGCCACAACCGAGTTACCGACCGTTATTGCCAATGATGTTGCCGGCTACATCAGTACCGATCCAGCCGCGCTGGTGCCATTCATGCAGCGGCTCATTGCCGACCCTGACCTAGCTCATCGCTTGAGTCACGGCTCACGACAGGCGGGGCGATCGCGATTCAACATTCAGCGGTTTGTGCAGGATTGGAATGCCGTTTTCTCTGCTGCACTGAATTTGCGGCAGGGTCAAGAGCGGACTAGTTCAGCCCTGATTTGAGATACCAACCTGCCATCCCCCTCACCCTCTTCCCTTATTTCTAATCACCTGAAACGCCATGACTAAACGGATTGCCATGATCAGTGAACACGCATCGCCTCTGGGTACCTTTGGCGGGACCGATAGTGGTGGGCAAAACGTCTATGTTGGGCAAATAGCAAAGCAGCTCGCAGCATTGGGGTATCAGGTTGACGTGTTCACGCGTCGGGATGCTCAACACTGGCCAGAAATTGTCCTTTGGCACAACGGCGTACGCATTGTTCACGTTCCCGCAGGACCGCCTCGGTTGATTGCCAAGGAGCAGTTACTGCCCCACATGGATGAGTTCACTCGCTTCGTGGCGGGCTTTGCGCAGCAGGAACAGCCGTCTGGAGGCTACCATCTGATTCACGCTAATTTTTGGATGTCAGCGCTGGTGGCAAGCCGGATTAAGCAGCAGTTGGGCATCCCCTTTGTGGTGACGTTCCATGCCTTAGGCAAAGTGCGCCGACAGCATCAGGGGCAAGCGGATGGCTTCCCGGACGATCGCTTTACGATTGAGACGCAGGTCGTGCAGGAGGCCGATGGCATTATTGCCGAATGTCCCCAGGATCGAGATGACCTGATACAGCTTTATGGGGCAGCTGCTGATCGCATTTATGTCGTGCCCTGTGGGGTTGATTCTGACGAATTCTGGTCGATTCCTAAAGCTCAGGCTAGGGCCACCTTGGGGTTGCCTACTCAAGAAAGAGTGGTGCTCCAGTTGGGGCGCATGGTGCCCCGCAAAGGGGTAGAGACCGTAATTCGGGCAATGGCGCTGTTGGCGCAGCAGCAGCTCCCGACAAGGCTGCTGGTGGTTGGTGGTGAATCAGCTGTACCTGATCCGCAGCAAACTCCAGAGATTGGCCGCTTACAAGCGATCGCGACAGACCTAGGGATTAGGAAACAAGTGACTTTTGTCGGTCAACGGGGCAGAGAGGTCCTGAAATACTTTTACAGTGCTGCTGACATTTTTGTAACAACGCCTTGGTATGAGCCTTTTGGCATCACTCCTCTAGAATCCATGGCCTGCGGCACCCCCGTAATTGGCAGCAACGTAGGCGGCATCAAATTTACGGTTAAGGATGGGGAGACGGGCTATCTGGTATCGCCAAAGGATCCTGAGGCAGTGTGCGATCGCATCACTTTTCTTTATCGACATCCTGCCATGCTAAGTCTGTTGGGTCAGCAGGCCATTCGTCACGTCGCTCGGCGGTTTACCTGGACAAAAGTAGCCAGCGCGTTAGCTGGCATTTATGAAGCCCTCCTGGCTGACCGCCGGCATTCTAGCCCCATGGCTGAAGCGAGGCTAAGCGATTTGGTTCAGATGGAAGCCCGCTTTGACGCTGCCATTTTAGCGATGCGACAGTCCCGACGGCTGTTAAGCACTGACATCCTGGCAGTGTCTCGCCGCATCAGCCAATGTTTTAACCAGGGCGGCAAAGTATTAGTGTGTGGCAATGGCGGCAGTGCTGCCGAATCGCAACACTTTGCTGCTGAACTAGTAGGGCGCTTTGGCTCAACCAATCGAGCTGGGCTGCCTGTTATGGCTCTGACAGCGGACACGACCCTATTGACGGCTTGGGCGAATGATGTGAACTACAGCGATATCTTTGCCCGTCAGGTGCAGACTTTTGCCCACCCTGAAGATGTGTTGCTGGTCATCAGTACAAGTGGGCGATCGCCAAATCTTATTCAAGCAGTCGCCGCTGCCAAAGCTCAAAATGTCACCTGCATCGGGCTGCTTGGCAGGGATGGCGGCGACTTACTGCCCTTGGTCGATCAGGCTATCTGTATTCCCAGCCCTGATCCCCAACGTATTCAAGAGATTCAGCTGCTAGTACTGCACCTGATCTGTGAGTGGATTGAAGCGGATTTGCAGCGACTCGATACGCCAATCCTGCAGTCGCATCCTGAGGACGTCATGCCTTGGCGATCGCGTCAGGCCATCAGTAGTCCTGGCTCTACGGCTGCGGTCATCTCCGCGAGTCAGCGCTTTTGAGGGAGCTTTTGGTGGCTGGTGATAGGAAAGGTCGAAGGTGGGAGGCAGAAGACACAAACAGGTAGGAGGCAACACTTGTGAAGATAGCTGGTTCTTCAAACTGGCTTAAGACCCATAACCGTTTACAACTCTTGGTAAGGAGATACTGATGCAAACGTTATCTAAACCGACTAGCCCAATTCTGTCACTCGATGGCAGAGTCGTTCTCGTTACAGGCGGAGCGCGAGGGCTGGGAGCGGCAACCTGTCGCTGCCTAGCTGAGGCCGGTGCGCCTGTTGTCGTTGCTGACTTACGACATGAGCAAGCAGCAGCGTTGACTGAGGAATTAAACACGACTGATGGCACTGCTGGTAACGCGATCGCGATCGCTCTTGATGTTACCAGTCCCGATCAAATCACGGCCTGCATTGAACAAGTTATTGACCGCTATGGCCACATTGACGGCTTGGTAAACAACGCCGGTATCGATATCACTGAATCAGTGGAAGACTTGACGGTTGAGCAATGGCAGCGAGTCATTGACGTCAATCTCAATGGTCCCTTCTTTATGGCCAAAGCAGTCTTTCCTTACCTACGCGAAAACGGTGGCGGTCATATTATCAATGTTGTTTCCACCGCAGCGAAGCGAGCCTGGGCTAATGCCTCTGCCTATCACGCCAGCAAATGGGGTCTCTTAGGTCTCTCCCAAGCCCTTCACGTCGAAGGTCGCCCCCACAACATCAAAGTTACTTCGCTCATCGCCGGCGGCATGCGGACCCCCTTCCTCCTTGATCGCTTCCCCGACATCGACCAAACCACCCTACAAGACCCCGCCAACGTTGCTGCCACCATCCGGTATCTCATGATGCAGCCAGAGGGAACAGTGATTTCTGAAATGATGGTCCTTCCAATGAAGGAAACCTCTTGGCCGTAGGGAGTGACGGGGCGATGGCGTGATGGCGTTTTAGTTTTACCCTCCTGACTCTCACAGTCCCTACCCTTCTACCCCCTTGACCCCTGATTACCCTCCCACCCTCCTATGCTTCCCGCCATCTTCCTCGACAAAGACGGAACCCTCATCCACGACGTGCCTTACAACGTGGACCCAGCTCAGATGCGGCTATGTGCTGGAGTGGCAACGGGCATCCAATGGCTACACGAGGCGGGGTTTGTACTTGTGGTCGTTACCAATCAGTCGGGAGTAGCACGGGGATATTTCGACGAAGCGGCGATCGCTCCCGTCGAGCACCGCCTCCGTCAATTATTAGACGTTCCTCTGGGGGGCTTTTACTACTGCCCCCATCATCCCGACGGAATTGTGCCTAATTACGCTAAGCCCTGCAACTGTCGGAAACCCGCTCCTGGTATGTTGCTGCAGGCAGCCGCAGACCTTGACCTTGACCTCAGCCAATCGTGGTTGGTGGGCGACATACTCAACGATATTGCGGCGGGTCAACAAGCTGGGTGCCGCACCGTCCTGATTAACAACGGCAACGAGACCGAGTGGGTTTTATCGCCAGGACGAATTCCTCACGCAACCGTATCGCGATTCGACCAAGCTGCCGACTTCATCCTTCACCAAAGCTATGCCTACCCTAGACACTCAAACGCAACGTTTACTGAATCAAATCAATCGCTTCCCTCATCTACAGGTTTTGGTTATCGGTGATGCCATCCTTGATAGCTACCTGCAGGGAACTGCAACCCGATTGTGTCGTGAAGCTCCAGTACCCATTGTCGATGTAGCGGGGGCGGAACAGGTGCCGGGTGGTGCTGCGAATACCGCCGCCAATGTTGCCAGCTTGGGGGGAGAAACCTACTTTTTGTCCGTTATCGGTGAGGATACAGCAGGCGACCAGCTCTGTATCACCCTCAAGGAGCGGGGGGTACGACTAGAGGGACTCGTGCGATCGCCCCAGCGCCAAACCCTTGCCAAGCAACGGCTTCTAGCCGAACATCAACTACTCGTTCGTTTTGACCAGGGCAGCACAGAGGCCATTTCAACCCAGCTTGAGCATCAGCTCATTAAGCAACTGGATCGTTTTATTCCAACCTGCGATGCCGTTATCATTTCAGACTACGGTTACGGCATTCTCACGCCTAAGATAATCGCTGCGCTACAGCAGCTACAGGCTCGCTACCCCTACATACTGGTGGCTGATTCCAAACGCCTTCAGACCTATGCTTCGCTCCACGTCACCGCTGTTAAGCCCAACTATGATGAAGCCGTTGGACTGATAGGGCTACCCCGTTTAACGGGATCGCAGCGAGTTGCCCAGATGACCCGTCGCGGCCAAGAAGTGCTGGCAGTGACAGGAGCCGATGTAGCTACAATTACCCTAGATCGAGATGGGGCGCTCATCTTTATTAAAGATGAGGAGATAGTTCGAGAACCCACTCGGACCTACGCCAATCCAGCACCCAGTACATATGCCACTGGCGCTGGAGATACCTATGTCGCCACACTGGCCCTAGCCTTAGCCTCAGGAGCCGACCCCCATGGGGCAGCTTCTTTAGCGGCCAAAGCCACCGCTGTGACTACCACAGAAGCAGGCACAACCTGCTGTAACTTGCTAGCACTGCGACGTGCGCTGATGGAAGGCAACAAACGTATTACGGATCAGGCGGAACTGGTCTCCGTCGTAGCACAACATAGGGCAGCGGGGCAGCGGATTGTATTCACCAATGGCTGCTTCGACATTCTCCATTCTGGCCATGTGACCTGTCTGGAGCAGGCGAAAGCTTTGGGGAATGTGCTGATTGTGGGAGTCAACACCGACGACAGTATTCGTCAGCTCAAGGGACCCTCTCGTCCCGTCAACGCCCTCGCGGATCGGTTGACGGTGCTAGCGGCTCTGGGCTGTGTCAATTATGTCGTTCCCTTTGCGGATCGGGCACCACGCGAACTGATCCGCTTGATTCGTCCTGATGTATATGCCAAAGGAGGTGACTACACGCGCCAGTCACTGCCCGAAACGCCCCTGATTGAAGAGCAGGGCGGTGAAGTAGTGATCTTGCCTTACGTGGGCGATCGCTCCACCACCACTCTAATTCAGCAAATTCGTGCGACATCGGGGGAGCAATAATGGACTGGAGTACGGCTCGTCGCATTCTTTGCATCCGGCTTGACAGTCTTGGGGACGTATTGATGACAACGCCCGCCATGGCTGCCATTAAAGCAACCTTACCTCAGAGTCACTTGACGCTCATGACGTCAGAAGCTGGGGCTACCGTAGTGCCGCAGCTGCCGATGGTGGATGATGTTTGGGTATATGACGCTCCCTGGCTCAAAGCAACGGCACCACGCCTTAATAGCCAGCCGGAATATGCCCTATTAGAAGCGCTGCGATCGCGTCAATTTGATGCCGCCATCATCTTCACCGTCTATAGCCAAAATCCGCTGCCATCGGCCTTTATGACCTACATGGCCGATATCCCTTTGCGACTGGCCCACTGTCGCGAAAATCCCTACCAACTCCTGACCCACACCATCCGCGACCCCGAACCTGAACTTTTTCGGCACGAAGTTCAGCGACAGCTTGATTTGGTCGCCAGTGTGGGCTATCACACCCCTGACCAAACTCTACAGCTAGCAGTGCCTATATCCGCTCATCGTCGCAGCGCTGACCTGCTGAGAACTCTAGATATTACCCCAGAGCATCCCTGGATTGTGGTTCATCCCGGTGCGTCAGCCCCTTCGCGTCGCTACCCGCCTGAGTCTTTTGCTGAGGTAGCGCGATCGCTGGTAAAAAGAGGGATAACTGTTCTCTTCACCGGCACCGAACCCGAACGGGCCTTGGTAGACCGCATCCGTAAACAAATGAAGGCTCCTTCGCATTCCCTCGTGGGACAGCTGAGCTTGGCAGAACTTGCGGCCCTACTTACCGCTGCACCGCTACTACTCTCGAACAATACGGGGCCAGTTCATATCGCTGCTGCCGTCAATACCCCGGTAGTTGATATCTATGCGCTGACCAATTTGCAGCACACCCCCTGGCAAGTTCCTCACCGGGTACTGTTCCACGATGTTCCTTGTCGCCTCTGTTATAAAAGCGTTTGTCCCGAGGAACATCACAACTGTCTGCGATTGCTGGCCCCACAGGAGGTGGTTCAAGCTGTTTTAGCGTTGATGCCAGCTGAACTCACCCAACCTGCTAACAAAGCATTGTGCTAAGCCTTAGCGCTCAAGGGATCAGCAACATAGTTGAAATCCTGATCAGAATTCCAGGGACCCCTTTCATCTTGACCATTGCCACTTGAGAGGTTGTAGTAAATATCGACCGTCTCATCGGGCTCAACGTTGCCGAAGAATGGATCAGTCAATTTACCAAGCGAGTTCAAAGCATTCATGAACATCTTGGTGTGAGAAATTTCGCGCGTCAGTAGATGCACAAGCGTTTCTTTAGTCCCTGAATCGGGAGCCAGTTTAATCAGTGACTCATAAGTCTGGCGAGCACCTGCCTCGGCAGCAATGTTAGCCCGTAGATCGCGTACGACGTCGCCGCCTTCATTGAGATACGCAGCTGTCCAGTTACTACCTTGCGAATCCAAGAAGTGGGGACCTACACCTCTAACGGCAAACAAAGTACTCTTGAAGGCATCGGATTGATCAACATTTTTAGTGTGAACCTCAATCAATTTTCCAATCATTTCAAGATGACTAAACTCTTCTACGGCGATGTCTTGCAACATGTCCTTAATGCCCTGATCTTCGACATGAAAAGACTGCACCCAGTATTGAAGAGCAGCAGAAAGTTCACCTGTAGCACCACCAAATTGCTCTAACAATAGCTGAGCAAATTTGGGATCAGGAGCATCAACATTAACGGATTTAGCAATGAGCTCTTTTTTGTGAAAAAACATGATTTCGATGAAAGTTGCAATGATTCTTTTCGCTTCTTCTGAGGAATTGCTTTGAGGGAAAAAGCCTCAGAAGGACGTTCTTCAACAGTAAGCGGGTATTTTTTAATTCAACTCCTTCATTGGAAAGATATAGCGATTCCATTTGGATTATCAAGAAAGACTTTATTGGAGGATTATTTCCCTATGGAATCCTCTCATATCAATGATTATATAGGATGACGATATGCGGGTAAAAATCTACTTTAATACTAATAGGAGATCGTTACTTAGAAAGAGGGAGTGATCACGCCGAATCCTACTCACAGCAGAGGTCAGTAGAGCTACTTCCTGAAATCCTAAAGGAGTCCATATACTTTAGGGGTAATCCTATTTTGTTATCGGAACGTCTGCTCTGGGGAGCATTACAACTGTCTGCGACTATTAGAACTTTAGACAGTGCTACAAGCGATCGCGGACCTGTTAGTAGAACTAGCCCTAGAATCCCTGCAAAACGGTAGTTTCCTCCTCACAGCCGCATTACATCATGTAGCGCCAGCGTGATCCAGCTTTATAGATTGCACCTACAACACGCTAAATTTGCTGCCCGTCTGAGAAGTTATATTTCGATGTCATCTCACCGTCACCGTCGTCGTTACCGCAAAGCGTTTAACCAAGAATTCAATGACCTGCTGCGGGGAGCTGCAGGGGGTTTTTTATTTGGGATTCCGCTCCTTTACACCATGGAGGTTTGGTGGATTGGGTCGTGGGTAGAGCCGCCGATTATGCTAGCTGCGATCGTGGCTATGTTAGTGGTTGTGTTTGCCCTTAACCTCACTGAAGGGTTTCGTAAGAGCGGCGCTTCTACTGCCCGTGAGGCCCTCAGTGATACCGTTGATGCTGTTGCCATTGGTTTAGTCAGTGCCACACTGATGCTTGTTCTACTGCGTGAGATTACGCTACAAACCCAGCTCCGGGAAGCCCTTGGCAAAATTATTTTTGAAGGTGTTCCTTTTGCCTTAGGAGCAGCGCTAGCGAATCAGTTTTTGCAACCTGCCGACGGTGATAATGACAGCCCACCCAATTCACAAGGTACGCTCAAATCAAAAGCCCTTAAGCAGTTTTTCCCAAAAGAAAATCTCAATGAAACGCTGGCCGATATTGGTGTAACGCTAATGGGGGCTCTAATTGTTGCCTTTAGCATTGCCCCTACTGAAGAAGTGCCAACCCTGGTAGGTGCGGTCGAAGGCCCTTGGCTATTGGGCGTCGTGCTAGCCTCGCTAGGCATTTCATACATGATTGTTTTCCAGGCTAATTTCACTCGCCAAAGTCAAAGACAGATGCAGCAAGGGCTCTTTCAAAGTCCACCTAGCGAAACCGTTATGTCCTATTTAGTATCCCTAGGGGCGGCTGCGGTAATGCTGGGCTTTTTCCAGCAGATTAGCTGGTCGACTCCTTGGGAGGTTGCCTTTCGCCATATCTTGATTTTGGGATTGCCGACAACGATTGGCGGCGCCGCTGGGAGGCTAGCTTTATGAAGCTAAAGGAATCAAATACCGCACCTAACAAGGCTGACCCAAAGGAAGACGCTGTAGCGTCTTCCTGGCCTTCTTCCATAGCCGAGTGGACTAGTTTTGCCATAGCTTCGGCCCTATTGCTTGGTGTGATTGCTTTAGTTGGGTATTTATGGGCTAGCGATCAGCAGCAACAACCGCCGATTTTGCAGGTCAGCCGGGCTGAGATGCGCCAGTCGCAAGGATCATTCTACGTTCCCTTTGAAGTCACTAACATAGGAGGCGAAACAGCCGAGTCAGTTCAGGTCATTGCAGAACTCCAAATCGATGGCGCAACTGTTGAATCAGGTGAGCAAATTCTCAAGTTTTTATCAAGCCAAGAAACGACTGAGGGAGCTTTTGTTTTCACTCGCAATCCTCAGCAGGGAAAGCTGATAATTCGAGTAGCCAGTTACCAAAAGCCATGAGGTTTTGGCAGGTCTAGCGACGCAACTGTAGCTGCAACACACCTTCCAAGAATGATGACGGTCTATATATTGAAAAGATTTATCTCAAGTCATCGAGATGATCCGAAAAAATTGAGTTCCATTTTTCCAACTCTGTTGAATTTCAGGGTAGGTGTCTCCAAATAGGGTGATTTAGGGGATTAAGCCCGAACTGTTTCTATTAAGCAGGCAGAAAATTACAGCACTGCCCCGCTCTGACTTACAGTTTTGTAATTCGGATAGGGTTGAGCTTTTTGTGCCTAGGCTTTGTAATTTAAGAAAGCCGCTACTGCCCAAGCCACCGATTGAACGATGCGCGTTTTGTTTGTAGAAGACGAACCCAAAATTGCTAACTTTGTTCGAACTGGCCTAGCCGAGCAGGGATTTGTCGTGGACTACTGTGAAAACGGCAACGAGGCACTAGCGCTAGCGTTAGACCAAGATTACGATGTGCTAGTTCTCGATATTATGGTACCGGGAAAAGACGGACTGGCGATTCTTAAACAGCTACGGCAGTCTGGACGGAGCACGCCCGTAATTTTGGTGACAGCCCGCAGTGAGCTAGACGACCGGCTGACAGGGCTCAACCTGGGGGCCGATGACTACATCACCAAGCCCTTTTTTGTCGAAGAGCTAGTGGCTCGTATTCACGCGGTCGTGCGGCGCAGCGTGGGCGAACGGCAGAACCTGCTGACGGTAGCCGATCTTAGGTTGGACCGGATTACGCGGGAGGTGAGTTGTCAGGAACAAACGATAGAGCTGACCACGCGAGAGTTCAACCTGCTGGAATATCTGATGCGATCGCCCGGTCGCGTCTTCACCCGCACTCAAATTCTAGAGCACGTATGGGGCTATGACTTCAACCCTGGCACCAACGTAGTAGACGTGTGCATTCAGCGGCTGCGCAAGAAAATTGACTGCGCAGGTGAACCTAGCCACATTGAGAACGTGCGCGGCGTCGGCTATCGGTTTCGTGCACCTGAGGCAGCACCGTGAAGCGGTCCTTTCGGCTGCGTCTGGCCCTGCTGTCTACGGTGCTGGCCGGTTCAGCCTTAGTCGGGTTCAGTGGCTTGGCTTGGCGGCTAATCTATAGCGCTAAAATTAGCCAGTTGGACACTCGCCTAGAAAATCAGATCCAGCGCTTCGATAGGCCGCTGCCCACTGCCGGTGACTCACGAGATTGGGACACAAATCTCACACAAGACCTAGACGCCGAAATGGGTAGTGAAATTGCGCTACAAATTCTCGATGCCCAGGGTGAGCCCTTTTACCAGTCAGAGAGCTGGGATCCTGCGTTCGACCGACCTAGTCTGTATCCGCCCCGTCCGGCGCTCTCACCAACATCAGACTTACCTCCGCCAGAAGACAGTAATGGTCGCCCGCCCCCGCCGCCGCCCAATCTGCGACCTCGCCTGATGACGCTACATACAGCAGATGCCAGCTGGCGAGTGGGAGCCACCAGCTTTCCCGCCCATCAAGTAGCGATCGCCACCAATCTGCAGGGGCTCCGCCAAGACATGGCCGTTATCCGCAACACCTTCCTGGTTACTATTCCCTCTGTCTTGCTGCTAGTGGCAGTTGGGGCCTGGGCGCTGTCGGGCAGTGCCCTCCGTTCGGTCCGTCAGCTAACGGCAACGATGCAGCAGGTCACCGCCACTGACCTCAACCAGCGCGTTTCTTTGAGCGATGTGGACATTGAATTTACCGCCCTAATCGAGGTGTTTAACCGGATGCTAGCGCGGCTAGAGCGCAGCTTTATGCAAGCTTCTCGCTTCAGTGCCGACGCTGCCCACGAACTCAAAACGCCCCTTGCCGTTCTGCAAGGCGAACTCGAACAGGGTTTGCAGCAAGCCGAAGCGGGTTCCCCGCTTCAGCAAACCTTGAGTAGTTTCCTAGAAGAAGTCCGTCGTCTTAGCGGCATTGTCCGTAAGCTGCTGCTACTCTCGCAGGCTGACGCTGGACAGATGAGACTGAACAAAGAGTCGATTAACCTTTCGGCATTGCTCACCGTCTTGGTGGAGGATTTAGACCTGCTTGCAGATGACCTTTCGATTCAAGCTGACATTGCTCCCAATCTTGGTGTTCAAGGAGATCGAGATTTAATTGCTCAGGTGCTGCAAAACCTCACCAGCAATGCAGTCAAATATAATCTTTCGAATGGATGGATTCGTATCGAGGCTAGACAGCGGCAGGGGCAAGTTCAAATTACCGTTGCAAATGCCTCTAACCCATTGTCAAAAGCAGAGCGAGATCGCATCTTTGATCGCTTTTACCGAGGTGACCCCGCCCGCACTCGCAAAGTAGATGGCCTTGGTCTAGGACTTAGCCTTTCACAAGAAATTATTCGTGCCCATCAAGGAACGCTGATTCTAGATGATACGTTTGGCAATCAAACCGTTTTTATCCTATGCCTGCCCAATGTTGTATGAAGCAATGTTCGAGTTTGCCGCGTAGGTTGCCGAGGAGCAACTTAGGTAGCCTATCAGAACTGTTGAGGCAGAGGCGTATGGGTTAACTGACGTGTCACTTCTGCATCCGAAGACTGGCACTATTCCCTGTATGCTCTTGTCCTTGAAGCAACCCGTCCTGAACGTGGATGACGCGATGGGTTTGTGCGGCAATATCAGGCTCATGGGTCACAATGATGACGGTGATGCCTTGGTGGTTGAGTTCGGTGAGGAGGGTCATGACCTCATGAGAGGTTTGACTATCGAGCGCGCCGGTCGGTTCGTCCGCCAGCACCAATGCTGGACGGTTGACTAGCGCCCGGGCGATCGCCACTCGCTGCTGTTGTCCTCCCGATAGCTGACTAGGCCGGTTGCCTAGGCGATCGCCCAAGCCCACCCGAGTCAGAGCGACTGCTGCCTGTTGACGTCGCTGGCTCCGACTCGCACCGGCATAAACCATTGGTAGCATGACGTTTTCTAACGCCGTTGACCGAGGCAACAGGTTAAACTGCTGAAACACAAAGCCAATGCGCTGATTGCGAATGTAGGCGAGGCCTTTATTGTTCAGCGTGGTTAAGTTGCGCCCTTCTAGGACATAGTGGCCCGCCGAGGGGCGATCAAGGCAGCCAATAATGTTCATCAGCGTCGATTTGCCTGACCCTGAGGCTCCCATAATCGAAACATAGTCGCCTTCCTCAATGGTGAGGTCAATGCCCTTCAGTACGGGCACTTCCACTTCACCCAAGCGGTAAGTTTTACGAATTCCTGTCATCCAAATCATGGTGGTCATCATGACGCCTGCTAATCACTTCTTAAGGCAATAATTGGATCTAATTTGGCTGCGCTGCGGGCCGGAATCACCCCCGCCACAATGCCAATGACAAAAGAGAGTCCTACTCCTAGGGCGATCGCCCAGAGCGCAATCACAACGGGAAAATCGAATAGCGTCGCGGCTATCCCAGAGATCGCTACGCCTAGCCCCACGCCTAAAACACCGCCAGCAGCGGCAATGGCGATCGCCTCAGCCAAAAACTGACTTAAAACTGCTTGATTGGTTGCTCCAACAGCCTTACGAATGCCAATCTCGCGGGTCCGCTCGACTACTGAGACCAGCATGATATTGGCAATGCCAATACCGCCGACGATGAGGGAAATCGCCGCGATCGCCGCCACCATAATGGTGAAAAGTCCCACCGTACTGGTGAGAGTCTCAACCAGATCAGCCGCGCTCACGATCTCAAAATCATCTTCATCGCCTTTAGCGGGATGAATGTTGTGGCGCACACGCAGTAAATTCGTCATCTGAAAATCAGCCGCCTCTAAATGGGCCTGCTCAGTCACTTTCACCGCAATCCCTTGAACGGCAATACCGCTCAGCGCATTGTTGCCCACCAACCGAGCTGACATATTCGTGAGGGGGACATAAATCTGCTCATCCGGATTCTCTCGTCCTTGAGCCCCTTTTTCATTGGCTACCCCAAGCACGCTGTAGCGCTGCCCCTGAATGCGAATATTGGCCCCAATCGCCTCACTATCTGTGCCGAATAAATCATCTCTCACAGTTGCTCCCAAAATTGCCACCGCCTGCGCTTCTGTGAGTTCCGCCTCGGTGAAATAACGTCCTGATTGCAATGTGATGTTATTAACCGCTAAGTAATCGGTATCCGTCCCTAAAATAGTTGTAGACGTGTTGTTTTCTCCATAAACCACCTGGGCCGTATGTTCTAGGTAGGCCGTTACCGTATCGGCTACGGTCACCTGAGATGCAATGGCTTGGGCATCGCTCCAAGTCAGTGTGGTTGCACTCCCACGGCCTTGGCTGATATTGCCGCTATTCGCGGCCCCTGCCCTAATTTGCAAAACATCTGCGCCTAAGTTCTGCAAATTTGCTTCGGTAGCAGCCTGTACCCCTTGCCCGACTGAGGTAACCGCAATCACAGCCATAATCCCAATGATTACGCCCAGCATGGTGAGCGCGGTGCGTAGCTTATTGCTCCACAGTGCGGCGATCGCCATCGCCAAAATCTCCATGATAGAGATCGATGGCGGCTGAATAGAAGCTAGAGGCTTTTTAGACCTAATCTTAACCACCAGGGCCCCCTCCTCGTGGCGGACCATTACCGCCAGCTCCACCGCCTGGAAGGAGAGGCGACCCCCCTCGGTTTTGCAAATTCTCAGGCAGTCCCTGGGCCGCGCTCAAAACGATTTGTTCATCCCCTTCCAGTCCCGAAATCACCTCCGTTTTATCGTCAACTGTCAGCCCCGTCTCAATCGAGAGAAATCGAGGCGTACCGTCGCGACCCATGACCAAGACCCCTTCTCCTTGTTCCTCTCGCACAATAGCAACGGTTGGCACGACCAAGACATCGGTCAGTTCACCGGCTTGAAATTCGACATCTACGTTCATCCCCGGTCGGAGTTGTGACTGTACCGCTTCAGAAAGATTGACTCGGACCTCAAAACTGGTCACATCAGAGGAGACTGTGGCCTGTTCGGCAACCTGGGCTACGGTCCCTTCAAACTGGCGATCAGGGTAAGCATCAGCTGTGATGCTAGCCGTTTGCCCAGGCTGAATTTGAGCAATATCTGCTTCCGCTACGCTTGCGACTACTTGATAGTTAGAGGCCAAAGAGAGAATAGAAGAAGACGAAGACGAATCAGTCTCACTCGCAGCCGTAGAAGGAGAAACAAAATCACCTGGGTCTGCATAGCGAGCTGTCACAACGCCGCTAAAAGGAGCTCGAATGACCGCATCTTCAATCTGAGTCATGATCGTGACAAACGCTCCTTCCGCCTCCATCACTGCGGCTTCGGCCTGAGCGATCTCTTCCTGACGGCTACCTGACTGACTGAGATCAAGTGCCTGCTGCGCGCTTTTCACCTGTGCCTGCGCCGTGTCACGAGCGGTTCGATAGCCCGTCGTTTCTTCAGCTGAGACCGCCCCCTGCTCATAGAGGACTTCATAGCGGCGGAAGTTTTCCTCAGCCTGGCTTAAACTGGCTTCGGCGTCAGCCAGATTAGCCTCAGCTTGGGCAATCTCTTGTGGGCGATTACCCGCGACGAGCATGGCCAAATTAGCGCGGGCCGAAGCAAGTTGCCCCTGTGTCTCGATGAGCTGTCCCTGCAAATCAGAATCATCCATGTAGGCTAACGCCTGACCTGCTTCAACCGCATCGCCCTCAGCTACGGTCACTTCTTCCAAACGCTCTGACGTTTTAGGGCTAACGTTTGTCAGTTGCTCTGCTTCGACCGTTCCGTTAGCTGTCACCATAATGGGTAGGGTGGTGGTTTCAACCTCAACGGTCTGCGTTTGAGCTTGTTCTTGCTGCTGGGGCAACAGAACGAACTGCCGATAGAGCAGATAACCGCCGCTGGTGAGCAGACTAATCATAAAAAGGCCAGCAATACCCTGAGCGAGGCGATGTTTAGCTGGATGTTTGAACGCAATTTCTGCGTGTGATTTAGAAATGGTCTTTGAGGTTTGGGGCGATCGCAAATTCATCGGATTTATATCCATAGAGCACCTCCTTTAATGGAGTATGAGTTTTGTTAGAAAGGCTCACCACCCTCTGGGGGTCCGCGCCGTGCTGATGGCTCGGGCGTTCCCTTCACGCAGCGCTGCACGAAGGGGTAAGCGTCGGTCGCGTAGTAGTGATAGATGCCTTGCGGGAATTCCGGCGTCACTGCAAAACGGCCATTACATTCGTCAAGGTCACCAGAACCTTCAACATATTCATAGTCTTGGGAAAACGTACCCATGGGTATGAGGTCGACACTGGGCCGATCCGGATCTGGCGAGGCTTTCAATTGATAGCTAGGTTCCATCGCCTGCAAGACACTGGTGCTAGATTCGGGAGCGCTGTAGCCATACCGCGCATAGAGCGGAAACCCATCTGCCGCCCAAGCAATGAGCTGCATCGATTCGCCTGCCAAATTCTGTTCTGACAGCATACCTTCGGGAATACCGTGATAGTGATAGACACCACCCCGCTGCACATGGGCGTGATTAGCATCTTCACCAAAGTCAAAGGTCGATTGGCCTAGCGCTTCCATCGTCCACTCCCCAGTGCTGCCAGGCCTCAAACTGCACTCAGACACATTAGTGATACCGGAGGCACACCGCCCACCCGTCCCAGGGTTAAAGTTCACCCCGTTCAGCCCATAGGCCGGTACTATAATCCGCTGACCAGCGCCCGTACGCGCAACCGGATTCAGCGGCATCGCAACATCGACCTCATGGGTCGTAATGGGATTACGCTCCCCCACGAACTGTTCACCCGTTTGATGATTCGGGACCCCGTTTGCAACCAGCTGCCGCTGCCCATCAGCACAAGACCACTGTGCCTCACTTGGCAGACCCAATTGCTCGTTCAGCACGTTGGTACTGGCATCGCATAGGACGCCAGAGGTGTCGGCCTCGGTGGATGCAATGGGTTCCCCTAGGTCACCTTCTGGCCGATCGCTACCCGGCCGGTCTCTGGGTGAACCGCCTTCGGGTCTGCTTGGGGCAACATCTTGAGTCACGCTTTCGTGACCCTGCTGGGCCATCGGACGATGTAATCCGAATGCCAGCACCGCGATCGCAACGCCCAATGCAAGAATGATTAGTCCTACTTTTTTCATGGATATAGCTCCAGTCAAAGAGAACGCTAAATAGCGCAAATAAGCTTGTGTTTTAGGCATGATTTCCAGCTAAATTTTTGGCCAGTTTCACCGCTAAAAAAGATTACTGAACGGCTTTTCTGGCCAGCACAAAATTGTTCAAAATCAGATTAGAAAACCAGATAACTCAGCATTAGCGCCGATAAAAACGTCTAAAAATTTGGTATAGCCAAGTTTGTTGCCAACGCCGACTATTCTATTAGCGTAGGTCACGGCTTCAAGCCAAGTAGCGTCGCCAAAATTATCTGGAAATCAGTTTTCAGACACTAAAGAGAAATCAAGAGTGGAAATGAATGTTGATTTGGATAGCATTGTGAGGCAGTACCAAAATATCTCTATCCTTTAACAGATAGTGCTGTAGAGGAGGCAAACGCCGACGATTGAGCAATGTGCCGTTTTGGCTTCTTAAATCTGTAATGAAAAAACCACATTGATCATTGTGACTCAACATGGCATGAACCCGAGAAATCATCTGATCGGAAAGCACGATCGCACAGTCTGGAGCTCGGCCAATCACCCAAGTGGAAGACTCACGAATCAATAAGCCTTTAGTGTTAGGAAGATCCGTATAGATTGTGAATTCACAATTGAGCTGAATGATGATTGTGATGTGGAAAATAGGCTCTGCTAGTTCCAGAGGAGACATTGAGGGCTGAGTTGCTGTTGGGTGAGCAGCACCCTCTTTTACAGATGACCTAACCGAATTTGAACTAAGCTTACCGATTATGGACGGAATAGTTGGATGCTGACTCTCATCGTTCTCTTTTGAGAACATCATAGATTTCTTGTCATTGGCAATTGGTTGGTGATTCTGCATCTTCTTTTCGGAGATAGCTTTTTCAGTTGATGTTATGAATGACGATTCTCACGTAAAAACTGTTTGGTCACGGCTTACTCAGGGCGATCGCTCTGAAGTTGAAAAATTGAGCAAATTTTCTTTCTCTGTTGAAGCCCTACCCCTGACGATTGGTTCTGTTCTAGTAGCCGTCATCGTTTAGCCGTCAATCCTTGAAGCTGACACCCGATCGCCCCTAGCTAATTTTGCGGAGCGGGCGCGTTCATGTTGATGCCGTCAGGCTTTCGGTTTATAGCGGCATGCATTTGAATCAAGCACACCGCATTCCCCGTTCCCTATTCCCTTAAAACACTGAGATGTACTTGACCAAACTGCACAGGGCTATGATTGACGATGCGCCCTAGCTTGGGAGAGCCCTCCAGTTAATGCCTGCAGCGGTCTCCCTTTATGACATTTCGGGCCTAGATTTGGATCTCAATATCGAGGGAAACGTCGGCAGGTTCTGGCCTATTGTCTTGAGGGTTATCAGGCAGTCTAACGGGCGCTCTCGGGGCTGGTTCCGGTGGGGCTGGTTCCGGGGCTAGTTCCGGTGGGGCCGGTGACCTCTCAACTCTCTGAGCGATCACAACCTGACGCGGTCTCTCTTCCACATCGCGGGCTTGGGCGCTGGTAGCCGCAGTTGCGATAAAACCCATGCAAGCAGTGCTGACTAATGCTGTGGACAAAAGGACTTTAGCTGTTTGATTGAGTTTCATTTTTTCAACTCTGTTGAATTTCATGGTGGGTTATCTCCGAGGCGGATTAGTTAGGGGTTTAAGCCTGAACTGTTTCTATTAAGCAGGCAGAAAATTACAGCGCTACCCTGCTTTGAATTACAGTTTTGTAATCTGGGTCTGGACAGTCATGATAGTTTTGATGGATATTCCTGCGGAAATGGCATCGAGATTGATCACGACTGGGCGACTGAGATGCGCGATGAATTTGCACGAACAGCTAGAGGCAAATAATCAGGAGTCCACTGTTTGTGACTCAATCGATGACTTGTTCCTCGCGATGCCTGGAAAAGGCCAGATTATTCAAAAAACAATGCTGAAGAGGAAACGCGGTTTACTGCAAGCGCCCTTGGTTGAGGTGATTAGTTGGGATACCTAAGGAACGGGAACGTATTTAAGTATCAACTTTGAACTTTGGATTCGCCGATGACTCAATCATTCAAAACTCAAAACTGAGAACTTAAAACTCATTCAGTCCTAAGCCGAATAGGTTGTTCTTGCGTTACTAGAATTGCGTTGTGTCTGTGAGGATCGTACGATTGTTCCTGATATCGCAGTATTAATCTGGATTGGAATTCCGTTCCCTAAGATGGAGAAGTCTCTAACGATTGTCCTTAGCTCCTGATTGGGTAGGATGATAGAGGTTGTAGCGGAATCATCACTGATGACAGAGGCGCTCGATAGGCAAATTAAACGAATCACTTGGACGCACGATCGCTACGTCGTTGCCTATCGTTCTAGCTTGCTACCAGAACAAATCAAGCTTTAAGTGACGAGGCACGAATCTCAGTGCTGGAGGGAGCACAATGACCCAAGCCAAGCCAAAACCCAAGCTTACCTTTGAAGAGTTCCTAGAGTATGACGATGGGACCGATAAGCGCTATGAGCTAGACAATGGAGTACTTATCGAAGTGGCACCAGAGAGCGACCTGAATATTCGTTTGGCTCTGTGGTTAGCTGAACTGCTTCGATCAGTCGTTAGCTGGAAATTGATCCGAACTCACGCCAGCACCATCGAAGTCAAACCCCTGCCTGGGCTCTCTAGACAAAATCGCTACCCGGACTTAATGATTCTGACGTCCGAGCTTTTGGTACGCCTGGAAACCGAAAAGAGTAGTGCGATCAAGCTCGATATGCCAAATCCAACGTTAGTTGCTGAATTTGTCAGTCCCTATGAACGAACTAGCGACGAAAATTATCAACGCGACTATGTTGGCAAGCGGAAGCAGTACGAACATCGAGGGATTCCTGAGTACTGGATCGTTGATGCCACTGCTCGGAAGGTAACGGTGCTCATATTGAAAGACCACCGCTATACGGAGCAGGTCTTTACCGGGCAAGACGAAATCGACTCGACTGCTTTTCCAGAGCTAGAGCTGACAGCCGATCAGATTTTCTCCGAATATCTATAATGAGGGGCGCGATCGCCGATGCCGGCTAGAACGTTGCTCAGATGGCGATGGCGATGGGCCAACTCTCGCAAATTGTAAGTCAGCTTTCAAAAGACGTGCGATCGCTCGCGACTGAGATGGATTATCTGCGACCCATGAGATGAGCAGCGCAGCAGTAACAGAGAGCTGAGAAGCCGAGATTTGCACAAATTGCTTGTCTTTTGGTCGTTTTAACGTTTCGCTCGTGCAGTGCTCTGCTCTTTGCTTGTTTCCTCTGAGGTGGCTGACGTTGACGTTGGCAATTGCATCGTGCCGAACTTGGGCGACCAAAACTCCCCTCGACTCTGAAAGAATGCCACTTCCTTACACTTACCTCGGCGATTCTCCAGGATTGAACAGCGCAGCATCACTTTCTCTTGCCCGTCTTTGGTGTAAGCGTAGCGTTCCAGCATGGCTCCGCAAACGGGGCAGGGCTGGTCCACAAACATCTGTGGATTGAATGCTTGTCGCTGAGTATGAGGCAATTCATAGCGCTTCGCCTTGCCATTCCAGAACATGACGGTGCTACAGCCTGTGCCAGAGCATTTCAGGAAGTGATTGGCTTTCATCTTTTTGGAACGAGACGGCACTTTGGTCATCGCTTTCCCGCAGGTGGGGCACTTGGTCTTAGTGACTTGACCCTTTGCGGACTTAGACTTCGGGGCTGACGATCTCTGAGAAACCTTTTCGGGTGATTCTGAGGAGGTGGGCAGAGACAAGAGTTGGGATTTGGCTTGAGCGATCGCGGGAGCAAAGTAGCTTTCATTCCAACCCGTCAGATAAGCCTGCCAATCTTGCTGGCCGGTGGCGATCGTATCTAGTGCCGTCTCCATCTGCGCGGTGAATTCAGGCTGAATCAGATCCGGCAGAAGTTTTTCCAATGCGCCATCCAGTTCCAGCCCCAGCGCGGTCGGTTGCAGTTTACCCTTCACCACTCGTACATATTCCCGCTGCCTCAGGGTTTTAATCGTCGGCGCGTAGGTGCTGGGCCGACCAATCCCTTTTTGCTCCATCAGCTTGACCAGCTTCGGCTCGCTATAGCGCGACGGTGGCTGGGTTTGCTTCTGCTCTGCCTGGGCCTGCTTGAGTTGCAGCGTTTGTCCCTGTGTGAGTGCTGGCAATACCGAGTCAGCGCTGATGTTATTCCAGTAGCGGGTATATCCGGCAAATTCGAGTACCTGACCTCGCGCTTCCCAGTAGGCTTCGCCAGATTGGGTGACGATGCGTGTCTTCCGCAGCCGAGCTGGAGCGCATTGAGAGGCGACCGCCCGATTCCAGATCAGCTCATAAAGACGCCCTGCCTCTGCCCCGAGTTCTGACTGAAGGACATCAGGTGGATGATTCACATTGGTTGGGCGAATGGCTTCGTGAGCCTCTTGAGATCCTTTCACCGCTCGATGCCGAGTTCTCTTTTTCGGCAGGTTGGTCGGATCCTGCTGCTGAAGGTATTGGCACACCGACTCACAGAAAGACGTCGAGAGCTGGACCGAATCGGTGCGCATGTAGGTGATGTAGCCCTTTTCGTATAGTGATTGAGCCACCTTCATCGTACGCTCTGGACTCAGATGCAACTTAGAGCCAGCGGCCTGCTGCAATGTTGAGGTGACAAAGGGCGGCAGCGGCGATTGTGTCGTTTGCTTCCCTTCAATCCGAACGACAGTATGAGGATGAGCCTGGGCGATCGCCACCAGCGCATCGGCTCTTGCTTGTGAGGTGATTCGTTCTGATTCCGGCTCAGCTCGTTTATCTTCAGCAATATCTTTAGTCGATTTACGCTGAGGCTGAAGACGACTGCGATAGAACGCCTTAAAGCCTTCACCGTAACTGATCCAAACGCTCCAATAGTCCTGAGGGACAAAGGCTTGAATGGCTCGTTCACGCCCGCAGAGCAGATGTAAGGTCGCGCTCTGGACTCGCCCCATCGATTTTGCGCCATTATTCAAAGGCCAAACGACATGACGGCTGCCGGTGTAGCCGACAAGTTTGTCTAGGCAATCCCGCGCTCGACCAGCGGCAATCAGGCTTTGATCAAGAAGGCGTGGGTGAGCGATCGCGGCCCTCACTGCCTGGGGCGTGATCTCGCTGTAGACGACGCGCTGAGGATTCTTGAGGCGGAGTGCCTGCTGCAAATGCCAACCAATCGTTTCCCCCTCACGGTCAGGGTCAGTAGCGATATAGATGCGATCAGCTTTCTTCACCGCCTGTCTGAGGTCTGACAACACCTGCTTGGAGCGAGCATCCCGGGGCTGATAGCGACAGGTGATTGTCTTGCCCTCTAAATCAAACCCCAGAGAATCCACGCCGTCACTGGCCAGTTCTCGCACATGCCCCATGCTGGCTTTGATGATCCAGCCAGCACCCAGGATTTGACCCAGCTTTTTCACTTTTCCTGGACTTTCAATGAGCAATAGATTTGCCATTCCATCACACCTTTGCCATCAGAGCAGCGAGCAATCAGCACTTCATTTATAGTACAGGTGAATCAGAATCGCACTTGAGCAATATTCAAACGAGTCAATGCAAGCAATTTTTCTATTTGTGTAATTCGTAGTGTAAGAAAGCTGCCTGATAGCGATGCCGTCGGGAATGCTGATGTGGATTGACTGTTGATTTACGCTAAAACTTACACTAAAATTGCAACGCTCTCTTTTACCTGAGCCATGCCCCGACGTATCGACCCCAAGTGCCTAGACTGCACTCAACTCTCAACCGCTGAAGCGCGTGAGCAACACGGGCCACAGGGGGACAACTGTTGGGTCGAGAGCCGCTGTCATCGCAAGCGATCGCACTACCGTAATCGCCGCGACAATAACGCCGCTCGTCGGAGTCACTACAATCAAGAGCGACAGCAGCAAAAAGACGCGACCGCACCTGAAACCCTGACCTTCCCTCTAGCCATAAAGCCAGTTGCGTATTTGTACCTCTATCGACAGAAACGACAGGATGCTCCGCTTCATGCCATTGCGGTTTCGGTTTGGGAAGGCAGCAAGCGAGTGTTAGAAGTCGAACCTATCCACTGTGCGGGAATGCGGAATCAGCAGATTCAGCGCTATCTGATGGACGTGCTCAAAACGTTGCGGGAACGGTTTGGTATCACTAAATTTGAGCCTGAGATTCGCCTAGAGCCCACTGAATGTCCGATTGTGCCTTGTCCCCTGAAACCCGCTGCGATCGCTGAGGCAGATGAATGAACGATGAGTCCAAGCAACTAGAACTAGCTCTCGATTTGGCCTTAGATGATCCGGCCGAAGCCGATTTAAGCGAACTTTGGCAGCAGTTTGAAGTGGCTTCAGCCCAGCTATCGACTCAAGAGCGTCTACGGTTAGGCAGTCAAGCGATCGAATGCTTAGCCCGCATCTATCGAGCTAAAGCGAACTGGCTGCTCGATGACTGGGAGTATGCTTACGACCCTCAAGATCCGAATCTGCCTGGAGATTGGCTTCAAGGCTTAGTACGGCAAACCCAGCAGGTCGATTTGTCCGATTTGACAGCACCAGCTCAAAGGCGTTCACGTACCAACACCTCCAAAAAGCACCGACCAGGGCAAGATACCGTTGTTGGAGAAGTTTCCAAAGCTAACCTGTTAGAGATGCTGGACCAAGTGGAACTGGAAACACGAAAGACAGCAGCTCTAGCGGTCGCCCATGAGGAGCGAGTCCAAGAATGGGTAAGTGAGATTCAAGCGTGGTTTGAACAATATCCGCAACCCATTCCGTTGTTGGACCTCCAGCAAAATCTAGGCTGGCCCTTGATCCAACTCTGGTTAAGCCTTCTGTTGGGGGGATTCCAGTTAGAGACGACGGAGCCATCCTTCTATAGTTCACGGATTCTCGTTTCTCCAGGCGCAAATAGCTAAAGCCCTTGAGCTGAGCTAGTCGGACCTCTATTCGTCGAGGGTATGTACGTCACTTTGTCCGAATGTTAGGGAACAAATTAGGCCATCTTATTCCCTAACGCTTTGTTGTGCGATTGCCACCATGCGCCCATCTTCTGTTAGCCCCAGCAACATTGGCTGTCCGGCAAGAATCAGCTCTTTGGTCAGAGCGCATCGTTCCTCTCGCTGAGCGATCGCCTTTACCGTAGCAGCGACTCACGCTTGACCACGTTATTCCGCGCTCGACCTGGCTCAACGTATAGAGGTTGACACAGGTCGAGCCGCGTTTCTGTTGCCAGTTGATTGGGGAGCACGTCATCCGCTCATGGTAGAAAAAATATCCTAGAAGATATCGTTTCTATTCGGTGATAGTCATGACCCCCGAGGACCGTCAGCAACTGGATTCCCATGTCCGCGCAATCGCAGCGATTCTGCATAGCGACGCG
>NZ_JAQMUB010000043.1 GCF_028330965.1 Oscillatoria sp. CS-180 | reverse complement strand
GCCTGAGAGAGGCGATCGCTGTAGCCATAGTCAGACATGTAGAATACCGCTACCAGCGTCTCGGACTGGCTCTTCTCTTTGCTCCAGCGACGATACCGTCCGGTAAGTTCCTGGACGTTGTGGCGTAGCAAAGGACCATGTCCAGTCGCGATCGTCTTGACCTCAGGCAACGCATCCATCCGCTTCATGGCAGACAGAACGGAACGGGCGTTAGGGGCCATCAAACACTCGTAGTAGAACCGGAAGTCTGGGGAAATAGCTTCTAAGTCCTCATCGTAGATCTCACCACTGCAATAGTGCAGCCCAAAGGCATCACAGGTGAACAGGACCTGACTCTTATGGTCATAGGTGAAAATAGTGTCTGGCCAGTGGAGGTTCGGCGCGTTGACGAATTCCAGAACATGTTCGTTACCCAGATCCAGAGTGTCACCGTTCTTGACCTGCAAGCGCTCGAAGGGCTGATGCACCAAGTCATCTAAAAAAGCAAGGGCTACTTTTGCACCCACGACTACCGCTTGCGGAGCCAATTCCAGAACGTCTCGAACTAAGCCACTGTGGTCGGGTTCTGTGTGACTGATGATGAGGTAATCAATCTCAGTGGGGTCAATCTCTTCCTTCAGGCTCTGCAAGTATTGGTCGCGGAACTTGGCATGAGAGGTATCGACTAAAGCCGTCTTCTCGCCTCGAATAATGAAGGAGTTGTAGGTTGTGCCGTTTTGTAGACCAAACTCAATGTCGAAGCGATCGCGGTCCCAATCCAGAGACCGTATGGCTGTGGTGTCAGCTGCAATATCAGGCTCCACTTGCATTGTGAGACGCTTTTGAATTGGGGGTGCGGCTACGACCATTTAGCCCTCCTTGTGTCAACAGACTTTAGCAATAGCAATGTTTCTTAATACCTTCTATTGTGCCTCATTCTGCTAAAGAAAGCAGTTAGGATCTTTTATCAATCTTCCTAGGTTCACTAAAGAGAGTGATATGGACGTTCCCGCTTTTCCCATAGAGCCAACTGCTGATGGCAGTGATACGTTCTTCTCTACAACCTTTGGAGAGTGGTTTCATAGCCGCAGTGGAGCGTATGAAGAAGCCCGTACAACTTACGTTCAAGCGACTCGCTTAGTAGATCGTGCTCTACAGCAAAAACAGATTACTATCCTTGATGTCTGCTACGGCTTGGGGTACAACACGGCTGCTGCTTTGGAAAGCCTTTGGGCAGTTGAAGAAAACATAAAGATTCGTTTAGTCGGACTGGAACTAGATGAGTTGGTCCCGAAAGCAGCGATCGCTCAAGGTCTGCTCAGCAACTGGCCAATAGCTGTACAAACAGCGCTTGAGAAACTTGCTTACAGCCATCAAGTTCGTGGTGACTGGGAAGCTGATTTGTTAATTGGGGATGCACGCGATCGCGTTCAAGCCTTAGCTCACAGAAACTTTCAAGCCGATGTCATTTTCTTCGATCCGTTTTCTCCGCCCCGTTGTCCACAATTGTGGACTGTTGAATTTCTTACCCTTGTTGCTCAATGCCTACATCCCAAAGGCGTTTTGGCAACCTACTCCTGCGCGGCTGCCGTCCGTGCGGCATTTCGAGAGGTGGGTCTGCGAATGGGTTCCATTCCTACCGTAGGTCACCATTGGCCAGGGACGTTAGCGACCCGTGCCGACATTTCACTTCATCCCTTGTCACAGCAGGAACAAGAGCATTTGGAAACGCGGGCAGCTGTTCCCTATCGCGATCCGACTCTGCAAGATAGCGCAGAGGCCATTCAGGCTCGTCGTACTCAGGAACAAGCCACTTCGCCTTTAAAGCCAACTGGGGCATGGCGCAAACGTTGGCTTTAGCATTATTAGTGTCTTGATAAAAGCTAATCGGCTACAGGTTTATGACAATAAAAACCCAAAAAGACAAAGCATTTGACCTCATTCTAAAAGGGACGTTAATCCAATTTGTCCCCTTCATCTTGCAGGCTACCGTCTCGGTGTTTGTAAGATTTCAAACCCTTTTATCTTCCTACCCAGTCGCGAATGCTCTTTTTGCACCTGTAGTGTTTGTGTTACAGGGAATCGATACTTTTCTGGGGAGCATTATTTTTGTCCTGAGTTTGATCATAGGTTATGTCTTTTTCGTTCGAGGCTGTTTGAAGTATGCAAGCTGTAAGGGATATCCTGAAGCGCTAGGATGGCTGGGATTATTGAGCTGGTTTGGATTTTTTGTGCTACTGCTCATTCCTGATAAAGAACACAGCGCTGATTTAAAAATAGAGCATATTGGACACCCTTCATCGGCACCTTTCTATAAACTCAATGTTCCAGAAATAACTTTATTCTTCTTCTTTGCCATACCAGTTCCTCTGTTAATGGTTGCGATGGTAGTTACCCTATTCAACGGTCAGGATATTTCACAGATACAAGAGAACATCACCATAAATAACGTAGTTGGTGTGTTGTGGTTTCTTATCTTTCTGACTCTGTTAATTAGGATAGTCAAATCCGTTGGCTTGAATTTGACCAAGGTATGCGGTTTTTCTAACACAATTGGGGTCAAAGATATTGTGTTGGTCGCATTCTTGAAATACGCTTTTGCCTACAGCTTTCTACCTTTACTTCTGTTCGGTATCTCATTTGTATTTCCAGGCTATGTCGAAGAATTCATCAACCAAAAGTTCTTCACGAATGTTGTAGAGCTTATCCTATGGGCAATTAGCGCTATTGTCTTAGCACCTATTGTTGAGGAGCTATTATGCCGAGGCTTGTTTCTCCAAAAGTGGGCACTGAAGTGGGGACTCAAATGGGGGATTTTGACGTCTTCTCTACTATTCGCTGTTTATCATCTACGGTTTGATGTCCTCTCTTTGATAATTACAGGTGTATTCCTGTCACTTCTCTATATCAAAACGGCGAACTTATTGACGCCCATTCTTTGCCATGCTGTCTATAATCTTTTAGTTGTAGCAACAAACATGGTCAGCTTTTTTACCCAATCTCTTGCAGAGCGAGAGACTTTTACATCAGTCACCGATTATCAAGCGTCTATACAGCCTCATCTCAATCTATACATCTTTTTCAGTATGATTTTTTCGTTGCTTATGCTGTTCGCTTTAAACAGTCTTTTTCCGGATAAAAACGAGCAACTTCCCTATTTCAAGAATGAGTGATTCTCAGCTCTTGCACTAGAGCATTATTCGCTGTATTCGCCCCTTGAATTCCTCAAATTTGGGGGCAGGGGGGCAAAGCAATTGGCGTAAATTCAACTACAAGATCTAAGTGATTCTTACAATAGGGAAGTGGCGCCACATCACCCATCATCCTTACTCTTACAACTCAGAAACTAGCAGGCGTACAGCAATTTCGAGGTCGTTTAGAGATGCTAATCGAGCTGTAACCGTTTAGCTCAAGAGGGTTGAGACAGCCAGAGCCTGCATCAACAAGAGATTCTTCCCTCTGTCGTCAGCTACCAAAAATAACCATTTCACCAATTGGTTCTGCAAGTTCTTGTGTGGGCTCAACGGTGATAGCAATTTCTGGCGTTTCGCCCCACTGATCGACAGGAAGCTGAACAAATACCCTCCCCGATTCATCTGGCCTAAAGTCTCCGCAAGCAACCTTTTCACCCTCTACTAAGGCCCACATTCGGTAAACTTGACCTTCTGGCAAAACAGGAACATCTTGCAGTGTCAAAATGGCAGAATTCATCGTCACAACAATGATCAGGCTGCCCGTAGAGTTAATTCCCGGTTCCGTGCCCCTCAAAGGCATATAGCGGCTATTGGGCTGTCGCAGTAAGTCGATCGCCTCTTGATAGCGAGAGAGTTCTTGACGTGTCGTAACTAGCTCATTCTGGCGGAGTTGTTCGAGAGCTGTTTGAGTAGCAGCCAGCTGTTCTTGCAGGGCCTGATTCTCAAGCTGAGCAAGAGTCCAATTTTGACGCAGGCGATACACCTCATAACCTAATCCCATTAGGAGCGCTGCTGCGCTGCCCGCTGCTAGCCATTTCCAGGAAAATCTTTGAGGAGACGGGCGTCGTTGAAATGCCTGTGTTTCTCCTTGGACAGCTTGCATGATTCGCTGCTCTAGCTGTTGCGATGGCGTGGCGTGGGGCAGTGACAGTGGCAAAACAGATAACGTAGACTGTAAACGCTCTAGCTCGATCGCCACATCCGGCATGGTTTCAAGCAATTCCTCAACCTTGCTGCAATCTTCAGGCGTCAGATTGCCTAAGACATAATCGGCAAGCAATTCCTGAAGGGCACGAGGGGAGTCAGCAGGTTCCACAATTATTCCATCCAGTCCTTTAAAAGCTGCCGTAATTTGAGAAGTCCCAGGCGCGATCGCGTTTTAACCGTTCCTAGGGGGATATTCAAACGTCGGGTAATTTCGGATTGACTTAGGCCATCATAGTAGGCCATTTCTAGGACTTTTCGCTGATTGTCCGGGAGTGCTTTCATGGCGTCTGCTACATGCTTAGACAGTTCTTCAAGGGTGGCATTTTCGAAAGGTGCACTGTGGGGATTAGGCGATCGCATTATCTGCCACTGAAGCAAACGCCGATAGTGGGCCTGAGATCGTTTGAGACGATTAAGGGCCAGCGATCGAGCAATGGTTAGCAAAAAGACCAAAACTGTCCCACGAGATGGGTCATAGGAGGCTGTTTGCCAGAATGTCAGAAATACTTCCTGTGTCAGATCTTCTGCCTCATCCGGACTTCGCAATATTCTTAACGCCAGACGGTAAACGGCCCCTCCGTAACGCCGATATAAAATTGACAGTGCTGTCAGGCACCCTGAATGCATCACCTGCACAATTTCAGCATCTTTTAAATTGCTCAAATCCTCACTGGAAGATGCTTTTGACTCAAAAGCACTCATCCTAGGTTCCTGTGGAATGTGACGATTCATCGCTTGTTTGCCTATTCAGCAATCGGTGTAACAAAGCACAGTTTCGCCGGAGCTAGTTGGAAAGAAATGAGAGTGAAATGAGAATTAGCTGACCTTTTGTAGTGTGATGGGAGGAGATAGGGGATGACAATATGGGGACACGATATCTCGCATCCCCATCGGCAACTTTGGCTCTGTTGGCCAGGCTGCTGTCTAAGCAACTTCAGCGCTGTTTAACGTCAGCACAAAATCGTTGAGGTCGAAGTCTGACAGATCCTCGAATCCCCAGATATTGCCGTCGCGCTCAATGCGGCTCATGCCTGTAACTGCATCATCAATAGTTGCTAGGTTGTTGATGTCGCCATCAATTAGTAGGGCAGGAGCATAGAACGTTCCGCCTGTAATTAGGAGGTCTTGGTCAACGGTTTCAAAGTTTTGTACCGTCAACTCTAGACCGTCAATCAGGTTTTCACGAACAGCATCTTCATATCCAGTGTCCCCCGGTTTGAGACCTGCGATGGTGCCCTCTGCATCTGTCTCGTAAAACTGCAGGATATTGTCAAAGGCAGCTTCTCGCGACAGAGTCAGAGATATAGACACTTCACCATCAAATCCAGTTAAATCAATTAGCTCAGCAAGCGGCTCTAAAGGATCGGGTTCGGATTCAGCGACAGTGATACGGACGACTTCATAATCAGGCTGTGTGAAGTCAGCCGCCGCAAAACGAGGCTCACTCAGAATACGGCCATCTTCGATAAAGCCTTCTGCCGATTGAATGACGCCGTTTTCGGTCGTACCCGTGTCGGGTGCGGACTGACCGAAAAAGGCAGTGCTCTCAGGCAGTTCGTCGTTCACTTCAGTCCCTGCGTCTAGCACAGCGGTTCCTGATACAACGAAGTCTGCCCCTAGGAAGTTACCGTCTTCATCAAATATCTCATGGGCAAGTTCATTGCCATTAGCGATGAAAAAGTCGTTGCTAGGTAGAATCATTGACGCATAGTTGAAGTAGCGACTGGTGGGATCATCAGTATCTACCGTCACTTCAAACTCAATACTTTCGCCAGGACCAATGGGAGCATCTCCAATCGTGCCCTGGATAGTGCCGAAACCTGATAGGTCAAATTCACGGCTGATCTCAACGGTTGCACCGTCTTCGGCAACGCTCTCTAATCCTGCAGAGGCCGGACGTCCGCGATCATAAGTGTCAAAACCGCCATCATGGATGCCAAACCAGAAGGGCGTTAAGGAAGTGCCGTTTTCAGGCGCTAAATTTTCAACAGTGATTGTTAGCTGCGTTTGCATAGTGCTGCCTCTAATGTGATCAGTTTTGCAATCAGAAAACTAATCCCAATGGCAGGCACGCCCTGCGGCTCTAAAATAAGAGGGCGACTTATCTAGAACCGCTACCTGTTTAAGGATTCATTTCATATACAAAGCCAGAGGCAAATTGGATCTGTGATCGACTAACTTTCTTGTTGATTTATGAGTTCTAGCCTCTAGGCTAGGTACCTGGAGTGCTTCGCGCATCAACAGATGGCTCGCCGTCTTGTTTAACGGAACTGACGACGGCTATATTGCTCACTGGCAACAGATCCAAAGATTGCTTGAGGGTTGCCATTGCGTAATGCTGTTTTTCAACTCCAACAATTCCTATCAAAACTGACATCCCTTTGTGATGTCGGCAGTAAGGTGGAAGGTATAGCTTTAGCTATCTAGGCTTGTGCACTCAATAACATCTGGGTGCTTCACCAGATAGCCTGCATCTTGATCTAATGGAACTAGCGACGGCTATCAAACGGGATTAGGAGACATCCCATGAGACTTGTTATGGTGGGTGGACCTGGGGCGGGTAAGGGCACTCAGGCAAAACGATTACAGGCAGCACTAGGCATTCCCTGGATTTCCACCGGAGATGTTTTACACCAGGCGATTGAAGCTCAAACGCCTTTGGGTCGAGCAGTCCAGCCCGTCGTGGAAAAAGGAGAATTTGTGGATGATACGGTCATGATTGAGCTGATGCGCGATCGCCTGCAACAGCCCGATGCGACTCAGGGTTGGCTGCTGGACGGGTATCCTCGCACCGCATTTCAAGCTGAAGAATTAGATTTCCTGCTTGATGAATTGGGGCAAAAGGTGGACTGGGCTATCTGGCTAGATGTTCCTAAAGCCATTTTGATGGAGCGATCGCTGACTCGATCCCGTGATGACGACCATCCTGAAGCTATTCAGCGACGAATTGACCTGCTTTACGAACGGACCATCCCGATTTTGGACTACTACGGCTATCGGCAACGATTGCTGAAAGTGGATGGTCATCAGTCACCTGAGGCGATTGAGCAGACCATCTGTCAACGACTCGGCATCTAGAATGGGGTCATGCGAACGATTCATCCAATGCCTGAAGCCAGCGTAAGGAGATGCTGAAAATAAAAACACCTGGCTATGGTGCATTATGCTGCGCTAATGACACCCTACCAGCGGTCAATTCTTGCTTGGAGATGCCCTAAAATGGGCACCGTTCATTCTAACTACAGGCATTCTAGGCTGAGGCGTTGTTCCTTTACGGCTCATTCTTCTCCCAATCTCTTATTGGTAAATCCAACGGTACGGTTACCTCATCTCGCAGATGGGCAATGGCATCTGTAACGAATTCCCGTACGAATTGCTCACGGCGGTTGAGCTGAAACTGTTTCTGCACTACTTCACCAACGCCACCGTCACCCCAATCTTGGTTCTGAGAAAAGTAATCCATGAAGCTTTTACCGGCAATACGGGTCAGGTAGGCGGCGCTGATGCCTTGAACCCCGCGACTGGCGATCGCAGTCGGCAAAGTCGTCTGCATTCCCAACGTCAGCAAACTCATTGCGCCTTTCACAATGCCTAACCCCGTCAGCGTTCGAGCGAGGGTATAGGCCAACTCCTTTCCTTCTTCGATAGAAAGGTCGAACTGATAGACCCGACCCAACTCGACAACCATTTGGGCATTGATGGCAGCAGTCGCCAGCAAATCAACTCCCGGTAGCGGAGTTGCCGCTACAACTGCTGCATTGATCCACTGATAGCGCTCAACGATGACATCGGCGGCGGTGCGGCGCTGCGCTTGAATTAACGTTCGAGCTTCTTCACTGAGGCGCTGCGATCGCAGCAAGATTGAATCCGCTAACAGATCTGCTCCTTCATCTCGTAGGACTTCGGTAAGACGTTTCTCCAAAGGCCACAGGTCGGCTTCCATTTGTGCCAATTCTCCAGTTGCTAAACGCAGTGGCTGAGGATTTGCCACCACATCCACCACATCTTCTGGGGTCAGCACAGACTGAAAGCGCGATCGCACCTTTCTAAGAATGGTCTGAAAGTCTTCCTCTGTATACAAATCAGCCTTGTTGAGCACGATGATGAGACGCTTGCCCATGTCTAGCAGCGATCGCGCCAGCGCATACTCAGATTGTCGTAAGTCGTCATCGATAACGAACAGCAATAAATCCGCTTCGGCTGCCAGATGTCTGACCTGAGCTTCCCGTTCTTGACCTGCTTCGCTGGCTTCTAACAAGCCGGGCGTATCCGTCAACCATAAAATTGTGTCGATGTTGGGCAGCCGCAAGGGATACGTTGCCGCCACGGTGGTTGTTCCCATGGGTGCATCCACTGACCCAACCCAGTCTCCTAACAGTCCATTCACAATCGACGTTTTGCCAACCGACCCAACACCAAATAAAACAATTCGGATATCCCGCTGCTGCCAGTTGTTCGACAGGGTTCGCAACCGCTCTTCGAGAGCTGTTTGGGCCACTTCGTCTTGAATTTGAGCTACCTGCTGTTCGACGCCTGCGATCGCAACGGCGGCGGCATTCTTTTTATCTGAAGGAACACTTGGTGCTGTCTTACGGCGGGGACGAAGAAAGGGACGTAGATAGTAGACCCCTGCTATCGTGACCGCTACCGCCAGCAAAATCATGCTGACCAAGAAGATTTGTGAGAGGAGAGGTGACCAATAGGCGATCGCAGCTTGGATCCGTAGCACGAAATCGACCAGCCACAGGAGTGCGCCTACAACGAAAACAACAGCAATGCCAATGAAAACCAGGCGAACTTGTTTCATGGCATCTAAGCACTCCTCCGCATCTCAACCCTTCGTTACAATCTTATTTTTCATTATCAAAGATTTATTAAATCTGACTCTGATTTTGCCTAGAACCCGAAAGAAAATAGCTACTTACCCTGTTCTTAATCTTGCCACTAAATTGTATATGAAGATACCTGAGAGAACAGATTTGAGTTATGTTTTCACTTCCAAACAGCTTAGTTAATGACGCTACATTTTGAATAGGATTTGGTATTTTTGAGCACGTTTATAGTTCCTGGTTTGACCCATCAGTCAACTTTTTAATAGAGACGGGGATCAAATCAAAAAAGATTTCTAAGAAATCCTGAGATCATCATTAAGGAAATCTCAGATAGTGACAGTAAAGTCCCCTTTATTATAGATGCGGAAATCCTGAATCCTCTTACAAGAGGCATTCTGGCCGTTTTTAGGGATCACGGAAAAGTCTTTTAAGCGAGAAACAGGTTTTGCCTCAAGAGGTATAAATCATTGAATTTTGGGCATTCAGGGAAGAGAAAGAATTGATGGTAGTCGCCTTTACAGCCAAGTTAATCTGAGAGTGTTAGTTTAATATTTAGTTGTTTATTATGGTTCGCCCTTGACGTCTTATGACCCAGATTCTTGATAGTCTACCTTCCGATCAGTCTGAACCCACGCTGTGCTGCTATACAAATGCTACGAGCAAGATGCAGATAGTCCGAGTTACCAATATTTGTGATTGGTATTTCGAACGGGTTGTGTTTCCAGGGCAACGCTTAATGTTCGAGGCTGTCCCTGAAGCTCAGCTAGAAATCCACACCGGCATGATGGCGAGTGCTATCTTGTCTGATACGATCCCTTGCGAACGGTTAATGGTTGATCCCAGAGACCAGGCTCCCTGGGAAAAACAAATTTCTTCCGATTTAGAAGGCAAAGAATCTGTTGCAGTTTCAGCCGTTGCTTAGACCATAGATATCCTCAAAAGAACAGCTTTTTGAGATAACCTCTACAGGACAATACTTTTAATAGTCAACTTTTTACGGACAACTTAGTCTCTTCGCTTGAAGTCGATGGTGAATATCCATCGACTTTTTTTTGGCTCTAGATCATAGGGCCAGTTTTTTTGTCTTGACCATTATGCCTTTTGGCTTTTGAAGCTATAGCGGTCTGCCTAGCCTAAATTTGTAGATTGGGTTGCCGTCAGAAAACCCAACGTATCCCTGGCTATTGTTGAGTTATTTCCTTCGGAAAGGCTCCGCCAACACTTTGTTCTACGCTAACCACCTACACCTACACTCACTTCGAATGTTGACAAAGCATAGACTTCGAGAGCTTTCAAATTTAGGGTCTCCACAATTTGGACCTGAGGGGTAAACACTCAAGGTAATTATGTAGTTTCGATGTAGCTAGAGTCAGACTTTAGAGGTCTGAAACGGGGACACTTTCGTCTGAAAAGCTTAATCCGTAAACAATACGTGCACTTTTACATTTACTTTAGATTTTAGCTGTTTTCTTCAAGGCTCTGTGAAATGACCTAAAGAGCCTATAGATCCACAGCCATCAAAACTTATAGTTTTTTTAGATAGGGTGTGATACTACGCACGGCGAACTACCTGAGCATACTTCCTGCGACTAGGTATTACTGGCAGCTTCATATTTCTTCTAGAGGCTAGCGTTCCCCAATATGGGCAGCAAAACCACCTGTTCAAGGAAATGTGTTGAATTGTCCCTCCTTCATAGAGCGTTTATCCATGAACCTGTGTCTACATACCAGTCATTTTCGCTTTGTCTATGTTTTTGAATCAGGACACAAGCTCATAGGCACAGTTAAAGGTGATTCTTATGGAAATACCCTGGATGTTATTTTCAATCTACGGTCCCTCAAAGCCATTTGCCTTAACAACCAGGGCAACTTGATTATGGGTTTTGATCAAGTTTTTGGACAATTCACGCTACATGACTCAGAGGCTGTTCTAGCCGGCTCCCAAGCAGGCGGGGAATCTTTCTTCAGTTTTAATTATCGCGATGCTGAGGCATCTATTTACGATGCTCGTAGAAATGTTTGGGTCGCTACCGGCTGGGATCCCAACAATTGGCATGTCAAGAAACTGGTCAAGCCCAAGAATCAGAGTTTAGTCATCACTGATCGTAAGCCGGAATGGGCTAGCAGAGCGATCGCGTAAAGTCACCTCACAAAGATAACCCTCACAGAGTTAATTGCTGACCTCTGAGTTAGGTCGTTACAGAAGATGTAACCATGCAACGGACGCCCCAAAGCCATCGTCATACTAGCAACCAGAACAGTCACAGTATATGGAGACAGTGTCAGTGTTGCGAGATGCGCGAGACTATCAAATTTTATTTCTGTCGTTATTTTTGGTGCTGGGGTTAGCGACCCGAGATTGGACACTCAAGCCAGAAGTGGTTGGGGTGGCGATCGCCACAAGCCTGACAACACAAGCCCTCTTCTCAGCTTTTCATCATCGCTCCAAAGTTACTGCAGAAGACAGCGGCGAACTCTTGTTACCCACAGCTATTCAGGCTCCACAAACCACATTGCCCGCTCGTTTTCTAGAAGCGTTAGCAAACTTTAAGCTGAATTGGCGGAGTCCGCTGATCTCAGCTTTGGGGCTTAGCCTGTTGCTGCGAGTCGATCATCTGCCCACGATGGCACTGGCGGCATTTGTGGCGATCGCCAGCAAATTTTGTCTCAAGGTTAATGACAAACATTTTTTCAATCCTGCCAACATTGGCATCATTGCAGCGCTGACGCTAACCCATGATGCTTGGGTCTCCCCCGGACAGTGGGGCGAAGAGCTTTGGTATGCGCTCATCTTCCTAGGGGCAGGCGGTATGGTGCTCAAGCGAGTGGGCCGCTGGGACACAACGGCGGCTTTTCTCGGCAGCTATGCACTGTTGGAGGCAGGCCGCAATTGGTATCTAGGATGGACCTGGGATGTTTGGCTACATCGACTGTCTAGCGGTTCTCTACTGCTGTTTGCCTTGTTTATGGTGACGGATCCGCGATCAATTCCGAATGCTCGTCCGGCTCGTCTCATTTGGGCAATCAGCATCGCCGCATTAACCTTCATTCTGCGGAACTATTTCTATTTATCAACGGCTGTATTTTGGGCGCTCTTTGTGATGTCTCCCCTGACAGTTGTTTTAGATGCCGTATGGGAATCAAAGCGATTTACCTGGAAAGGACTACCCTCTCAAAGTCCTACAGCATCTTAGACGCCACCAATTCGAGGGGATGAAGGCTGATATGGAGAGTCGGTTTTGATGTTCGAGTGCGTCTGACGCTATTGCATAGCTTCATAGACACAGAGTTGACATCAGGCCATACGAGCTACTCCCGTTGATCACCAACGGTAATTGCCTTTCGCCATCCTCCTTTCACTCCAATTCCTTAGCAGTAGCTGATAGCAAACTACTCTTGACTAAAATCCATGAAATTATCTCGTTCTATTTTGACTGGAATTGTTGTTGCGATCGCAGCGTTTCTGGTCATTACACCCGCCGCGCTAGCCTTTTGCGGTTTCTATGTGGCTAAAGCAGACACAAGCTTATATAACGAAGCCTCGCAGGTCATTATTGCGCGACGAGGCGATCGCACTGTTCTCACAATGGCCAACGACTATCAGGGAGAGGTGGCTGACTTTGCCATGGTCGTACCTGTTCCTACTGTGTTGCAGGAAGGTCAGGTCAACGTGGGCGACCCGGCCATTGTGGAGCGACTCGATGACTTCAGTGCTCCGCGCTTAGTGGAATACTTCGACCCTGATCCTTGCGACCCGATAGTTCTCTACGAAGATAGGGCACTGCCGCAGGCAGCTGCCGCTCCCGCTGCTCGCGGCGCTAGCGCAGAGGCGCTAGGCGTCACGGTGGAGGCCGAGTTTGCTGTTGGTGAGTACGACATCGTTATTCTCAGTGCTGAGGAGTCAGACGGTTTAGAGACTTGGCTGATTCAGAACGATTATCAGATTCCGCAGGGAGCCAGTGATCTATTGCAGCCTTACATCCGTCAGGGCCTTAAATTTTTCGTTGCTAGGGTGAACCTGGAGGAGTTCGAGCAATCTGAGTTTCAGCAATTGCGTCCCCTTCAGATTGCTTACGAATCACCGCGCTTCATGCTGCCAATTCGTCTGGGCATGATGAATGCTCAGAGCGCCCAGGATTTGGTAGTTTATCTGTTGTCTCCGGATGGACAAGTGGAATTGACGAACTACCGCACCGTTAAAATTCCTTCGGATGCTCGAATTCCGACCTTTGTAGAAGACGAATTTGGTGACTTTTACAAAGCCATGTTCGATCGCAGCTACGAGCAACAAGATCGCGAAGTCGCGTTTCTGGAATATGCCTGGGATATGCGCGGCTGCGATCCCTGCTCGGCTGACCCGCTAACGCCCGAGGAATTGCGACAGGCGGGTGTCTTTTGGGTGCGGCCCAATACCTCTCCTTGGGATACCAACGTGTTCATCACGCGACTCCATGTTCGATATACCCGCAGCAAGTTTCCTGAAGACCTGGCATTTCAGCAAACGAACAATCAAGAGTTTTTCCAGGGACGATATATTTTGCAGCATCCCTACACGGGCGAAGCGACGTGTCCTGCTGCCGAGGAGTATCAGCGATCGCTGCCCTCTCGCTTTGAGGAGGAAGCCCAAACGCTAGCACGGCTGACAGGATGGGATATTGACAACATCCGGAGCAAGCTACCAGACCTCAGCGAAGGGGGTTCGAACCCTTGGTGGGAAGAGCTGTGGCGGCGATCTGATCGTTTGCTAGAGAGTATGTTGTCGTAGGGCGCATCGTTGCCCAGAATGCGCCCCCAAGTTTAGTGGTGCGATCGCCTTCCCCAGTATTGTCAAAGGGGAAGGTTTTTTTATTTCGTGGATGGCATGTTGGATTTTTGGGCACGCACCAGTGGCACCTGGATTAACGTGGCGACTGTTCTGGTAGGGACGGGGTTTGGGCTGCTGCTCCGACATCGCTTGCCTGTTGCGATGCAGCAGATTATTACTCAGGCCGTGGGATTACTGACGCTGGTGATCGGGTTTGCGATGTCGCGGAGCCTGTTTGAAGCCGAAACAGGACGGGTGGATGGCGTCATCTTAGGGCTGCTGGCATTAGTCCTCGGAGGCCTGCTGGGCGAGTGGTGGCAGATTGAGAAGCGACTGGTTGCGATCGGCGATACGTTAAAGGCTCAGGTGCAGGGTGGCGGCAAGTTTACAGAGGGATTTGTAGCCGCTAGCCTGCTGTTTTGCATTGGCCCCATGACCATCGTCGGCAGCCTCAACAACGGCTTGTCGGGGGACAACACATTGCTAACGCTGAAAGCCACCATGGACGGCCTCGCCTCCGTTGCCTTTACGGGCACCTATGGCATCGGGGTCGGCTTTTCAGCCCTCACGATACTCGTTGTGCAGGGTGGCCTCTCTCTCCTGGCGGGCACCCTTGCCGCCGTCATCACCGACCCCACCACCGATCCCCATGTCCTCGTCGCGACGGGCATCGGCGGCATGATGATCATCGGCTTAGGATTTAGCCTACTGGAAGTCGCCAAAATTCGCGTCGCGTCGTTTTTGCCAGCGTTGGTGGTCGGGCCAATCTTGGTGGCGATCGCTCTACAATTCACCACACTTTAGGCTAGCTTTTGCAATCATCGTCAGCACTTACCCGACTTAAAATTCAAAACTTAAAATAACGAACTCTCCCTTCACCCCTTTTCTGACTTCTGCCCTTATCCCTCGGCCTTGTCAATGTCGTTTTCTGTCCTGCCGTCAGCCCCACCGGGCCTTTGATGTCTATTCCAGCACAAACGCGATCGCCCCAAACATCTGCATTCAGTTAGAGGATTGTGAGATAAGTCTCAATCGATTCTTCCGGCAATACTTTGAGATTCTGATTCCGTAAATCCAACTCAATACCAAGTGCTTCTAGAGGAATGACGCCTAATAAAGCATCCTGCCCACCTGGCAGTTCTAAGCACTCGAACGTACCTTCACGTCCCATCAGAGAAATACGAGCATCCTGAAAAATTCGAGCTTTACTAAAACCAGCCGCAGTAGCAACATCGACTTCTTTAAGAAGCTCTAACCCGAGTTGCTTGATCGCTTCAGCAGAGAGACATAAAGTTGTAGCTCCAGTGTCCACTAGAACGTTATTGAGGGTGACAGAGCGGATCTCGTCAGTTGGTATGACTTGTCTGGAGGCAAGAATCTGATCGGCTCGGTTGGTGATAGTGAGTGTGGTGAGAATTTTACCCATTGCTTGGTCTGTAGACATGGTGACCCTCCCAAGTTGCCCTATTGCTATTGTAGAAGCACACACAGACTATTCTCTCGGATAGGTCGTTCTCACCCATCCCCCTTCTATTCTCCTATCCGTTAGGCATAAGTTGCTCTATCGTTTGTACAGCCTAAGTTTTAGAAGCAAGTTGGGGGATTTCAAGCAATGACTTCGTGGTGAAGAGGAGCTAATCATTACTGCTGATCAGCAGCGCCCCTTTCATCATCGTGACAACATCAACCCGACCAATACGGCTATTCCCAATGCCAGTAAGAACCAAACCCATACAGGTACTTTTTGTCCCCTTGATGATGAACTTGATTCGTCAGAAGTTCTTGAGCTTTCAGGCCCACCGGGAGTGGCTGAAGCAGCTTGGCCGATGGGCGGTGCACGCTTTGGCTCAACCACCACCCGTTTCCCCCAAATTGCTAATGGCTGCGTCGCATCTTTCGACTTCTTTAGGTAAGTCTAGTTCTTCATACAAAGCCCGTGCCGCTTCGTAGCATGACTGTGCTTCCCATTTCTTACCCAGCTTCGCCAACGCATTCCCCTTGTTGAATAGGGAGGTTGCTTCGCCACGGCGATCGCCAATCTCTCGCGCAATCTCTAAAGACTGCTGTTGAAAGTTGATCGCCTGCTGATACTGACCTAGCGAATGGTACGCAATCCCCAAATTGCCAAGGGCATTGGCTTCGCCACGGCGATCGCTTATCTCACGCTTAATCTCCAAAGACTGCTGGTAAAAGTCAACCGCCCGCTGATACTGGCCTAGCGCATCGTACGCAATCCCCAAATTGCCAAGGGAATAGGCTTCGCCACGGCGATCGCCCATCTCACGCGCAATCTCTAAAGACTGCTGGTAAAAGTCAATCGCCTGCTGATATTGACCTAGTGAATGGTACGCAATCCCCAAATTGCCAAGGGAATAGGCTTCGCCACGGCGATCGCCCATCTCGCGTGTAATCTCTAAAGACTGCTGGTAAAAGTCAATCGCCTGCTGATACTGACCTAGTGAACGATATGCAAGACCTAAATTGCCAAGGGAATAGGCTTCGCCACGGCGATCACCCATCTCGCGTGTAATCTCTAAAGACAGCTGGTAAAAGTCAATCGCCTGCCGGTATTGGCCGAGCGAAAGATACGCACTGCCCAAATTGCCGAGGGAATAGGCTTCGCCACGGCGATCGCCCATCTCGTGCTTAATCTCTAAAGACTGCTGATGAAAGTCAATCGCCTGCTGATACTGACCCAGAGCAAAGTACGCATTTCCAAGCTGATTGAGCGTTGCGGCTTCTCCATGATGGTCTTCAAGCTGGCGGTAAAGGGCGAGTGCCTGTTCGTAATAGCTGATTGCCTGGGGGGGACGGCCGTGGGCACGCAGCGTATCTCCCAAATTATGGAGGGCGCGAGCTTGGTTGGGGAGATCTTGGTGAGTTTGGGCTAGGGTTTGGGCTTTTTTGTACTGTTCTAGCGCGGCTTGATAATCGTACTGACGCTGGTAGGCGTCGCCCAAGGTGTTGTGGAGAGTAGTCAGCAGGGGCGAGTGGGGGGAGGTTTCTTCAATGGCGGCGACTTGCTGTTGCAGGTCGGCGATGGGGATTTGACTGTCGCTATCGGTGTGGTCTGTTTCTGACTGGAGGGGCTGGGGGGCAAGGTGAGGGGCGGTGATGGCGGGGGCGGGAGGAGGGGTGGTGAATTCAAACACGCCGCTGCGCCAGCTCCAAAAGTCGGGAGCCTGCTGGGCGAGGCGAGTGGCGATGCTGTCGGGCAGCCACAGCACGATGGGAAAGTTGAACTGCCGCAGAGCTTCCCGCGTCCACTGAAGGGAAAAGAAAAAGCGTTCCTGCTCAGACTTGTCATCGGTGAGGCGAACGCCAAGGAGTTCTCCCGCGTTGAGAACGGTGACAATGGCAGGGTCTCTTTGCAAAATCGGCTCTTGTTCAGTGAGGTCTACTAAAGCGGCACGGAGGCTGGGCCGCTTATGGCTAAGGCGGACGCGGAGGGGAGTAATGTCGGCCTCAGCAAGTTTGGTTTCGTAGGCAGTGATGAGCTGGGCTTGCAGGTTGCGGTCATCACAAATGGCCAACACCAAATCGAGCCGCTGGATGTTGGCCTGAAGGGTGAGCACCAGCTTACGGAATTCGCGTCGGTTACCAGCGTCAAGATCGGGTAAGGACATGGGCGGATTAAATCAGCTGCTTGCGTCGCAGGATGTCGGCAACGAGGGGATGCAGGTCATACCACAGGTCGGCATTCTCATATTCCAACACATACAGCCCGTGCAGGAGTTCCAAAAACTCTTCGCTCTCGGCATCCGGCGGGGCAAAATTTTCATACGTCTGCGCCAGCATTGCATAGCGATTGGTGCCGATAGGCCGTGCATACTGGTTCCGCAGAGACTTGACTGCTTCGGTCAAAATGTCGTCGTTAATTTTAACGTCAGTTGTTTCAGGCTCCAGGTCTATGACCAGTAGGCACTCCCGACAGCATTCTCGACAAAGACGAACCAGTTCGCGGAGGACGCCGCCGCTTAGCAATACAATTTGCCGCACCATGTCAGGTTCAATTAGGTGCGCTGGAATTCGCTTCTCCAGAATTCGTTCCAACATCTCAACATTGGACTGAATAGGAACGCGCTCTGTCTGGTGAGCTTTCTCCTTCGGAAAGAACTTCATCACGGGTAGCAGGATAACGTTGCTTCTGGCCGCCAGCGCCGCATAAATCTGGGGTTCGCGAATCACCGAAATCGGGATCGTGAAGACAACCCGGACATTGGGTGAAAACAGTGCGTTGACATTTTCCTGAAAAATGGACCTCACTACGGGCAGGTCTAGCTTATCCAGGTCATCAATGATGACGAGGACCTTCTTTCGAGTTGCCGAAAAGATGGCTGCTGCAATTAGGTCAATCTGCCGGGATAAGTCTGAGACGCTGCGCTCGTAGGTTTCTTTGATTTCTTCTCGAAAAACGCTTTCCTTCTGCAACTTCCCTGTAAAAAAATTAAAGAAGTCTATTCCCGCAGACATGGCTTGGTTAAGTTGGTCTATGTAAGTCCGAGACTTGGTCTGAGTAAACCAGTTGATGAGGGTATTTTTGGTGTTCTCGGTAATGGGAATTCGTTGCTTCGTTGCCTGACTCAGCAGCTTCAGCGCAATAGCGTACAGGATATTGATATGGTTCACGTCTGACATTTCTACCATGTCAGCAATGGAGAAGAAGGAGACGAAGAGGTCGTCCTCTCGCATTAATCGAGGCAGTTGCGCCAGCAAAGTAGACTTGCCGCACCCTCGGTGCCCCGTGAAAATGACTTTACCGGCGTCTCCGACTGACAAAATGTCGCCTCGCAGTCGAGCCAGCACACGCTGTCCGTAGGGAACCCGGAATCTCTCGATGTCCTCTGCTGCTAATAGAGGAAAGTTCTCTAAGTTTCGAGAGACTGTGATGAACTCCGCGTAGCGATCGCTAACCATACCCACTCTTTCCCAGAAACCACACTCATCATACCGAGCGCTTAGCCAAGCGATTAGAGCTTCTTGGCATTCTTGCTCTTAACGTAGCCATACAGTCCTTCCATTGCTTCAATGAAGGAGTTGTCTCGGTGCCAGAATTCGGGGAAGTCGCCTTGCTTTTTGACCAGCACGGCTGAGACGGGCGATGGTGAAACGGCTTCAACGGTTTGGGGCAGTCGTTTTTCCCCTTGCCAAAATGTTTTCAAGCTCAACTCTGGTGCTGATTGCAGTTCGGGTCGAGTGAAATAGCTGTCTACAGGCGTTGGGGGCTTTCGTTGGGCGGCGAGTTCTGCGGAGAGGGCTTGACCGAGGGGCGTTTTGGCAAGTTCGGCTTGGAGCTGATCGCGGGAGAGACCACGGAGCTGAAAAAGCAAAAACGGGTCGCGATCAACTTCCTCGGCAATGCGATAGTAGAGGCCAGCGACGTGTTTGCAGGGATTGCTCCAGTCTGGGCAGGAGCACTGGGTATGGAAATCGCCTTTCTTGGCGGGCAGCAGGTGTAGTCCTAGCGTGGCAAAGCTGTCTTCGATGTTTTCAGGAATTTCGTTGAGGAGCAGGCGAGAAATGAGGCTGGCTTTGGACCCAATGAGGGCGATCGCAGCAGCCCACTTAGCTCGACTGATCGGCTCAAAGTCAATCACGGTGTGATAACGCGGTTCTTCATAAACGCCGAAGTAGGGATTAACGTTGCCGCGAATCTGAGCCGTGACTGTGCTGTCTTCCAGATTGAAGCTGAGGATGCGGGAGGGGCTAGCGTAGGAGCGTCCTCGACTGAGGCGACCAGGATCGGTCAGTTTCTCAATCGCTTCAATGAATTTCTGTCCCCACCAAGTTCGTCCAAATTTAGCCATTGCAATTTACTCCATAACACTTTTGGGTCAAATAAAGTCAGTCGGTCAGGGTCAGGCAGGCAGATTCAGGCAGGCAAAAACGCTGTATCTAAAACGGCTTCGGGAGCAAAGGGGCAAACATTGGGAAAAGTCTCAATCGGCAGCCCTGTTTCAACAGCAGCTTTCTGACGAGAGCGGCAATAAGCTTCGGCAAAAATCTGGCTGAAATAGAGTTTGAGGCTAGGGCTGTCACGGAAAGATTTGAGGATGCGATCGCGGTGTTCCAGAAGGGTGAATCGCCAACTGTTGGAGCGGAGATCTGGCTGGTACTGATACTTCAGCAAGTGCCGCAGGAGGATTTCTAAGTTGCTTTCAAGTGCTCGTTTTTCGCTGCGCCCCATGTCTTCGAGTTCTTCGACCAGGTTGACAATATCGACGGCTTCTAGCTTGCCTTCTCGCAGTAGTAAGGCTGTCTGGGATAGCCACGCTGCGTAGTCGCGATCGTAGAGGGGCGTAGAGGGTGAATGAGAGGGCACAGTCGTCATGGGAGTAGGAGAGGTTTCTATTCCAGGATGGCACTTTTGTTGAGAGCGATTAGTTCTTTGAAGGCGTCGTTGTCGAGTTCAGTGAGCCAGGATTCATCAGAGCCGACGATCGCCCCTGCCAGTTTTTTCTTGTCTTCAATCATCTGGTCAATGCGTTCTTCCAGGGTCCCCATCGTGACGAACTTGTGGACGAAGACATTTTTCTTCTGGCCGATACGAAAGGCGCGGTCCGTGGCCTGATCTTCAACAGCAGGATTCCACCAGCGATCGAAGTGGAAAACGTGGTTGGCTTTGGTCAGGGTGATACCGACACCGGCGGCTTTGAGCGACAGAACAAAAATGGCGGGATCTGAATCGGGATCTTGGAAATCGGCGATCATTTGCTCGCGCTTTTTGCGGTTAGTGCCGCCGTGGATGTAGTGGGTTTTGTAGTGACGGGTATGGCGCAGGTGATTTTCGAGGGCATCACCGATTTCGCGAAACTGGCTGAAGACCAAAGCGCTTTCGCCTTCCTCGACCACCTCTTCCAGCATTTCGGAGAGACGGCTGAGTTTGTGTGATCGCTCCGGCGCAAACTCACTCTCGTCTTGCAAAAACTGACGGGGGTGATTGCAGATTTGCTTGAGCTTCGTCAGCGTTGCCAGAATTAATCCTTTGCGCTGAATCCCCTCAGAGTCATTAAGCTGTTCTGTAACGTCCTTAAGAACCGCTTCATAGAGGGAAGCCTGCTCCTTCGTGAGGTTGCAAAATAGCTTTTGTTCCACCTTGTCGGGCAAGTCTTTGATGATGGACTGGTCAGTTTTGACCCGTCGCAGAATGAACGGCTCCACCAGCTTCTTGAGGGTTGCAGAGCGGGTAGGGCTGTTGTCTTTTTGAATCGGCACTTCAAACTGTTTGCGAAACTGTGCTTGAGTACCGAGGTAGCCCGGATTCAAAAAGTTGAAGATGGACCAGAGATCGAGCAGTCGGTTCTCTACGGGGGTTCCAGTCAGTGCTAGGCGGTGATTGGCTTCCAGCTTGAGGATGGCTTTGGTCTGGGCTGTTTTAGGATTTTTAATGTTTTGGGCTTCGTCCAGCACAATGCGATGCCAGTTGACTAAGTTGAGCAATTTGGCATCTTTGCGGGCCAGGGTGAAGGAGGTAATGACGATATCGTTGCCACGACACATAGCTTTGAAGTCTTTGGCTTCTTTGGCGCGATCGCTGCCATGGTGCACAATCGCTTGTAGACCAGGCGAAAATTTTTCAATTTCGTGTCGCCAGTTCCCCAAAACAGAAGTTGGGGCAATGAGCAGTGTTGGGGGAATGTTTTTGATTCCAGCCTCAGTCGCCAGTTCGCGCTCCTGCACCAAACGAGCAATGACTTGAACCGTTTTTCCCAACCCCATATCGTCGGCCAGACAGCCGTTTAGCCCCAGGTTTTCTAAATATTGCAGCCAGGAAAGACCGCGTTTCTGATATTCCCGCAGCGTCCCCTCAAACTGAGCGGGGTCCTCTGAAACATGCAGGCACGTTTTGTCGTTGAGCTGCGTCAGCATGGTGGCTAGCGTATCTTGGCGATCGAACTCCACCTCTAGGTTATTTTCGTCTTCAGCCGCTGCTAGCTTCATAAATTCCAGCAGCGACATTTCAGGATTCTCAGCCTGCTGCTGTTTCCAGAACTTCAGCATTTCCTGCATTTTGTCCTGGTCTAGCTCCATCCACTGTCCGCGAAATTTCACCAGCGGCGATTTCGCCTCTACCAGTTCTTGCCACTCCTGCTCGGTAACCGGCTTATCCCCAATAGACAACTCGTACTGGTACTGCACCAGGGTTTCAAACGAGAAGTAGCTCTTACTTTTGTCATTGCCGCCGAGCGACTTGCCTTGTGCTTTTAACCGTACCTTGGCGCGTTTGCGACCTTTGGGTGTCCACCAGGCTGGCACGATGACTTTGTAGCCGGCATCTTCCAACACCCAGGCCGCTTCCTTGAGGAAGTTGAAAGCCGTATCCAGGTTGACGGAAATGCCAACGGGTTCATCGGTTTCTAAACCATCCCAAAAACCAGGATAAATCCGAGCGGCGTAACCTAGATTCATGAGCAAGTGCTGCTCAAATTCATCGCCAAACTGTTTTTGTAGTTCTTGTTGTTTGCTCCCCCGCAGTCGCCAAAAGTCCAGCAGGGCTATTTGCAAAGAGGGATCATGCTTAGGCGCTACGTAGAAGAGAATTTGCCAAGCGTCTTCTGGTTTAGCAGGTTCCTCTAGCTTGAAGGCAATATGAAAGGGAGCCGCAGTTTCTGAGCGGCTGATGCGATCGCGCCATGCCTGCCATCGCTGATAGTTTTCTAGGGATGAACCGTTGCCTACCCACGGATACTGGGGGCTTTGTTGTAGGCAAACCTCAATGAGGGACCCTTCAATCCGCTTGCAATACGACTGCGGCAGGTATGTTTGCTTGATTAAAGCATTCATCCAACATTCTGAAAAATGGCGCAGCAGAGTTTTGCGGTCAAAGAGTTGGAGATCATCAGGTGGTGTATCAAAGCCCGCAACGCAGAGATAGGGCATATATTCGCTGTAGGCTTGCAGATCATTTTCGTAGCGATCGCCGGCAATTTCCCAACCGGCATAGATTTCAAACTTGTCGCTAGCTGATTTAGAACGGCTGGAAGTGGCTCGGGAGGACGCCTTTTTGGAACGAGTTTTCGTCTTAGCTGTCGTTGATTGAGCAGTAGATAGGCTGCGGTACTTCAGCGCCGGGATATATTGGTCCCGTAAAATGACCTGTTTGAACGCCTGGGTATAGTGATACCAAAACAGCAGATCAGCCCCTAGCTGAACATCCGCCAAGTTATAAAAAGCTAAAAAATGCAGGTCATTCAGCGTACTAATTAAGCTGGCATTGTCGCTAATAGAAAAGCAATCAATTTGCCAAAACTGCCAGTCGAAGGAATCTGGAGTCTCTGTTTCTAGGTAGCGAGACATCTCCAAAGAGGGCAGTGGCTGTTCCTCTACCGTGGGCAATAGGAACAAACGTGGGGCAATAAAATCCTTTAACTGCCATCGTCCTTTTGGTTGAATGCCTAGTTCACCCTCCAGCAGAGGAACCAACTCAGGCTCGAACAGATGGTAAGGATGTCCTGCTCGACGGCGACGACTTTTTTGATCGGTCTCTACCCAGAGACAAAAGGTACCCGTCTGCAGAAAATCGGTTGTTGATTGGGGTATCCAAGTACCGTGGAGAACTTGCATCGCGGCCCCCTGAAAATGGCAGCGGTGGACTTTTGATAGTGAATTATTGGAAATTTTAAGGCATTCATACGCAAAAAGAGCAGGTGCAGCCCTTAAGAAGAAAATTCTTATCAAGCTACCTGCTCTTTGAGTCGAGTGTCGGACAAGCTTTAAAGTGCTGCCGACCGTTATTTAGCGATCGCTGCTGGTTCTGCGATAGGCAGTGGGCTAGGGACCTGTTCGCCTACCGAGACCTGAACTTCATCGGGCTGTGCCCACAGAATCAGTCCGGGATCTAGTGAGCTATTGAGGTAGCGATGCTTCGGCAGAATTCGCAAAGACAACCCCTGCAAGCCACTCTTGGAATATTGCAGAGTGCCGCCATAGCGACTTTGACCTTGACCGCTGTCCCCTTCATAGGTCATTGGAATAGCAACGCCGCTGTGCATTTCGCCATCGACTTGCACCGTGCCCTGATAAAGCTCAACCTGGACATCCTCAGGGGTTAGCTGCCCCAAATTGATGTCAGCCTTGACCTCAAACGTTTGATTCACCTGCAAATCAGTCGGCTCGGCGATATTGATGGAGTCGATCTTGATGGCGTACCAGTGCTCGTGCAGGCGATTGTTCCAGGCTGCTAACTCCCTGGCAGGCTCATACTGGTTGGTGATGAGCTGCTGTAGGCGATCGCTGGTGGTGAAGTAGGCCCGGCGGGCATACTCCTTGACCATGCGAGCCGTATTGAAGGTTGGCGTGTTCAGATAGATGGCGTCCTTCATCTTGCTGACCCAACCGCGAGGAACATCATTTTCATCGCGATCGTAGAACAGCGGCACAACTTCCTTCTCAATCAGTTCATAGAGCGCATTGGCCTCTACATCATCCTGATAGTTGGGATTGTCGTACTCTTCACCAGAGCCAATCGCCCAGCCTGTTTTCACATAGTCTGCCTCATCCCACCAGCCGTCTAGGACGCTAAGATTCAGCACGCCGTTCATCGCTGCCTTCATGCCACTGGTGCCTGAGGCTTCGCGAGGACGACGAGGATTGTTCAACCAGACATCAGCTCCGGCAACCATCGCCCGAGACGTATGAATGTCGTAGTTGGGCACAAAGACGATTGAACTGTCGAGACCTTCATCACGGGTAAAGTGAATAATGCTGCGAATCAGCTCTTTTCCAGGAATGTCCCTGGGGTGTGCCTTACCGGCGATGACAAACTGGACTCGACGATTGAGCTTGCCACTGCCTGTGATGATTTGGCGAATCCGTTCCAAGTCTCTGAGGAAGAGCGTTGCTCGCTTATACGTCGCAAATCGTCGGGCAAATCCGATAGTCAGCACAGACGGATCGAGTACTTCCTCAGCCTTCATAATTTCATGCGGCGGGGCATCTCGATTAACCAAGCTCTGCTTCAGTCGATTGCGGACATATTTGACGAGCTGGGAGCGGCACAGCTCATGGTTGCGCCACATTTCCTCATCAGGAATAGATTTCACTCGTTCCCATAGCGGATCTTTAGATCCGGCTTGTGACCAATTCGGTCCTAGATAGCGATCAAAAAGCTCTTGAGTGGGCTTAGCTACACAGCTTCTGGCATGAACTCCGTTAGTGATGGACGTGATAGGCACTTCCGACAAGGGGAGAGCTTGCCACAGCAGACCAAACATTTCCCGAGATACTGCCCCGTGGAGCTTACTGACGCCATTCACGAAACTGGCAGTTCTGATGGCTAGCACCGCCATGCTGAACGGTGTTGACAAGTCGCCAGTATCCCCTCGACCTAGGGCCAGAAACTGATCGTCGGAGAGACCAAAGCTGCGGGCATAGTGCCCTAAGTAGTAGAGAATCTTGTCTGCCCCGAACAGATCGATCCCCGCTGGCACAGGTGTGTGAGTCGTAAAGACCTGACTCGAAGCCGCAACTTGGAAGGCTTCAGGGAAAGACAGCCCTTTGTACTGCATCAGCATGCGAATGCGCTCAAGGGCCAAGAAAGCAGAGTGACCTTCGTTCATGTGATAGGCCGTTGGCTGCAAGCCCAAGGCTTCCAGCATCCGCACGCCGCCAATGCCCAGCATAATCTCTTGGTGAATCCGCATGTCAATATCGCCACCGTAGAGGCGATCGCAGATATCTTGGTCGTACTGGCTATTGGATTCGATGTTCGTATCCAGCAGATACAGCGGCACAGTACCAACCTGAACCCGCCAGATCCGAGCGTAAACGGTCCGCCCCGGGTAGTCTACGGCAATGCGAATCTCAGATCCATTGTCATCCCGCTCTAGCTGTAGCGGCATGTTGTAGAAGTCATTGACCGGATAGCGCTCTTGCTGCCAGCCATCAGCATTTAGATATTGAGCGAAATATCCTTCCTGATAGAGCAGTCCGACTGCCACTAGCGGCAATCCTAAATCACTGGCGGATTTCAAATGGTCCCCAGCCAAGACCCCTAGTCCTCCTGAATAAACAGGCATACAGGAGGTGAGGCCAAATTCCATCGAGAAGTAGGCGTAACATTCGCCACCTACTGGCTGAGGACGGTTCTTGTGATACCAAGTCCTTTCTCGCAGGTAATCTTCCATGCGCTGGAGTGCACGATCCGTCTGGGCAATGAAGCCTTCATCTTCTGCTACTTCCTGCAGTCGCTGTTGACTAATCGTCCCCAGCATTAAAACCGGATTGTAACGGCTGGATTCCCACAGGTCAGGATCGAGACGCCGAAAAAGATCAACTGTATCGACATCCCAATCCCACTGGAGGTTATAGGCCAGCTTTCTGAGACCCTCTAACCGAGGAGGTAAGGAAGGAGTTACGTTGAAAGTGCGAATTGGGCGCATAGGCAGTTGTTAGTTTTGCGTCAGAACGGTGCGCTGTCGCATGCTCTTGCAATGCATGAACCCTATTGCTTCAGCGCTAGCGTCATTGTGAGCCTAAATTTTGGAAACCAGCAAACCTTTAACACTCTCTTGGGGATTGCCTCAACTTTTGTCACTTGTCAAGACTTTTCTCGGGACAAGGAATTTCGGCATGAAGACCTATCAACCTTACTCTTCGGTATCCAACGGTGTGTCGTGCCTCAGCTCCCCTGTCGTCAGCGATCGCGGCGTTCTATCCAGCGCTTCCACAGACGCCAATTCATCGCCCGAAACAGCCCCTAAATCTTTGAATTTGCGGGCTGTGACGAGAACACGAGATTCTAAAGAGCCGACTACTTTATTGAAAGCGTCTACGCTACTGTCTAATCCTCGTCGCAGTTTACCGAGATGGCTCACGAGCGTATAGGTGCGATCGTACATTTCTTTGCCCAGAGTGCTGATCTGCTCAGCATTCTCTGCGAGCTTTTCCTGTCGCCAACCATAAGCAACAGCTTTCAGCAAGGCGATCAGCGTAGTGGGCGTTGCGAGGATGACTCGCTGTTCCACACCAAATTCAATCAGTCCCGGATCTTGCTCTAGAGCGGCACTGAAGAACGTCTCGCCGGGCAGAAATAGTACAACAAACTCAGGCGCCGACTGAAACTGATCCCAATACCCTTTGCTGCCAAGCTGGGTCAGGTGGGTGCGGATCTGGCGGGCGTGATGCTGTAGGCGATCGCGCTTTTCCTGCTCAGTGGTAGCTTCCAAGGCGTCCAAATACGCTTGCAGGGGGGCTTTGGAATCCACAATAATATGACGCTGATTAGGGAGTTGGATCAGCATGTCAGGTCTGAGCCGCCCCTGCTCGGTTTCAACGGTTGCCTGCTGAAAGAAGTCGCAGTGCTCCACCATGCCCGCGATTTCGACTACACGCTGAAGCTGAATTTCGCCCCAGCGGCCTCGCACCGTAGGCGATCGCAGCGCCTTCACTAAATTAGCTGTCTCGCCTTGTAGTTGCGTTTGGGCCACGGCAAGAGACTTCACCTGCTCTGTCAGGGTGCTGTAGGCAGCCGTGCGGGCTGTTTCTAAGTGCTTCAAATGGGTGCTGACCTGCTGCAGAGATGTGTGCAGTGGCTGCACCAAAGCTGAAATAGCCGCTTGTCGCTGACCCAAATCTCCCTGCGCTTGAGTTTGAAATTTAGACAGAATGCCTTCTGCCAGCTGCATGAAAGATTGAGCATTTTGCTGTAGCGCATCGGTGGAGAGGGCTTTGAAGGTATCGGTGAGTCGCTGTTGGGCTTGATCCAGCAGCGCTTGTTTTTCCTGAGTCAGGGCTTGTTCTTGTTGCAATCGCGTTTGGACCTCAGTGAGGTGAGATCGCGCAGTTAGGTAAGACTGTTGCAACTCGTGCAGTTGAGCGTCCCGTTCCTGAAGCTGCTGCCTTACCTGAAAGACCTGATCTAGCTGAGCTTCTGCCGTTGCCCGTAGGGTTGCTTCCTGTCGCAGCGTGTCCTGGGTAGTTTCAATCCGCTTCTCTCGCTCTTGAACTGTGGTGCGCAACTCTTGAATTTGCCGCTCCTGCTGCTGTAGCCGTTCATAAGCGCTGGCTCGGTCAGCAACCACGTCTGCTTTGGCCCGCTCTCGAATGGTTTGGATGCGGGCTTGGAATAGCAAGGTGGCGATCGCGCTTCCTAAAACCAGTCCCAACAGCCCCCACAGTAGACTCTGCGCCATGTCACTCCTTCGCTTGAGTCATACCAAGGTAGCAACATTTGTACTAATCCTCAATGCCTTCAGGATTGACGCATAGCCACTTATAGTATCCAGCCGTGGCATTAACTATTGAAGCTAATGCACTTAGTCGCATCCAGAGGTGCTTAGCGCAATAGCCAAATGGTTTGCCGTCTTGTCTTAACAATCCTGACGATGGCTATATCATGCTCACTCAAGCTGCGGACGGCATGGAGTCCACGTCCAAAATCCTGCTATAAAACTGCTGTAGCTGCTGAGTTGCTGCATTCCAACCCCATTTCTCAGCTTCAATCCGAGCATTGCGACGCATTAACTCGCGTTCAGCACCCCGATTGAACAAGCGCTGAGCTGCCGCGATCGCCCCATAATCGTCCTTCGGATCAAACAAATAGCCATTTTCGCCATCGGTCACGATGTCAGGAATGCCCCCAGCGTCAGCAGCGACCACAGGACACCCTGCCGCCATTGCTTCCAAGAGCACTAATCCTAAGGTCTCCGTCCGCGAGGGAAAAACAAACACGTCAGCAGAGGCATAGGCTGAGGCCAGTTCCTCACCAGCTAGGTAGCCCACAAAGTGAGTGTGGGTACCCATAAAATGCTTTTCGAGCTGCTCCCGATTCGGACCGTCACCCACCAAAGCTAGGCGAGCATCTGGAATCGCTTCCAAAACGGGCTTGATGCGATCAATTTCCTTCTCGGCAGAAAGACGACCGATATAGAGCAGCAGGGGTGCATCTGGATGACCTTGGGTGAGGCGATCGCGCATTTCACGACTGGCTAGTTCAGGGCAAAAGAGTTCCGTATCCACGCCTCGTTGCCAAACTTGAACCCGCTCAACGCCGTGCTCACTCAGTTCCTGTTGCATGGCAGTGGAGGTTACTAGATTCACCCGAGCTTGGTTATGCACAGCTTTCACTAGCTCCCACATGACCCCTTCGAGCATTCCCAAACCATAGTGCTCCAGATACTTAGGCAGATGGGTGTGATAAGAGGCCATCAAGGGAATGTCCAAGGTCTTGGCATAAAACAATCCCGCTAGTCCCAATACTGCCGGATTCACAATATGAATCAGATCGGGACGAAACGCCTCTAGAGCTTCACCAATCGAAGGTCGAGGTAGCGCTAACTTGAGTTCTGGATAGAGGGGAAAAGCTAACCCAGACACACCGTGAATTTGAGCACCCTTATAGCTCGTCAATCCTCCTTCAGGACAAAACACCATGACATCGTCGTCAAGCCGCTGCAGGTGCTCGACTGTATGCTTCAGGCGAGTAACAATGCCATCGACTTTGGGCAAAAAGGTTTCAGTAAACAGGGCAATACGCATGGGCCATGACCGGAGGCTAGGACGCAAATTGGAGACTTAGGGCAAAAATCATCGAGCCAAGAAATCAAGCACCCGCCTGAAGGGCAAAGAAGGTCACTAGAATGTTCCGATGATCGGCATAAACCTGATGCACCCATTAGGCTCAACCTTCCTGCAGCTAGCGGTTGCTAAGCAATAAACCTAACGACGCCACTGTACCTTAGGAAGAATTTGGCTTTTATCGACTCGTTCTTTGTACTTCATCGCAAAGTTAAGAAGCGAATCAATCAGGGAGTCGGACAAATAGTGAGGCTGTAAGCCTAGATCCAGCAGGCTAGTATTCTTAGCGTTGAAGTAGTGATCCTCCGATTCCACACGAGGATTGTCTAGGTTCTTAATCTCAACATCGAGACCTAGCGCATTGCCTGCCTTCTTCACCGTCATAGCAAGGTCGCTGACGCTGAACATCTCAGTGAACTGGTTGAAAACGCGGAACTCTCCAGAATTGGCAGGGTTGTTGACCGCAATTTCAATACACCGAACCGTATCGCGAATGTCGAGGAAAGCACGGGTCTGCCCGCCTTTGCCGTAAACCGTTAACGGATGGCCCACGGCAGCCTGAATGCAGAAGCGATTGAGCGCGGTACCAAACACGCCATCGTAGTCCAGACGGTTGATCAACAGCTCATCCATGCCAGTTTCTTCGGTCAACACGCCGTATACAACCCCTTGGTTGAGGTCAGTTGCACGAAGTCCCCAAATTTTGCAAGCGAAGTGAATGTTGTGAGAGTCGTGCACCTTCGACAGGTGGTAAAAGGAACCGGGTTGCTTAGGATACGGCAGGGTATCCTTGCGACCGTTATGCTCAATCGTGATGTAGCCTTCTTCAATGTCAATATTGGGCGTGCCATATTCGCCCATCGTGCCAAGTTTCACAAGGTGACAGTCGGGGAAATGATCCCGCAAGGCGTAGAGTAGATTGAGATTACCAATAACGTTATTGGCTTGTGTCAGGACGGCATGTTCTCGATCAATCATTGAGAAGGGGGCAGAACGCTGCTCCCCAAAATGCACAACTGCATCTGGCTGAAATTGCAGCAGCGCTTTCTCAAGGTAGGGATAGTCGTTGAGATCTCCGACAAAAAGATCAATATCTTTGCCCGTCAAATCTTTCCAGCGCTGAAGTCTGGATTGAATAGGGGCAATTGGAGTCAGGGTGTCGACACAAAGTTGTCCATCCCAATGACGCCGAACTAGGCTATCAAAAATGCCTACTTCGTAACCTCGATTAGACAAATGAAGCGCTGTTGCCCAACCGCAATAACCGTCGCCGCCGATGACTAGGACTCTCATATTAATCAATCAAACACTTCGCTAATACCCGCTTAATTTATCAGCTTTATGTCCCCTAAACATAGCTTTCCTAGAAAAAGTAGGTCGCGAATCGGTTGAGCGCGATCGCAATACTGTAACTTACGAGCGAAGGAAAAAGACCTCATAACTCATCAGTTCCCCTTCACAGTTTGGGGCAGGTCAGCTTTGCTATTTGTGGCTCGTTGGATTACAAATTTTTCAGCCGAAATAGCCAAATCTGAGTCGTTTGTTCGTCAGAAAAGTTATCGTCACTGATTAGCCATAAGCTACGGGTTCCGTCGGAGAAAGGCGGACCCAGGGTCATTCCCTCCAAGTTGTCGATCGCCTCGACAGGACTATCTAGGGTATTGAAATCCAACATTAATTGCTTTCGAATCGGGTTGATGCCCGCCAAAGACGGTAGCGCTACTCGGTTAGAAATGTCGGTTGCTCCTCCAGTCGCCAGCTGAAAAAGCTTGATTTCAAACCCGCGAATTCCATACACTCGCTCTAGCGCCAAGAAATGCCCACCCTGATCAACTGCCACCAGTTCTGTCAGGCCACTGCTAACAGCACCCATCGGTTCCAAGCTCAGAGGGTAAGCATGCTCCGCAATGAAGGTGGATTGATCAGGGCCAATCAGATAGTGCAAGAAGCGGTTTGTCAGCGGATTTTCAGGATTAGGGTCGAAATCTTGCGCCAGAGCAGATTCAGTTGCCACAAACAATCGAAAGGGTTCGAAAGCGCCTGCACTAGAAAACAAGCCTAGTGTCAGTGCTTCAAGCCCTTGATTGCTGCGAACGCCTTTGACGATCTCAACGCCGTCTTCATCCGTCTCAGGAATCAATCTGTCTGGCAGCCTGAATTCTGTTCTCAAGACCCCTGTATCCAGGTCATATTCGTTGAGTGCTGGGGGTGACTGGGCCTCCGCCAAACCTTCGCTAGAGATAAATACGCTCTGGCGGGGGGAAAGCACAATCCCCTCTGAATCAAGACGATTGATTGGGTACTCAGTGCCTGTTGAATCTTTCAAGGTGGTAACAGCTTGCACTTCAACTGACAGAATTTTGGGTGCTTCAGAATTCTTTAAGTCCGTTTGGATATCAAGGGTATAAAAACGTGGCGGCGACAACTGACCCTTGTCATCCGAAACGGCATAAAACACATTTCGGTTGCTGTCATAGGCGATCGCTGACAGTCCGCCAACAGGCGTGCCTTCAAAGGATTGCTTCGGCAGCGTCACAACGTCCACCAATTCAACCTCTAGGGGCAAGAAGAGGCGGGACTCAGCGCTGACCTGAGGCAGTGAACACCCGACTAGCCAGAGGACTGAAAGCACTGCCAATAGTACCTTCCTTTTGATGAAGTGCGGCCAGACAGCGATCGCACGAGAGCCGTATCGAACAAAGTGCTTGATGCTAACCTGAGCAGCGTTCTTCACCGTAACCTACCTTTGCGATTCCCTGAATGCTATGACCGTTACCCGTTCCACGAGGACAGGACGGCAAGTCATCTGACTATACCTAAAGGGTACCGTCCCTAGCCTTAGATTTTTTGGCTTGGAGTGAGCGTAATCACGCATATTCCTTTCATCAAGAGGAATGACCAGGATTTAATTCTGAGGATATTACGGTTCGAGGGCCATCAACAGAAGAGCTATAACGATCGTTCAGATTCCTTCACCGTAACTTTAAAAAGTGAACTACCTATCGTTTGATTCAGCTCTTTTATTAGCTAGAACGGCTCCCGTTGCGATCGCGGTTCTAGATCAAGAACTCAAGTATCTCGCACACAGTCCTCGCTGGATCTCTGACTATGCCCTTCAGAATCAGTCAAGTCTCATCGGGCGCTGCCACTACGAGGTTTTTCCCGAAATACCTGATCGCTGGAAGGATCATCATCAGAGAGCTTTGAAAGGTGAAGTTTTAAATTCTGAAGCGGAAGTGGCATCCAAAGATGATGCGTTTAATCGCCAGTCTGGGATCATCGATCATCTGAGGTGGGCGCTCTATCCCTGGACAAAAGATGACCATGAGATCGGCGGCATCGTCATGGTCACCGAAGCCCGAACTGAAAACAAACGTCTGGAAGACAAGCTGGAAGTTGCTCAGCATCTATTTCACGCCTTTATGAACAACACTGCGGCAGTTGCGTTCATGAAGGATGTAGAAGGTAAATACGTTTACACCAATCGAGAAATGCACCGTATGTTCTCGACCAGCCATGACGACATTAATGGCAAAACTGACTTTGACTGGCTACCTAAAAATATCGCCCGAGCCGTACGGGCCAGTGACATCAAGGTGCTCAACACGGGGCAAAAGCTCCAGCAAATTGAAATGGTCCCCACTCCAGACGGAGAAGAGCATCACTGGCTCGTCTACAAATTTCCGTTTGTTGATGATCATGGAGAAAGTCATGTTGGCGGCGTCGCTTTCGACGTCACTGAACAGAAACGGCTCGAAACCCAACTCAGCAAAGAAAGAGATTTTGCCCATACAACGCTGGCCTCAATTGGTGATGCTGTCATCGCCACTGATAGAAGAGGGCGTGTAGAGTACATGAATCCCAAGGCCGAAGAAATGACCGAATACACCCTTGAGGAAGCGTACGGCCACTCTATCCTTTCAATTCTCAAACTGGTGGATGCCGACACTCGTGAACCGCTTGAAAGTCCAGTCCATCGAGCGATTAAAACTAGAAAGTCATCAGGTATTCCTGACAACACACTGCTCATCTCAGCAACCAACCGAGAGCGAGGTATTCAAGATTCAGCCGCTCCCATCTTCAACGTTGATGGTGAACTGACGGGCGTAGTCATTGTTTTTCATGACGTCACCGAGGCCCGACAACTCTCTAGACAGTTGGCTGAACAAGCTAGTCAGGATTCATTGACGGGCGTGATGAATCGGGGAGCCTTTGAAGTTCGTTTGAGTCAAGTTGTGGTTGATGCACAGCAGGACAATACGATTCATTCACTATGCTATCTGGACCTTGACCAATTCAAAGTCATCAACGACACCTGCGGACATTCAGCAGGGGATCAGCTGCTTCAACAAGTCGCTATGCTCATTCAAGGTGGATTGCGTAAGACCGATATTCTGGCTCGTTTGGGCGGAGACGAGTTTGGCATTCTACTGATGGATTGCAACGTCGCTCAAGCCCTCAAGGTCATCAATGACATTCGACAAACCCTGCTTGAGTTCCGCTTTGTTCACAAGAACCGTTCGTTTAATGTTGGCTGCTCTGCTGGCGTCACCGAAATTAATGCGCAGGTGAGGGACGGAGTCGAAGTGCTGGGACATGCAGATGTTGCTTGCTATGCAGCTAAAGATAACGGACGAAATCGGGTGCATGTTTATCGTAAAAATGACGCTGAACTGGCAAAACAGCGACAAGAACGGCAATGGATTATTGACATTCAAGATGCTCTGGAGGAAGAGCGATTCGTTCTCTGCTATCAGCCCATCCAGTCGATCTCAACTCATGAGAAAAGGCACCATGAGGTACTCCTGCGCATGATAGATCGAGAAGGCACAAAAATTTCTCCCAATGTGTTCATTCCTGCGGCAGAGCGCTACAACAAGATGGCAGAGGTCGATCGCTGGGTTATCAGTCGATTCTTTCAAGAGCTGACATCCTGTTTGCCGCAAGATGACTCTCGCATGTACGCGATCAACATTTCAGGCAGCACGATTACCGATGAAACTTTTCTCCAATTTCTGAGAGCGCAGCTAGAGGAATATCAGGTGAATCCGAAACAGCTATGCTTTGAAATTACAGAGACTTGTGCCATCTCCAATTTCCACACGGCGAAGGCATTCATCAACAACCTCAAAGAAATTGGGTGTCAGTTTGCTTTAGACGATTTCGGAACAGGCATGTCGTCTTTTACCTATCTCAAGCATCTGGAGGCGGTCGATTACGTCAAAATTGACGGTAATTTCGTGCGCTCTATCGGTGAAAGTCCTAGAAATCAAACTATTGTCGAGGCTATTCATCGGATTGCTTCTGTGCACGACATGAAAACGATCGCCGAGTTTGTGGAAGACAAAGCTATTCTCGAAAAACTGAGAACCATAGGCATTGACTTCGCCCAGGGATATGCCATTGGGGAACCCAAACAAGAGTTAAGCTGCTCGTATAGCTACTTCAACAAGGGCGCTTAATTCTGCCGTCTGCCGTTTGCTTTAGGGACATTTTCTTCAGCTCAATATTGCGTTTCCTAGCTACGACAAACCTCTCGATGCCAGCGAGGTCGCGCTCACTTTGAATCGCCACGTATTGATGGGTCTCTGCCAGTAGTGTCATAACTTTAGAAGCTTGATTGGCCATCAATTCAGTGATCCAGAGACCATCTGGGCGCAAATACTGAGGGGCTTCCTGAATCAGATGCTGAACGGCAGTTAGACCATCCTCACCCCCATCTAGCGCTAGTAGTGGCTCATGCTGAGAAACTTCAGGAGACAGGGTCGGAATGATGGCGTTGGGAATGTATGGCGGGTTAGAGACAATGCCTGTCAGCTGGCCGCGCAAATGGGACAACGGCTCAAACCAAGATCCATTCAAAAACTGAATGCGATCGCTCAGTCCGTTCTCTTTCGCATTCCGTTGAGCCATCTCCAGGGCTGCCACACTGATATCCACTGCCAGAATTTCAGCCTGGGGAAAGGCTTCGGCTAAACCTAGCGCGATCGCACCGCTGCCCGTTCCGAGATCGACCCAGATACCCTGCGTTAACTGCTCAGCCTGGGGGGATTGCGCTACTATTGCTGCCGCCAACTCAACGATGAGTTCTGTTTCAGGACGGGGGATTAGGACTGCGGGAGAGACGTGCAACGTGAAATTGCGCCACTGCGTTTTTCCCACAAGGTGCTGGACGGGAACACGGTCACGAATGCGCCGCTGCCATAAGGTCCTCAACTCAGCCAGGGGAACGGCTGATGGCACTTCAGATTGGTGAGCTAGCGTTCCTAAGCGAATAGCCAGCGACTCCAGTTGGCAGACCTGTTGCAGCAGCCAGTCCACTTCAGCGACATCAATTTGATGCGATTGCGCGTCTGCGATTGCCTGCGATCGCCACGTCCACAGCGCTGAACCTGAGATTACGTAAGGAAAGACGGTGTTCAAATTCAACCCCTACAGCACCCGCAGCACACTTGGAACAGCTTGAATATCACCAAATCCTCGCAGTTCATTCAGAGCGCTTTGCAGGTTACTTTCTTTCACTTCGTGGGTTACCACCACAATCTCAGCAATATCGCCGCGCATATCAATCTGCACGACGGATTCAATACTGACCTCATGGTTGCCAAAGGACAGCCCGACCTGACCAATAACACCCGGCTGGTCTTTTGCCAGCAGCCGGACATAAAAGCGGCTCACAATGTCGGCCATCGGACTGACCTGACAGTAATGCTGATGGGAACAGGCCAACAGTGGATTTTGGGTTTTTGACTGAGGTTCAACGACTTGAGAGGTCAGCATTCCAGCAATATTCAGAACGTCGGACACCACGGCACTTGCCGTCGGTCCTGATCCTGCTCCTGGCCCAAAGAACATGACCTGACCAATGGGGTCGCCTTCTACCAGAATGGCGTTATAGACGTCGTTGACGCTAGCCAAAGGATGATGCTTTGGCACTAACGTAGGGTGAACCCGCAGCTGTAGATGCTCTAGTACATCATTGGAGACGGGGCAGGTATCCCGGCGGGCGATCGCCAGCAGCTTGATCACAAATCCCAGTCGTTCAGCGTAGGCAATATCAGCGGCGCTAACCTGGCGAATCCCCTCACAAAAGACTTCCGACAGTTTAATGCGTCCACCAAAGGCCAGGGACGCCAGAATGGCAATCTTGTCAGCTGCGTCTAGACCATCGACATCGGCAGTGGGATCAGCTTCGGCATAGCCGAGGGCCTGAGCGTCTCTGAGAATGGGTTCAAAATCACCGCCTTCTTCCTGCATCCGGGTCAGGATGTAGTTGGTTGTGCCATTGACGATCCCCGTGACGGCATGAATGCGGTTAACACCTAATGCCTGCTTCAATGGCTGAATGACAGGAATTCCACCCCCAACGGCAGCTTCTAGCAAAACGTAGACGCCGGCGTCGTTGGCTGCCGTAAAGATTTCATCGCCATAGCGAGCAATAACAGCTTTGTTTGCCGTAACCACGTGCTTGCCCTGATGGATGGCCTTCAAAATGAGAGAACGGGCAGGTTCCAATCCGCCAATTAGCTCAACCACAATGTCCAAATCGGGATCGGCAACGATAGCTTCCAAATCTGTCGTCAAGAGATGGGGCGGAATATCGACTTCACGTGGCTTGTCGAGCGATCGCACGCCCACCCGCCCCATTTCCAGCTTGCTGACTAGAGGATGTCGCTCTGATGGGTCGAGCAAAATTTTTGCCACCCCTGTACCAACCGTACCCAACCCCAACAGACCTAGTTTGACCGTCACCTTTTACCCCTGTCTTTCGTACAGTGTCACTCTCATGGTAGGGGATGGTCTGCCATTACAAAAACCGGAGAAGCCAGAAGGCTTCTCCGGTTTTGACTACCCTAAATACGGGCATTTCATGCTGAGGCTAACTGTAAATGGAAGCCCCTAGTAGGTTTCTACGTGCCAGCGGTGCTCTTTCTTCATCTGCTTACGGAAATCATCCCAGTTAACGCCGTTCTTCTCGGCCTCAGCCGAAAGCGCTTCATCGATGCCGTCTTCCATTCCCTTCAGACCACACATATAAGTGTGAGTCTTAGGATTCTGCATGAGCTCCCAAATGCGAGCAGCATTTTCAGCAACACGGTTTTGGATATACATCTTGCCGCCCTCAGCGTTCTTCTGCTCACGACTGATGGCATAGGTTAACTCGAAGTTGTCAGGATACTTGGCCTGCAGATCTTCCAATTCTTCCTTGTACAAAATGTTGGCAGTGTAAGGAACGCCAAAGATGAGCCAGGCCTTACCCTTAAACTGATATTCAGGATTAGCTTCGCGCTCAGCGTCCTTAAACATGCGCCACAAATAGGCCCGGAAAGGTGCAATACCCGTTCCCGTCGCCAGCATGATGACGGTGGCATCCTCTTCATCAGGCAGCAGCATTTCCTTACCCACAGGCCCCGTGATCTTGATGTCAGCATCGGGTTCGATGTGGCAGAGATAGGTCGAGCAAGTCCCGTAGACGGTCTCACCCGTTTCAGGATGCTTGTATTCTAATTGGCGAACACAAAGTGAAACGGTCTTATCATCCATGTTGTCGCCATGACGGGTGGACGCAATGGAATAGAGACGCAGTTTGTGAGGTTTGCCTTTTTCGTCAGTCCCTTCAGGAATGATGCCAATACTCTGACCTTCGACATAATGCAGATCACCTTCAGACAGATCCATGGTGATATGTTGCACAATGCCCGAACCTCCTTCTTGAACCAGGGGTTCGTTGGAAATCACTTTACCGATGAAGGGATCCTTCGGACGATAAATATTGACGGGAATATCTTTCTTTGCCTTCGGCGTCGCTTGAGTCATAGACTTACCATTGTCTTGCTTTGCGGTCGCTGCAGGCGCGCTCTGCCCGTTAGTTCCGTTAGCTTCATCAACCGGACGAATACTTACGATTTCACCTCCCAAACGGGTGATACGCTGCATTTCTTGATTCATCCGACTGTAGGGAACTGTGATAAATACACTGCCACTCTGACGAATGGGCGTATTTGTCTTGTCAGTTTCAGCGTTTTGACGAAGTCCTTTTACCTCATATACAAACAGGCGACTTCCCGCTACAGAGGTGGCGTCACCACCACTTACGCTTGGATTATACATGTGCTGACTATATGGCTCCGAGAATCTAGCTTAGGTAACAGACCCTTTCTCATAAAGGCTGCAACTTAGTTATTGAATCGCAGCCAATCAGGGCTTACCAACTTTTTACTTAGCGTATCACTGTAACGGAAAACTCACCTCACGCCGCAACCCTAAGGTCACTAAAGCTTGATGAGATATGTTGAAACTATTCGGCGATCGCGACTAGCCTGCCCATCTAAATTTAACGGCATCACTCTCAAAACGTTGTTATTTTCAAAGCATTTTTAGATTTATTACGTAATTAGTGCATCAGTAATTTTAAGATGATGATTTCTTAAAATATTCAAATTTAGAATGACTTGTAAGCAGCGATACCAATTTGATACTATTCGTCGTAAGTGAGGGCGAAAGAAATCGGAATTCTCGTGTCTGGATTGATTCATGCTTACTTGGCAGCGCATCTCTTGTCACAAGTAGTGCATTCTGATAGTTCTAGTTCTGGGGTAGGGATCATTGAACCCAGCTTTCGTGTTGTGTTGACGTGATCGCAGGCTCCAAGAACCGCTAACAGTCGAATTCCAGCAAGCGACGGTCAGCGTTAGCTCTAGTCACTGCTTTATGCAGATGTTCGATGGCTTGGAGTTAGCATCGGCTCACAAAGCCTCCATTTCCTGGTTGCGACCTGAACCTAATCTCTATCGCAGTTATTATCTGTTTTGCTCGAGGAAAGCTATGACAAGTAAGCCGGATCGCGTGGTTTTAATTGGAGTTGCTGGAGACTCAGGATGTGGTAAATCCACATTTTTGAGACGGCTAGCTGATTTGTTTGGTGAGGAATTCATGACAGTCATCTGCTTAGATGACTATCACAGTCTTGATCGGAAACAGCGCAAGGCAGCAGGCGTAACTGCGTTGAATCCTAAAGCGAATAACTTTGACTTGATGTACGAGCAGGTCAAGGCTTTGAAAGAGGGTAATCCTATTGATAAGCCAATCTACAATCATGAAACAGGCGAGCTCGACCCTCCTGAGCGCATCGATCCCAACCGCATTATTGTGATTGAAGGATTGCATCCTCTCTACGATGAGCGCGTCCGTGGGCTGTTAGATTTCAGCGTTTATCTTGACATTCACGACGACGTTAAAATTGCTTGGAAAATTCAGCGGGATATGGCTGAGCGGGGGCATACCTATGAGGATGTGCTGGCGTCTATCAATGCACGTCGCCCCGATTTCGAAGCCTACATCGATGTTCAAAAGCAGTATGCCGACGTCGTTATTCAAATTCTGCCAACTCAGCTGATTCCTGACGACGAAGAGAAGAAGATTCTGCGGGTCCGTCTCTTGCAGCGTGAAGGCGTGGAAGGCTTCAATCCCGTTTATCTGTTTGATGAGGGGTCTACCATCGATTGGATTCCCTGCGGTCGTAAGCTGACTTGTTCCTTCCCCGGAATTCGGATGCACTACGGTCCCGATTCTTACTATGGTCATGAAGTATCGGTCCTTGAAATCGATGGTCAATTTGAGCGTCTAGAGGAACTCATTTACGTCGAAAGCCATCTCAGCAACACCTCCACTAGGTACTACGGTGAAATGACTGAGCTATTGCTCAAGCACCGGGAATATCCTGGCTCTAAGAACGGCAGTGGTCTGTTCCAGGTTCTGGTTGGTTTGAAGATGCGTGAGACCTACGAAAAACTGACTGCTAAAGCTCCTCAAGCCGTTAGCTAGACACTCTCAACAAAACCTTGAAAGCCGATATGCCTTGCGTGTCGGCTTTTTTGATGTCTGCTCAGCGTCATAGCTTCTGCTACCATTCATTCCTCTTTCATCCTTTCAGCAGCAATCAGGGCTGCTTGGGTGCGATCGCGCAGTCCTAAACGGCTCAAAATGCTAGTAACATGGTTTTTGACCGTTCCCTCCGATAAAAACAAAGCTTGGGCAATTTCTCGATTATTCGCTCCTTTACCGATGAGTGCCAAAACGTCTCGTTCGCGTGGCGTTAGCTCGTCCCATCCGGGGAGCACTGACTGCTTGGCAGTACTAGCTGGCTGTGGCATCACCTTTTGGAAAATGCCCGGACCAAATTGGGCATACCCTCGATGCACCGCTCGAATAGCCTGAGCAACTTCCTCTGAAGGCGTATCTTTGAGCAGGTAGCCCATAGCACCAGACTGAACCGCCTGCTGGACTAGCTCATCGTCGTCGAACGTGGTCAGCATCAGAATTTTAGGGCTGTCGTGCTGGCGTAAAATCTCTCGCGTAGCCGCGACACCATCCATGACAGGCATGCGGATATCCATCAACACGACATCGACCGAATCAGAGCTACCGAGCGATCGCTGAACTAGGGCCACTGCTTCTCGTCCATTGTTGGCCTCCCCCATGATGGTGATATCGTCTTCCAGACTGAGCAGTGCTCGCAAGCCTTGCCGTAGGATGGCCTGATCGTCCACCAGTAAAACGTTAATCGACATGACTTATGTTGCCTCCGGCGCTAACGGCAGCCAGACATGAATCGTGCAGCCTTGTCCGGGTGAACTGATGAGCTGCAGTTGTCCCCCTTCGGCCTCCGCTCGTTCCTGAATCCCTTTCAATCCAAAGCCCGTCGTATTGTCTTGAGGATGAAACCCTACCCCATTGTCTTTGACGGTGATCCCTAGGCGTGAAGGCTCAGAGAGCCGTTGCACTGTAATGGCAACCGCATCTGCCTGAGCGTGTTTACAAACGTTCGTTAACGCCTCCTGCACTATCCGATGGACCGCAAGTTTCAGCGGTTGAGAAAGGGGCACTGACTCTACAGTGACTTGGGGAACAATGCCTGTGAGTTGTTGAAAATGGTGTGAGAGAGGCGCGATCGCCGCCGCCAAATCAGGGTCTATAGGTTTTGTTTCCCTCAGCGTTGCCACCGCTTGTCGAGTTTCCTGTAGCGCGATCGATCCCATTTCTTTCGCCTGTGCGACAAACTGTCTAGCTTGTTCAGGATTGCCGTCCCACAGCTTCAGTGCTCCCTCCAGCTGAATATTAAGCCCTGTCAGGGCATGGCCCAAAGAATCATGAATGTCGCGAGCGATCCGCGCCCTCTCCTGGGCCATCGCTAAGGCTTCGATCTGATTAGCCGACTCTCGTAACTTCCGATTAGCTCGATCGAGCTCATCTCGACTTTCCCGTTCTGACAGCAGGGCATTCATCAACAGCAGCAAAAACACCAGCAGCATGATGAACATGATGATGAGGTTTAAACGAATGCCTAGTAAGTGAGGAAATAAGCGCCGTAACAGCCGCCGAGGTAGTTCTCCATTGAGCGATCTCAGCCAAGCCCGCGTAATTCCTAGAAAGAAAACGAAAGAGATGCTGGTGACAACCAAGCGTCCAGGCAGGCGAAACAGTAAACAGCTGCGCAAAACCAGCACGACATACAGCAACGGGAATAGTCGCAGTCCCATGCTCCCCAATCGACCTGCTAGATAAACCAGCGTTAGCTGTAGGAAAACATGGGCAATTTTCAATCCCAGCGGTCTAATCGGTAGCCTTAGCCCCAGCACGGCAAAACCGATAATGGCGAGGAGGGAAAGGGTTGATGTGCTCTCAACTTCAGTCATGAGAGCGGGCACAAGCTCACCGAAAAGCGCGATTCCTAATAGTGTCCATTCCACATACAGCAAGAAACGAAATGGATGGTTGGCTGGACGAATCGTAAAATCGGTTGACATGGCTCAACGTGGGGGAGATTTCCTCTCCTCTATGTAAGCCCAATTCATGAAAGATCAGGCATGACCAAAGTCATGGGCAGAAACATGACCTCTTTCCCCCTTTTTACCAGCTTGTATTTTCTAGATTGAAATCGTTTCCGTTCAATCCTTTTCTCAACAGGAGATTTTCCATGAAACGTTTTCTTCAAATGGGTTTGGCAGGTTTGGCAGCGATCGCGGCTACAGCCAGCGTTCTGACAGTTGCCCCTCAGGCGATCGCCCAAACGCCGCGCATTCTAGAAGAACTTGACCTCACCGACGAGCAGCGAGAGCAAGTTCAAGACATCTTTGCCGAGCGACGGGAAGACATCAGCGATATTTTGACAGACGAACAACGAGAGCAATTTCAGGAGGTTTATCAAGAGGAACAAGACTTTCGGTCTGCGGTTGCGGCAATGGATACGCTAACGGATGAACAAAAGACTGACATTCGGGCCTTGGTTCAAAGTGCTCGGGACGACATTGCTGATGTCCTGACTGAAGAGCAACTCGCGGAGCTGCGTGAAATAGCTCAAGAACGTCGGCAAAATCGTCGTAATCAATAAGCACTGCGGGCCAATGTCGCTGTAGACTCTCAGCCTTCTGGCTTAGGTTACACTCAGATCTTGCAGTTGTCCCGACATTGCCTGACTTGGCCCCCCTGCCCCCCAAATTTGGGGGGTTCTGAGGTCGAAGTCCCCCAGAATTGGGGGGGCAGGGGCAAATGCAGGATGCCGATGTACTAGTGCAAGATCTCAGTTACACCTCTCTCCGGAAACCCGACATCTGACACTGAATTCCTCAATAAGCAAAAACGCTGAGGAACTCCCATGTCTGGTAACTATCGCTATAACCACACCTCAAAACGGGCCATTCGGCGCAACCGTTATAAATCTCCCTATAAGCCTGTGAATCGGGGAAAGCCCAGACGTTCTAGAGGTGCAGGAACCAACTAAGTTCTTGACAAATTGCTCATGAATTTTACCTTTGACCTCGGCCTGAGATGTGCGATCGCATACCTCAGGCTGTTTTGTGTTCAGTCAATTCCAAACCCCAAAATCGAGCGCGGTTAGCCGTCGCCAGTTCCGTTAGGACAAGACGGCAAGCCATCTGGCTTATGCTAAGCATCTGGATGCTACTGGGAATGCACAAACCTAGATGGCTACAGCTATACCATCTCTCAAAACAAGTCTGACACAACATTAGGGTCGAGATTGAAGAAGGCGGTAAGCTGGACGGAAGTAGAGTTTGTGGACACGACTGCCATGATTCAACTGAGCCAAAGCGTTATTCGCGAGTTAAAGCGTCTGGAAGCCAAGGATCCCTATGGCAGTGGTGTTGTGCGGCTCGCGATCGCCCCTGGTGGCTGTTCTGGCCTTGTGTACGATTGGCAGTTTCGGCAAGCAGCCAAGCCAACCGACCAAGTCCTCAAAATCGATCAGCTCAAGGTGGTGATTTCAGAAGACCATCTGGCTCAGTGCGAAGGGCTGGCGATCGACTACTCAGAAGATCTGATGGGCGGCAACTTTAGATTTACCAATCCCCTCGCTAAGCAAGTTTGCGGTTGCGGTGCATCCTTCAGCTTGGAAGAAACACCTATCGAGCAGACTGATGATTGTTCTCACATCACGTCCGGTTGATCGTCCACTTCTATCAAAGATCTGAAAAGAGCTAACATTTCAGGTCCGCTTAAGCACTGCCTTCACCCTTTCGCCTGATCTTTACGGCTTCAACAGGGGGGCCACGTCAATATGTTTCTCCACCGCATCGGCTAAACCATCTAGCATCATTTCTCGCTGCTCACGGTAGTTTGCCACTCCGGTAGGTAGGGAACCCAAACCGCGCTGCTGGCGCAGACAGTTGAGCCACGATCGCCGCCACGGACCGTTATCAAACAACCCATGCAGATAGGTTCCCCATAAAGCCTGGCGGGTGTCTACGATACCCAAAGATTTGTCTTCAAACAGGAAGTCGAACTTTGCAGAGCCAGCTTCTTCCCCTTCTAGAGAAACCAGCTGAGTCCGTCCTTGGTGTAGTTCATAGCCCGAGATAGGTAGACCCATTTGAGGGTATTGGGAACTGGTATCGCGCTGGCGGGCAATCTTACGGGTGGTGATGACGGTCCGAATGGGCACGAGTTGCAGTCCCTTATAGCGACCGTCTTGTCCTTCAATCCCCTCGGGGTCGGCCAGATATTCACCCATCATTTGAAATCCACCGCAGATACCCAGCAGAGTTCCCCCCGCCGTGACATAGTTCTTGATCGCCTCAGCCATTCCTGTTTTCTGCAGCGCGATCATATCGGCAATGGTGGTCTTCGTTCCCGGCAAAATCACTGCATCTGGATAGCCCAAATCCTCTTTGGGGCTGACGTAACGCAGTTTCACAGAGGATTCTGACTCCAGCGGATCGAAATCAGTGAAGTTGGAGATGTGGGGCAGTCGAATGACGGCAATGGTCAGCTCTGCCGAGGAATTATCCGGCGATCGATCCAGGAGTGATAGTGAGTCCTCAGCGGGGAAAGCCTGATCAAGCATCGGCAAGACGCCAATTACAGGAATGCCGGTTCGTTCTTCAAGCCAGTCAATACCGGACTGCAACAGTTCGCGCTGTCCACGAAACTTGTTAATAACAATGCCTTTGATGAGCGATCGCTCGTCGGGATCCAGCAGCTCTAACGTCCCGATAATATGAGCAAATACACCGCCGCGATCAATATCAGCTACTAGTACTGTTGGCGCATTCAAGTGCTTTGCCACCCGCATATTGGTCAAATCGCGGTGTTTGAGGTTAACCTCAGCAGGGCTTCCAGCCCCTTCGCAAACTAAAAAATCAAACTCTTGCTCAAGTCGTGCCAGACTTTCTTGAATCGCCTGCCATCCGGTATCAAAGAATCGCTCGTAATATTCTTGCGAACTAATCCTTCCGACCGGGCGTCCCCGTAAAACCACCTGAGAGGACATATCGCCCTGCGGCTTCAGTAAAATCGGGTTCATTTCGGCAATGGGGGATACCTTAGCAGCCCACGCTTGCACCGCTTGAGCATAACCAATCTCGGCACCGGCGTTGGTGACATAGGCGTTTAGTGCCATGTTCTGCCCCTTGAAAGGAGCAACCCGCCATCCACGACGACTCAAAATCCGGCAGAGGGCAGTTGTGACCAGGGACTTGCCTGCATGGGATGTAGTGCCCACTACCATAATTGCCTTCATGAGTTCCTCCAAAGGAGACGTATAGAAGTTTTCATAAAGTCACTCAGGTGACTGTTGGATAAACGTACTGACAAGGGATCTCCGAATTGAATCAGCTTACAATTCGCTTTCGTAAGCATACCCATAGACTCGTCGATTATATAGGCGATCTGAGAAAACCCTCTAAGGACAACCGTGGGGATACTAGTCCATTGTGATAGAAACGTGTTGACCATTCAGAACACTGAGGAGGCTTTTTTGCCTGAGTTTTGAGTTTTAGGTTTTGAGTTTTGAGTTTTGAGTTTTGAATTCTGCGTAGCGGTACTAGAGTCAGCATCACTAAAGCAACTTCAGTCTGCACAACAGCAGTCCGCTGACAGACAGGGTCAAGGGGACTGTTCCCTTTGTTTCTGATGGTTCGATGTCATTGCTTTTCACTTCTCTACAGATTCAATACCAATTGGTCAACTGGCGCTTTTGGCTTACGTTTACGAATTTTCGGAGGAGCAATGTTGACATGGGCCACAAACCAAGTTCGTAGGGCTTTGGCCTGTTGTAGGTCTAATTGAGAAATGTTGAGTGGTTCAGGAAACAGACCTTCGACAGGGTTTTGCGCCCAGGTAATTTCACTGGGATAGCGATCGCTGCCAAAGGGCGTCAAGTCCTCGGGCAGATCGGCCAGATAGGGAACAACGTTCTCTTGGCATAGGAATCGTCCGCGCTGTTCTTCCAACTGCTGAACCCGCTTCTGGCGGGCTGTACGATAATCCAAAATAGGTGCCGGATAGCCTTTTGTTTGGGGTGGAATCCCCAATTGATGGGTGGGCAGGTGCGCTAATTCCGGCACCCAGTGCTTGATGAACGCCCCGTTTGGGTCACATCGATCAACGGCAACCTGGCCGGGATTGTAGATGCGGGTCCAGGTTTTGTCTAGACAGTGCGTAACACCCGACTGCATAGCCCATTGGTAGTGGTCGATGGGGCAGTCACCATCAATCAGATGTCGCATAAAGTGCAGCGCCCCAAACCGCCAGTCCATCCCCAGCAAGTTGCTCAGGAAACTGGCGTAAATTGCCCGAGACCGAAAGTTCAGCGCTTGCCATCCCCCAGTCGCTTGCAGACAGCGGGCCGCAGCATCCACGATAGGGAATCCGGTTTGCCCTGCCTGCCAGGCCTGGTATAAGTCTTCATCAAAAGCCCAACCATCTTCGTCAAAAACGGTGTAGAGCGATCGCAGCTCTAACTGAGGTAAATACCGAAATCGTTGCGCAAATCCACTACCCCACCGTAGCCGAGCAATTAACTGCTGTTGGCTGCGCCGAATGCGAAAGTTACCTTCATCCGGTGTTTTTTGAATCGTCTGTACACAGTCTCGGACCGAAATGGCTCCAAATTTGATATGGGGACTCAGCCCCGTTGTCGCCTCAGCACTGGGATAGGAGAGTTGCCAATAGTAGCGATCGCTTTTCTCGCTTAGAAAATTGGCTAAGAATTGCCGCGCCGCTGCTGTTCCCCCTTGAGGAATCGACTTGCCGTCTGGCGCCTGTTTGAGTGCTGTCAACGTTGGCAGGTCATCGCTAGGAATATCCGTGGGAACATCAACACGGGTGGGTTCAGGCAGCATGGGCGCGGCCATATCTTGATACCAGCGCGATCGGTACTGCGGGTAAGAGATCAGTTCTGGCAGACTAGCTGGCGGCTCAAACCAGCGAATTTTCATTCCTTTTCTTTCCAAAGCCTGATTCAGCCGGGCATCCCGCACTCGACCATAGATGCGCTCACAATCGGTGTAGGCATAGATGCCCTCAGCCTGCGTTTCCTTAATGAGGTCGGGGAGGACTCGAACAGGGTCGCCGGTTCGCAAAATCAATCGGCCATCTTTTGACTGAAGATCGGCCTCTAACGAAGCCAGACATTCCAGCATAAAAGCAACTCGGGCTGAGCCTGTTTCTGGATGCTGCAAGAGCGCCTGGTCAAACACGAATACTGGAATCACCAAACCTCGACGAGCAGCCCGAAAGAGAGGCTCGTGGTCATAAATCCGTAAATCTCGCCGGAACCAGACAATCGTACGATTCATGCTGGGATGAGCTGAAACACTGTGCAGATAGGAGTATCTGCTTCTCCTCTAGCTTAGCGAATGTTTAAACTTGTCGAATTCTTCATTGTCTTAGTATTTTTGTACTATACTCCTTAGTAGGAAATAGAAAGTACCTCTGAGGTCGGTTGTAGCTTGGAGTGCTATCTGTCCGCTAGATGAGTTCTACAGTTACTGAGGAGGGCGAACCCCATGACCCATTCTGATCCTCAATATTCTTCTAGAGAGCGCTACAGCTCTTATTATCAGAACGGTTATCACAACGAGCAAGCGGCCCAATATCAGGAGGGCTATGTTTCTGACTTTGCTCCCCCGACTCAGCGATCGCGGGTCATGCCCCACCAGAATGTTCCTCGTCGAGTCGGAACGCCTCCACCTCAAGCTCGTCCGACCACGGGTCGAAGACGAGTACCAAAAGCAGGTGCAGCGACTGCCCAGCGTCGTAAGACGCGGCCATCCCGTTCGCCCAGCATGTTAATCGCTGGTGGGGGTGTACTTCTAGCAGCAGTCGTGGGAATTAGCCCTAAACCAATGTTTAACTCGGCTAGCGATGAGGCGAATGCACCGGTGGTTTGCCAAGAGAAGGTGCAACCCCAATCAGTCTTGTCCCGAGACGAACTATCACAGCTGCTATCAGTCTCAGAACGTGCTCCCAAGGCAGACGTTCGAGCAGTCATTGACGAACCCTACTGTACGTTGCCGTCTGTGCAAGTTCGTGAGGGTGCTGTTTCGGAACGCGAAGCTTACCCTCTAGAATTCAACCCTCAGACCTGGTTCATCGTGCTTTATGAAGAGGGTGAATATGCCGGGTTTGACTTTAGCTTTGAACGTGAGTAACAGCATTCTTAAGGTTGTGGGGGTGAATATGCGATCGCATCTACCGCTAAAGGTTATAGGGCTATTGTTGCTGTCAGGGGCAGGGGCTTGTGGCTTTACGCAGGCGCAAGTCCCACCTCGCAACATTCCTATTCATCAAGATTGGGCGCTTCAGCCGGGTAGCGAAGTTGGAGATTTTCAGGTTGTTGGCAGTCTGGGGGATGTCTCCATTGATTTGGAGGGCGGCAAGATCAAGGCCCCTTTTGACGGCAAAGTTCAGCCTGCGGACAACAATTGCATCGCTTTTACCAGTCCAGAAATCCCCGCCTATCTGTTCCGTCTTTGCGGGGTGAATCGTCCTCGGTTAGGAGAAGTCGAAGCTGGAGAGGTCATTGGGCGTAGCGATATTCTTCAATTTGCCGCCATGCGTCGTCAGCCCAGTGGCACTTGGGCCATGGTCGAACCAGCAGTGGACATCTTGGAACGAACGGTAGGCAAGTGACATAGCTTTAGCTATCCAAGCTCGTGCACTCAACAGCATTCGGGTGCTTAGCAGATAGCAAGATGGCCTGCCGGCTCGTCCTAACGGCACTTTTGAGACTCGCTTGAGCTAGAAATCCTATTTGGGTAGGGAGTTGGAGTCCGGCCTACTTCTTTTACCCTTTCCTCTTGGTTCTATCCTTGTTGTCGGCGCGCGAGGCGACTCACAACGAGGTAGGCAATCACGATCATCGTGAATGAAAACAGCGTTGTTAGCGTACCTAAGGCGTAGAGCGCTGGAGACGTGACGTTGGTTGTCATTCCGAAGATTTCTAGAGGGAGCGTGTTGTGTTGACCGGAAACGAGCGACGTGCGAGTGAACTCGTCATAGGACAAAGTGAACGTCAACAACCCAACGCCGATCAAACTGGGTGCGATCAAGGGCAACACAATCTCCCAGAAGGTTTTGGGGTCGTTTGCGCCTAAGTCTTTCGCGGCTTCTTCGTAGGAGGGGTTGAAACGATTGAAGATGCCTAACATGATGAGAAAAGCGACAGGTAGCGTCCACGTTAGATGAGCCCCTAAGCCCGAACTAAACCAGTTCACTGGCCACCCCAAGACTTGGAACATGACGCCCAGGCCCAATGAAATGAGAATACTAGGGACGATGAGGGCGGCGATCGCCAAATAAAACAGCACGGTCGAGCCTTTGAACCGCTGGCGATAGGCCATTGCCGATAACGTTGACATGCCGACAACCAATCCGGTGACAATCAATCCCAACACAATTGATCGCTGGAACGGTTCGACGAAATTGCCCACCCGCTGCTCTTGGAACACTTGACCCAACCAATAAATTCCAAAGCTCCGGATAGGAAACGTCAATGTACCATCGGGTCCCTGTAGAGAGAGGATGAAGATTGTGATCATGGGGCCGTAGAGAAAAAGAACGAACAGCCCAAAGAAAATAGCGAGTAGGTAAAAGGAGAGCGATCGCTGTTTCATGGCGTTCACTACAGCTCCTTGCGAATATTCACAACACGGAGAATGGAAAACACGATCAGCAAGGTAATCGTCAGCAGAACAATCGCGTTTGCGGCAGCTAGCGGATATTGCAGACTACCGATTTGCGTTTGAATGAGCTTGCCAACAGAGGCAGCCTGCCCACCGCCCATCAGTCGCACTGTGACAAACTCCCCCATTACCAGCGTCACCACGAAAATAGACCCAATCGCGATGCCTGGAGCTGACAGCGGCAAAATGATCTCTTTGAATACCTCGAAACCAGAAGCTCCCATGTCCTCAGCGGCAGTAATTAGGGTCCGGTCTATCCGCATGAGGCTATTGAAGATGGGAGCAATCATGAAGATGATGTAAAGGTGCACCATCCCTAGAACGACGGCGAAGTCAGAGTACAGCAAAAACTCCAACGGCTGATTGATCAATCCTGCTCCAGTTAGCAGTTGATTAACCAGACCTTCCTTACCCAACAACGGCAGCCACGAGATCATCCGGATAATATTCGATGTCCAGAATGGAATCGTACAGATGAGAAACAGGAGAATTTGCCATTTCAGCTTGGGAATATGGAACGACAGAAAGAAGGCGACAGGATAACCTATTAGCAGCGTCGCTAGCCAAACCAGACCGACAAACTTGAAGGTATTAAGGTATGTCCTCAACGTGACTTCAGAGGTGAAGATACCTCGGTAGTTCGCCAGAGTGAACGCGGGCGTCATGGAGTAGCCATTAAATTCCCAAAAGCTCACGACCCCAATCAGCACAATAGGGAAAATCAGGAAGATGGCAAGGGCGATCGCCTGAGGCGTCACCAGTAAATACGGTTTTAGGCGAACCCAGGTTTTGGACATTGGTCGTGTTGAATGCGAAGCCTATGAGGCTAGAGACTGTAGGGATAAATGAGGAAGGTGGGCACAGCCCACCCTACCTGTAGAGATTGGGCCCTTATGAAGCAATAAACTCATTCCACTTCTGAACGAGATAGGTATTTTCCTCCATCGCGGAATTCCAGCAGACAATATTGCCGAAGCGCTCCTTAAAGGATCCACCGTCACGGACTGTGCTGGTCTTGGCTAGGGTCTTACCAAAGGGGTCTACGATATCTTCGGGAGCAGGTTCCCCCTCATACCAGTAGGCCCATTCGGCATCAGACATATACTGCTTGGCATTTTCAGGAGCTGCACTGTAGTAGCCTTGACGGCCTAAGAACGCGCCGACCCAGCCTTCCAACATCCAGTTCAGATATTCGTAAGCCGCATCCAGCTGAATGCCCTCTAAGCCTTTAGATAGGCCGACACCGCCACCCCAGCCGCGATAGCCTTCTTTTAGAGGAGCGTAGATGCAGTCAATTCCCTTGGATTGAACTGCTGTCACCGCTGGAGACCACATCGATTGCAGGATAACTTCGCCAGAAGACATTAGGTTGACTGATTCGTCGAAGGTCTTCCAAAAGGCTCGGAACTGGCCCGCAGCTTTTTGCTCCTTCAAGATCTCAATGATCTGGTCGATTTCGGCCTGCGTCATATTGCCTTTATCGCCAAACGTCATCAGTCCCAAGGACTCAGCAACCATTGCCGCATCCATAATGCCGATCTGAGGAATATCCAGAATGGAGGTCTTACCCCTAAATTCTTCGTTGAAAAGCTCGCCCCAAGTTTCAATGTTGCGTCCCACCAAGTCAGGACGATAGCCCAGGGTATCAGCGTTGTATTGGAACGGGATCAGCGTCGCATGATCCGTAGGCGTACTGGAAAATTCCGTTGAGTCTGCACCCTGAAGGTACATGACCTTGTAAGGTGCGGTGCCCTGAGAGGCTTCTACAGGCATACCGTCGAATTCACCAGTTGTGAAAAAGGACACAATTTTGTCCCAGTCTGAAATCCGTGAGATATCGATCGCCTGCAAGTTTCCAGAAGGGACCACCAGCGGCAAGCTGAAGTATTCCCCATCAAAGATGTCGTACTGCCCTGGCTGCGTAATGGCAATCTGGTTATTCTCTTCGGTGCTCAGTGCTCGCATTTCCACGCTGAAGCCTAGATCTTCCTGCGCCTTGTCGCGAATCTCATTGATTTGAGACACTCCAGTACCAATGAGTCGCAGGGTCACGTCCTTAATTTGGTTGGTGTTGACCTCGGGACCCGGAGCGGGATTATTGGGAGTTCCTTCAGGGGCAGTACCACATCGAGCCGCTGCGATCGCAGCCCCAGCGGCCAGCCCAGTCCGAATGACGTGACGACGAGAAATGTTAGCCATCGAAAATGTTCCTCACAACGTAAATTGATTAAGGGCAGTTTAAGGCAATCAGTCAACACCGTATCAATACGGTAGAAAAACGCAATCATGGGCAGACCAGCGCAGCATAACGACCTGCCCTTCGCTCAATCCCATCCGCGACCAGTCTGAGGTCCGAACCTTGTAGAGCAGTTCCTGTCCGGTGGCTTCAGAGAGAAGTCCTACGCGAGTCACGTAGCCCGTCAGCTCAACGTCTACGATCCTCGCTGTCAGGTGGTTGTCCTTCGTGAAGGATGATTGTTCTTCTGAGCTAGTCACTATGGCCAGTAAATCTGGGCGGACAGAGCAGGCCGCCGTTTGGCCCACAGGCACGGCTTGTCCTCGGCTAAAGACAGAGCCCAAGCCTTCGACATCTAGTTCAATGACATCGAAGGTGCCGTCATCGGGAATGACGTTCACCACCTTGCCTTCGAAAATGTTGTTGTCGCCAATGAACCGGGCCACAAAGCGAGAGGCAGGCGCTTCGAACAGTTCCGTGGGTGTTGCGACCTGATCAATGTGTCCGTGGTCCATCACGACAATCTGATCAGAAAGCGAAAAGGCCTCTTCGACGTGATGGGTGACCTGAATAAAGGTCAGACCAAATTGCTTCTGAATGTTTCGCAGTTCACTCCGCATACGGACTCGCAGATTTTCGTCCAGGGCGCTAAGTGGTTCATCTAGCATTAAAACTTGGGGACGGGTGACCAGTGCCCGAGCCAACGCGATCCGCTGCTGTTGGCCTCCGCTTAGCTGATCGGGCTTGCGATCGCCGGTATGTCCCAACCCAACCAACTCCAAAATTTCACTGACTCGCACTTGCCGCTCAGCAGTGTTGATGCCTCGCATCCGCAGACCAAATTCCACGTTTTGCCACACGGTCTTGTGAGGAAACAGCGCATAATTTTGAAACATCATGGCAGTGTTTCGTTTGGCTGGCGGCAGGGCGTTGACGCGGCGATCGCCAATGTAAACATCACCATTCGTCACCGGCTCATGCCCTGCCACCATCCGCAGCGTCGTCGTTTTTCCACAGCCGCTAGGACCTAATAGACAACAATAGGAACCTGCAGGAATATCTAACGTCAGATTTTCGATCGCAGTGAAGTTACCGTACTTCTTCGTGACTGAGCGTAACGAAACCCCTGCGGCTCCCCGCGCTACAGCCTCCTGAATGTCCCCCGCTGTATCCAGTTGTGATAGCTTCGGCTGAGTCGAAGCTAGATTTTGGGTGTCCAGTGCCATAGTCCTTCTCGTCTACTTATCCGCTTCATATCTTTAAGATGCTGCTGTGATGACAGGCTACCAGACAAACTCTCACGAAGATTGAAACACCGTCTGTAGCAATGGCAGCAGCCTTTCACGGATCTGTATAGATTCATGAGCGAAGTCTGTAGATTGATAGGCACTACAGATTGCCTTAAATGAAGCAAAGAGGTACTAAAACATACCTATCTCTTCAGCAAAGTACTCTTTCCTGACAGCTAAGCAAAAGGACCGTAGGTTAATGCAGGGAAGTGTACTGCAGTCAAAATATCGCACTGCCAGTTCATCGCTCGCAGTCGGGTGTACTGATAGTTTTTTGGGCGACCGTTTCAGTAATTTTACACACCTGAAGTCAGCTATTTAAGTGACATCACTGAAATTAATTTCGGGTAGCAGCTGAGAGAGTACGGTTCAAGTTTCTTTCATTTATCTATGCGTTCAAAAAGAACGATCTGGGGTTCTACATAGTTTCACCTAAATTTACTTGATATGAGCAAAACACCGTGTTTCTCAGGAAGTGATGTGGGAACTTTTGAGTAATAAGCGGGACTCAGAAGAGAGTACGAAGGCGTTATTGTTTGTAATGTGGTGTTGGCAATTTTAAGGTACGGTCTATATCCATTTGACCACTGACCGAGGTGTCAAACTAACTCATAGCTTTGTCATAGGCTGACTTAAACTGCCGTAGCCTGTAAGCAAAGACTTATCCGGGGGCGCTCTATAATAAGGGGCTGATAAGCTGATATGTCTCAACAACATGATAGTGATACTCGGCAAACCGCCGAATATATTGAAGAAATAGACTTTCAAAAGTATTGGCTAGTGCTCAAGCGGCGCTGGTTGCCAGCGCTTGTCGTGTTCGGCGGTACGGTGGCACTAGCCCTCTTTGCTGCTTTGAGGGAGGAGGACGTCTACTCTGCCGAAGGTCGAGTTAGGTTTAAGAGCGATCGTACCTCTGCCCTCACTGGGTTGGAAGATGATCGGGGTCAGGTGGACGTACTTCCAGGTCGTGGAGAACCATTAGATACACAGTCTGAGATTGTAAGATCTTTGCCTGTCATGCAAGAGGTTATCGAGGAACTGGAACTCATTAATGACAATGGTGAGCCTGTTGAGCCCCGATCATTACTTGGTAGGGTTGATGTTTCACCTATTACAGGAACCGAAATCCTACAAATCTCAACTCAATCCGATGATCCAGAGGAAGCGGCGGCGATCGTCAATCAGGTTATTCAGGAGTATCGCGAGCTCAACATAGCAAACAACAAGGAAGAGGCAGCAGCAGCCCGGCGTTTCATTGAGGAACAACTACCTACTATTGAAGATAATGTACTAGAAGCAGAATCAGACCTTCGTCAGTTCAAGGAAGATAATGGCGTCATCGTTTTAGATGCCGAAGCTAACAACGCTGTCAGGACATTGTCCGAGCTTGATGAGGAGATTTATCAAGTTCAAGCTGACCTTTCAGAGGTAGGTGCTCAAGCTAACCGACTACAAGGACAATTAGGATTAGGTGTATCAGAAGCAATTTCACTCAGTGCACTCAATCAATCTGAAGGGGTGCAAACTGCCCTAGCGAATTTGCAGACAGTGCAGTCTGAGGTAGCAGAACTGCGGGCCCTCTACAGCGAAAATCATCCAGAGATGCGGATTTTACTGCGAGAACAAGCTGAAGCTGAAGCTCTATTGAAGGTTCGCATCGAAGAAGTTGCTGGGCAATACCTATCTGTTCCAGTAAGTCAAATAGATTTTGGCCGTCTGCAGCTCGGCAACTTGCGTCTGGGCTTGATTGACAATTTGGCTAATTTGGAAGTCCAGCGAGTGGGGCTAGTAGATCGGTTGAACGAGTTAACCCAAACCCGAGATCTCTACACTCAGGAGATGGATAACTTGCCAGAACTAGAGAAGACTCAACGCCAGCTCGAACGTCAGCTTCAGGCATCCCAATCGACTTACGAGGCACTACTAGCCCAGCTCCAAGAAATCCGCGTTATCGAAAATCAGACTGTTGGCAACGTACAGGTCGTGTCTTTAGCAGAGGTTCCTGAAAATCCAATGGGATCTAGCAGTAGGCTTTACCTTGCGGCAGGCGTATTTGTTGGTTTTCTCTTGGGGGTTGCAACGGCATTCTTGATCGATTTGCTAGATAGCTCTGTCAAGACGATCAAAGAGGTAAAAGAACTCTATGGCTACACGCTACTAGGTGTCATCCCTTTTGTAAAAAGTTCAGGACGACAGGATCTCGATCCGTCCCTACCACGACTCCTGGTGGATCAACCTGAGTACTCAGGAGTACGAGAGGCCTATCAAATACTTCAGGCGAATCTGAAATTTCTGCAGTCTGATACTGAACTTAGAACGGTAGTCATGACGAGTGCAGTTTCTGGAGAAGGAAAATCCGAAGTTTCTGCGAACCTTGCTGCGGCGTTAGCTCAGGTTGGCAAGCGGGTTTTGCTAATTGATGCTGATATGAGATGTCCACGCCAACATCATGCGCTTAAGGTTTTGAATCAGCAAGGGCTTAGCCATGTTATTACAGGACAGGCCAGTGTTAAGGACTGTATTCAGCCAGTACTAGGCAATCTAGACGTTTTAACCGGAGGGGTTGTACCGCCAAACCCCGTGGCCCTGCTAGATTCGAAACGAATGAATTCGCTTCTGCAATCGCTAGCTCAGCACTACGAAATGATTATTGTAGATGCACCTCCCCTATCAGGATACGCAGATGCGTCCATCTTAGGCAGAATGTCTGATGGTATTTTGCTAGTGGTGCGTCCTGGTGTTGTTGATCATGCTCAGGGGCGCAATGCGACAGACGTTCTTGCCCAATCTCAACAACGAGTGCTGGGCATGGTTGTCAATGGTGTGAATCCAACGAATGAGCCAGATGGACAGTTCTATCTGCGTCAGCCCAAGGGCTATTCTGTAGAAAATGCAGTTGAGTCTGAAAGAGTTTTGACTCGTAGAAAGGGCTTATCGCTTTAAGCAAAACCGCTTCGATTATTGACGCAGATAGTGATCACTTGCTACAGCAAGTGATCTGATGCTTGGGAGTTTGTATTGTTATCGCTTGATTGAGAATCTATTTTTGCTGTCCAAAAATAGCAGAAGAGAGAAGGAGAAGCGCTTTTTGATTTAGTAGAAACCCTGATGATCTGAATGTCCTGATTGAATAGTTGCGCCTATAAGCACTTGAGCTCATAGACAACAATTATCAACGAATAGCACAATTCACTACAGTCAAATTCTTGTTGGTCGCCAGGATCATAGCTATTTATAAGCATATCCCTCTAGGCTGTGCACTCAGTGGCATCCTGGTGATTAGCACATCACGAGATGACCCGCTGTCTAACCTAGCCGAATTGGCGACAACTATACTTTAGAGAACCCTATGTTTTGCACTTAAGGCTCATGAAAAGCATTTGAAGAACCTTTAATGGCTCTTTTGTTCATGCCAGAAAATCAGAATACATCAATTTTTTACACGAAAACGCCATAAATATAGCCTATTGCTCTGTTTGCTTCTTTGAAGCGCATATTCATGACTTCAGGTTTGATGAGAACAAAAGAGCTTTTGCTTAGGTACTTTTTTAGGGCTCAGTAGTTTCCACAGGTGTGCTGCTTTATGTCTATGAGTTGACCCTTAATGCCCAATTTATTTGTACAATACTGTTTGAAAGCCTTCTGAATTGTCCGGATTTCCACTAAATACTGCTGAGATAATAAATGTAGAGCATCAATGCAAAGACACAACTTCTGTATTCATTGTCTGAGATAATTCTGCATTCCTAATGTCGCCATGAATACATATCGGTATGCATAAAATAGATTAGGAGGTCGTACACATATGAGTTTGCATTCTGGAACTTAAAGCAGTTTTTTAGAGTCTTTATAATAGTCTGAAAGTTTTTAGTAGTCAGAAATACAATTTAGCCTTTTAAGAGTTGGAGTTGGGCTTCGACGGTCTTAGGATCTCAGTCCCTCCAGATAACCCCTCTACAGGATTAGTGTATCTAGTGATAGGAGGTGTTATGAAGAGAAGATCTGAACGCAACCGAAAGCGCTCAAAACGACGAGCGATCTACTGTCCAGTTCACAACTGTTATCTGGATAGCGTTAGCCAAAAGCATTCTCTATACGCGGATGAAGCAGGTCAGCTTCAGGAACGAGGACTAAGTCCGAAGCGATCGCTACTAGCCATTGCTCATCACAATACAGTGCCGCTTACCGGAGAATGGCTAGAGGCGTTCTGGTGTGACCACTGTCAGGAAACAAAGTGGTATCACGTTTGTAAGACGGGCGATCGGTCCTATGTGCTCAGAGTGGCACCTAAAGAACTTTGGCAGCAAGTATCAGGTGTGATTCAGCCTGCCGGAAATCCTTCAGTGAGTGAATTTACAAGGCGACAGTCACGAATGATTAATTTTAATGGAGTCAAAGATTTTGGGTTTGTACGTTAGCACCCCTTTCTTTATTATTTGGCTGTATCGTTGCCATCTTAAAAGGCAAAACGACTCTACAGCTTAAGGGTGTCAGCAACTAGGTTTTATGCATCCACTAGAAGTTTACCTTGTATCCAATTGCACTATGAACTGCTCTTTCATTTTACAGAATAATCCTAAGGCTATTTAGGTACGGATAATTAATTTGAGGTAAAGATAACATCAGAACAAGGGTTCGCGTCGTTTCTACCTCGGTTTATTTGCCCTAGGCTACTTGCGAGACTTAATGGCTAGAAAACCTACAGTATTAGCCTCGTTATTTCTCTATGGAGATCTCCAAATGTCTGAGAGCATAGAACTTGACCGCGCTTTAAAGAAAAGTAGGCTGTCTCGTCACTGGAATATAGTCTGCTTGAGTGGTTTTCTCAAAGGTCACTGCTGTGTGATTTTCTACAATAGCTTCCAGTCGTCTAGAGACTCCTAATAAGGATTTGAAGAGATTTCTGAGTTAGACAATGTGTCATTTGGACAAACATCTAAACGATTTAGCCTAAATTATATATGAGAATTAAGACTAAGAAGAAAGCAAAGGGTAATACCTTAGTTCAGGATATTCGGCAGTTATTCAAGCATATAAACAACAAACATCAGCGGCATCTCGTCGCTTTATTAGCCCTGATGGTGTTGTCTTCTTTAAGTGAGATGATTAGCTTGGGAGCTTTGTTGCCTTTTCTAAGTGCACTCAGCAACCCTGAGGAGCTGCTAGAAAATCCTAGATGGCAGGTACTAATAACATTCTTAAATATCGAGACGGTATCGCAGCTCGTCGTCGGATTAGCACTAGTCTTTGTCTTTGCGGCCATAATTTCAAACAGCCTACGTTTCTTGACCGTTAGAGCACGAGTATATTTATCGGCTGCTATTGGTTGTGATATAAGCTGCAAAATTTTCCATAAAACACTTCAACAGCCTTATCAATTTCATGCTCGCCACAACAGCAGTGATTTGATGCAAACCCTGTTAGACGACACAAATCGTTTGACAACAAGGATTATAACTCCGCTGCTGACTGCTTTCACAGACGGTATTCTAGTTTTCTCGCTAATCTGGGCGCTGATTCTAATTGACGCTCCAATTGCAATTTCAGCTGCCGCAATATTGGGATCTGCTTACCTTGTTACATATCGCCTCAGACAGAGGATTCTGAAGCGTAATAGCAAACTCGTATCTCAATCGGGGCAGCGTAGAATCAAGACTGTCCAAGAGAGCATCGGTGGTATTCGAGATGTCTTGATTGCTCACACCTACGGCTTTTTTGAGAATGAGTTCCAAAATGCAGAGCTTAAGTTTAAGAACATACAGGCTCAAAATGCTGTAATTTCTCAGTCTCCTAAGTTTTTAATCGAGGCGATTACGATGGCGGCGATCGCTCTTCTGTCTGTGGCCTTAGGTAGAAACGGCGATTTTAGTCAAGCTGTTCCAGTTTTAGGCAGCTTAGCATTAGGTGCCAAACGATTACTGCCAGCTCTTCAATCTGTTTTTCTTTCCATTGCTCAAGTTCAGGGATCACGAACATCTTTGGAGAGGGTTCTTGTTGCACTAAAGCGTTCAATAGACTTCTCACACCAGAAACAACTGGCAGCTACTAGGCAGTTGACGTTGGAACGAGGAATTAGAGTAAAAAACGTCTGGTTCCGATATACCGAAGATGGCGATTGGGTACTCAAAAATTTGAATTTGAAGATCGCTGCGAAGACAACAATCGGGTTTGTAGGAACTACAGGAAGCGGAAAAAGCACAACCGCAGATCTGATTTTAGGGTTACTAAGACCTCAAAAAGGGACAGTCTGGGTTGATGACCAGGTTTTGGAGGGAGATAGTTGGCGACAGTGGCAAAGCGGTATTGCCCATGTTCCCCAGCATATTTTCTTGACAGATGCTTCAATTGCAGAAAATATTGCATTTGCAATCCCTAAAGCAGAAATTGATTTTGAGCGCGTTCAAAATGCTGCTCGATTAGCTCAGGTCAGCGATTTTATTGATAGTCTTCCAGCAAAATACGATACCTATGTAGGTGAAAGGGGCGTGAGGCTATCGGGCGGGCAAAGACAAAGAATTGGTATCGCTCGGGCACTTTATCGTCAAGCCTCAGTCATTGTATTCGACGAAGCAACAAGTGCATTGGACAATGCGACTGAAAAAGAAGTAATGGACGCAATTAATCGCCTAAGTCACAAATTCACAATTATTTTGATTGCGCATCGTCTGAGTACTGTCGAAAAATGCGACACAATTTTTGAGCTGCATCAGGGAAGTATTGTTGCTAAAGGAAGTTATAAGGAGCTGTTAAATCTTAGCCAAAGTTTCAGAAGCATGGTGCAAGCTTCAAAGTAATAGTTTTGTATGTCTCTTGATTAGATTCTTCTATGAAAGATACTCTTTCTACAACAGATCGGCATCCCTATCCTTTAGGTGAGCTTCTTTCAGACTTGAAATCTGATCTTTCTTTAAAGACAAGGTCCTACAAACTTGCTCTTTTCTATCTCGTATTCTCACCAAGCATTAGAGTACTTTTCTGCTATCGTATATCTCGGTTTTTGTATGTTCATGGGCGTAAGAGATTTGCATATATTTTCAAGTCTTTACAGAGTCGATATGGTTGTTACTTATCCTTTAAAGGCTCAATCGGAAAGCGGTTGTACTTACCCCATCCAGCGGGAATTGTAATTGGTGATGGTGTAGTTATAGAAGATGATGTTTCAATATGGCAAAACGTTACTCTTGGCAGCCATGGCAAACCACGTGCCCGACAAGAATATCCCTATATTTGTAGCGGAGTGAAAATATTTGCTGGTGCTGTTTTACTAGGTAATATCAAGGTTGGTGAAAACGCAATTGTAGGAGCTAATGCCGTTGTTCTATCAGATGTTCCTGCAAATACGGTAGCAGTAGGTGTGCCTTACAAAGGAAATCTATGATTTTTTTGGTGAGCTTCAGTGAAAAAGATAGACTCGTCCATCCAATTGTTGCAAGAAGTGTTACTTGCTGACTATACAACCTGGAAAGTAGGTGGGACTGCCCGTTGGTTTATCGAACCGAAGGCAGATCAGATGCCAGATTTGATGGAGTGGGCCAATACTCAAGGCATCAAATCTTATTTCATAGGGCGTGGTTCCAATATCCTGATAGATGATGAGGGTTTACCAGGGTTGGTTATTGTGACCTGCAACTCTCTCACTGAAATATGTCGAGAAAACAACTTGATTGTTGCAGAGAGTGGAGCTTTTCTCCCGCATGTCTCGAAATTCGCAGCTAAACATGGATTTGCAGGATTCGAGTTCCTTATTGGTATACCTGGAACTGTTGGAGGAGCACTGGCGATGAATGCTGGTTTAACAGTTTTCCGTCCTCGTGAAATGGTTTCCGTTGTCGAAAATTTTGATGTTCTTAATGCAGACGGTAGCGTTGAAACACTAACTATGCAGGATATTAATGTTGGCTATCGAAGAACCGATTTGCTGAATGGAGAAAGATTTGTTTTACGGGTTCGTTTTCGGCTAGAGGAGGAAGAAGACCCAGCAGTGGTTCGCCGTAATACATTTGAGCATCTTGCAGAGCGCAAACGAAAACAACCTTTAGATAAACCTACAGCAGGGAGCACTTTCAAATCAGTTCCCGGAGGTAAAGGAGCAGGTTGGTATATCGATCAAGCTGGTCTGAAGGGATTGCAAATCGGAAAAGCTAGGGTAAGTTCAGTGCATGCAAATTGGATTGAAAACTTAGGGGGAGCAACAGCGAAAGATATTCGTCAACTTATTGCTCATATACAAAGCAAAGTTGAGATCCAATTTGGTATTCATCTAAGTCCAGAAGTTCATTTCTTAGAGTAGATAGCAATAGTATGGATAAACTTATTGTCAGTCCTTCGCGATTAGTCGGAGAGGTAAAAGTTAGTGGTGCCAAGAACTCCGCTTTGCGTTTGCTTGCAGCATCTTTATTGACCTCAGGCAATATTCGATTGCAAAACTATCCAAGTACTCTCCTGGATGCCTGTCTGCATGTTGAAATGCTTGAGGTATTAGGCAAACACTGTACGCTCATTAGTCCTCAAGAAATAGAAATCAAAGAAAAAGAATTTCCATCTTCAGAACTTCGATGGAAAAAACGTTCAATTCGCAACACGCTGCTGATCCTCGGAGCACTCACAGGACGGACAGGCAAAGGCAAAGTCCCTCTTCCAGGAGGATGTAAACTCGGCGATCGCAAATATGATATCCACGTCATGGCGTTGGAAACCCTCGGAGCAAGCGTTTGGGAAGAAGACGGGTGTCTTTGTGCTGAAGTACAAAATGGAACAAGGTTGAGAGGCGCAGATATCTTTTTGCCAATTCGTTCTACAGGAGCAACAGAAAATAGCATTCTTGCAGCCTGTTTAGCGAATGGAACGACTCGCATCTGGGGGCCTCACATTCGACCAGAGATCCTAGATTTAATTCAATTTCTAAAATCCTTAGGAGCCAAAATAGAGGTTCGTGGACAAGAAAGTATTCTTGTCGAAGGAGTAGATGAATTAGGGAGTACTCATCATGAGGTTATTCCCGACAACGTTGAAGCACTTACATGGCTGGTTGGAGCAGCTGTAACAGGGGGAGATGTTGAAATTATTGACTTTCCTTTCGAGCATCTAGAAATTCCTTTAATTCATCTTCGAGAAAGTGGTGTTCGTTTATATCGGCTTGACGATAGGTTGATTGTGCGTGGCTCAACTTGCTATCCAGTTGACATTAGTACTGGCCCATATCCAGGAATTAATTCTGATATGCAACCACTTTTTGCCGTACTAGGTGCAGTTGCCAAAGGAGAAAGCCGCATTGTAGATCTCAGATTTCCTGGACGATACGCATACGCTGACGAGTTGTCGAAAATGGGTGTCCGCTACAAGGTAAAAGACAATCTTCTACTGATTGAAGGTGGTAATTCTCTCCATGGCGCTGAGGTAAGAGCACTTGACCTGAGGGCAGGTGCTGCGTTGATGACAGTAGGCTTTCTGGCCCATAACTTGACAATAATCACAAACGCTTGGCAGATTTCGAGAGGATATGATCAGCTAGAAAAGAAGTTGTCACAACTAGAAGCAAAAGCACTATTCGAATACGAGAGCCAAGCTTCATGACTCAAAAGAAAGGTTTCGGAGAATTGCATAGTGGTTTGTACTTGTCTGAAACATGCTTTATAGATAAACCGAAAGGACTACGCTCCTTACATAATTCTGTTTTTATAATTGTTCAGACCTTCATTGATACGGACGAATGTTTTTCAGGAGATTTACCATTGAGTAACTAAGAAAATGCATGCTTTTGAATGTTGAAACGATGAACGATTCTCGTGCAAAAAATTATGAGTAAATTACTGACTGTAGTCACAGCAACTTATAACAAAGGAGAACGAAACCGTCAGTCCATTCGAAGTATTTTGAACCAGACCTACAAGGACTTCGAGTATATTGTAGTTAACGACGGTTCGCCCGACGATACGAAAGAAATTTTGGCAGAGTTTGATGACCCACGATTGACGATTATCCATCAGGATAATCAGGGTTTCATCAAAACAATGATCCAGGTGATGAGCAGTATAAAAACACCCTATGTCGCAATTCATGGAGCTGGCGATATTTCGTTGCCTGATAGATTAGCAACACAGCTGCAGTATCTTGAATCGAGGCCAAATGTTGCTGTTGTTTCGTGTTTTACAAATATCCACATCGTGTCCGACCAATCCAATCCAAAGAAGGTTGAAAAACTTGGGAGTAATACTTTACGTGAGCGACGCAATCACGTTGAGTACACCACTGTCGATCAAATGATTGAGAGAAATATCGTGGACCACGGTGATGCGATGGTCAGAATGAGGGCATATCAAGAATTTGGCGGCTACCGATCGTTTTTTGTCTACTGTCAAGATCGCGATCTTTGGTTACGTATTTTGAGCAAATATGCAATTGTCAGGCTAAGGCAGGAGTTGTATACCAAAGTCATTGATCCCAGATTTGACGTAGCTGGAAACCCAAGAAAGGCTGAAAAGCAGGCACTTTACAGTCTCTTTGCCAGATTCTTAGCTCGTGAGAGAAAGACAATCGGGCTTGACCGTCTCGAAGCGGAGGGGCGAAAGTCTTTTGAGGACTATATTGCTAATCTGGACGAATACAGCAAGCTTGAAGTATCTACGAAGGTATTTCGAAATACTCTTCGGTCTAGACTAACAACAGAAGATATAAGTGCAGCACGAGAAATTATTCACAGATATACGCCTAAGCATTTTTTGGAGGGTTTGATTATAACGCTGAGTTTGATGAAGGAATTTGTTCCTTGTGGGGCTTCAATATATAGATTTTATTATTACCAAGTTCAAAAGCGAATTAATCTCTACAAGCTTAAGTTTTCGAAATTAAAGCTAATTGTCCTATCTAATGGCGGAATTTTCAAACGAAAGGATAGTGCCAAAAATTGCTGACATCAATGCTGGCGATCTTTGCATGATGTAAATATAAGGACTAAAACAACAAACCAATTTAAAGAATAGAAATTATCAAGCACTGAAAAACCTGATAGCCATAGACCTTTTAGAATACTCTATATAGAGTCGAACATCAGGTCTATGATTATCCGAAAAGTTTATATCCCAATCTTCTCTGACGCTATTCAATCAAAAGTATTCTCTGCAGATGGATGCAATCCTGGAGTCGGAGGTACACAATTTACTTCCATTCGATTATCGCTACTTTTAGCGAAAGCCTCTCCCGAATGGGAGATTGTCTTAGTAAATAATGCTCCCTTTCTATTAGATTGTTGTCCAGAAAATCTAAGAATTGCTATTTTCGAAAATAGTTCAAGCTTCTTTAATAGTCTCAATTTAAGTGAAGAATTCGTTGTAATTTCAGTGGCATCAGTTCTTAAAAGAAGTGATGTGAAAGCTCTCCAGAAAATTGCGCGAAGAATAATTTTTTGGAGTAGGCACCCATTTGATAAGAGTTTGAGATCACTGTCCTCGCGAATTGAATTCAAAAATATTGTTTGTGTTGGCACATATCAGTTCTATTCTAATCAGGCCATAAGCCATCATGTAAAGCATATACAAAATATCTTTGTTCTTCCGAACCTTGCTAGTGAAATTTCTTTTTTGCCCGTCAATCAATCTCGTCTTGAAGTTGTATACTTGGGTGCCTTGATTCCTGGAAAATGCTTTTTAGAAGTTGCAAGGGCATGGAATTTCTTAAAAGAGCGCTTTCCTGAAATGACATTACATGTTATCGGTTCCGTCGCTACATATGGTCTAAAGGTCAATTCTGATTTAATTCCGACTTCTCCAGACTTTGCAAAGAGAATACTTGAATATATTCCCAAGCAGGATATTGATGATGGGAAAGTTGTATTTCATGGAAATCTTGGCAAGGAAAAATTTGACATTTTAAGAAAATCTCACTTAGCTATTCTCAACCCCAAAGGTTATACCGAGGCTTTTCCAGCTTCTCCACTTGAATGTATGGCTTTTGGTACTCCTGTAATTGCTTCCGGTGACTACGGCATGTCGGATTGCATGCGTTTTTTTCCAGAGCTAATTGTTGATGGGCACAAGAAGATACCCGAAAAAGTTGAATGGCTGGTCTCTGAACCCCTAAGATATCGTGAACTTCAACAGAGGTCTATGGCAGTTGCTCAATGGTTTGATGCTCAAACAGATCTCACAATAACAAGGTGGATAAGGCTGATTGATGCTGTTTTTCACGAAGCTTCGCATGAGATACACATGGTTCCTTTCATGCATTTTTATGGTTCACGTATTAGATTATTGTACAGGCAACACATACTTCCATTGCTTACTACGATCAAGAGTAGCTTCTAAATACTACTTGAGATGGGTGTATTTTTGGCTTGTGAAAATTCATTAAAGTTTTTCCTTTCATAAAGGGTAATTAAGTTTGGGATGAATTTAACTTGCAAATGAAGTGTACTAGCTTAGACGGATTTTATGGAGACTGCAGTTGTTCTAGTTATTTTCAAGAGGCCAGATACGACACAAAGAGTGATCGAAGCGATTCGTCTGGCGGCTCCTCAAAAACTTTTTGTTATTGCTGATGGTCCAAGAAGTGATCATCCTGAGGAAACAGATAAATGCTATGAAACTCGCCAACTTATCGAAGGAGTTGACTGGAATTGTCAAGTCTTCAAGAATTATTCGGATATCAACCTAGGCTTGAAAAAGAGAATATCGAGCGGACTTACCTGGGTGTTTGAACAGGTTGAGACTGCGATCATTCTTGAGGATGATTGTGTCCCTAATACTTCCTTTTTTGCCTATTGCAGCGAGCTGCTAGAAAAATACAAAGACGATGAGAAGATCTTTTGTATAACAGGCCACAATCATCTGGGTGACTGGAAAAGCGACGATCAAAGCTTTCATTTCTCCGCATATTTTGATTGTTGGGGATGGGCAACCTGGCGTAGAGTATGGCAACTGTACGATCCTCACATGAGTGCTTGGAGTAGCCCTAATATTAAAAAAAATATTCGCGAATTTATTGATAACGATCAGCAATTTGAAAATCGTTCACGAGTACTTGACAAAGCATACAACGGAAAAATAGATTCGTGGGCCTATCCATTTTTCTTCATGTGTTTGATGCATTCTGGTATGACTATTACTCCAGCTGTTAACGTGATCTCGAATGTCGGATTCAGCAAAAATGCAACAAATACCAAATCTTCAGAGGACACTAGAGCTAATTTGAGAGTGGCTTCTATCAGCTTTCCACTGAAACCACCAAAAGAGACTGCAATCGATAGAGAGTACGATCAACAGAGGTTTATGAAAGTTTGGCATAGATCTTTAAAGGCCCGTACTGTCCAAAAGTTACGTAAAGCAATAAGCTATGCTCTGAGCATCTTTAAGGTGAAAATCGGGCTTTAGGATAGTTGTTTAAATGAAGCTCAATTAAGATTCATATGATGTGAGGTATTGATAATTCTGTGGTACTTCCTAATTTTTTGATTATCGGTGCTCAAAAGGCGGGCACTACTGCTCTTGCTAGACATATGAGTCGGCATCCTCAAATATTCGTGAGTGAAATTAAAGAGCCGGGCTTCTTTGACTTTGAAGGAGAATCTCCCAAGTTTGCAGGTCCCCGTGACCTTGAGCTATATAGCCACATCATTACTGACTTCAAAGCATATCAGCAACTTTTCAGTAATGTTTCAGATGAGGTAGCGATCGGAGAGGCAACAACTTGGTATCTGTATAGCACTAAAGCTCCAGAAAGAATCTACCACTATTTGCCTAACGTTAAACTTATCGTCATTCTTAGAGATCCAGTGGAGAGGGCATACTCAGCATTTATGCATGCGATCAGAGATGAACGCGAGACTATCTCTGATTTTGAACTAGCGCTTCAACGCGAGGAAGAACGCTGTGCTAACAACTGGGAATATCTATGGCGCTACACTCAGATGGGCTTTTATTCAGTCCAGCTTGAACGTTACTTCAACCTTTTTGGCCAAGATCAAATTCGAATATATCTCTACGAAGACCTTAAGAATGAAACATCGAAGCTTCTCTCAAATATTTGTGAATTTTTAGAAGTTGACGATTCAATCGTTACTACTTCAATTGGTCGTCGTAATGTTTCTGGGACTCCCAAAAATAAGCTGATTCATGATTTTCTGTCAAAACCTAATCTGATAAAGAAGTCCTTAAGACCTTTACTTTCTGAGAAACTCAGAAGCCAGGTCAAGATCTCTCTGAATAATAGAAATCGCGTAAAAGAAGAGATGCCTCAACGTGCTCGAGTCAGTCTTAGAAAGCTTTATAGAGAAGACATTCTCAAGCTTCAGGATATGCTGAACCGTGATCTATCGAATTGGTTAATCTAACTATATATGAAAGTTCTAATTCTTAGTAGCTCAGACAATCAGGGTGGAGCAGCTCGAGCAGCTAACCGACTTCATAAAGGATTGCTGACAACTGGCGTCTATTCGCAAATGCTTGTTCAGGACAAGAACACTCAGGATTCTGATGTTGTTCCAATCACTAACACCAGAATAGGGGAGTCTATTGCCTGGAGTCGTGTTGCGATCGATAACTATCCTCTCAAAAAGTATTCTCAACGAAAAAAGTCAACCTTTTCTCTTCAGTGGCTTCCTGATAAAGTCAGCACAACGGTAAAGCAACTAAGGCCTGATATTGTAAATCTTCATTGGGTAAATGCAGGCTTCCTAAGGATTGAATCTCTATCTAAAATATCTCTACCGCTGGCGTGGACACTTCACGACATGTGGCCCTTCACCGGAGGTTGTCACTACGATCAAAACTGTGAACGATACGTGGGTGCCTGCGGCCAATGTCCAGCTTTGTCAAGCAAAAAAGATTCTGACCTATCTCGCTGGGTTTGGCAGCGGAAATACAATACCTTCCAGAAGGCTAATTTAACAGTTGTTACTCCCAGTCAATGGCTTGCCCAGTGTGCTCGTAAAAGTACTCTTTTCATGAATCGACGTGTAGAAGTTATTCCAAACGGCGTTGATGAATCTGTATACAAACCTATTGATAAGAGCCTGGCGAGAAATCTGTTAGGCTTGCCATCAGACATAAAGATAATTCTCTTTGGGGCACTTAGAGCAACCAGCGATAAGCGTAAAGGATTTCATCTCTTGCATCCAGCTTTGCTAGAGTTAACTAAAGCTGGGAGGCTCGATGGGGTCGAAATTGCAGTGATAGGTTCTCCACCTCCCAAGAATCCGCCTGATTTTGGGTTAAAAACTCACTATCTAGGTGTTTTTAATGATGATATCTCTATGGCGACTATTTATTCTGCTGCAGATGTCTTTGTAGCTCCCTCTCTACAGGAAAACCTAGCGAATACTGTTATGGAAGCCCTAGCGTGCGGATTACCTTGCGTTGCCTTTCGTATTGGAGGTATGCCAGATATGATTAATCATTGTGAGAATGGTTATTTGGCAAAGCCATTTGAGGTTGAGGATTTAGCAAAAGGAATTTTTGAGACACTACAGGATGGAGAGCGTTATCAAAAGCTCACGTTTAACTCTCGGCAAAAAGTCATTTCCAACTTTACTCTCGATATTCAGGCTAAGCAATATTCAAAGCTTTTCGAAGACATTCAGAAAGCGAAAGTAAACAGTTGACATTTTGACTGTAATAGATTGCAAAGCAAATAGCTCTTTAGATATAGGACATGAAAATAAAGGCCTTTCAAATACCGCTTTTGCTTTTGATAATAGATTTATCCTTATCTATTCCAGCTATTTCATCAATCGTGAATGTTCGTGTTGGTAGCGTCTCCTTTCTGGGTGTTTATCGATTAGGTGCACTAGTTATACTGGCTTTAACGCTTCTCCTAATTCTCAAGAAAAATAAATACTTCTTGCAGAAGAAAATATTCTTAGTGCCGATATTCCTGTTGATTTTGCTTTCTATTCTTCAAGCAATAGCAATATCGCCAAGAAGCCTTGCGTCAGCACATTCTAGAGGACTTGTAAGAATACTATTCTGGTTCTTTTCATACTTGAGCCTCACAACAATTTTGACGCCAAGGAATGAACAAAGAATCAGAAATGTGCTTTTAGGCTTTCTTACCTTCTTGTTTCTGATTACGATAATTCAATATCCCATACTGGTCATTCAATCGAAGCTGAGTATAGGCAGTATCCTATCTGCGCTTGTTGGAGGTAGTAAAATCAAAACATTCGGCATTTTCCATGCAGCTAATGAAGATGCAAATTTCATGATGACAGTCTTCCCGTTAGCACTTTTGCGCGTAGAAAGTACAAAAGGACCTAAGAAAATACTATTCAGATATATTTTGATATTTGGTACTTTACTTGCGCTTTTACTAAATGGGACAAGAACAGCAATTTTCATAACATTTCCCTTGGTTCTGTTCATGTATTACTCCAGACTTTCTATGGGAAGAACCTTGATATTTTCAACTCTGGTTTCTGCGGGATGTGGACTATATCTTTTGGCAGACGCTAGCATCATAACCGGTACATTTAATGATGAATTGAACGATGGTGGTTCTTTTGGTTATCGTCTGGAGCATGCTTGGATCCCAGCAATTTCATACACCTTGAGATACTCTCCAATATTTGGTTTTGGTGCCCGTGGGTGGGAGTATTTGAACGAACACATCAGACTTTTTGATGTAGTGAATGAATGGGGAGTGATCCAGGGATCTGCGGCTCCCCATAACGTGTATGTTTGGGCCTTTGTTACGTGGGGAACAGTTGGTCTAGCATTCTACATATCATTGATATTCATTCTTTTGAGACAATCTTTTCTGCTATTTAAGACAAATAGACTGAAGTTTCAATCTGACCGAAACATTGGCAAGGCTTTGTTTTGTTCAGTCTGTGCCTACTGCCTTTGGGGGTTTATATCCAATGCTCATGCACCTTTTGGATGGATAACTCTCTTTATGTTGGCGTGCATCATAGCTTCCTTAGAGACAAAGGTTTTGTCAGAAAAGTTAGCCTCGAACAAGTCCGGAGTTAACAGAAATCCTTTGATCGAAATTCGATAGATTACTGATTATTTCTGCAACTTTCAATATCGAAAATTAAGCAATTGATTCATGACTAAAGGCCATTTTACAAGCGCTCAAGCATAAATTTTTACTATGAAATTTATGCTGTTCGACAAACTTCCCGCTGTTGAAGGGGACTGAACCAGAAGAGGAAAAATCACTCTTTTCATGGCTGTTAATTTGCTTTTTGGTTAGCTCAGATGCACTTAATGGCTACACTAGTAGTGCAAAACTGACGGCTCATCTGCATGAACATGTCGTTTTGTACCTGTGTGCTTGAAAGCTCGTGTTAAAAAGTCAGCATAAACACTCTTATGATTTACATGTAACTATTGCATTCAATATTGCCATTCCAACAACTTCACCATGTGTCTCTTAAGGCATTCTAATTACTCCAGTTATTATCTATAAAGTGCGAGTAAGAAAATGACATTACCAAACTTTCTCATTATCGGGGCTCAAAAGTCAGGAACTACCTGGCTAGCCAAGAATTTGAAGCAGCATCCAGATATTTTTATTCCGTCTGGAGAAATACACTTTTTTGCGAAAGAACAGTTTATCAATGGTATTGATTGGTATGAAAAGCATTTCTCAGAAAGAACGACAGAAAAGGTTGTTGGGGAGAAAAGCACAAGCTATTTATGGTTGTCTCGTTCACCTGAGATACCTCAGAATATATTGAGTCAACTTCCTGACGTCAAATTAATCGCTGTTCTTAGAAATCCAGTGAATCGTGCTATCTCAGCATTTACACATCATTGGTCATTGGGAAGAGTTCCTCCGTCTATTGACATCGACGAGGTTTTCTCTGGCCGCCATGATGATATTGTAAAGAAATTTGGGCTGCTACAAATGGGAATGTACTACAGTAATTTAAAGAATTACTATAGCGCTTTTCCAAAAAATCAGTTATTGATTCTTATTTTTGAAGAGGACATAATACAGCAGCCAGAGCAAACGATGAGTCGTGTTACACAATTTCTTGGCATCAATACCTCCTTTAAGTTTCAAGAACTTAATCGAAAAAGGAATGCTTTCCGTACATCGAAGTATGCTGCAAACCTGAGTTATCATTTTCCATCAGCCTTTAAGTTGATTAGATTCTTGGATTTAGCAACTTTCCGACTTTCCAATAATCACTCACTTTCAGGCTCAAGGCCAAAACACATTTTGTCACCCGAGATTTCGAGTCGGTTATACGACTACTTTTCAGAGGAAAACAAAAATCTTTTTCATCTTTTGAATCGCAATATTCCTTCCTGGAAACAGTCACAGGCTTGAGTGACTTTATTTACCTGACAGATAGTTTGTGAAATCTATAGTTTGGCAAAATCAAAGCTGAAAAGCCACAATCTATGAATAATTCGGATACGATCAAGATTCTCTTCATTGCTGGTTTCGAGCGCAGTGGAAGTACTATTGTTAATAGAGTTTTAGGCCAGATCGAGGGATTTGTCGCCTGGGGCGAATTACGTGATGTTTGGCAACACGGTTTGGTCGAAGACAGAACTTGCTCTTGTGGAAAAAGATTCAACCAATGCCCTGTTTGGACTGATATTATTAAGTCTTTCTTTGATGCTCAACAGGGCAAAATAACCCCTCAAGAAATGATAGCACTTTCGAAGTTAGCTCGAAACGCGTTTTATCTTGAGAACTTTGGTTTACCTCTTCCTAGAAGCGTCAACTTAAATGTCCAAAAATATCTCAGTCAATTAGAGAATCTGTACACAGCAATTCAATCAAAAACAAATAGTAGAGTTATCGTAGACTCTACTAAGGCTGCTTGGTATGCAACTCTACTAAAAGAATCATCGAAGATTGACCTCTACGTCTTACATTTGGTTAGAGACCCTCGAGGCGTATGCTATTCACTTCAAAGTCGTAAGATGAAAGGTGAATTAGCATCCCAATGGTATAATCCCATCCATGCATCCGTTACGTGGCGCTTCAAAAATGTACTGTCGGAAAAGTTGTCTGCGTTAGAATCTGAGCAATATCTAAGGCTTCGATATGAAGATTTCATCGACAGGCCAAGTTACTATATAGAATTAATTATGGATTTCCTTAAAGAGGGTCTTTCTGAACCTCTCTTTAAGGAAAATGAAAAGTCTTTGGAAATGAAAGTAGACCATCTTTTTGCAGGTAGCCCAAGCAGTCGATTCAATCAAGGGGTGGTCAACCTTAAACTAGACAATCGGTGGAAAAAAGAACTCAACCCCATCAACAAAACTCTAATTACCAATATTACGAAACCTCAAATATCTGAATATGGCTATTTGAAAGGTCCTTAAAGTGCTCTTTAGAACGCGCTTGAATACTGTTACAAGTGCATTTAAAGAAAGCCTTACTTTTTGCATAGGAGCTTGCCCATAGGTTCTGTAGGCTTTTGATCATTGTGATATTGGCAGGAGCATAGAGAGAAAACGATTGATATGACACAAGAAGTTGAAAACAGTTTGCCGACTTTCTTAGGCATTGGCGCTATGCGTTGTGGAACAACTTGGCTTGACACGATGCTACGCTCTCACCCAGAAATCTATCTTCCAACACGTCGAAAAGAAGTTCATTTTTTCGACAAATATTACGAACGAGGACTGGATTGGTATACAAGCTTTTTTTCGGGAGATGAACTCTTAGCTTACTCAAGCGTTGGGGAAATTACGCCTGCTTATTTACATGTCCCTGAGGCTCCAGAGAGAATAAAGCAGTTACTACCGACCTGCAAATTTATTGCGATTCTCCGAAATCCAGCGGAGCGGGCTTACTCTCACTATGGTTTCTACTTGAGAAATTATGCTGAGAAAAGAGATTTTAGAACTTTTATTCAGCAAGAGCAAGAGGCTTTTTCAAAAGGTCTTTATGGTCAACAGATAGAAAGATACCTGCAGCATTTCTCTCTAGATCAATTTCTGCTTCTACTTTATGAGGATGTAGCTGAAGATCCGACCAACATTCTTAAAGCGATCGCACATTTTTTAATGCTTGACGAGCACTTGTTCGATACATCGCTGATTACCCAAAAAAGCAATCCTTCTGGAGTTGTGCAATTCCCACGAGTTCGCTCTGCTGCTCGCTACGTCAGAGATGCTCTACGTGATCAAGATTTAGACTGGATCTGGAACTTGGCAAAATCTTCTGGTCTAGAGAAGATGTTTTCGAAAAAGACTTCTTCCATTCCACCTATGTCCGCTGAGATGAAAGAAGAACTAATTAAAAAATACTGCCAAGACATTATCTTACTCGAAAGATTGACAGATTTAGATTGCTCTAGATGGAAGCAAACCTGTGTAGGGCCATGAAGGAAGATTGCTCTTGAAAGGTCTATCTTAATTTCCACATTTTGTTATCTGTAATTCACCGCATTAACTTCGATACATGCCTGACAGCTTTTCTAGTTGCAAAATAAGCGTCGCTATCATTATGTCCTGTTTCAACAGACGTGATACCACTTTAAAGTCTTTATCTTCTGTGTATGCACAAGATGAGGATTGCGATATATATCTCGTAGATGATGGTAGTTCGGACAACACATCCGAATCCGTTAGATCGCTATATCCAAATGTTAACTTGCTAAGAGGTGATGGCAGCCTATTCTGGGGAGGGGGTATGAGAGTCGCCTTTGGCGAAGCTCTTGAAACTGGATATCAGTTTTATCTTTGGCTCAACGACGACACCTTTCTAGAGAATGATGCTATCACTAAATTACTAAACACTTATTTCCAATTATTTCAAAAAGGCTATCCTAACTCCATTATTGTTGGTTCAGTCCAAGATCCAGCAACCGGACAGTTGTCTTACGGCGGTAGGTTGCATACTAAACGGTTCATCTTCAAGCGCTTCAGGTCTATTCAACCCAGTGATGAACCTCAGCAGTGCGATACTATGCAAGGTAATGTGGTGCTGATACCTCATTGTGTAGCAGAGACGGTTGGCAATCTAGATCCTACCTTTACTCATAAGTTTGGCGATCTTGACTATGGATTAAGGTCTCAGAAGCTAGGTTGCAAAGTTTGGATAGCACCTGGGTTCCTTGGAAAATGCTCGAGAAACACCGTAGTCAATACGTGGGCTGACTCGAATTTAAACATAACGGAACGTTTTCGGAAGGTTCTTCATCAGAAAGAATTTCCACTTAAGGCTTGGACTGTATATGCAAGCCGTCACAAAGGCTTTTTTTGGTGGATTCACTGGTTTTTTCCGTACATAAAGGCCATAACTGGAAAGAGAATGGAGAAGCACACAAATTCGAATTGAAAACAAGATAGGTTTTGTCTTCTGTTCTGAATACTTGCGTTGTAAATGTCTCTGTGCTCATAAGCTCTTGAGTAAAGGAAATTAAGTATGATACCTTCTCGCATTGGTTATCTTTCTGGCGCACCAAGAGTGTCTACTAAGGCAAATGCAGAAATGAGTGGCCCAAGGTCGCATGTATTAGGAATTATGCAAGCCTTTCAATCACTAGATTGGACGGTTCAATCTTATATAGTTGGTAATAAAGTTCCTGATGCTTGGATATCAAAAGGATCCGAAGAGAAAGTTAGCCGTAGCTTCTATATGGCTTTATCTGCTGACATTGTCAGATTAATTATTAGCAAAAAAAATTCTTGGAAAGCCTTTGATGAATTATTTGGGAAAGTGGATTGGGTTTACGAACGATTTGGTGCTTTTCAGGCAATGGGCTACCGCTTTAAGAAGCACAAAATCCCCTGGATACTTGAAACTAACGCTCTTCTTTCACAAGAATCAAAAGAAGAAAGAAAAACAACTGTTCTCTCTAGCCTTTTACGTAGATATGAATCCAAGGCTTATCGAGAGTGTGATGTACTTGTTTGCATAAGCGAACGACTCAAGCAAAAAATCATTGAAGAGTTTAAAGTACCGCCTCACAAAATTGTAGTCACTCCAAATGGTGTAGACACCGATTTGGTAAATCCGGACAAGTACCTTGAGAAGAGAATATTTCCGTCTTTTACAATTGGATTCGTTGGGAGCTTATTTCCTTGGCAGGGCTTAGATTTATTGCTTCAGGCCATAGAAAATTTAAGAAAAGATGAGGATATAGCTATCAACCTGGTTGTTATCGGCGATGGCCCAATGCTTGAGTCTCTTAAGGAGATGACTGCAGAAATGGAGCTTTCTTCTCAGGTTTGTTACTTAGGAAGGTTACCTCAAAGTGAGTTGTTTCCTGTCATATTGGGCTGCGATTTTTGTTATTCTGGGCACTTCGATCCCCATGGCCAAAATACTTATCGATCTCCATTGAAGCTTTACGAATATATGTCAATGGCGAAACCCGTGATTGCATCTGATATAGATGCAACTAAAAACTTGGTTTGTGATGGTGAAACTGGTCTATTGTTTTCACCCAACAACTTGGAAAGCCTGAAGAAGGCGCTTTTAGAAGCCTTTAATTCGCGGCATTTGTGTGATGTCATGGGAGAGCAGGCGCGTAAAATCATTGTTTCTAGCCATAGTTGGAAAAGCAGAGTAGAGGTCCTTGTGAAGGAAGTCGAAACCATATTGTGTTTGTGACCGCATCTAAATATGTCGGAGTAAAAGTCTAACTATGTCTATTACAAACTTTTTGACCTTCTATAATCTCCTCGGTGTGAAGGTATGGCCTCTAACAATTGCTGAACTTAATGCTCTAATCAAGAGTGTTATAGAGGAGGGACATAAATCAATCATTTCCAATCATAACATCCACAGTTTATATCTCTTTCACCATGACCCTAAAATGCGAGAGTTTTATGGTTCATCTCATTACATTCACATTGATGGGATGCCTATAATCTTATTCGGCAGGATTCTTGGTCTTCCAGTCACCAGATCTCAGCGGGTAACTTATGCTGATTGGATATGGCCATTAATAGAAGAAGCCGCTAAAAACGATTGGCGTATTTTTTACCTTGGATCTAAACCAGGTGTTGCGAATCGTGGAGCTGATATATTACGTTTCAAATTTCCCGAATTAAACATTGCTACGATGCATGGGTATTATGATGCTTCGCCTGATAGCGAAGAGAACTTGGCTGTCTTAAAGAAGATCAAAGAATATAAGCCGCATATCCTTATGGTTGGGATGGGAATGCCACGTCAAGAACACTGGATTTTAGATAATCTAGACAAGCTTGAGGCAAATATTATTCTACCTAGTGGAGCTTGTATTGATTATGTTGCAGGAGCTGTACCTACTCCACCCCGATTTCTAGGTAAGTTAGGACTAGAGTGGCTTTATCGTCTAGCGAGTGAACCTGCCAGGCTTTGGAAACGTTATCTAATTGAGCCATGGTTTGTACTATTTTTATTTATCAAAGATTTTTTGATGAAAATTAGTACTTTCATGAATTCTGAATATCAAAATTAGGCTTTATCAATAGATAAAAGTTTTCAGATACTAATTAGTATCCTAAGTACTTTTCCAAACTCGGTTGCGAGAAAAGTTAGTTTGCATCTAGAGAACAAATCTGGTGTTTATATTGTCAAGTGCCACAGCCTAAGTTCTATTTATTGTAAATGACTTGTTGAGTGCCAATATGACAGAATCAAAATCTATGTCTAGTCAAAATTCAGTCAAAGAAATAGAGAATGAAGTTATATAACGTGCACACTTCATTCTCTCTCAGTACATCTCGCGAGCTAACAGTCAATGGTTCCGCATCTACCTGTGAAACGTCACTGTCGTCAACATAAACCGTCAGGCTCCCATGCGTTATTCCCATGCTACGACTATAGATTCTCCTGCTTTTTCCCATGACATTCGTCGAATTCCTGGCCTTGCTGGCCTGCGTCGAGGGGCAGTCATGGGCTGGATACGTCGCCTAGTCCTTCTTAGCTCGGATGTTCTGTCAGTTGGTTTTGCTTGGATACTGGCTAGAAATCTAGGCATACCCACTCCTGCTTTTCTTAGCGCTGAAGGATTTGAACTCACCCTGATCCCAGTCTTAGGAATTAGCATTAGCATCTTTGCTGCCCGTAGTCTTTATCAGGCTGGAGAACCACGACGAGACTATCTCGGCATGATTAAGGCTCAGAGTCTAGCTGTCCTACTGCTGCTGCTGACCAGCTATTTCTTCAACCCCAATCAGTTTGTCTCTAGGTCGCAATATCTCCTGTACTGGGGCTTTAGCCTTGTGTTCTTAGTCCTCGGGCGCTTTGTTATTGATAAAGGAACTCAGCGTCTGCGGCTTCGCGGTTCCATCCGCTATCCCGCCATGGTGATTGCTGATCAGGACTACCGAGAACGAGCCATTCAGATTGTTCACGGTGAAGATCGATACCAAGTAGCGGGTATTCTGGATGCCAAAGCACTGGATCGAGACATTCGGGAAGAAACCTTCCGCAAGATGCAGCAGCTTGGGATTGCTGAAGTCTTTGTTGCGTGGGATGCGATTAAGAATCGCATGTTTTTAGGGCAGTGGTTTCAAACCCTAGGAATTACGCTGCGCGTCATCCCGATTGAGCAGAATCGTGTGTTTGGGGCAGCCAATCTCCACATGCTAAATGCTGAGACGCCCTGCATTACTTTTCGTCCTCCCGTTATTGCCGGAGGCCAATTCTGGGTTAAGCGCATTTTTGATGTCACGTCTGCACTGCTGATTTTGACGCTGGCGTCTCCAGTGTATCTGGCGATCGCGATCGCCGTCTTCATCGATTCTCCAGGACCTATTTTCTACAAACAGACCCGCGTTGGCCTGCATGGTGAACCCTTCAAAGTCTGGAAGTTTCGCAGTATGGTGAATAATGCTGACAAACTTCAGGCCCAGCTTGAGCAGCAGAATGAGACCAAAGATGGCGTTCTTTTCAAAGTCAAGGACGATCCCCGCATCACCCGAGTCGGCCACTTCATCCGCCAATACAGTCTGGATGAGCTGCCTCAGATTTTCAACGTTCTCTTTGGTGAGATGAGCCTAGTGGGACCTCGCCCTTTGCCCCTACGTGACGTTGAAAAATTCAAGCAGCACTACTTCATCCGTCAGGATGTCCTGCCGGGTATCACCGGAATGTGGCAAATTTCAGGTCGTTCTGATATTGACAACTTTGACGATGTTCTCAAGCTTGATCTTTACTACATTCAGAATTGGTCCGTCTTGCTAGACATCAGCATTCTCTTTAGAACACTGTCTGCTGTTCTGAAGAAATCTGGAGCCTATTAGAGAGCAGAGCGGCAAACGTCGGTTTTAGTGAAGGAATTAGGGATTTCGTCCTTCACCCAATGGCTTCGCAGAACCAAGCTGCATCCTTTTAACTTTTAGATTAGCTTGGGCAGTGATAGTGCCGATCAAGACGCATGAGAGTCTGCAGGAGAACGGTAGCGCCGTTGGCACAATCTTCAGGGCTGGTATATTCCGTCTCGGCGTGGCTGATGCCACCCTCACTAGGCACAAAAATCATGCCCATGTCGGTGATATGAGCGATCTCTTGAGCATCATGACTAGCTCGGCTCGGTAAGGAACAGTGAGTAAGCTTGAGGTCATCGCAGACCTGCGCGATCGCATTCTGAATGTGTGAGTTTGCTGGAGAGGGTTCATTGTGTAAGCGCTGAGTCATTGAAATTTGGGTATCTGTCTCTGCCGCGATGCTATCAATCGCCTGATGAATGTCTGACAGCAGCTGATCAAGGCGATCGCTCGACAGATCCCTCAAATCTAGACTCATTTCTACTTTGCCGGGAATACTGTTAGGCACGTTAGGAGAAAGCTCCAGTCGCCCAACTGTTGCCACTTGATCACCGGGCCGCTGGCCAATTTGGTTAACTGCCAACACGATTTGAGAAGCAGCAACCAGAGCATCTTGCCGCATTGACATCGGAGTTGTTCCGGCGTGACTCGATTGGCCCTCCACCGTAATCCAGTACCGACGCTGTCCTACAATGCCCGTCACGATGCCAATCTGCTTATTCAGCGTTGTGAGCATAGGTCCCTGCTCGACATGCAGCTCAACGAAAGCAGCCATTGATTCAGGCGTTCGACGAGCATGATCAATGATGTCCCAATCGCCTCCTACTCGCTCTAAGCAGGTTTCGACAGGTTCCTGAGAGCGACTGGAGTAGAGTTTGGGATCATTCAAAAGCCTGCCTGCCATTGCCTTACATCCAATCATCGTCCGCTCTTCATCGGCGAAGACAATGACTTCAATGGGATGGTCCAAATACAGTTTGCGCTCTGAGAGCGTTCTAACGGATTCGATCCCCGCCAGTACGCCATAGGTGCCGTCATAGTGACCTGCGTTGGGGACGGTATCGATATGAGAGCCAGTTACCAAGGGCGGAGCCGCTTCGAATCTGCCAGGATAGCGCCCAATCAAATTCCCTGCCTCATCAAGGCGAACGGTCATTCCAGCCTCTACCATCCAGCGACGGACTAATGCACGAGCGTGACAGTCTTCTGGGCTAAACGCCAATCGTTGCACTCCACCGTTTGGTAACTTCCCAAGCTGAGCGAGCTGGTGAATCATGGTTGATAAGCGATCACGATTCACCGCCAAAGACGACAGAACCTTAGAGACCATTCATTCACCTCTTTGCAAAATTGCCTTTAATACGCTCGATAGGACCATAAGCCACTATTCTTATGAGCAAAACTGTATACTGTATACAACCATACATCTGTAAGCGCCATTACAGTCAGCCCATCTTTCCCAATATTCTGAACTCTGTCACGAAAGGAATCTGCTTTGACAAGCTTATCTAAACCTATCCCCCGTCGAGAATCGCTTCATGAGCAGACCTATCAAGCTTTGCGTACCAGCATTCTTTCAGGCGAGTTGCTGCCAGGAAAGCGCTTAGTTGAAACTTATTTGGCCGAGCAGCTACAAGTCAGTCGTACGCCTATTCGAGAGGCGCTGAGACAGTTGCAGCGGGAGGGATTAGTCACGGATGACGCTAGTGGTGGACTACGGGTCATCTCAATCTCTATAGTCGATGCCGTTCACCTCTATGACTGTCGTCTTGCTCTGGAAGAATCCGCAGTTCAAGCAGCCTGTCTCAATGCGACCGAACCTATGCTAGACGTCTTGCAGCAGTCCATCATTCAAGCTGAGCGAGCAGTGCAGCGACAAACCTCCGCTCTCAACACCTTTGAAATGCTTAATTTGGATTATCAATTTCACCGCAAGATTGCTGAGAGCACTGGAAACCGATGGTTGACAGGATTACTAGACCAGGTGTTTGACAAAATGATGCTGCTTAGGGTGCATACAACTCGCCACAACCCTAAAGTTCTAGAGATTTGCAACGAGCATCGCGACATTTGCAAAGCGATCGCCTCCCGGCAACCAGAGATAGCTATGCAAGCTATTCGAACTCACCTTGATGCTAGTAAGCGGCGCGTAATACAGGCGATTGAGACTTTACATTCGACAACTAAATAAGCCGTCTAAGTTGTTCCTTTAGGCACATAGCTTAGCGAAATCTTTTTCATGGTTTTCCAATTTTCGATATTGTTCTAAAGTTTCACAACGATTCTTATCTACTAAGTTAATGATATTTTAATAACAACTATAACAAATCAGAAAGCCCACTTTAAATCGGTGAAGGCTGTAAATCGCTTCGTCGCTGCTCTAGTTAAAAAATCGCTCAACTCTTATTCTCTAATGAAGGGTTGAGACACTACCTTAGTGCAGTGTCTAGCTCAAAATTTTAAGCAAGGCGTACCTGTTTGACAACACTTTCAGGAATAGCTAACTCATAACTTCAAAGCTGTCAGACCACTAGGTTATCGGTTGCAATACAGGATGGTAAGATCGCTACTTGGTCACTACACTTGCTCAGCGAATTTCAAAAAGTATAGTCAAGTATCTTGACATCAGGCTCGAATACTTTACCTACTAGTTCTTTCGTTTCTTCTGTGTAGTAGTGTCGATATGGCCTTCCATCTGATACATTAAGTTTTGGCAAAGAGGTAGAAACGCCAATTCGAGAACATATTTGATTAAAATCGGCGTTTAAGTTTTCATATCTTCCGACAAAATCAACTAGCAACCTATTATCTTCTGAGTATATAAAATCTTTCTGATATCTCACTTCATTTTCACACCTCCATTTTATGTAATTTTCGAAGCTACCTAGGCTTTTTATGAACTCATGTTGGTAATGTGTCTCTCTTTTCAGCATGTATTTATAGAGAGATACTTGCCAATCCCATGGATTCCTAACAACCGCGAATGAGAAGAACGAATTGAATGCATCGAAACCCAAAGCATCTATCATTTCGGATGCTTTGATATGCCCATGGAATGGATGAGGCTCAAAGAAAGGTGACGGAAACCCCTTTTTCTTGAGTCTTTTATGAACCCTCCATTGCCACTGCCCGATCGCAAATGGCTGCCATTTCTCTACCGCAAACGGTCGTAGTGCATGTTTGATGCTGATACCGGCGTTCTTATGTATATGGATGAAGATGAATTTATACTTCTCTGATATGAGCATATGACTTTGTTCCTCAAATGATGGAGGCTACTAATTGAACATAAAATTCATATGACAATCTCAAATGCAAATCCATATGAAAATATTTGATTGCATAAAGGTATTAAAATACTACAGTCTACTCACACCAAAATCAGAATAAAAGACACACTAAAGCTTCAAAATAGATACTTGAAATTTTTTGGTAGGATTGTGCATCTTAAAAGAACAACTTCAGCAACTATTCACCTGGATCATAGTAAAGTTCTAGGCAAGGTAGATTAGAATACTTTATTTTCCCGATTCACGGGTATTCCCGTGAATCCCTTTAACTGGTCATCCCAAGTCTATGAAATTAAGATGGATTGCTATAAAGCACAAGCATATGCAAGTAGATGTACAGAAAACGCAGATTTTCTACAATAATCTAGCAGAAGCTATAACTTTATTTGAATATTTTTCGGCCTTCTTAATTAGGAAGAAATACAGGTGTTTCTAGTTTTATCGTCGTGCGCAATTTTAGAGGATCCTTTCGATAAGCTATACACTTAGCAGGTTCAATATTCCGGGTAAAATTAGCTTTTAACAAAAGATTCTCAACTCCTAATAGTCGGACAATTTTCTAGGCAAGCGCTGAAACCTTTGATTTTTTGTTGACCTAATGATTGAGGAAGAGAGTTACAACCCGCATTCTCTTGTTGGCTTTAAAAAAACTGTCCGAAGTGTTGTCAAACCGTCTTAAGAGAAATATGCGTTTTCAATCCTTATTATAGTCTTAAATCTATATGGTCATACTCATCAAAATAGAATTGTCATTGATTTGACGGTAGTAGACTTATTTCTCAATTTGTCATCTATAGAAAACCTGTCTTACATATTCCAAGATTTTTCTCAAAACTGGTAGTATTCCGTCTGAAGTTGACTGACTGCACGTATGAAGGTGGTAAAACATTTAGGAGTCCTGTACGCATATCAGCGAGTAGCATTCGTTTCGTCAAGGGAAGTAGCCTAAGTATGACTTTAGAGAATAAGACTGTTTTCATCTGTGGGTCTGCCTTGAAAGGACAGCCAGATCACGGTAATCTACAAGGCGCAGTCTTCTTGAGGAAAGCCCAAACCAAACCTTACTATCGCCTACATGCTGTAAGAGACGGTTGGCATCCTGGTATTTACGAAGTTGCGTCAGATGGCATTTCAATTCCTGGCGAGCTATATCAGTTGTCGATAGAGCAATACGAGCATCTGGTTGCTACCGAACCGCCCGATATGTATCCGGCGGAGGTGACTCTGACGGATGGTACAACGGCGATCGCGATGCTCTATCCCCAATCTCTCATCGAGCGAGACGGCTGGCCTGACATTTCTGACATCGGTGGCTGGGCTGCTTACAAAGCACAACAGCAGGCGTAGCTATTTCCGAATCGAGTCCATGTTCTCCAGATACCAGGCATAGGTCTTTTCAATACCTTCCTTCAAACTGGTTTTGGCTCGCCAACCCGACTTCGTCAGCCGTGACACATCCAGCAGTTTACGAGGAGTTCCATCCGGTTTAGAGGTATCAAAAACGAGGTCTCCCGAATATCCCACAACGACTTGAATCGTCAACGCCAGTTCTTTGATAGACACTTCTTCTCCAGTACCTACATTGACGAACTCAGTCTCGTCGTAATTCTGCATGAGGAAAATGAGCGCATCTGCCAAATCATCGACATACAAAAATTCTCGCAATGGTTCTCCCGTTCCCCACACGGTTACTGTGGGTGATTGATTCAATTTAGCTTCGTGAAATTTTCGAATCAACGCGGGAAGAACATGAGAATTAGCGAGATCAAAGTTGTCGTTGATGCCGTAGAGGTTTGTCGGCATCGCTGAGATGAAATTGACGCCGTACTGACGGCAATAGTTTTCACAGAGTTTAAGGCCCGCAATTTTAGCGATCGCATAAGGTTCATTAGTCGGTTCTAGGAACCCAGTCAACAAATACTCTTCCTGCATAGGCTGAGCACATAACTTGGGATAAATACAAGAGGATCCTAGAAATAAAAGCTTCTGAACTTGATGGCGGTAAGCACTGTGGATTACATTCGCCTCGATCATCAAGTTGTCATACAGAAACTCAGCACGGTAAGTGTTATTCGCCTGAATGCCGCCCACCTTAGCGGCTGCAAGAAAAACGTAATCAGGTTTTTCTTGAGCAAAAAACGTGTCAACTGCTTGCTGATTACGAAGATCTAATTCCTTGCTAGATCGCAAAACCAGATTGGCATAACCTTGATCTTTCAGTGCTCGAACAATAGCTCCACCAACTAGACCGTTGTGGCCAGCAACATAGACTTTTGCTTGAGAATCCATATCGTTTCTTTCCTGTTTAAATCAGGATCTATAGCAATTTCAATTAAAGCAAAACCCTGAGTTCATAAAAAGGTCACGGGATATCTGTTGACATCCACAGAACTGAAACGTGACATAGTCGAATCAAAAGCCCCCTGCTTGGTTTTCGCACCAGACTGTTATCCAAGACAGGACTTACTCAAGAGCAGGGCTTGCAAAAACAGGTTATCAAATACCTGTCCTACCTGCGGACACTTTAAGTAAGTCCGGAGAGATACCCGTACCAGAGGACTTTTGAAACTAAATAGTTTTCTGGGGCAACTCAATCAGTCCCCACCTATTTCAGGGATAGCGGTAAGCGACTAAGATTGGCCCGTGATCACCTAGAAGCGCCACTCTCGCTAGGCATCCGTAAAGTAGCCTTATCTAGAATGTCTTTTGGCACGCTGCCGTTGAGCGGAACCAACCCTAATGCTTTCAGGTCAGCGTCCACCATCAAATGGACGAGTTCTTCAAATGTGACCGAAGGTTTCCAGTTCAGTTTTTCAGTGGCTTTGGTAGGGTCACCAATCAGCAAATCAACCTCTGCAGGACGCAAATACCGCTCATCAAAGGCGACATAGTCTTCCCAGTTGAGGTTGACGTGTCCAAAAGCGATATCCAAAAACTCTTTAACTGAATGCGTTTCACCAGTGGCCACAACATAATCGTCAGGCTGCTCCTGTTGCAGCATCAGCCACATCGCTTGAACATAATCTTTCGCATAGCCCCAATCACGCTTGGAGTCCAAATTCCCCATGTACAACTTGCTTTGCCGACCTGCTACGATACGCGCAACTGCTCGCGTGATTTTTCGAGTCACAAACGTCTCGCCTCTTCGGGGTGACTCGTGATTAAACAGAATTCCATTACAGGCAAAAATGCCATAGGACTCACGGTAGTTGACCGTTTGCCAGTGGGCATAGACCTTGGCACAGGCATAAGGACTCCGAGGGTAGAAGGGAGTCGCCTCTCTCTGGGGTACTTCTTGGACCTTACCAAACATTTCAGAGGAACCTGCTTGGTAATACCGAACTTCAATGCCTGTCCGAGATCGATAGTCACGAACGGCTTCCAGCAATCTCAACGTCCCCATACCGACAGAATCGACCGTGTATTCAGGAGAATCAAAGCTGACACGAACGTGAGATTGAGCACCGAGATTATAAATCTCAGTAGGCTTAACCTCTTCCAGAATGCGACGCAAAGTGGTTCCATCTGTCAGATCGCCATAGTGCAAAAAGAGCTTAGCTGTTTGACTATGGGGATCCTCATACAGATGGTCAATGCGGTCAGTATTAAAAGTTGAAGTTCGGCGAATAATGCCGTGGACTTCGTAGCCCTTCTCTAACAAAAGTTCACTAAGATATGAACCATCCTGTCCTGTAATACCGGTAATAAGAGCTACTTTAGTCATTATGAATATTGACTCCTAAAAATACATAATTTGCTTCTAGATATAGCAAGTGCTCAGAGATGTGGCCTCAGCAAATCTACAAGCATTGCACTAAAAACATAAATACCGTCATCTATTTTGGCTTTGAAGTTGTCGAAATGCCAACCAAACGAAGGGAGGGATTGTTTTGAGATATCGACCAAACAGACGTCGAGGTTCTTGGAGCAGTCTATAAAACCATTCCAGGCCGCTCTCACGGACCCATTTAGGGGCATGCTTCTTGACACGCGCATAGACAGGAAAAACAGCACCCACGCCAATCATGACAGAATTCACTTTGCCCCGCTGATCCTCCATCCAGATCTCCTGCTTAGGACAACCTAAAGACACGAAGGTAAACCCCGCGCCACTAGCATTAATGCGCTGAGCGATCGCAGCATTCTCAGATTCAGTCAGTGCGCGGAAAGGAGGTGACTCAACCCCTGCCAATTTCAAATCAGGATAGTCTTGCTTTAATCGCTCTTGCATTTTGCTTAAGACCGGTGGCGTAGAGCCAAAAAGATAGACGGAAAGCCCCTCCTGAACGGCCTTGTCACATACGGATTGAAAAATATCCATCCCGGCAACCCGATCTTGAGACTTAGCGCCAATTTTCCTCATTACCCAAACCAACGGCATACCGTCAGGAGTAACTAGATCAGCCTTCGCAAGGATGCTGCTAAAGCTCTGATTCCAACGAGACTCCATCAGCATATGGACATTGGCAACGCAAACCACCTTGCTACACCGACGTTTCGCCCAATCAACCATAACGCTAATTTGCTCGCCTAGCGTTAAAGCTGTTACTGGTGTGCCAGTTACCTCGACCTTAGGAAAGTTCACTTTTAAATTCCTCGTCTAAAAAATTTCGCACCGCTCAGAACGTCTCAGTGGTATTGCTGGTTTTGAAACCAAACTTTACGGAAATTTCACCAAGATCACAAATGCCTTCAAAAGCCATACTCTGATCTCCGGAGATGCTGAATGTCATCCTTCGCAACAAGAAGCCGCTGTGATCGCCGGGGCATAGACAAAAATATCTGGATAGACCATCCGAGACCTGATGTATTCGAAACCCTCAACAGCTATTGGGGGTTCATCAAATTAGTTTGAATCCATCGCATGTAACAACGACTCGACCTATCAAATCAACTCATTTGTTCATAGTTCACAAAAAATTTAAATAGTGTACGGAATTTTACTTAGACACTTAAAAAAATTATTTAAAGCCCTTTAGATTCTATAGTAGCGAAGACTATAAGTATAATAAACTACTCACTCATTTACGTGTTTTCCCTCGTAACTTTAATGGATTATGGTAGATACATAATTAGCCCTGCTTAAGAGGGAAGTCCTTCAGGATGAGCTGTAAGACAAGCTATGTTGATGCAAGTAATGCGGTATTCCCATCGCCATTGTATAAAAATGGCGTTTACCCTGAAAACATTTTTCCTAAGTGTCTTCGGAATCCAAGTAGGTCTAACCTAGTCTCTTGTATCCAAGTTTTTCGGCAGCGTTACAAAGAATGGCAGATCTACTCATAAACCTATTCCGTAATTTTACAGATAGGCAAAATTTCTATGAAGTCGTTCTCAAAAACTGCCTCCATATGTTTAGCTACGGACATGAATGCTCGCACTCTGCATTCTGTGTTCCGTTTGTAGATTCCGTGTTCATCTGTAATCCTTTCATTCGCCAAGCATTGTGCCAATTTGTGTAACTGAACCCGAAAGGCCCTAGATAGAAACCATGTCTGGAATGAAGGGCGCAATCTCAGCTCCATGACAAACGAGGAATGGATAACTGGTGTCTTTAGTCATGGATGTCGTGTTGCTGAAGCTAACAAGATTGTCAGCACAGCTTTTGCAAAAAAGTTGATACAAGCTATCGGACTGCGATCGCGGACCAGCTATGAGCAAATCGTAGTTGGTCCTAAAAGAAGGGAAGCTACGGTTCTCAAACTAGACAGGTTTAGATGGCCTGCCGGCTTGCCGTAACGGAACTGGCGACGGCTCATTTGTCGCTAGACGGTTTAATTTGTAAGATGCATTGCTAACAAGCAAACGCAAACACGATTTGTGGCTACTTCAAGCAATGCCCTCTTCAACTACTTGGACTGCGTCCGTTCTCTGCATCGTTGCTTTCGGCGTTGGCGGATTGCCGATTATCAGCTGGATTGTTGAGGGACTGGCCCAGAAACGCTTAGCGGATTTAGGGACAGGCAACATCAGTGTCTCAGCAGCGTTTTATCACGGCGGTACAAGGTTAGGGCTGCTTGCAGTTCTGTCTGAGGCCTTAAAAGGGATTGCAGTCGTGACGCTAGCACGATCGCTCTTCCCCGTTTCTCCGGCTTGGGAAATAGTTGCTCTGATTGCTCTGGTGGTAGGACGCTATGTCGTGGGGCGAGGGGCTGGAACAACCAATGTGGTTTGGGGCTACATCGTTCACGATTGGGTGGGCGCTTTGATCATCTTTGTTGTTTCGGGGACCTGGTTTGCCATCGTTCGTCGTCGACAACAGGGTCGTTTATTTGTCCTCATTTTGATTCCCATTGTCGAATTACTGCGACGTCCAGGGCATCCAGCGGCGATCGCGTCCACCATCATTCTCAGTCTTCTTCTGGCCTGGATCTATCGTCAGATCCCAGATGATCTATCGTTGGCCTCCACGCAGCCAGCATCCGATTCTCGTAGAATGTTTGAGTATTTTCGAGGTCGAGATGTGATTAAGTCACTAAGCGATAAACCTCAAGTGCAGCAGATGGGGCGGAAAGCAGCTACCTTGGCGGAACTCAAGCAAGCAGGCTATGCTGTTCCACCCGGTTGGATTCTACCTGCTGCCTCTGGCGTGCGATCGCTTGTGTCTCACTTAGAATCCATCGAAGTCGATCCTTGGCAGCAGCCCTGGATTGTGCGCTCATCGGCAATTAGTGAAGACAGCGAAAGCGCCTCTGCTGCTGGACAGTACGAAACTATTGCTCATGTCAGCACTAGGGCGGCATTAACTGAGGCGGTTGAGCAATGCCGGGCATCTTATCATCGCCCAGAAGCGGAACAATACCGCCGCGATCGTGGCTTGGAAGAACAGTCGGGTATCGCTCTGCTGGTCCAGAAGCAGGTTGAGGGCGTGTACTCAGGGGTGGCCTTTAGCCGTGATCCAGTCGAGCAAGGCAATGCCGTTATTGTTGAGGCTTTAGCAGGCGGTGCCGACCAAATTGTGTCAGGTCGAGTTACTCCACAGCAGTACCGCGTTGATGTCGATGAAGTCGCTTTGACAGAATGGCCGGCTGAGGAGGTATCTCAGTGGGAGCCGGCATCAATCACCCTAGAAGCGCTCAATCAGGGTTTGGAGGACTCCGTGCCTTCAACTCTGATCCAGCAGGTCGCCCGTCTAGCCAGACATTTGGAGCTGTACTACCATGGCATTCCCCAAGACATTGAGTGGAGCTTTGATGGCGAAACGCTGTGGCTGCTTCAGGCACGACCCATTACAACATTGGTCCCCATCTGGACGCGCAAAATTGCCGCAGAGGTCATTCCAGGTGTCATTCGCCCGCTCACGTGGTCCATCAATCGACCGTTGACTTGCGGTGTCTGGGGTGAAATTTTCACTATCGTGTTGGGCGATCGCGCGGCAGGGCTTGATTTCAAAGAAACAGCGACGCTGCATTACTCACGAGCCTACTTCAATGCCACTTTACTAGGCGATATTTTTCGCCGTATGGGGCTCCCTCCTGAGAGTCTGGAATTTTTGACTTTAGGCAGTCCATTTAGTAAGCCTCCGATTCTAAGTACGCTCAAAAATGTTCCTGGCCTGTTACGGCTATTGGGCAATGAATGGAGCTTAATTCAAGAATTTTCTCGGAACGATCGCCAGCAGTTTGCACCTGTCTTACAGCAGCTTCGTCAGGGGCGAGCGTCTTCCCTGCCGGTGTCAGACTGTGTGCAAAGAACTGACTTAATTCTTGATCAGCTCAAAACCGCCACCTATTATAACATTTTGGCGCCATTGAGCTTCGCCTTGCGACGCGCCCTTTTTCAAGTCCCAGAGACTGCGCTGGACCCAAGTCAGCAACCTGAAATCGCCTCTGTGCAAGCCATCAAAACATTGGCAACCTCTGCCCGTCAGCAGTATCCTCACCTCTTAGACTTATCTCAGGGCGAAGGGATTTCTCCTACGAATGCTCTATTTAAAAAGCTGTCAACAGAGCCCAGCGGTCAGTCGCTCTTGACCGAACTGAACCAATTAGTTGAGCACTACGGCTACCTCAGCGAAGTGGGAACAGATATCGCAATTCCGACCTGGCAGGAAGATCCTCAGCCCGTTCGAGATCTGTTTACTCAGTTCTTCTTGAATCCACCCAATGCGCCGGACCGCCCCGAAGACACGACTTCGGAAGAGTCGCCACAGGGTGATACATGGCAGTACCGTCAAGTGCAGAGCCGATTAAATCTAAAGGGTCGGGTTGCCACAGTCTACTTGATGCTGCTGGCAGAATTGCGATGGAGTTTGCTGAGGTTGGAGGAACACGCGATCGCTCAAGGACTGCTACTGCAAGCGGGAGATGCTTTTTTTCTTACTCTTGAAGAGTTGAAACAAGGCGTAGCGGGATTACTGCAAGCATCCACGCTACAGGCTGTGGTGGAGCAGCGGCGATCGCAATTCACTCAGCGTCAGCAGTGGAATACTGTTCCATTCATTGTGTATGGCAACGATCCGCCGGCTGATCCTACCCGTACAAGCAGTCCTCTATCTATAAATGCAGGAGTCTTACAGGGCATTGGAGCAAGCGCAGGACAGGTAGAAGGTCCGGTCAAAATTTTGAACACTTTACAGCTTTCTACCCCTTTGCCGCCCAACACCATCATTGTGGTGCCCTATACCGATGCCGGGTGGGCACCCATTTTGGCCCAGGCAGCGGGATTGATTGCGGAGGTGGGGGGGCGATTGTCCCATGGGGCGATCGTGGCACGAGAATATCGAATTCCTGCAGTCATGAATATTGCTCAGGCGACTCAGCAGTTTCAGGATGGAGAGGTGGTCCGCATTGATGGCCGTGTAGGGACTGTCGAGCGGGTTCAGGACTAAAGGTGAAGGGATTTTTTTGCTGTTATAGCCGGATTCTACAGCTGTTGTCAGTTCCGTTAGGTCAAGGCGGCGGGCCGGATGACTAAAGTTATGCTTAGTGCGCCCGTGGGCTGCTTGGTATGAAAGTTGCCATTGTCAAAACGACTGCTGCCTAGATGACTAAAGCCAAACACTCGAAGGGGACGCGACATATTGCGTCCCCTTCGAGTATTAGAACCCTATAAAGATCAGTGCACCTGTACAGCTGTTAGTGCTGTCACACGGCGGCGCGCAGGTTTTTCGAAGCTTATTCGGCGGTTGCGAGTTCGGTGCTGCCCCGACGACGACGGCTGGTCAGAGTGTTGAACAGCATTTGCCCGATCGCCTTTACCAAGTTGCCTTCTAGCTCTTGGAACATCTCCATATTAAGACCGAAGGCGTCGTTAGCTTCCTCAACAATTTGGTCAGCCATTGCTTCGCTAACGTCAATATCATCCAAAGACTGACGATAAGTTGCTTTAAACGCCTTCTCGTCGCTGATGTCTTCGAACTCGTAGAAAGCAGTGCCTTCACCATCAGTCAAGTTCATTGCTCGCTGAGCAATTCCCTTTAGAATTTGACCACCAGAGAGGTCGCCTAAATAGCGGGTATAAGAGTGACCAACCAGCAGTTCTGGCTGAGTATTGGAAACCTCACGGATGCGATCAACGTAGGTTTGGCCTGCTTTAGAAAGACTGATTTGTTCCCGCCAGTTAGCACCATAGTAATAGTGCAAATCTGTTTCTAAGCTCTGCTTCCGGTGAAGCTCTGGGAAGTAGATTTTAGAAACAACGGAGTGATCTTTATGACGCTCCAGTTCCTCTTCCATTGCTGTGTAGGCAAAGTAGAAGTTGGCAACTAGCTTCCGGTAAGAGTTCTTTTCAACAACGCCACGCAAAAAACATCGGACAAATCCGACGTTCTCAGCCATCGTATGCGCTTTCTTAGTGCCTTCTCGAAGCTTGCTTGCTAAATTACTGCTCATGCTAACGTCCTAGTCTATATTCCTAACTAGCGCTGTAAATTGGGTGTCAAAAACAAAGCCATGAATGTCACAGTATAGGGTTTTGATGAGACTTTTCATTACATTTTTTTACGGCCAAAACCTTATAGTGGATGCATAAACGCATTTTTTCGTGAAAATAGACCGCCAAAGGCTTTGATTGGTCTACGGTGAGGTGGTTGTTCCCAAATAGATGAATTCTGTTCACCTTTGTTTACATGAGGACACGATCGCTATCAGGACACGATTGCACGTTTTTCATTTTTCACCTCCGTAGCTGTCGCTAGTTCCGCTAAGACAAGACGGCGAGCCATCTGGCGATACGCTCAGCTCTGGGTGTTATTGAGTGCACAAATCTAGGAGTCTAAGCTATGTATCCACAGACATCCACCTTCGCTATAAAGCGAGCGGCTCAATCGGGTGCTCACTGCGGATACGATTGCTGTCTACTGCCGAAAGTACTTTATTTTCTGCAGTAGATGACTCCAGGCATTGGATAACGATGTCAGCAACATCGGTTCGGGTGATGCTGCCTGCTGCTTGAACGTTTTCGGTGACGATACCTTGTCCGGTTGCTGGCTCAGATAGCAGCCCTCCTGGACGCACGATGGTGTAGGGCAATTGGCTGGCAATCAAGTGTTCTTCGGCTTTAGCTTTAGCTAGCAGAGCCGGACGCAGCGTTTCCAAGACGGGTGGTGGAAGGGCGATCGCGCTCTCTCGCACACCAATAGAAGACACCAGCAAAAACCGCTGGCACGGCAGCGCCTTAGCCGCATCAATCAGAGTCCGGTTACCCAAATAGTCCGACCGAGGCTCGTCGCGGGTCATTCCTTTACCGCCGACCGTCGTGACGACCTTGAAGGGGGCATCTCCGAAACACTGTATTGCGGTCTTTACAAAATCCGCATCCAGAGCATCCCCAATCTGTATGCTTGCCCCTAGGGATTCTAACTGGGGACGAGTATCAGCTGTCCTGATTAAGGCGATAACTGTATAGCCCTTTTGACAAAGTGCTTTGACGACCTCAAAGCCAACGCCTCGACTGGCACCCGCGACAAAGCAATTCTGAGAAGTGTGTTGATTCATGATGACTTACGGTCGTAGCCTCTCTAACTTAGGAATGAATGAATTTTAAGTTCTCAGTTTTGAGTTTTGAATGATTGAGTCATCGGCGAATCCAAAGTTCAAAGTTGATACTTAAATACGTTCCCGTTCCTTAAAACAGCCTAAACCGTCTAAGTCCTTGCCATGGGAAGTCATTTTTTAGACAGGTCTTATCGGCTGAGTGTGGGGAATGGGGTGGCTTGGCTTAAATGCATGCCGCTATAAGTTTTACTAGTTCAATTGTGCGGCATAGGGGTTTCTACAAAAGCACAGTCTGTTAGGTCGGCTTCGCGAAAAGAGGTTGTCGCTGCGCGCCGTAGCTGCTGCCAGCCATACACTGCGCTGCGTAAAGATACACCAATGCAGGCGAGTGAAGTTGCTGCCAGTAGGCTTCCTCGTCCCCAAGATCCTGTGGTCAACAAATTGCTGCCATTCGTCCACACCAAAAAGGCCAGACCATAAGCTGCGATCGCCCCCATCATCGCGAATAGCGCTTGGATCAGCCCGAAAGCCCTTCTCCAAGCAGCCAGCAGACCCACCATGCCTAAAAACACGGCTCCTGCGACGGCAACCGTAGGATCGTTGTCGGCTAGTCGTCCACCATAGAAGAAGCCTGCCAGAGCGGCTGTTGAAGCATGTGCGGGCGGGGCAGCAACCTTAGCCCAGAAAAACGAGAGTGTTTGTAGACCCGTACTGACTGTGGCGATCGCCAATGCGGTATGCAATGCAAGCACATAGGGCCATGCAGCCTGTCCCGGCAAAGTCCCCATCGTGGCAAACACTAGACTGCTAATGGCATGGAACATGAGCGCGATCGCTAGCAGGACTGGTATCCCCAGTAAGCACCCTTTCTGGGGATAAAAGCCTGTGCGACATCGGACAAAACGGGCCGCAGTCAGATCCGTGCGGGAAAAATCACAGCCTCGCAAATCACACTCTAGGAAGGAAGCCCCACGCAGCCTCTGACCTCGCAGCGATTTGCCTTTCAGGTCTTGGCGAATAAATTTTGATGGAGAAGACGGTGACATTCAGGGACTCAACCCATATTGCATCAGCCCATTGGCTAAAAGCCATAGTCCCAGCGGGCGCGGTAGCCCCTAGCGTCAATGTGGGTAAATTCAGTTGAGCGGGCTAGGCCCCCTCGGTTGCCCCACCAGGCATCCAGCTTAGAGTACACGTCGTGAGGGTGAATCCCTTCAATCCGAAAATTTACGCCATCGCCACTGATATGGCGCGACGTTTTGGAACCGCCCACACGCAGATTCGTGGCGGGATCGCGATACCAAGAAACGATTTCGACGGGGCGATTGTCAAATAGCGTACGAATCTCCTCTAGTGTTTCAGCAATGCGGATCATGCCATACACCACATCGACACTTGCTGGAATCCGGGTGCCGCTGTGGGTCGCTTGTGCCCAAGTGAAGTAGCCGCCTGCAATGATGGGATCATGGCTGTAATAGGTCCCCTGAAAACCTGGAAGGTTCAAAGATTGACCGCGATCGCTCGATGTTTCTTTGCGACCTGCTGGATTAGCATCTTGAGGATAATTGTTGGGTTCAGTGCCTTCAATTTCGACATCAGGAGCGTACACATACCAAGTAATTCGCCCATCTTCACCCAGCGCAGTTCCTGATAGGGTCACCTTCAAGTAATTACCCTCAACTTCGGCGTATGACTGCAAGTCAAAAGACGTGTGCTTGGAGACGAATTCTTTCTCTGACGGTGAGAGCCGATTAAGAGGCGTATGCCTGGCTTTGAAAACAGTATCACTGGTTATTTTCAGCGTAATTTTCTGACCTGAGACTTCAATATCCGCTGCGCTGACGTACCACGTATCAGACAGTTGATCGCCCAACTGCACCTCTGCCAGGGTTAGTTTTGTGTGGTTCGCGATCGCGGGCAAGAAAGACTGCAACTCGAACTCGCGTCCGGCAGCGATGAAAATCTTGTCGCGATCGGAGAGTTCACTAGAGAGCAGAGGTTGCTGTTTGAACAGCGTGTCGTTCAATACGGTAGCCGTAACTCCAGAGCCGACAATCTCGACATCGGCTTTGCGGACGTACCAAGTCAAGGCGTTTTGATTGTCTAAGGCTGCTTTGGTCAGTTCCAGACGGAGATGATTGTGGTTGGCCTCAGTGAAAAACTTGACGTCGTACTCAGCCCCATTTTCCACAAACCGCTTTTCGGTATCAGCCAGTTCGCTAGATAAGACTGGCTGGAGCTTGAACAAAGTGTCATTCTTAGCTTTGACCTTCATAGCATCTGTAAGTGAAGTCTGTAGGTAGAGACAGAACGTGAATTATGCCTCAAAAACCTCGAAACAGATCAACAGTTAGAGGAGAAGAGCTTGTGTTTATCAGCAGCGCGATCGTACACAATCCCTGTGAGTTCACAATTGTCCTCTAGGTGATGAAGCTTTTCGGTAAGGGCCTGTAACAAGATGTTGGGCTGATTTGAGACGGCAGTTTTCACAAGAGTTTCCTCAACAAACGACACAGTTCGAATCAGGCTGTTGGACATAAAAACAGACTGTGGTCTGAAATTTTCACGGACAAAACGGTGTTCCCTCTCTTGCCAAACACTGGAGCAATTTACGACAAAGTGTGATCCGGGCCGAAATTTCATGCCTTCTCAAGATTTTTAGATTGTTTTGTTCTAATGGCTGCATTCACTTAGATAATTTCATCGTGAAGACCAATGACAACTCTTCTTCAACGACAAGATACATCCTTGTGGGAGAGATTCTGTAATTGGGTGACTAGCACCGAAAATCGACTTTATGTCGGCTGGTTTGGTGTTTTAATGATCCCTCTTCTCGGAGTCTCTACAACCGTCTTCGTACTGGCCTTTATTGCGGCCCCTCCTGTTGATATTGACGGCATCCGAGAGCCACTATCGGGCTCTTTGCTGTACGGCAACAACATCATTACGGCGGCTGTTGTGCCCTCTTCTAATGCGATCGGCCTCCATTTTTATCCCATTTGGGAAGCGGCCACGTTAGATGAGTGGTTATACAACGGTGGTCCTTACCAGATGATTGCCTTCCACTACATCCCTGCGTTGCTTTGCTACATGGGGCGAGAGTGGGAGCTGAGCTATCGTTTGGGAATGCGCCCCTGGATTTGTGTGGCTTATTCTGCACCTGTTGCTGCAACAAGTTCCGTCTTCTTGATCTATCCCATTGGTCAAGGTAGTTTCTCGGATGGTTTGCCAATGGGGATTAGCGGCACCTTCAACTTTATGTTTGTCTTCCAAGCGGAACACAACATCTTGATGCACCCATTCCACATGCTTGGGGTTGCAGGGGTGTTGGGAGGCTCGCTATTCTGCGCCATGCATGGCTCTTTGGTCACTTCCAGTCTGATTCGGGAAACGACCGACAGCCAGTCACAGAACTATGGGTATAAGTTTGGTCAAGAGGAGGAAACTTATAACATCCTCGCGGCCCACGGATACTTTGGCCGTCTAATCTTCCAATACGCTAGTTTCAACAATTCACGCTGGCTGCACTTCTTTTTAGCGGCTTGGCCTGTTGTTTGCATTTGGTTTGTCGCCCTGGGCATTAGCACAATGGCGTTCAACCTCAATGGCTTTAACTTCAATCACTCTATCTTGGATTCTCAAGGTCGAATCTTGCCGAGTTGGGCTGATGTGTTGAACCGAGCCAATTTAGGTTTTGAGGTGTTGCATGAGCGTAATGCTCACAACTTCCCTCTAGACTTGGCTAGTGAACCTGCCATTCCTGTTGCTTATCAAGCGCCAAGCATTCCTGTCTAAGTGACCTTTCCTGTGGACGAATGCGTTGAACAACACAGCGCCCTCTAGAGGGGCGCTTTTCTCGTGTGTGGATGCGGTCAGGTTGCCTAGCTTAGGCTTGCGCCCTGACCGCTGTCCTGTTCAACCCTATTGATTCAAGATATTGATTTGTTTCCGAGCGTTTGATAATTCAGCTTCTAGCGCTGCCATCTTCTCTTGAAGATAGACGACTTCATTAGACGCAGATGGTTTCTCGGTGCCTGACGAAGCGTTGGCTTTGCCCGATAAGTTTGATGCCATTCCGGGGTGTAGCTGCCCTAGCTTTTTGAGAGAAGTCGCTGCTTTCTTCTGAGCTTTGTCCTGTAAGCCCTTCGGTGTCTGTCGAAATTCAGAGCGGCGATCGCTGAAGGCTTGAAGGTATTCGTCAATGTAAGGGCGTATTTGGTCTATTTGAGTTTGATCTAGAAGACTGGAAATCTCTTCTAACAACAGTTGATTCCAGGATTCGATAAGCTCCCATTTCACCCCAATACCTGGAAATACCATGATGCACAGCGGAACGAATTCATCCCGAATGGGCGAAAGTGTATTGTCTAGAAAAGACAGCCAGAAATAGGCTTGATTCATTTGTAGGTCACGGATGCAGGAGTGGGTGACTCCGGGATCATTGAGAGATCCGCGACGACTGTAGTGAGCGGGAAATCTTTCAATGAGTTGGCTGTAGGTTCGATGGGCGATCGCCTGACTCTGCGGCAAACACTGCTCAACAATGGCCAGCGCTGGACTGTTGAGAGAATGGTTGCTGGCAGCTAAACAGACCCGTTGCCAAGGGAGTGCAACCTGCTCCTCTACAAATTTGAAATAGGGGGAGATCAAGAGTCGTTCTGCTTCTGACAGACTGTGGAGAATCAGCTCATTGCAGAAATTCAGAATCGTTGTTAAAAAGCCTAAGGTCCGACTGTCTTTAGATTGAATGTGCTGCTGCTGAAACTCGATCAGCAACGGTTCGAGTTCCTGAGCTAGCTTCTCAATGGGGGGCATGCCCCAAGCTTCCATCGACAGAGCTTCTTGCTGCAAAGCACTGCTGTGGTGGCTGGCCATCGACAACGTCGTTCGTAGTCGGTTGGAATCGGCAAAACCCGAAGCAGACAGCTGGTAAATCTCTACCAGTTTGAGATAAATCAGCAAAGCAAAATTAGACATTCGCTTTGCGTCATTGAAATCCACCACTCTAGGAATATAGGAGTAGAGGGACTCAGCTTTGAGGCTCGCCATTTGACATTTAATGACGACAACTCGCTCTGTAATCTTGGCAGCTGTCTTGTAACGTCCTTCTTGAGACGCAGCTTGGATAATGTCTCGACGGAAATCCGCCGTATTTTTCGACTCTGCAACGGACGACCAATCTGGAACGTAGCGTGCTTCCCAAATGTGGGTCAGGAGCTCAACGGCGGGCGTTTTGACATGATGAGAGGCAGAAATCAACATGAGTTTTTTAATAAATAGTGATAGCTAGCAGACAGCAAGAACGATCAGCGTTTATACGCAGAATGGACGTTCTTGGAGAACATGACGATCTCATCTGACAGAGAAACCAGATTTACAAAGAAGGAAACCGTCGGATTTGAAGGGTGACTGCAAGTGTGTTTGACAGACTTGAGTCCCTTGAATATTTAAATCGGTAACTTAGCTCACAGAATCACAAGCAACCGCTTTTGAAATGGGTTGACAGAAGTGCCCTTTTCGAGAGAGGTGCTCTGAATGAAGTCGGTTAACGGGAATTGACTTCGTAATCACTGTTCTCAAGAGAGTAACCGGTAAGACTCAAAAAGATTTGCATTAAACCTGCTGTAATCATAAATTAAAACATACACCGACATATCAAAAGCAATCGGTCTGACATTTTTTACTTTTTTAAAATTCATACTATCTAGATGTTTAAAGTGCGAATAATCAATAGATTTTCCGGATAGGTTAATAGCTACCTAGAGCACAATTGCGTCCGCTGCATTTACTAAAAATGACATAGAATTGATTATTCCTAATAATTTTGATGATTCAATTCGTACCATATGGACCTGCAAGTCCGCAAGTTTAGCTAGAGCACCTATGTAAGCACTATCCCTGCATACCAACGCATCTAGAAACTAGAGAGAACTTTTTGTGTTCAGCATGAGGCGCCGCAATAGTGTCGAAGTCTCTTCAGGGTTGGTATTTTTTTATACCTAGAACTACCCATGCAAATTCATATTAGATCGAATATCAATGGATATTGATTTTGAATAAATATTTATGTATGAACCGACCTCAAAAAGATTTTATGTTTTTTGGGAAGAGAAATATTTTGGGAAACTCAAAACTTTGATGAGAATATTTTGTAATACTTAAACGCAAAAAAGCCCTCTTTGATGAGGGCTACTTACCTGTTCGCTCTGGCACAGGAAGGTTTAGGACCAACGCTGGACAACTAGCCGAATGGAGCCATCTTCTTGCTGCTGTTGTTCAGCAATCTCGAAGCCTTGGTCGGCTGTTTCGTTGAGAAGCTTTTGATAGGCGTAGCGCTGAGTCACTTGCCTGATGAAGCCGTCAACGGATAAAGGCTGCTGCCAAAACTGAAGATCGGCGACGAGGGTGTACTCTTGACCGTTCCAAGCAAAACCAACATCGCGATCGTTGGACTGCTCGATCACAAGAGCAGCTGTGTGGGTTTGACCCTGATAGCCTCTAACCTTAGCGGGGCCTGGTTTCCATTGAATGTCTAAGTCTGTCAGAGCAGTTTGTAGAGCCTCCAGGTCGTGAATGCGGGTTTTGATATGGCTGAAATGGGACATCGTTTTACAACCTTCTGAATACTATGGACTACATGCTGTTGAATCGAAGACTCATTCTTTGTCCATCGGATAGTTCCGGTAGGAATACACGCCGAAGATGACACAGCAGATAACAAACACTAGGAGGGCTGAAAAAATTCCGCTTGCAGTAGAGCCAAATTGGCCTTCTCCATAGGCTAGGTAGAACGTGTTAGGCATTGATCAACTCCATTAGAGACATTTTATTCAAGCTTTTTTATCAGGTAGGGTAGGCGTGAGCTTCAAAACTCAGTGCCCTAATTGATTGAGAAAATCTTTGAAAAATCACATTTTCAATAGGTTGGATTTCGTTGGATTTTGCCCCGTTCAACACCAACCTATCCTTAAAGAGGGCTAATCCAATAGGGTGGGTAGCGCCCACCCTACGGTATTTCTATGGCTTGAACTCAGATCTTGAACTAAAGCATTATTCCCTGCATTCGCTCCCTAAATTCCTCAAATTTAGGAGGCTTTGACCTCAGGACCTCCCAAATTTGGGGGCGGGTGGATTAAAGCAGTAGCGTAAATTCGACTGCAAGGTTCAAGTTAAACAGATTGTTTGCGTTGGTCTTAGTAGTCTGTCAGGCTTGGATTTTGTTGGTTAGGTTGATGTGTAGGAAATCCAGCAAAACTGTTAGCAATGTTGGTTTACTCTACGAGAAGGCAAAGCCTACGCTCCGTTCTACTCAACCTACGCGCACTTCTATTTTTTAGCGTTGACACAGCAGTAATGCGCTAAAAACCAAGATCGGTTGTATTAAAGTTGACGCCCTCTAGGAGGATGGTGCCGTTGTAGACCTGCAAGATAATAATGATGAACAGTAGAAGGGCAACGAGCAATGCTCCCATAACCGGTGCTGTTCCCCAACCGGGGTTGACCCGTCCCGCTTCGGAGTTCAGTCTCCTGAGGGTGTATTGAAGGGGAGCGACTTTTTTAGGGACAAATCTTTGTTCCATAAAATACCTCTATTCAAGAAGCGTAGTGTTTAAGGGGGGTTGATTGAGAGAGGTGGGGAAGCAATACATCGCTTCCCCACACGGGTACAGAGGTTCCCGCGCCAGGTATACCGAGCTAGATTGTGGTTTGCCGGGTTGTGGGATCGCCCACTTTCTTGAAATAGCCCCATTCCACCTGTTCGGCGCTTAATTCGGGGTCGATGCCAGAGAACACGTCTTGGAAGAGCGCTCTGAGGCCGTGCCAAATATGACCAAAGAACCAGACTAAGGCGAAGCAAGCGTGGAAGAAGGCAAAGAACCCTCGGTTACTGGTTCTGAAAGCGCCATCTGAGTTGTAGACGGTGCGATCGAACTCAAACGGTTCACCCAGTTGGGCTTTGCGGGCATATTTCTTCACCGTTTGCGGATCGGTGAAGGTCTTGCCGTCCAGCTGTCCACCATAGAAGGAGACGTTTACACCTGTTTGTTCAAAGCTATATTCAGCATCCGATCGCCGGAATGGAATATCGGCTCGTACAGTTCCTTCTTGATCAAACAGAACAACGGGGAAGTTTTCAAAGAAGTTGGGCATTCGCCGGACTTCCAATTCCCGACCTTGCTTGTCTTCAAAGACGGGGTGACCGAGCCAGCCTGTGGGCAAGCCATCGCCATCAACCATGCGCCCGACTCGGAATAGACCGCCTTTGGCCGGACTGTTGCCAACATAATCATAGAAAGCCAGTTTTTGAGGAATGCTTGACCACGCTTCTGATGGGCTTTTGCCTTCCGCTTCCGCTGCGTGAACTCGACGGTTAATTTCCTGTTTAAAGTATCCTTGGTCCCACTGATAGCGAGTTGGTCCCCACAGCTCGATGGGATTGGTAGCTGTGCCGTACCACATCGTTCCTGCTGCAATGAAACCACCCGCAAAGAAAACCGCTAAACCGCTAGCCAGGGCACCCTCGATGTTCCCCATCCTGAGTGCCTTGTAAAGGTATTCTGGAGGCCGCACGAGAATATGGAAAAGACCACCGATGATGGCGACAATACCTGCGGCAATGTGGTGGGCAACTACCCCTCCCGGATTTTGAGGATTAAAGCCAGCGGGTCCCCATTCGGGGGCAACGCCTTGGACGTGTCCAGTTAGGCCAAACGGATCAGAGACCCACATGCCCGGACCGAAGACGCCCGTCAGGTGAAAAGCTCCAAACCCAAAGCAAAGGAGTCCTGCTAGCAGCAGGTGAATGCCAAAGACTTTAGGCAGATCGATGATGGGTTCGTCGGTTTTGGGATCGAAGAAAGTAGCGACATCCCAATAAACCCAGTGCCAGCAGGCCGCAAGAAATTCTAAGCCGGAGAAGACAATGTGAGCAACAGCGACCATTTCAAAGGTCCAGAAGCCTGGATCGGCAAAGGTTTCTCCGGTGATGCTCCAGCCTTGCCAAGAGTTAGTGACGCCCAAACGGGCAACGAAGGGCAGCAAAAAACAACCCTGTCGCCACATGGGGTTGAGAATTGGATCGGTGGGGTCGTAGCGAGCTAGCTCAAATAGCAGCATAGAGCCGGCAAACCCAGCACAAAGCGCATTGTGCATGAGATGCACTGAAAGCAGTCGTCCTGGATCATTAATGACGGAAGTATGGACGCGGTACCAAGGCAGTCCCATGGGGTCTTCTCCCGGATGTTAAGTGAACATGTGTTTAGGATTTTGTTATGGGGACTCACGGGTGTGAGTCCCTACGGTGCTTTCCTTATGGGGTTCACAAGTGCGAATCCCTGGGGGATCCTTGCCGTGAGTCTTTACACGGCGGATCCCATGAAATGAATTGCCCTAGCGGAGGCTGGGGTCGATGGGGGGCATGGAAAGGACAGGTTCGTTGTCGCGATCGATCCCGGTCTCAAATCCGGCGGCGGTTGCACGAGCACGGCCTGAGTGCCAGAGATGACCGACTAGGAAGAAGAAGGCGAAGATGAAGTGTGCTGTTGCCATCCAGGTGCGGGGCGAAACAAAGTTGAAGGCGTTTGTTTCGGTCGCTAAGCCTGCAACTGAGTTAATTGACCCCAATGGAGCATGGGTCATATATTCAGCGGCTCGCCGTAGCTGCCAAGGTTGGATGTCGTGCTTGATTTTCTCTAGATCCAAGCCGTTGGTACCCCGCAGTGGCTCTAGCCAAGGTGCGCGGGCATCCCAAAAGCGCATGGTTTCACCGCCAAAGATGATTTCTCCAGTCGGCGATCGCTGCAAATACTTACCCAACCCGGTCGGTCCCTGAGCCGAGGCCACATCCGCCCCCAAATTCTGATCTCGTGCCAAAAACACTAAAGATTGAGCCTGGGATGCTTCTGGAATAGTGGGACCGTAGAAAGCGCTGGGATAGACCGTATTGTTGAACCAAATGAATGCAGTAGCGATGAACGCCTGTCCGGCAACGTTGCCTAGGCTTTGAGCCAAATAGGTTTCTCCCGTCCACGGATACAGGTTGTATGTCCAACGCAGGGGCGGTACCAAAATATGCCAAATTCCGCCAATCACGAGCAAAGAACCCACCCAGATGTGCCCACCGATGACATCTTCCAGATTGTTGACGCTGACAATCCAACCACTGCCACCCGTTGGCAAGCGGAATAGATAGCCAAAAATGACGCGGGGGTCGAGGGTCGGATCTGTAATCATCCGCACATCACCACCACCGGGTGCCCAGGGGTCATACAGGCCGCCCCAAAACATTGCCTTGCAGACAAACAACAAGGCAAAGAGACCTAACATTAGGATATGAAATCCCAAAATTTGGGCAACTTTGGCGCGATCGGTCCAGTCAAACTGGAAAAAGCCTGAGAGCTTTTCGGGGCCTTGAATAGCATGATAAATGCCGCCAGCGCCCAAGACAGCGGAGCCGATCAGGTGAGCTACACCAATGGCGAAGAAGGGGAAAATACTGGTTACGGCACCGCCTTGACCCACGCCAAATCCGAGCGTGGCAATATGGGGCATCAAAATACATCCCTGCTCATACATTGGCTGAGACAGGTTGTAATGGGAGACTTCAAAGAGCAACATGCCGCCTGCCCAAAAAGCAATCAGTCCAGCATGGGCAATATGTGCACCTAAGAAGCGTCCCGTTAGTTCAGGGGTAATGAAGCGGGCATTGCCTGCCCACCAGGCGAAGCCACTAGAGGCTTCGTCGTAGCCGGGTCTGGCTGGAGCAAAGATAGAACCTTCCTCCGCCGGCAGCGTGGCCGATACGTCTGGTACGGTTTCGATGGGTGTTTCCACAGGGGAATACCTCCTGGAAATAGATAAACTTCGTTGCTACAAGGTTTTCTTTTTGGCGGAGACTGACGCGAACCCTGTTCTGCTGGCCCGCGTCAGTCCTGATGGGGTTATTCAGAGAATCCCCGAGGGAGGACCTCTTCTGGGAAGACAAACTTCTTCGCCGGCTGGTCTAGCTCTGCCATCCAAGCTCGAACGCCCTCGTTGAGCAGAACGTTTTTGGTGTAGAACGTTTCGAATTCTGGGTCTTGTGCAGCGCGGATTTCTTGGCTCACAAAGTCATAGGCCCGTAGGTTGAAGGCCAATCCGACCATACCGATCGCGCTCATCCACAAGCCTGTCACTGGCACAAACAGCATGAAGAAGTGCAGCCAGCGCTTGTTCGAGAAAGCAATCCCAAAAATTTGAGACCAGAAGCGGTTAGCCGTCACCATTGAGTAGGTTTCTTCGGCTTGAGTCGTGGCGAAACCCTTAAATGTATTTTTGCCATCTGAGTCCTTAAACAGCGTATTTTGCACGGTCGCACCGTGAATGGCACAGAGCAGCGCTCCACCTAATACGCCGGTAACCCCCATCATGTGAAACGGATTCAGCGTGTAGTTGTGAAATCCCTGGAAAAACAGTAGAAAGCGAAAGATAGCGGCAACACCGAAGCCAGGAGCAAAAAACCAGCTCGACTGACCCAGGGGATACATTAAAAAAGTAGCGACAAAAACGGCGATGGGAGCTGAGAAGGCGATCGCGTTGTAAGGCCGTAAACCCACTAAACGGGCTACCTCAATCTGCCGCAGCATGAAACCCATGAGTGCGAATGCGCCGTGGAAAGCGGTGAAAGTCCACAGTCCGCCAATTTGACACCAGCGAACAAAATCCCAGTTGGCTTCGGGTCCCCACAGCAGTAGCAGTGAGTGCCCCATGCTCTCGGCAGGCGTTGACACAGCCACCGTGAGAAAGTTGCAGCCTTCCAGATAGGAACTGACTAAACCGTGGGTGTACCAAGAGCTGACAAATGTCGTGCCCGTAAACCAGGCTCCGAGTGCCAGATAGGAACAGGGAAACAGCAATAGACCAGACCAGCCAAGGAACACAAAGCGATCGGCCTTTAACCAGTCATCTAGTTCGCCTACCCAGCTTCTGGTGGGCTTAACTGCGCCCATTGAAATCGTCATAATGATGTCCTCATTTCTCCAAACGTGTCCAAAGGGTTGAGTCAATGTGTGGGCAGATTTTCTGCCCCTGCAGGATGGGATGACTGACCTTATTGGTCAGCCGATCCGCTAAACGGGTTCGCTTTCCCCAGGACCGTCATTCATGAAATAGGGTGGTCCTGGTAGCGCGAGTTCTTGAATGATTTCGTCGAAGTAGGGAATAATTCTGGCGGCGTCGGCTTCCCCTAACTGCGCGATCGCCTCTGCCTTGAGACAGCGCATATATTGCAGAATGTTGGCTAGGGGAATGCCAATGTTGGTGTATATCTCCTTGATGCCCACCAAGCCGATTTCTCTTAAGGGGCGATCGTCACCGGCCAGCAGGCAGTAGCTAATCAAGCGGACATACCACCCCACGTCGCGTTTGGCCGCTTCCGTTTTGCGGCGATTACCGCTATTGCTGGGCGTTTTGGGGCAGACTCGCCAGAATTGTCGAGTGCCGCGCTCGACAATCGTCGGCGCCTTGGCTTCTAACGTCTTGGCTAATCGAATACGCTCAGTTCCGGTTTTGCAGAATGTCCGAATCATCCGCAACTCGCCGGGTGTCGGATAGCGCTTTTCTTCATCAGCATTGAGAATGACTTGTTTAACGATGCTCATGGGTTTGAGATTTGAAATAAATTTGAATGCCCCCAAACCAGCCGATATAAATTCGGTAGGCGAAGGGATTGCAAGGGCGATTAATAGGCTTCAACCGCGCGTAGAATTTTTGGGTTGTTAAAGAAGGGGAATGCATGGGGGGTTAAAAAAAGATGCGGTGAAAGGATGAAGGCAGAAGAACAGATTGATCTTTTGCCTAAAAAGGGGTTCAAAGGTTTTGACGGTTTTGAACTTGGCGTCACCTCTACTCGGTGAATAACACTGAGCGGCTTTTTCGCCCCCTCACCCCTTCACCCCTCCGTCAGGCGTTGACTTCTTCGCCCTGAGCAACTTCGGCAGGCTGCTTTTCAGGGGTTTTGGTGTCTGCATTAGCGTTGCCGTTATCGCTGTGACCGTCGTGAACCTCTAGCGACTGAGACGCTTCATCTGGCTGGGTTGCAGAGGCGTCCTTTGGTGTCTCTGATGACGTCATGACCGGAATCTTGGCGGTAGATGGATTAAGTTGACTTTGCATCCACTCGCTAGCTGTATGGGGATTTTCTCTTGGTCTAACAGGAGCAACTGGACCGTGCGGCGATCGCATGGCAACACCGCGCGGCGTGAGATAGCGCTCGTAGGGCACAACGTCTTCCCCAAAGACTTCGGTATACTCGGCGCTGTCTATCAAGGCATCAACGAAGGCGTAAAACCCTTGTCGAGCGCAGATATCGTAGTAGTCCGCCATCTCTCTCCGTCCTTGGGTCGGTCGTCCCAAAAGCCGCCGGTGAATATATTCGATCGCCTTAGTGATGTACAGTTCTTCCCAATACAGGCGGCGGAAGGGTCGCGATTTCGCCAGTTGACGGACAAACTCTCGCAGCGTGATGTAGCCTCCCTTCAGCTGCGTTTCAGCAATAACCTGTCGCTGACTATCGAAGACCTCACGACCAAATACTTGTCGATAAGTTGCCAAAATGACGGCTTCAGGAGAGTGATGAGTGAGATTAACGTTGAGCTGTGAGAGAGCCGGTTTCTTACCGGAACCCGCAGTCTTGCCGTTGCCATTATGAACAGATTCCCATCTCAAAACGTGATGCTCCGGAGAGCCAGGAACTCTGCCTAAATCAGCCCTTCCGTTACCGCTATTACTCAGATCGTGATGACCGTTTCCAGCCCCACTACTGATCAAAATGCGGCGACTGTCTTCGCTAAAGTGCGCAGGCTGAGATTTTGGATCTCGTGTTTCCTGCGGAAAGACTGCACCAAACTGAATTTCCAGCGGATCGTTGCCCGTGCCATAGGGATGCTGATTGGGCAACGGCTGCTGATACTGTCCAAAGGTCGTGACAAACTGAGGTACCTTGCGGGCTGGAGCACTGTACTTAAACAGATCCAGTTGCGGTCCCCAGTTGCGACATTCCTGTGCCTCTGACCCTAGACCTCTGAGGTAGGGAACAGTTTCTTCCCCAAAATAATCCGCATATTCTTGAGAATCGACGAAGAGATCGACTAGAGCCGGAAAGCCCTGAGCAGAGATTGCTTCAAAATAGGTCTGAAACTCTTCGAGGCAGCTGATTCCTCGTCCTAAGAAGTGACGGCAAGCCAGTTCAATGCTACGGCTGATCGTGTAAGGCTCATAGTACAGCTGGCGATAAAGCCGCGATTTCCCCAGTTGGCGAATGAATTCCTTCATCGACCAGTATCCACCTTTGACCTGGGACACCAGTTCTGATAGCTGAGGTTCATAAGTGGCGGTGACATCGCGCTCGAATACTTGTCGATACGCGGCTCGTACCACCTGCCCTTTTTCGATATCAGGCAAACCTGGTTTCATTACCCAGCGTGGTTGAGCGATCGCGCTATCGCGGTAACTCTGGGGTAGGGGTAAACCGGCATGGTGTTTTGACACCCCAATGCGGAGTTGAGAAGGCGGCTTTTCAACCCAATAATCATTGATCAAAACATCAAAGTATTGCTTGACCAGCCCCGCCGCTGCTGATTGCTGCGGAAAGTAAGTAAGGGCTTTCCACTGCATTTCTCTGAGCGCGACAACGGTGGCAAGGGTGACATCTTCAGGAATGACGCCCCGCAGTCCGCACGTGTTGACGCTGATAATGCTCGTATCGCCCGCCACGATCGCGTAGGTGATGTATCGCAAAAACCAGCTCAAATCTCGCATGGACCGCTTCATCCGCACAGGGCCATAGCGAGAAATGTCAATCGCTCGAAAGCTACTGGGAACTGAAGGTTTCCCCCCAGTGAAGATATCTTTGAACCACTCCATAATGCCGTTGGAGGTATCTACCGAACGGGGGCGATCGCGATTAACCGCCTGCGCTTTTTTCTGACGTTTGACCGCAGAAAGATAGTCCTCTGCCACGTAATAGTCTGAGCCTGGCATTCCTACGGGGTCTGCTGGCCGCTCTAGATAGCTCATGGGGTTGCCCCCAATAAAAATGCGGTTAGCCCCCGCCGCAACAATCTTGTCAGCATGCCGGGTCAGCGTTTCAGCAATCTCCAAGCGCTTCAGCCCTGACCCAAAGAAGATTGAAAGCTCCTGCGACTCACCGTGACTTAAATAGCGATCGCGCTGTTGTGCCTCAGTCAGGATAGCTGTGGGCACCGTGTGATATTGCTGTGGATTAACGACTGGGCTGCCCCCGTTGGTCCGATCAGTCATGGCCTTTTACCAACTTAAGTTTCAAACGTTTCTAAAAATCCAATTTTCAAGGCATTAACCCCTGAATTAGGTAGTCGAAATAGGGCGCTACCTCCGCCGCGTCTTCCGTGACCAGCAGTTCCAGTGCAGCTTCTTTAATACAGCGGATGCACTCCGCCACGTTTTTCAGGGGAATTTCTAGTGAGAGATACATTTCCCTAACACCCCTGACACCACTGGCTTGGAGCGGATCAATATCACCCACTACAACGGCATAGGAAATCAGACGAAGAAACCAACCCTGATCGCGTAGGCAAGACGACCGAAAGTTGCTGTTGCCGCTATTGCTAGGAGTCACTGGACAACGCTGCCAGAAGCGCTGACTCCCTGATTCGATGATGGAATCAGCGTTGCTCGTCAAAACGGCAGCAATTCGAAGACGCTGGTTTCCTTCTGCAAAAAAGTGCTGAATGGCGTCGAGTTCTCCTCGACTCAGATACCGAGCCTCGCGATCTGCATTTGCGATCGCTTGAGTAATAATGCTCATGATGAAAGATGCTTTCTATATCAAACGGAACGGATGGAATGTTCAAACTCCAAAATGAAGCTGCTGAGGTAAAGGCGTACTGCCGTACGCCCGACGCGACACTAAGCTTCAAGAAAGAGGTAAAGGCGTACGGCAGTACGCCTGACGTGGCACTGTAGCTCTAAGAAGAGGTAAAGGCGCACAGCGTGCGCCTGGTTCAGCTTGCAACCTAAATAACTAACTGAGGCCCGAGCAGAGATGGTCTAAATACGTGCCCATCTCTCGACCTGCCTCAGCGCCTAGCATTTCATTCGCGACCTCTTTCATCGACTGAATAGAGCGCACTGTAGCGCCGACAGGAACGCCCAGGGAATTGTAGGTTTCCTTCAGTCCGTTCAGCACTCGCTCATCCAAAATCGATGAGTCACCCGCCAACATTGCATAGGTTGCGTAGCGCAGAAAATAGTCCATGTCACGAATGCAAGCAGCATAGCGGCGGCACGTATACATGTTGCCGCCAGGAGCTGTGATGTCTGTATAAAGCAGAGCTTTTGCCACCGTTTTGGTCACAATTTTGGACGCATTGGCGCTCACCGTCATAGCTGCCCGTGCTCTTAGGTCACCACTGCGAAAGTAGTTTTGTAAATTTTCTAAAGAGGCATCATCTAGATACTTCCCCTGAACGTCTGATGAATTAATCAGCGTTGTGATGGCATCTTGCATTGAGGTATCTCCTATTAGCTGAATGAATCAAGTGGTCTAAAAAACAAGTAGCTGGCAGATTGGGAATCAGCTTTATTCCGCTAGGACAATGACTGAATGATGAGGTCGAAGTAGGGAGCAACTTCTTGACCGTCCTCTTCGCTCATGACGGACATCGCTTCTTCTTTCAAGCAGCGCATACATTCCGCAATATTTCTAATGGGAATTTCCAGGTTGTTATACATTTCTTTGATGCCCACTGTGCCGATTTCTTCAAGGGGCCGTTCGCTGCCCGCCAGAATGGAGTAAGCAATTAGGCGAACATACCAACCTTGGTCTCTTTGGCAAGAAGCCGTCTTACGCTCATTACCACTGTTGCTAGGCGTGTTTGGACACCGTTCCCAGAATCTCCGGCTGCCATTTTGAACAATTTGTTGTTCATTTTCTGCTAAGGCCTTGGCAATTCGAATTCGCTGGTCTCCTGTCTTAGCAAAGTCCTGAAAAATTCGAAGTTCCTTGGGCGCAGGATAACGGGCTTCACTATCCGCATTTAAAATCAGTTCTGTCACTAAACTCATTTATCTTCTCCCAATGTGAATTAAAGTCAACAGCTTGAACTGAACACTTGAGGACCAGAGGAGTCCAGATATCTTTGATAAAGCCGGATTGGAATTTCAAAGACAACTCGTCAATTACAAGCACCGAGCCATTGCAAAATTGAGTTTCGAGAGAGTTGGTTTCAGATTTCCATACCTTTCTTGACACAAGTCTTGGCTTTGCATGAAATCCGCAGGTCCAATGTCTGCAAATGAAAAATAATCCAGAAATTTGGACCTGCTTGAATTCTTCAAAAACCAACACGAAGGACAATACAGAAAATTGCTGAAAGAATAGATAGAGAGATCGGAATCTAATACTTTCACCCTCTCTTCACAGAGAAATGATTAAACATTTCTGAATCCCTAGACAAACAAATCAACCCATTCGTCACAGGCATTTTTGCTTCCTTAAGGTTTGCAAAAAGAATAAGAAAAGAAAATGAAAAACTAATGAAAAGATGAGAAGCGCTTTAAAAAAGTTTATGTTTTCAGAAAAGGAATTTCATCTTCTTCAGTTCTTTAGATTCTCTTGATTGAATACTGCTAAAAACTCAGGTCATTCAAGGCTTACAAAGAATAGCCAGCCGATCATGCTAGGCCCAAATTCGCTTGTTTCCGTCTGCATAGAGAGATGAAATATTACGCTCTGATGGCTATTTTTTTGGCCTTCTGTTTAGTATTACTCGCTGTTTACAGCGGTGATCTAGAGAGAGATCGTTCCCCCAATTATGACGACATTAAAGCGGAGATTAGTTTCGTTGAGGCTTAGGATCGCGGCTTTTGTAAGCAGAAAATAGAATCCTTTAGGACTCGTCATCCATTCGGGACAGAACGCTTTGAAGATACGCATGACCGCGCCTGCTCCAGGAGCTCAGCTAAGGGCTGACCTCATTGTCTTCTCGTCATTTGACCTGTTAACGATGGCAGCCTCTGGTTCTTCTCAAATGACTTCAGCTAACCCAATTCGAGTAGAGATATGAAATATCGCGCTTTAATCGCTTTTTTTCTAGCCATGTGTTTAGGGCTGCTAGGAGCCTGTAGCCAAAGCCCCATTGATAGCGAGTCACTTAGCTATGACGACATTAGAGGAAGTGGATTAGCCAACAATTGTCCTCAACTGACTGAAACTAACTTGGATTCAATTGAGATTGATGCCAATCAGTCTTATCAGCTCAAAGAGCTTTGTTTGCAGCCCAAAACATTCTTGGTCAGGCGATCGCCCCTAATGAAGCGCTCAGAAGGTAAGTTTGTTGCGACCCGCCCCCTGACTCGAAAAAGCTTCTCCCTCGATCAGATTGCCGGTTCTCTGACTCTTAACCCTGAGGGCAATGTCACTTTTGTCGAACAAGGTGGGTTTGATTTTCAGCCGGTAACTGTGCAGTTACCGGATGGAGAACGAGTTCCCATCTTGTTTACGGTCAAAGGACTAGTCGCCGAAAATCAGAATGCGTTCAACAACCTCACTCCGGCTACGCGCCTGGTTGGAACATTTCAAGTTCCGTCCTATCGCACCTCCAGCTTTATTGATCCAAAGGGACGAGGGTTGTCGATGGGATATGACTCAGCAGTAGGATTGCCTATTCAGGCAGACAGCGAAGAATTCGTTCGTCAAAACATCAAGTCGTTTGAGATGGGACAGGGGCAAATTTCTCTGCAAATCAATCGGGTGAATCGCACCACAGGCGAGATTGCTGGAATCTTCGAAAGTAATCAGCCTTCTGACACCGACTTTGGCGCGAAAGAAGCAATGGACGTCAAAATTCGGGGGCAGTTCTACGGTCGTGTAGAGCCAGGGGTTGTGTAAACAGCCGTTCTTTTCAGGAGATTAATCCACCATGACTAACTTGAATCGTGAGCCAGAAATTGTCTATCCCATCTTCACTGTTCGATGGCTAGCAGTCCATACGCTGGCTATTCCAACGGTGTTTTTCCTGGGTGCGATCGCCGCCATGCAGTTTATTCAGCGCTAGCGCAATGAACCCACCTCAAAATGGCGTGAGTTCGCTCAGGTGTTGAGTCATTTTGTAAGGGGGTGTTGAGCGGAGCAAAACCTAACAAAGTCCCTCGTCGGTGTTAGGTTTTGCTGCTAAGAGGCATTTCATTCAGTCTAAAAAAGACCCCAGAGCTTTTTAAAAACTCTGGGGTGCTGATGCCAATTATTGCTGTTGCTATCGATTAGGTTTGCCCCCAGACCACTGCTTCCCAACAACCTTAGGCTGAACAAGAATGTAGCCTGCGATCGCCGTTAAATCCTTTTCCGTCAAGTCCCGCATTTTTGGAAAAATATCAGTCCGTGCAGTAGACGGATGCAGTTCTGCAAGAGTCCTCAAGCCATCATAAGTGGTTGGCTCGTTGAGATAATCCACAATGCTGCTGACTGAGTTACGAGGTGGGGTGGCCCGGGCCAGCGTAGCGGGGGATAGATCCACGCTGGGGTTAGTTTTTGTTCCGCCATCTAAATGGCATGAAGCACAGCTGCCATTGAATTTACGCTGTCCTTGAGCGAGCTGTTTTGTCGTGAGCGTAATCGGATCGCCTGAATCGTTTAACGGCACCGTTCGAATGTCTCGATTAATTTCAGCACCAGCAGCAGAGCCAGCCCATAGTGTTGTAGAAATTAATCCAGCAAAAACTGATCCAACAACTGCTTTTATCAATCTCTTTTTAAGAGGGAAAAACATTCTAAATTTATCTCCAAAATGACGCTTATAAGCTGAAAATATCACACATTTCAGAATATTTAATGAACTTATTTCGTTTTTTAAGGAAACTCTTAAATTAGAGGCTGTGAAAATTTTATCTTGAAATATTTTTCGAAGCTACTGAGTTTAATTAAGGTTGAATGCCTGATTCTGGAAAACCTGATTTTCCTAAAAAAAGAGGACTGACAATCCTCATTTTTGAATTCAGTATTTATACAGAGAGATTGGATGAGGGGACTTTTCAGAAATAAGGGCAGCTTAATTTTCTACCATCACATTTTATAGGTCTTTGGCATTGAAGGCTCTCAATCCCTTATATAGCAAGCTTTGAGGCTGTAACTTTTTCTAAACCACCTAGCCATCTTCATTAGTTTTTCATTTTTCTTGCCTATTCTGCTTGCATACAAATCAAGGCAGATTACTTTCTGATCAACCCTTTTCCTCTATGCCACTTAGATTTTTGCTGGGAAGCAAAGTCTGATCATCTATCAGATGATTTGCTTTTCTGGGGAAGTTGATTGCTAATCCTCAGGCAAAAAATAAGGAGTGGCTACTCGAAGGATCCTGCGAGGGTGGTTCGGAAAAAGTTTGCTGTTAATGAATTCGGCTTGCTAGAGCATACTCATGATTGTCAAAGTCAAAGATTTAAAAATCAGTGCTGATTTGCCTTTCTGTTGTGGCAAGCGGCATTTTTTTCATTAGGTAAATCATGAATGCAAAGTTAAATAATTCGTTGATACAGGAGCTTTAAAATGACACAGCTTGGTAGAGCGATCGCGCTTGATCGTCCTGACCAACTTAAAGAAGTGCGGGAGATTCAGTGTCCTGTAGACACCGCCAAGCCTTCCCCTCGCGTTAATCCGTGGGAACGCTTTTGTCGATGGGTGACTAGCACCGAAAACCGCTTCTACATTGGCTGGTTTGGGATCTTGATGATTCCCACCATTTCAACAGCAGCCATAACATTTGTGTTGGCGTTCTTGTTTGCGCCAGCGGTTGATATTGATGGTACTGGAGGGCTGTTGTCGGGGGCCCTATTGAGTGGCAACAACGTCATTACGGCGGCTGTTGTGCCGACCTCTCCAGCAGTAGGTCTACACTTCTACCCTATCTGGGAAGCAGCTTCTCTCAACGAGTGGCTGATTAATGGCGGTCCCTATCAGCTCATCGTGCTCCACTTCGTTATCGGTATCATTGCCTATCAGGATCGCGAATGGGAACTGAGCTATCGCTTGGGGATGCGCCCTTGGATTTCTCTCGCCTTCACAGCTCCTGTTGCCGCGACTGTCTCGGTGCTGTTGATTTACCCCATTGGTCAGGGCGGCTTTTCGGCAGGAATGCCTTTGGGAATTGCAGGTACCTTCACGTTTATGCTGCAATTTCAGGCGGATCACAACATCCTGGCGAATCCCTTTCATCAACTGGGTGTGATCGGTGTATTCGGCGGTTCGCTGCTGTGTGCTGCTCATGGTTCTCTCGTCACTTCGGCGCTCATTCGTCGTTCAGGATCGCACACTTCATTGACGGAATCATCCTGGACAGGCAAGCCTGAGCAAGTCTACAGCTTTGAGCATGTTCAAGCGAATCAGCAAAAATTACTCTGGCGGAGCGCGAGCTTTCAATCGTCGCGATCGCTGCACTTCTTCCTAGCGGCTTTTCCCGTTGCCGGCATTTGGTCAGCCGCTTTGGGCGTGGATATGGCAGCCTTTGGCTTCGATCAAAATTCTTTATCTCAAGTGTCAGGCGGATATCTGCAAAAGACTGTCGTGCCGACCTGGGCAGACATTGTGGGGCAGGCCAATCTTGGCTTGCAGGCCATTGAAGAGACTCGCGAAGCGTCTTTTCCAGTCTTTCTTGGAGAGGTTTCTGAAACCGATACGAATATCAAGACATAGCTATGACTCAGTGTGGCTGTGGCTACCAGTCAGCTATCCGTCTTTTAGCGGCAGGCTGATCCTGGTGAACTTTCTCACCAAAATGACGAGAGCTGTATCGATGACCTCCGACCTGTCTAGTTAGTTTTCAAGTTTCTACTCGGGCGTTCTGATAAATCAGTTTTGTTTAGTAACACAGGGAGGTTTTAATGACGACGAGTCCTCCGAAGCAGAGGCAACCGGCGCGGGTTGTTGTTGATGACAATCCCGTCCCAACCTCGTTTGAGCAATGGGCAAAACCAGGGCACTTCGACCGGACCCTGGCCCGGGGACCCAAAACCACAACTTGGATTTGGAATCTCCACGCCGATGCTCATGACTTCGATACTCATACAGGTGATCTAGAAGATATTTCCCGCAAAATCTTCTCAGCCCATTTCGGGCATCTAGCTATCATCTTTATCTGGCTTAGCGGCATGTATTTTCATGGCGCACGGTTTTCCAACTTTTCGGGTTGGATGGCTGATCCCATCAACGTGAAGCCTAGTGCCCAGATTGTTTGGCCATTAGTGGGTCAGGAGATCCTTAATGCCGACGTAGGCGCTGGTTTTCGAGGCATTCAGATTACCTCTGGCCTGTTCCAAATGTGGCGTGGTCAGGGCTTTACCCATGAGTTCCAGCTCTTTTGGACGGCTATGGGTGCTCTGGTGATGGCCGGTGTAATGCTGTTTGCCGGATGGTTCCACTATCATGTGCGAGCCCCCAAACTAGAGTGGTTTCGTAACTGGGAATCGATGATGAACCACCACCTAGCTGGGCTTTTGGGCTTGGGTAGTTTGGGCTGGTCGGGGCACCTAATCCACGTAGCAACTCCCACCAACGCATTGTTGGATGCTGGGGTGAGTCCGGTGGATGTGCCACTACCCCATGAGTTCATTCTCGACAAAGCCTTAATGGCAGAGATGTATCCCAGCTTTGCTCAGGGCTTACGCCCCTTCTTCACGCTTAACTGGTCGGCCTATGCGGATTTTCTCACCTTCCGAGGCGGTCTCAATCCAGTAACGGGAGGGCTATGGCTGACGGATATTACTCACCACCATGTGGCGATCGCCGTTCTGTTTATCATCGCAGGACACTTCTATCGGACAAACTGGGGCATTGGTCACAGTTTCCGGGAGCTACTGGATGATGCCAGAACACCCAAGATGTTTCCTTTGTTTAGCTTCATCGGACCGGTAGGACACCGAGGTTTGGAGCGAATCTTTGAAAACTCTTGGCACGCGAACTTGGCAATTCACTTGGTGCAGTTTGGCACAGCTAGCTTGCTGGTGGCTCATCACATGTATGCGATGCCGCCTTATCCCTATCTAGCAACCGACTACGCCACTGTGACATCGCTCTTTACCCACCATGTGTGGATTGCAGGCTTCTGCATTGTGGGAGGTGCTGCCCACGCTGCTATCTTCTTTGTGCGAGACTACGATCCTGCTGATCATGTCAACAACGTGTTGGATCGGGTGCTGCGGCACCGGGATGCCATCATCTCTCACCTAGTGTGGGTTTGTCAGTTCCTCGGCTTCCATAGCTTTGCCATGTATTGTCACAACGACACCATGCGAGCGTTTGGTCGTCCTCAGGATATGTTCTCCGATACGGGGATTCAGCTACAGCCCATTTTTGCCCAATGGATTCAGCAAATCCATACAACAGCTATCAACAGTTCGACCGCTCTGGCAGCCGAACCGCTGGGCGATGTGTTTGGAGGTCTCCGCAACATTGACTTGGTGGGTTTAGGAACAACAGTTCCTCGGGTTGCAGAACCCATCAGCCATGCCTTTGGCGGTGATGTTGTGGCCGTCGGTGGCAAGATTGCCATGATGCCGATTCATCTGGGTACGGCAGATTTCTTGATTCACCACATCCATGCGTTCACCATTCACGTCACGGTGCTGGTGCTGCTGAAGGGCGTGCTGTTTGCCCGCAGTTCCCGTCTCATTCCTGACAAGGCTGAACTCGGCTTCCGGTTCCCCTGTGATGGACCCGGTCGTGGTGGTACCTGTCAAGTCTCTGCTTGGGACCATGTATTCCTGGGGCTGTTCTGGATGTACAACTCACTGTCGATTGTGATTTTCCACTTCTTCTGGAAGATGCAGTCGGACGTTTGGGGGGTGGTCAATGCCGACGGTACGATCTCTCACATTACGGGCGGAAACTTTGCCCAGTCGTCGATTACCAACAATGGCTGGTTACGAGATTTCCTCTGGGCCCAGGCATCGCAGGCGATTGGCTCCTACGGCTCGGCAGTCTCGGCCTATGGACTCATCTTCCTGGCAGGACACTTTATCTTCGGCTTTAGTCTCATGTTCCTTTTCAGTGGCCGTGGCTATTGGCAAGAACTGATTGAGTCCATCGTTTGGGCTCACAACAAGCTGAAGATCACGACTGCGATTCAGCCTCGGGCATTAAGTATCACTCACGGACGGGCTGTGGGCGTTGCTCACTATCTGCTGGGCGGCATTGTCACCACGTGGGCCTTCTTCACGGCTCGCATGTTGGTAGTGGGTTAGCCATTGACGACCGACAGAGGTGTGGTTCTGCCACACCCCTAGAGATCACACTCATAACGTTTTCACTTTCGAACCATGGCGACAAAATTTCCGAAATTTAGTCAGGATTTGCAGCGAGATCCGACGACTCGTCGGCTCTTCTATGCGATCGCCACGGCCCATGACTTTGAAACCCATGATGGGATGACCGAGGAGAATCTCTATCAGAAGATCTTCGCCTCCCATTTTGGGCATCTAGCCATTATCTTTCTTTGGATTTCTGGCATTTTGTTTCATGTGGCCTGGCAGGGCAATTTTGAGCGGTGGATTCTAGATCCGCTGAACACTAAACCGATCGCCCATGCCATCTGGGATCCTCAGTTTGGTCCTTCGGCGATCGAATCCTTCACCCGAGCAGGGGCTGGGAACCCTATCGATATTTGCTATTCCGGGGTTTATCACTGGTGGTACACCATTGGGATGCGAACCAACACCGACCTGTTTGTAGGGTCAATATTTTTGCTCTTGTTAGCTGGGGTCATGCTTTACGCTGGACGGCTGCATTTACAACCCCGCTATCGACCCAGCTTGGCCTGGTTTAAGAACGCCGAATCGCGTTTGAATCACCACTTAGCAGGACTCTTTGGCGTCAGCTCTTTGGCCTGGACAGGGCATTTGATCCACGTTGCTATTCCTGAATCACGGGGACAGCATGTGGGTTGGGACAACTTTTTGTCTGTCCGTCCCCACCCTGAAGGTCTGGTTCCCTTCTTTACGGGCAACTGGGGCGCATACGCGCAGAACCCTGATACCTTAGACCATGTCTTTGGTACGTCCCAAGGAGCCGGAAGCGCAATTCTCACTTTCTTAGGAGGCTTTCATCCTCAAACAGAATCACTCTGGTTGACGGATATGGCTCATCACCATTTGGCGATCGCCGTCATCTTCATCATTGCCGGCCACATGTATCGCACGAATTGGGGCATTGGCCACAGCATCAAGGAAATGACAGATGCGCTGCAAGGGCCTGGCATCAAAGGTTTCTTCATTGCTCCCCGCACTGGACAGGGGCACAAAGGGATTTATGACACTTACAATAATTCCCTCCACTTTCAGCTAGGCTGGCACCTTGCTTGCTTAGGGGTAGTGTGCTCTTTGGTGGCGCAGCACATGTATTCCATGCCGCCTTATGCTTTCATGGCTCGGGATTACACCACCATGTCGGCTCTTTATACCCATCACCAGTACATTGCTGGGTTCTTGATGGTAGGAGCCTTCGCCCACGGAGCCATTTTCCTAATCCGGGACTATGACCCCAAAGCCAATGAGGATAATGTCCTTGCTCGCGTCCTGGATCACAAAGAAGCCATCATTTCTCACCTTAGCTGGGTGTCTTTGTTCCTGGGTTTCCACACTTTGGGACTCTATGTTCACAACGATTGTGAGGTGGCCTTTGCGGCTCCTGAAAAACAAATTCTGATTGAGCCGGTCTTTGCCCAATGGATTCAAGCCTTCCACGGCAAGACGCTGTATGGGATTAGCTCATTGCTTTCCAATCCCGACAGTGTTGCGACCACAGCTTGGCCCAACCATGCCAATGTATGGCTACCGGGCTGGTTGGAGGGTATCAACAGCGGCACCAATTCGCTGTTCTTGACCATCGGACCGGGAGACTTGTTGGTGCACCATGCGATCGCACTTGGTCTTCATGTCACCACTCTCATCCTTGTGAAAGGCGCCCTGGATGCACGCGGTTCTAAGCTCATGCCGGATAAGAAAGACTTCGGCTACAGCTTCCCTTGCGATGGCCCAGGTCGTGGCGGCACTTGCGATATCTCCGCTTGGGACGCTTTCTATCTCGCTATGTTCTGGATGCTGAATGCTCTAGGTTGGATTACCTTCTACTGGCACTGGAAGCATTTAGCTATCTGGAGTGGCAATGTTGCTCAGTTCAACGAAAGCTCAACTTACCTAATGGGTTGGTTCCGAGATTATCTGTGGCTCAACTCAGCTCAGCTCATTAACGGCTACAATCCAGCCGGAACCAACAGTCTCGCAATATGGGCTTGGATTTTCCTATTCGGTCACTTGGCTTGGGCCGTGAGCTTCATGTTCCTGATTACCTGGCGAGGCTATTGGCAGGAACTGATTGAAACGTTGATTTGGGCACACGAAAATACGCCTCTGTCCTTTGGCTACTTTAAGGACAAGCCAGTAGCCCTGTCGATTGTGCAGGCGCGACTAGTGGGGCTAACTCACTTCACGGTTGGCTACATCGTCACCTATGGCGCATTCCTCATTGCGTCAACGGCGAGCCGATTCCCGTGATGAAACATTCGTCAAGGTAAGCTCAACAACACCTTGACATCAGAACTGGGACTCTCCTCCCAGACGGGTCCTGGCCTAGGGTAGTGGCCAGGACTTTTTTCCAAAATTTCTAAACTTTGTTGATCAACGAGCAAGACCATGACTTTCTCTCAAAAGCCCAGCTTGGCCTATGCCAATAGCGAGGATGATCCGGTTCAGCCTTACAAAGGCGACCCTTGTTTGGGCAATTTATCCACCCCGATTAATAATTCTGGCTGGGTCAAGACCTACATCAACAACCTGCCAGCCTATCGGCCAGGACTGACGCCTTTCTTGCGCGGACTAGAAATTGGTATGGCTCACGGTTACTTCTTGGTGGGTCCTGAAGTTGTTGTCGGTCCCCTACGCGAAACTGCACATGGGGCGAATCTGAGCGGTCTAATCACGGCTATTTACATCACCGTCTCTGCCTGCTTAGGTATTTCCATCTTTGCCTTAGCTACTTTCCAAGGAGATCCCAGAGGGGCCTACAACTCGCAGTCCGAAGATAATCTGCGTCCCCTCCGCCGCAAAGAAGATTGGTTTCAACTCTGTGGTGGCATTCTCCTCGGTTCAATGGGAGGGGCTATTTTTGCCTACGTCCTGCTGGAAAACTTTAGTGACCTCGATGCCATTCTGCGTGGTGCTGTAAATGGTTTGTAGGCGATCGCCCTTTTCCAAAGCGTTGCGACGTGAGTTCTGGTAATTCAAAACTCAACGTTTTTCTCCTCTGTTTTTTTCGCTAATTAGGAGCAATTCAAATGGCTGATGTAACACAACTCACCGGGGACTATGCTGCCTCCTGGCTGCCGTGGCTGTTGATCCCCCTCACTACCTACATCCTGCCGTTTCCTGCGTTCGCGATCCTCTTTCTTTGGATTGAGCGAGAAGGAAACATCGACTCGACACCTGGACGAACTGCCCCATTAGGGCCTCCAGGATCTCTGCCATCGGAGCAACTGAATGTGATGGGTGCTGAGCCGACATCCTCATCTGAGACTACGGGCTAAGGAATATTTGAAGAGACTTGAGCTTCATGAGCCCTTACCCCATTTGCAAATTTGGATCAATGACTGCGTGTATTGCGGTGCTTGCAGCCCCAGTATCTGTAACGACCCAAAAGCGAAATGGTTTTAAGCCCCGAAAAGCTGTTTAATTTCCAGGAGTGTTTCCGATGCGAAACCTATTTGCTGCACTGATGGTGCTGTTTCTATGGATTGGTATCCTTCCGGCGGCCCCAGCGATCGCGGATACCCATCTCATTCCTTGTCAAGAATCCGCAGCATTCAAAGAACGGATGCAAAACGCCCCTCAAAACTATTACTTTGACCAGCCCTACAAATCCTACTCGTCCAATTTACTCTGTGGTGCGGATGGGTTGCCCCATTTACAATTGCGATTCGATAGAGCTATCGATGTGATTATTCCCTTTGGAATTTTCTTCTACGTGACTGGATTTATTGGCTGGTCAGGCCGCTCTTATTTGATTGGCAGTAAGCGGTCTTCTAAACCAGAAGAATTGGAAATCTTTGTCGATATTCCTTTAGCCATTCGTTCCTTTACTCAAGGATTACTGTGGCCTCTGCTGGCGTTTAAAGAGTTGACCACTGGAGAACTCACTGCCAAGAAAGAAGAGCTATCAGTGTCACCTCGATAAGGTTTTTCCGTAGACTTTATCTAAAATCCGTTTATTGTCTGCTTCTTGTTGTTCACTTTTTGAGAAAACCATGCAACATTTCACAAAATACCTAACCAGTGCCCCCGTTATGGCGACTGCTGCAATGATTTTCCTGGCGGTTGTGCTGATTGAACTCAACCAAATCTTTCCTGGTTTGCAGTATGGAACCTATTTTCATTCAGCACCTTAAGCCCTTCTGAAGTAAAGGCAAGGTCTTGCCAGAGAAGTTTGCGATTAGCATACCCAATGGCAAGACCTTTGCCTGGAACGTCGAGAGCTTGCATCAAAGATAGACGCAGATCATATAGCTTGAATTACAACACACAAATCTGAATTTCTTACGAAGACAGTACTATTCATTTGACAAGACTACTCGGGGTTCACCCCCTCCTTAAAGTTCAAGTCGTACAGATGAAGGCGTTTTGACAGCAAAACCAACATCAAAATGCATCTGTATTGCGGCTTAAAAAATGCGCCTAAAGATTAATTTTAATAAACTTCAGTAAAATACTAAATAAAAGGATTAATAATGATTTCCATAAGGCAGCCTTTTTTTAACTTTCTGACTTTTTGGGAAGTTGCTCTTTAAAAACTATTGTCAAGGCAGCCTTCTTATAACATTCATCATTTATCCCAGACGGGCAAAGATCTATGCGGATACTACTCGTTGAGGATGACGAATCTGTTGCGAAAACCCTTGAAAAAAGCCTGATTAGTGAACATTATGCGGTTGATGTAGCTAACGATGGCCAAGCGGGTTGGCAGCTCGTTAGTTCCTTTGATTACGATTTAATTTTGCTGGATGTCATGCTACCTAAATTGGATGGCATTCAACTCTGTCGGCGACTACGAGAAAACTCGTATCACATGCCGATATTGCTAGTCACTGCGCTAGATTCTAGTACTCAGAAGATTGAAGGTCTTGACGCGGGTGCTGATGATTGCATTACGAAGCCTTTCGAGATAGAAGAGTTGTTGGCTCGTATCCGGGTGCTGTTGCGGCGGACTGAGACGCCACTGTTATCGATGCTGAGATGGGGGGAGTTGAAGCTGGATCCCAATAGTCAAGATGTGACCTATGGCGATCTTCCCATCAAGCTTACGCCCAAAGAATTTCGTCTGTTAGAGCTGTTTTTAAGAAAGCCGTCTCAAGTTTTCAGTCGTGGAGCTATTCTAGACAGCCTGTGGAGCTGTAGTGAAACTCCGGGGGAAGATACGGTCACCGCTCACATCAGAGGTTTACGGCGAAAGCTAGTAGCCGTGGGTGTCCCTGGCGATCTCATCAAAACCGTGTATGGGGTTGGATATCGGCTTAAGCCCATTGAAGCCTCTTCTCCGCGATCGCGGCATCAGTCGACGTCCAGTACGCAAGCCCAACTGGAAACGCAACTGACAAGCATTCAGCAAAAGCAAACCCAAGCTGCCTTAATAACGCTGTGGAAATCAGTTAAGTCTCAACATTTAGAACGGCTTGCTGTTCTCAAGCGAACTATTCAAGCGCTGCGAGATAGACGTTTTACCCGAGGTCTGCGGGAGGAAGCTTATCAAGCTGCCCATAGCCTGACTGGAGCGCTTGGTATTTTTGGCTTGAAGTCGGGTTCTGATCTGGCTCGTTCAATTGAGCATATTCTGCATGGCAAGGAGGCGCTTTCTAGTCAGAGTCAGCAGCAACTGGTCGAGTCTGTCGAGGCGCTAGAAACAGAACTCAATCAGGCACTCAGTCACCTCAATCGGTCTTCTTCACGAGGCTCCTCTCCGCTTGTTGTTCTTATTGACAAAGACTTGGGCTTAGCCCAGCAGATTGCCACGACACTGCGATCGCACGGTTTTAGCCTACAAATCTCTGCTGATGAAATGGCTCTAGAGCAGCTATTGCTCTCATCAGAAACGTCCTCATCAGCGGACCATACTTCAGATACTGCTGCGTCGACCAAAGATTTGCCGGATGTCATACTGCTGAACTTTTCACTAACGGATAGCACTACGGCTTCCCTTAAACGACTGGCACGAATTATCAACCAGACCCCTCCCCTGCTGTTGGTGGTGTGCAGCGCCGATGGCGATTTAAGTCATCGAGTAAAAGCTGCTCGATTGGGGAGCCATTCATTTCTTCATGCTCCCACTGTGGACAGTGTGATTAGGAGTGTGCTGGAGATAAAATCTCGTCTGCATCCTGCATCCCATAGGGTATTAGCGGTTGATGATGACTCTCAAGTTTTGCAAGGACTTCAAACCCTTCTAGAGCCTAGAGGCTTTGAGCTAGTTACCCTGAATCGCCCCCATGACTTCTGGTCGACGTTACAGACTGCGTCACCCGATTTGCTACTGCTAGACATTGAAATGCCGAATTTCAACGGTTTTGAGCTGTGTAAAGCCGTTCGTCAAGCTCCCTTCTGGAATCAGTTGCCTATCATTTTCTTGACGGCTCATGATGATGCTAATACCCGGGCTGCTGCCTTTAGAGCTGGCGCTAACGACTTAGTGGAGAAGTCGCACACCGATTCAACGCTGTTGAACTGTCTTTTTGAACAGATCAAACAGTCTCAGCTGCATCAAGCAATGACCGCGATCGCCCCTTCCCCACACTCCTAAATTCCTTAAACTTCCTCCTCTCTTTCCATTCCTCCATGCTCTCCTCTCCCTCCTACCCAATCCAAACTCTAGAAGGGCTGCTGCACCGCATGACTGATCACATTCGTCGGTCCATTGAGCTGCCAGAAATTCTCACCTCAACCGTCAACGAGATGCAGCTGTTTCTCAAAACGGATCGGGTCAAGGTCTATCGATTTCAGGAGGATGGCAGCGGCAAGGTTGTTGCAGAGGCCATTGCTGACAAACGTTTGCCGTCGCTGCTAGGACATTACTTCCCCGCTGAAGACATTCCTGATCGTGCTCGCGAAATGTTTCTCAAGGCCCGTCAGCGAACGATTGTTAATGTGAAGCGGCAAGAAATCGGCATTAGTCCACTCATTTGTCACAAAACTCAGGCCCCTCTATCTAATGATCTTTGGTTTCGTCCCGTTGATCCTTGCCATGTGGAATATCTGATGGCGATGGGGGTGCAAGCGTCCTTAGTGGTTCCCATTCTCCATCAGGATCACCTTTGGGGTCTGCTAGTGGCTCACCATAGTACGCCCCGATGGTTTAGTCCTAAAGAACTGGAGATGGTTCAGCTGATTGCAGATCAAGTCGCTGTGGCGATCGCTCACGCTGACATCTTGACTGAAAGCCGCTTAAGAACTCAGCATGAAGCGACGATCAATCAGGTTGTCTCGTTACTTCATGCCCCCTCTAGGGATGCTTCAAAAGTGGCGCTTGGTAAGGCCGTTGCTGCTTTAAAAAGTACGAGTGGACGCCTCCATGTAAGCGCTAAGGACTCAAGCAGCATCCTTCAGCTCACCCATGGACACCAACCTAATGTGCCCCACTCGAAGGGCGATACCCCCCAGTCACGGATGGTTCCTCCCGTACTGGAACAGCTATCTGATTGGCAGACGTGGCTGAATATGGAGGTTCCTGTTCATCCTCAAGGACGGCTGTGGGCAATCACGGACATTCAGCAGGCTCAACTACCGTGGACTATTGCTTTCGCACTGTCGCGGAGCAATCTGCGAGGAATGATGGTGGTAGAACTCCGGCACCGAAATCATTCATTGGGTTATTTAAGCTTCTTTCGTCGAGCGATCGATGTTGAAAATGTATGGGCTGGTCGACTCAATGCAGCCGATCCTCGACAGAATCGTCCTCGACAATCCTTCGAAACTTGGCGAGAGCTAAAGCGTAATCAGGCGCATGCTTGGACCTCTGAAGATATCAGATTGGCTCAAGCACTAGCTGATCAATTTGCTTCGGTGTTGTATCAAACGCAGCTTTACGAAGAAGTACAGGCACTCAACACGGATTTGGAAAAACGGGTATTGCAGCGCACTACTGAGCTGCAGCGAGCTAATGCCAATTTAAGGCTAGAAATCATGGAGCGAGAACGAACGCTCAAAGCGCTTCAGCAAGCCAGGGATTCTCTAGAGCGCTTGAGTTACCAAAATGAACTGATTCTCAAATCTGCTGGGGAAGGAATTTGTGGCTTGGATTCCAGGGGCAAGGTTGTTTTTGTTAATCCTGCCGCTGCTGAAATTCTCGGATATACAGCTAAACAGATGGTGGGGCAGTTCATGCCGCAGCTAATCCGTCACTCTAAGCCAGATGGTACGCTTCATCGTTGGGAAGAAAGTCCTATCTTCAATACCCTACGACGGGGAAAAACTCACCATGTCTCTGGAGACTTGTTTGAACGACGGGATGGCTTCAGTTTTCCCGCAGAATATGTCAGTACTCCTATTCAGGAACGAGACAAGATTCTGGGAGCTGTCGTCACCTTCAAAGACATCACGGAGCGACAGATTATCGAACGAATGAAAGACGAATTCATTTCGGTTGTCAGCCATGAACTGAGAACACCTTTGACATCCATTCGAACAGCCCTCGGATTATTAGCTCAAGGGGACCTCAATGTGCAGGCTGAGAAGCGCCAGCGCATGGTTGAAATCGCTTTTTCCAATACCAACCGCTTAGTACGTTTGGTCAACGATATCTTAGATGCTGAGCGCATTAAACTTGGCAAAGTCACGCTGAATAAACAGATTTGCAACTTGACTGATTTGATGGCGCAAGCTGCTGATGAGATGCGGGCGATCGCAGAAAAAAATCAGGTCCATCTTGCTATCCAATCTCTCTCAATTGAACTGTGGGCAGACCCTGATCGCCTCATTCAAACACTGACCAATTTGCTGAGCAATGCCATTAAGTTTTCTCCCCCTGGATCAACGGTGGAAATGATTGTTCATCAAATTCAATCTGATCAGGTCTCCGTTCCTACAGAAGCTTTGCCATCTCAGGATCCTGGCGCTTTTTCAAGAATGGAGGCACCATCTGAAATGCTGCTCGTTCAAGTGAAAGATCAGGGTCAGGGCATCCCTGAAGACAAACTGGAGGTTATCTTCAATCAGTTCGAGCAGCTTAATGTTTCAGACACCGAGCATCAAGGCGGTACGGGATTGGGTCTCGCCATCTGCCGCAGCATCATTCAACAGCACAACGGTAGAATTTGGGCAGAGAACAATGCCGATGGAGGCAGCACCTTTTTCTTTACCCTGCCGCTGTAGGCAGTAGGGTTGAGCCTTCATGTTAGACCTGATGGGCAAAAGGTAGCGCCAATCCTCTACCCCGACTTCTCTACGTTTACGACTCTCTTGGAGTTAGAGGACTGTAGCCACACTGCGTATTGTTCTTCGTCGAAGTGTATTGCATTCAGCAAAATCATCACACCTCAAGGGACTGCTTTATTTTTATCCTTAGTTATCTTTTGCTTTTCTTTTAGCCCTCCCTCTCCTCACTCATTAAGGAAATGACTCATGGACTCCAAACATGTTCTGATTATTGATGATGAAGCCGACATTCGAGAAGCAACTCAGCTTTGCCTAGAAATTACTGGCCAGTGGGAAGTTTCCAAGGCCGGTAATGGTCAAGAGGGATTGGCGATCGCGGAGACCGCAATGCCAGATGTCATCCTGCTAGACATCATGATGCCAGGCATGGATGGGCTCACTATCCTGAAGAGACTTCAGAAAAATCCTAAAACTCAACAAATTCCTGTCATTATCTTGACGGCAAAGGCCCAGTCAAGTGAACAGCGGCAATTTAGTCAGTTAAATGTTTTATCTGTTATCACTAAGCCCTACGATCCGTTAACTTTATCAGAGCGTATTTTTTCCGTGCTTACATGAGGACTGACATAGTTCTGGCATAACTTAAAAGTTTGAAGACTTGAAATGCCTGAATTCTCTTATCTAAATTAACCAATTTGCAAGAGCTATGGCGAGCGTCAGATTCAAGAATGATTGAGCTATATTCAAGCGTTGACCGTCCATCTGACAAAATGCTAGAACCTGACGCGCAGAATCCTACACACTCCTATTATTCAATACATTCGTTAAGCTCGTCAGCAGTGGCCTCTAGGTGAGCTTCGCGAGATATTGTTGGTTGTTCACCAACCTCGACAGTTCCAAGAGCTGATGCTTCTGATACAGTCTCACCATCAAAATTCTCCTCAGCTGAAGTGGTAATTGTCGCGTCTTCAGAAATTGTATCTGGCTGCTCTGCCGTCATGTCACTTGATTGAGACACGTCATCTGCCTCTACATTCTCTTCCTCTGACAAATCTAAATTAGTGAGATCAAACTCAAGTCTGATGTCAGTTTCAGAACTGGCAGGACTGGAGCTGACAAAAGCCTCCTCGTCAGGCGGAGTATCCCGTTGAACACTTAGAGTCACGTCCTCATCAAGGCACAAGGTCTGTGCTTGTGTTTGCCCGTTAATCGAAATAATGATTCCTGGCAATAAGAACGCGGTGAGAAGAAGGATTCTGTTTGCTAGCCGACTCGTTTCTTTTGGAAGGATTGTTGAATATTTCATAGGACTGAATCAATATCTAGAGGACTTTGTGAAACTGTCCCAAACCAATGTAAGCCGTTAGAGATTTCATTTTTAATGTTAATAAAATAGAGCCTTACCTGCTTCATGCAGTGTCACCAGTTTTTTCCTGAGCCTACATTCAAGTCTTCTCTACCGCTGTAAGCGTTGTGTATTGAGGGAATACAAAGCTTGCGAAGTGTTACGGTGAATTTTGTACAAGACCGCCATACTCCACAACCTGTAGAACAAGTTCGTTACAAATAGGACTTACGCACGGTCCCCTTGCATCTCCCAATTTTGGGGGACGTTGTATCCGGCTTCCCCATATTTGGGGATTAAGGGGCCAAAGCCGGATGCAACTGCGTAGGTCCTGACAAAGTTACGCTACGCCTGGGGAATGGACGAAAACAGTTGGGTTTCAAACGTGAACCAGTCAACAGCCTCTATGCCAATGACGGGTCAATAGCCTAAACAATAGCTTGGGCACAAGAAGACGGCTGTACCTTTAGTAAGCTCTGTGAGATACAGTTAAGGAATTCTGCAAAAAGGGCAGGTTATTTAAGGACGACGGTAAGCAGGGCGATCGCTATGACTAATCTCAACTCAAACGACCGACTCGATCGCCTTGAAAGGTTAGTAGAAGGCAACGCTGTCGCGATCGCTGCCATGCGGCAAGAAAACCAGATAGCTACTCAAGAGCTACGAGAAGAGAATCGAGTCGCTACACAGGAACTGCGGCAAGAAAACCAGACAGCTACCCAAGAGCTACGAGAGGAGAATCGAGTCGCTACACAGGAACTGCGGCAAGAAAGCCAGACAGCTACCCAAGAGCTACGAGAGGAGAATCGAGTGGCCACTCAGGAACTGCGGCAAGAAAACCAAGCGGCCGCTCAGGAACTACGAGAGGAGAATCGAGTCGCCACTCAGGAACTGCGAGAAGAGAACCAAGCGGCTGCTCAGGAACTACGAGAAGAGAATCGAGCCGCTACTCAGGAACTGCGAGAGGAGAACCAAGCGGCCATTCAGGAAGTGCGAGAGGAGAATCAAGCCGCTACTCGGGAACTGCGAGAGGAGAATCGAGCCGCTACTCAGGAACTGCGAGAGGAGAATCAAGCGGCCACTCAGGAAGTGCGAGAGGAGAATCGAGCCGCCACGCAGGATATGAGGAACTCTATATCAGTTACTAATCAGGAGTTAAGGGATTCTATTAGCGATGTCGTTTCTATGATTGGTTCTGTCTCTGACGATATTGAGCAGCTGAGGCAGCAACAGGCTGAAACCGATGTGCGATTCAACAACCTGCTAGCTGATGCCCGTGCTGACCGACAAAGAGCCGATCAGCGCCACGCAGAAATGATTGAACGATTTGATGTGCTTCTAGCTGATGTCCGTGCTGACCGACAAAGAGCCGATCAGCGCCATGCAGAAATGATTGAACGATTTGATGTGCTTCTAGCTGATGTTCGTGCCGATCGTCAGCGCATTGATGACGCTTTAGTCCGTGCTGACCGCGATCGCGCCCTCAATGAAAGCGAACATCGAGCCTTCCGAGAGACATTTCAAACATTGCTAGCTGAGCTATCTCGCCTGTGGCAACGACTGGCTTGAACAGGTACTCTTTTGGAAATAGTCCTTGTCGGGTCTCATAAGGCCCTATCTGAACTAAATTCTCCATGTGTGGAGGGGAGCACGTCATCCGCTCATGGTAGAAAAAATATCCTAGAAGATATCGTTTCTATTCGGTGATAGTCATGACCCCCGAGGACCGTCAGCAACTGGATTCCCATGTCCGCGCAATCGCAGCGATTCTGCATAGCGACGCG
>NZ_JAQMUB010000042.1 GCF_028330965.1 Oscillatoria sp. CS-180 | reverse complement strand
GCCGTATCCGTCCCGCCTTCACTGTCGTCCAGCGTATAGGTGAAGGTCTCAGTTAGCGTCTCTCCTTCATCTAGAGCTTGAACGGCTGTGCTCTTGCCATCCACCGTGTAGGTGTAGGTGCCATCGGCGTTCCAGTCTAGAGTGCCATAGTCGCCCGTAACGTCTTGTGTGGGATCGGTTTCAGTAGTTGAGCCATGCTGAACTTGTGCAATCGTTAGGGTATCGCCATCGGGGTCACTGTCAACGCCGTTACCGTCATCATCGCTGATGAGGTCGCCGCTATCGCTAGGGGTCGTGTCTTCGATGACAGCAGCAACGTTATCAGTCGCAGTAGGAACAGGGTTGGTGACGGACCAGGTGAAGACTTGATCAACGGTTTCATCACTGTCGTCCTTGGCGGTGACGGTGATGGAGTAGATGCCATCGCTGCCGGGACCACCCTGAGAGGCGCTGTTGTCAATCGTGCCGGTGATGATGCCCGTGTTGGGGTCGAGGGTCAGTCCTGGCGGTAGCCCAACTGCGGTGTAGGTCAGGATGTCATTCGTATCAGGATCGCTGAAGTTACCTGAGACATCCAGCGGTGTGATGTCGGTGTCATCGGGATTGTTTTGGTTGGCGATCGCCGTCCCCGCCACAGGCGTATCGTTACTGCCATTGATTGTGACGGTCAGTGTTGCGGTATCCGGACCACCTTCCCCATCATCTACTTTGTAAGTGAAGACTTCGGTGAGGGTTTCTCCGTCATCCAGGGCTTGGATGGTGGGATCGCTATTCTTCAGGACATAGGTGTAAGACCCATCCGCGTTCCAGTCGAGGGTGCCATAGTCACCAGGAATATCGACTGTCGGATTCGTCTCAGTCGTGGTGCCATGCTGGAGTTGTGTGATGGTGAGGAGGTCACCATCGGGGTCATTGTCTGCACCGTTGCCATCATCATCGCTGATGAGGTCGCCGCTATCGCTGGGGGTCGTGTCTTCGACGACACTAGCTGTGTTGTCAGTCGCGATAGGTGCCGGGTTAGTGACGGTCCACGTGAAGATCTGGTCAACGGTTTCACCACTGTCATCCTTGGCGGTGACGGTGATGGAATAAATGCCGTCGCTGCCAGGACCACCCTGAGAGGCACTGTTATCGATGGTGCCTGTGATGATGCCCGTGTTGGGGTCGAGGGTCAGCCCTGGCGGTAGACCAACTGCGGTGTAAGTCAGGACATCTGTGGTGTCTGGGTCGCTGAAGTTGCCCGAAATATCCAGTGGTGTGATGTCGGTGTCATCAGGCGTGTTTTGGTTGATGATCGCTGTCCCCGCAACCGGGGCGTCGTTCTCACCGGTGATGGTCACCGTCAGCGTTGCCGTATCCGTCCCGCCTTCACTGTCGTCCAGCGTATAGGTGAAGGTCTCAGTTAGCGTCTCTCCTTCATCTAGAGCTTGAACGGCTGTGCTCTTGCCATCCACCGTGTAGGTGTAGGTACCATCGGCGTTCCAGTCTAGAGTGCCATAGTCGCCCGTAACGTCTTGTGTGGGGTCGGTTTCAGTAGTTGAGCCATGCTGAACTTGGGCAATCGTTAGGGTATCGCCATCGGGGACACTGTCAACGCCGTTGCCGTCATCATCGGTGATAAGGTCGCCGCTATCGCTGGGAGTTGTGTCTTCGACGACATCGGCTGTGTTGTCAGTCGCAGTAGGAACAGGGTTGGTGACCGTCCAGGTAAAGACCTGGTCAACCGTTTCACCATTGTCGTCCTTAGCGGTGACGGTGATGGAGTAGATGCCGTCACTGCCAGGACCGCCCTGAGAGGCGCTAGAGTCTAGAGTTCCTGTGATTTCACCTGTTTTGGAATCAAGAGTCAAACCTGGAGGGAGTCCTGCTGCCGTATAGGTCAGGACATCGGTGGTGTCAGGGTCGCTGAAGTTACCTGAGACATCGAGTGGTGTGATGGTAGTGCTGTCGGGATTATTCTGGTCAGAGATCGCTGCCCCTGCCACGGGTGCATCGTTACTGCCATTGACCGTGACTGTCAGCGTTGCGGTATCCGTACCGCCTTCTCCATCATCCATTGTGTAAGTGAAGACTTCGGTGAGGGTTTCCCCTTCATCTAGAGCCTGAACGGCTGTGCTCTTGCCATCCACCGTATAGGTGTAGGTGCCATCGGCGTTCCAGTCCAGGGTGCCGTAGTCGCCCGTAACGTCTTGTGTGGGATCGGTTTCAGTAGTTGAGCCATGCTGAACTTGGGCAATCGTTAGAGTATCGCCATCGGGGTCACTGTCAACGCCGGTACCATCGTCATCGCTGATGAGGTCGCCGCTATCGCTGGGGGTCGTGTCTTCGATGACATCGGCTGTGTTGTCAGTCGCAGTAGGTGCCGGGTTGGTGACCGTCCAGGTGAAGACCTGATCAACGGTTTCGCCGTTGTCGTCCTTGGCGGTGACGGTGATGGAGTAGATGCCATCGCTGCCGGGACCACCCTGAGAGGCACTGTTGTCAATCGTGCCGGTGATGATGCCCGTGTTGGGGTCAAGGGTTAGTCCTGGCGGAAGTCCGACTGCGGTGTAGGTCAGGATGTCATTCGTGTCAGGATCGCTGAAGTTGCCCGAGATATCAACGGGTGCAATGGTGGTGTCATCGGGTGTATTTTGGTTGGCGATCGCCGTCTCAACAACCGGAGCATCGTTGACGCCATCAATGGTGATGGTCAAAGTGGCTGTGTCAGTGCCACCTTGACCATCGCTGATTTCGTAAGTGAAAGTTTCGGTCAGCGTTTCGCCGTCATCCAGCCCCTGTACCGCTGGATTTTTGTTGTCGAGCGTGTAGGAGTAGGTGCCGTTACCCGTCCAGTCCAGGGTGCCGTAGTCACCTGTAATGTCAGCCGCAGGATCCGTTTCAGTGGTTGACCCATGCTGGATCTGAGTCACCGTCAGCGTGTCGTTGTCCGGGTCGCTGTCATTGGGTGGGCTACTCGCATTAGGTGTGAGATCATCCGTGACGGGGGCAACTGTGTCTTCAGTGATGCTGTTGGTGTCATTTACGGCTGTCGGGTCGTCATTGGTCGGAACGACCACGATATCTTTGGTTGCGATCGTACTTTCCAGCCCACCATCATTCACCTTGAAGGAAACTGTGCGATTAGTGTCGTCGGGTGTATCGCTCGTGTTGTTGTAGGTGATGGCTTGCAGCACGTTTTGCCACTGGGCCTTAGTTGCCGTTGCACCTAACGAGGATAGAGACAGTTCCCCTGTGGTGGGATTGAAATTATCAACCTGGATATTGCCGTATAGCGTGCTGTTGTCGTTGATGAAAGCAAGTACATCTTCCGGCTCATGGCCTGCGGTGATTGAGACGACAGCGGAGGCCAGAGTCAGGCTGTCGATGTCATCAACGGTGACCGCTGGATCAATCACAACCGGAGTTGAAGGGACATTTTGACCTTCTGTAAAGGTGGTTGTTCCAGCACTGGTTACAACTGTGGGCGGATCATTCACCGCGTTGACGGTGATCACCCCTGTCAGTAAGTCCTCTTTGGCACCGCCCGAACCTGTGTTGCCACCGTCGTTGAGAGTAATGGTGAGGTCGCGAGTGGGGTCGTTGCCAAAATCAGTGGGGTTGTCGCTATTGGTGAAGTAGGTCAGTTGCTCAACCAACGCTTCTACCGCAGTCGGTGTAGCAGCTGTAGACGTGAAGTTGATAACGAGGTCACTATCAGTGCCTCCTGTGACCGTCCCAATAACTACCCCTTCGTAAGTGACATTCGTGCCCGAGATGCCAATTTCTCCAGATCCCGTTCCTTGGTTGTTGATGGCTAGCGTGTCGCCGGGCTGATAGCCATCAAGGGCGATCGCTAAGCTACCTCCGTTGAAATGAGGAGCATCAACGTCACTCACACTGATGCCCGTAGCGACTAGTTTTGCACTATCCCCTTCTTCGAAAGTGGTTCCGGCGGTGCCTGCAATGTCGGGGGTGTCATTGACTGGGTTGACCGTGGTGACCAGATTAGTGGTGTCAGCAGACCAACCACCAGGGGTATTAATGCCGCTAGAGATGTCTACAGCCGAGCCGGGTGAGAAGCCATTGCCATCGGAGAGGCGCACTGTTAGCTGCCCCGGGGTGCCGTTATAGTCAGCAACGGGTACAAATCGCAGTTCAGCAGTTGCAGGAATCACGAGGGCGGACGTATCGCTCAAGCCTGACGTGGGGACAGGCACCCATCCTGATCCGGTGTCATATTCCCAAACGCCTTCATTGACTGGGTCGGTAGCCGTGTTGTTAATAATGGCAATGCCTGCTAGAGGCGTCTCTGTGTTGCCACCGCCTGAAATAGCACTCTGATTGTCAGGGCCATCACTGTATTTGCTGCCGAGTAGGCCGTTGACCGTGTCGCCTACGGGAGCAGTTGTGTCTTCATCGATCGCGACTAAAGCCGCAGGCGTTGCCGGATCGGTAATAGTCGGCGCATCATTAACGGTATTGATGCCGGTGATGCTAACTGGGATAGCATCCTCAGACCAAGCTCCAGTTGGAGTGGTGCCGCCGTTGGTGGTGAGATTCTGAAAGTCTGCGGCGTTACTGCTGGACGTAACGGCGGCACTGGAATCGGCTAAGCGAATGTTGAGGCTGCCAGGAGTTCCGTGGAAGTCAGGCGCAGGGACAAAACGAATCTGACGATCTTTTGGAAAGACCAATGCGCTCGTTTCCGATAGCCCTGTTGCAGGAATATCAATCCAGCCGCCAGCTCCATCACTGACCTGCCAAGCACCTTGTCCAGCGTCATAACCCGTGCTGCCGACAACAGCGACATGACTCAGCCCAGTTTCCGTAGTGTCGCCACCGTTCCCGGTCTGATTGTCTTTAGCGTCGCTGTAGTTGTTGTTTGCGGTAATGAGCGCTGACAATGTATCGGCGCTGCTAGGAGTAACATCTTCAGTGCCTGCGGCGAGGGTAATGCTGCCCGAGGCAACGGGGCGATCGTTGACGGGCGTGATTGCGATCGTCTTGGTCTGGGAATGAACTCCGTTGGCTCCAGAACCTGTGTTGCCCTTGTCGTCAATCGTGACCGTTAGATCTGCACTGTTGGCATTGATGCCGTGGAAATCTGCGACTGGAGTGAACTGGAGACCGTCTAGAGCCGCATTGATCTGGTCTTCAGTACCTGTAATGGTCAGCGTATTTGTATTGTCCCCAGTAACCGTTGTGCCATCGTTGGCAACCAGAGACAACGTGCCGTGATCAACCGTAACCGTTGCTTGTAGATTGTTAGCGCCAAAATCATCGGGGTCATCAAAGCTGAAAACATTGCCTGCCCCCGTCAGCGTGAGGGTTGAATCCTCAGCAACGCTTAGGGTGTTGGCAGGTGGTGTAATCGTCGGAGCCTCGTTCTGGCCTGAAATATTGACCAGGAAGCTACCGGCGTCAGTGGTTGGTTCTCCAGTGCTACTTGTCCCTTCGGCCCCATTATTGCTGTCATCAACAGTGACCGAAATCTCGATAGTCTGATCAGCGTTGTAGTCGCTGGGCGTGAAACTGAGACTGTCTAAGGTCGCGTTAACATCGTCACGGGTACCACTGATCGTCAGCGTATCGGGACTCGTGTTGGTCACAGAGGCGCTGCCACTGGCTGTTGCTGCCAACGTGCCAAAAGGCGAACCATCGGAAACTTGCGTTGCTGCGACAGTGACGCTGAATGCGTCAGACGCACCCTGATCTAAATCGACAGTATCAGAAATAGCGATATCGCCAGAATTAAAGGTTAACGGAGTCCCATCATCGATAACTTGTAACCCTGGAACGGTAACTCCCGGCTGATCGTTGATGGGATTAACGGTGATGGCAACCGTTTTGGTATCGGTCTGGGGTGCGCCGCCAGTGTTGCCTAGGTCATTTACTGTTGTCGTGAGGGTGACTGGGCCGTTGAAGTCTGCGGTCGGCGTATAAACCAGGTTCTGTAGCGCCGCGTTGATCTCAGACTCTGAACCAGTGAGCGTAACAGTTTCGGTGCCGTTATCGGTTGCCCCTGGTAAATTCAAGGTGCCGCTACCGCTGTCAATAGACAGGGTGATCTGCATCGGTGAACCAAAGTCATCCGGATCATCGATGGAAATCAGGCCGCCAAAGCCTGTACCTGCACCGCCGTTGAAGGCTAGGGTGCCGTCTTCGTTGACGTCTGCTGATGCTGGAGCCGTGACAACAGGCGGATCGTTGTCGTTACTGGCATTGATGGCAATGGACTTCGTGATGACGTTATAGCCCGCTACCGCATCCGAGGGATCGCGACCACCATTGTTGCCAGCGGAGGGATCGTTAGGATCGAGGCGATCGTCCACGGTGACAACAAGGTCTAACGTCTGATCTTCGTCGTTGGGAACCTGAATCGACATTCCTTCCAAGGCTGCCTGCACATCCGCCAACTTGCCTTCAAGGGTTACCAGTCCACCTGGCGTACCATCGTTGCCTGTGATGGTGAGATTGTTGCTTGAGGCTAAGGTGATCGTGCTAGCGGCATGGGTGCTGTTCGGAGCGTCCTGTAGATTTAAGGTGACGCGAATGAGGTCTGTCTCACCTGGATCTACGGTGGGGAATAGGTCAGGATCGTCAATGGCGATCGCATTCCCATTGCCCGTGCTAAAGACAAATGGTGTCGTGGTATCAAAGGTTTGTGTATCGGTTGGAACCGTTAGCTCTGGCGCATCATTAACGGGAGGGTTGACAGTGATGTTGTATGTACCTGGAACAACCTCACCGCCGCCATCCCGTACCTGGAACTTAAACTGATCGCTGAAGTTTTCCGTCCCATCATGCAGGTATTCAATTAGGTTGTTATCCAAATCTTCCTGCGAGAAGACACTGCCGACCCCAAGCGCGGCTCCGTTCTTGGTGAGAGCGCCGTACTGAGTAATCTCGGTGATTAGATACTGTCTCTGAACCGTTGTGTTGTCAGGATCCTGGTAGACGAGACGACCTGGACCTGCACCTACTGGAGGATTCGACCCGTGGATGGTATCGCCCTCACCTTCAGCAACCGTTAGGTGAACGACTTCGAGGGGAGAGGGATTGTCGTTGACGGTAGCGATGTCAATGTTGACCCGTTCAATGTTCCCTAGTTCATTAGCGGTGCCTGTGTTGTCGTTAGGCTGAACCTCAAAGAAATCTGAGAAGAATTCATCACCGCCGTGCTCATACACCAGATTGCCAGCATCCAGATCGGCTTTGGTGATCACCGTATTGGCATCGACCACCACACCATTGACTTTCAACGTTCCATGTTGCGGCAGCGTTGTGACCTTGAAGGTCAGAGTGTTGGAGTCGGCATAGTTGGGGTTAGGGGTTGGCGTGAAGGTTGGCGTTTGTCCAGTGCCGTCAACGTCTCCGATAGATAAGTGAGAGCCTGAAATGATGACAACACTCTCCCCTTCCTTGACGAAGGGATTACCGCCAGCAGTCGCGGTAGGAGAGTCATTGATGGGCGTAACTGATATATCGAACTCGAATGGCGTATTGTTATCAGTCGTGACGTTTGCGCCATCGCTTAACGAAAACTCAAATTTGTCGTTAAAGATTTCACCGCCAGCATGCTGGAAGGAAAGTTTACCGTCATCAATATCTTTTTGAGAGAAGCTATCGTACAGCCCAAGTGGATTGCCATCGAGCAGTAGCGTACCCCCATCAGGAATATTCGTAAGGCGGAAGATAACTTGATCAGGCGTACTGTCAGGGTCTGTAACTTGCAGCTCAGCATTAGTGATGGCAACACTATCTCCCTCTAGCAAGGCCACACCATTGCTGTGGTAGCCGCTAGGATCACCTTGGGTATCGCCTGTGGGTGGGCTGCCTAATGAGTCTGGAGGATAGTTGCCTTGGTCTGTTGCCAAGCCAGGGCCAGAAGGTGTATCTGAGTTGATGGTTAGGTTGAAGGGGATCTCTGACAGCGTGTTGCTGTTCTCATCAGGATAGATGCCGCCTTCGCGCAAGCTAGGCCAACTTCGTAGTTCTGCGTCTCTGACAGTGAATTCAAAGCTATCGGGGACGGTGACGCTGTTCGTATTGTTGGAAAAGATGTAGGAGAGCTTGCCAGCATCTAAATCAGCCTGAGTGATGGTTGAACCAACAACTAGACTGACGAAGTTGCCTGGCGTCTTTTCCCTCAGTAGTAAACCCTCTGTAGGAAGTTTAGTGATGGTGTAGGTCAGCTGAGTATCTGACGAATCGGGGTCAGTGACCTGCAGCATGGCGTTGGTGATTGTGACATGACGCCCTGTCGTCAAATCCAGTGCTGTCCCTGTATTGTTGACCAGAGTTGGATCATCATTGTTAGGAACAATATCCAGTTCGATAGTCGTGTCTACCGTGGCAGGAACGCCTGTGCCGCCGCCATCGTCTGATAGCCGTACGTCGAAACTATCATCCAGAGGAAAGCCATCGTTCAGCGGTCCATCATTTCCATCGTGGCTGTAGGTAATGTTGTCGAGGTCCGTACCTGACAAAATTTGCCCGACTGTAGCATCAATGCCATTGACTTGAAGAACGCCATCCGTAGGCAGACTTAGAATTTCAACAGAGAACGGTTGAGTTTGATCGGGGTCCGCAATGGTGACATTAATTTTGTGATTTGTCTCGCCCTCAAAGACGATTTCATCACCGCTTAAACTTGGTGGCTGGTTGACAGGATCAATCGTGATGGGGATGTCAGTGCTGCCAACAAAGCCACCAGCTCCGTCGTCAACCGTCACTGCGAAACCATCGATTGTTCCATTGGCAACGGTGGTTTGAGTGCCATCGTGATGGTAGACCAAACCGCTAATTTGGTCTGACGAGAACGTGGAGCCAACAACAACAGGTGCACCGTTATGCCTAAGTACGCCTTTGTCAGGCAAGCGGTCAATTTTGATGATGATTTGTACAGGCAGGTTATCAACGTCGGCGATACCAAAATTGACGTCGGCAAAAGTAACCGTGTTGCCTTCTAATACGATTGCTGGACTAGGTGTAAGGGTTGGAGCGTCGTTAACGGGAGTGATGGATAGTGGAACGTCGAGACTGGCGGTATCGACGCCATCAGATGTCGTAATTTTTAGGGTGAAATCACCATCTGTTTCGCCGACGGGCGTGTAGGTGAGTCCAGCGATCGCTGCATTGACGTCACTCACTGAGCCGTCGAAACTAATTGAATTACTGCCGTCGCCAAGAACGTTAGTTAGACCACCTGTGCTGGCCAGCGTCAGTGTGCCACTAGCGATAGAAAGCGTAACGGACTGAGTGGGACTGTCTGAGTCACTAATCGTGATGCCATTGATAACGAGGTCGGTATCTTCAAGTCCTGTCCGGGGTGCAGTCTCGGCATCGGTAATCTCGGGTGCGGCCAAGATACCTGGATAGCTCTGTAGGGTTTCTTGACTGAAAGGTAGCCTCCAGGAGGGTTGACCGATCTGATACTGAAGTTCCCAGTCGCCGCCTAGTTGAGCTGACCCTGTGGGTGTAGTGGAGGCTGCGATCGCAGCACCGGTGAGTTGATGAAGCGCACTGACAAAAGCTTCGCCAACGGCTCCTGCTGCGACCCGGCAACCATAAATGACAAGATTAGCGGTATTGACCGAGCGAAACCACTTCTTTAAATGATGAGCATATTGATTTAGGTTTTGTAAGTCAAGTTTTAGGTCGCCTAATTGTAGACTTCCGGGTGAGCCATGACTGAGTAAATGCAAAGTATTAACTTCAGGATGTACAGCTAATACATCTGAAATTTGGGCGATCGTATCTCGGCCAGTATCTAAGTAATAAATGCTCGTTTCTGATATAGAAATGCTCTTTGAAAGAGTCCTTTGAAAGTCAACATTTCTATCAACAAATACTAGAGACCGACAGCTTTGAATTAACTGCACGATAGAACCTCCTGCAAACATGCACTCAATAGACAACCATCAATGTCATCTTCTCTAGCGTGCCCTTAATGCTGAGGTGCTATGCCGTGCGCTATTCATGTTCAGGCAAAACACTTAGACTGTTATTTGATTTTAGATTGCTGAAATGCAGTAATGTCAGATAGTTCTATGGGTAGATATTTTGATTAATTCGTTTAATTTGATGCCTTGGCCATTCTGAAACATATTCATTGCAAATATTTCAGCCGTTACAAAGCTACGGGATAATAAAGCAATGAACCCATACTTTTCCTCTATTAATTTTTGTATGCTTAGAAAAAGCCTTTATGTTAATGCTAGAAAAAACACGGATTGCGGTTTTTGCTTAACCTTTGTAGCTTTAAATCGATGGCTCGGAAAATACGGTTGATTTGTTGATCTTTAACTGTTTTGTCAGTATAAATACGTTCGCTCGAAAACGGATGAATTCTCAATTCCTATAGAGAGAGTTATAGCCGTTGCCGGTTCTGTTGGAACAAGACGGCGAGCCATCTGGCGATGGGCTGAGCATCTGGATGCTAATGGGTGCACAAGCCTAGATGGCTAAAAGCTAGATAGAAATCAATCACTCATGCTGTTAATGCCGCTGATGAGCATCCAAAGACCGCCCAATAAGATAGCGATCGCAATGACGGCCAATAGTGCATCTAAATTAGGTGTATTTTCCATGGTTCTTGAACGGTAGAGAATTGAGACAATCAGGAGTAGGAAAAGCAATCGCGTTAAACAACGTCAAATGTGATAGACAAAGCGGCTAGCTGAGTCACGCTAACAGGTTGGACTGATGGGGAAGTGTTGCTGTCAGTGGCACTAATATCGTCCAGTAAGCCGTTGACGACATCGGTTGGGTCACTAATACCGAGGGGGCCGCGACTGATTCCGGTGTCATCTGCGATCGCCTGCAACCCTCTCAGCGCATTGTCTAATGGATTGCTGCTAGCGACAATCAAAACTTCAGTTGTCCCCTTAGGTTCCTGGGTTACCAGTCGGAACGAATCAGTCACGGGATTGGGGAGCTGCAGCGTTTCCCCTGCGGGAAGAAGAGTGGCCTCAGTCGAAGCGACCCACTGATTGGGGAAAATGACAGACATTACGCCGCTGGAATCAATTACTAGCACACTGAGATAGAGGTCTCGGTTTTCCTGATTTGTAATTTCAAACCGCAGCGCCGTGCCGAGGGGCAGCACCTCAACGCCAGGACGGGGAGCGGATTGATTCTCTCCGCCTCTAACTGTGAACTGTTGAGCATAGACCTCATTCCCTGATTCAGGAATCATGGCGACGTTGAGATTCAGGCGAGAGGAACCGGGATTCAGCGTGAGTTTGACCATGCGAGCGGCAAAGAGCGATCTCAATTTGGATTGGAGTCGAGTCACGGCTGCCGCTATTGATTCTCCAGGATTGCCGTAGGAATCTGGTACGAGGTCCAGCCCTTGGGAAAATAGACCGATGCTGTTTTCTAGAGGTAAACCGGGTTGATCGGCCAATTCTTGACGATAAGCGGCGGTCATGCGGCCCAGCACATAGTGAACTTCGCGATCGCCTAAAGCCAACGGTTCAACGCGGGGTGCTGCCAACAAAGCCGTACGAGCAGCTTCAATGTCTTCTCCTAAAGACTCATCCAAGCCAATACGCAGGGTGACATCTGTAGGAACGCCCCGTATCTGCTCTTGAAGTAGTAATCCGGTTGGCAGCGTAGTTTCTTCTAATAATCGACCCTTGCCAATTAACCCCTGTCGTTGGGTCAAGCGTACCAGTCCCCGTGATTGACCCGCATTATCAACGCCTGACAGAACAGCCCCTTCACCAAAGACCTCTAAGCTGTGCGGATCAACGCCGCCTAGCCAAACCTCAACCTCGCCACTGGCTATGTTAGTGACCACGGCTTCAGCTGGAGCAGTTGCCTTCTGGGTGAAGTAGATCGGTACGTTATCGAAACTGCTGCCAGGCTGAGTTTCGAACTGGGGTTCTTGATTACTAAAGGAAACCTGAGTTGTGGTGCGAGCGACGTTACCAAGGGTGCTATTAAAGGAAGTTGTTCCGGTTTGTTGCCATAAATACTGGGTTAAGACAAACGTAAAGGCCCCTGCATAGAAATCTTCAAACGGAGCATCAGCAGCGTACTGATTGCGGCGAGCGGAGGCGATCGCCACGCCTTTGGCAATCCCTTCACGGCGGCGACGAATAAATTCTTCAGGACTTATATTGAGGCGCGATCGCAGATCGTCCTGATAGGCTAGCTCAACCTCGCTCATCGTCAGATCGCTCCCTCCAGGCCGAGCGCGGATGATCAAATTGCCTCGTTTAGCCCCGCCGGAGTGGCAGCTATCCAACACCATCGTGAAGTTTTCGGTGGGAATAGCGCTGCCCAGTAAAAAAATTGTGTGGCCCGTAATGTCATCTACAGCTCCGCCACTGCGCGGAAAACCTGCAGGTAACGGACTATCCACCGGAACCAAGGTACTGTTGAGGCCATCCGGGAAATCCTGATCAGGATCGACAACTCTGGAACCATGTCCTGAAAAGTGAAAGACAACCACGTCACCAGGTTGTGCTTGTTTAATCAGATGTTCTTCAAAGGTTGTCAGAATGGCGTCGCGGGTTGCCTGCTGATCCGTCAGCTTCACGATGTCATTCGGGTTAAATCCAAAACGATGCACCAGCAGCTGATACTGCATCTCAACATCATTCACACAGCCATACAGTGGGGCAAATAACCCGTCTTGGGGATATTCATTGATGCCGACCAACAGGGCTAGCTTGCGAGGGGTTGATTGAGCTAGAGCACGACCATAGCGATCGCCCCTTAGCATTACATCCCGCTGCGACCAGCCTAGAGCCGCTAAGGTAGCCCCAGCCGTTTGCAGAAAATGACGACGCGAAAATCCCCGTGCCATGGACGTATCCCCCTCAACCCGCTTTGATCAGAACTAAACCGCTCAGTTCTTTCAAGCCTACAGTTGCTGCAAGACAGAATCCTGAAAGGATCAGGATGTTTTCTACTAAGGAAAAAGAGCCGGGGTTTTGAGGCCGCACCGCTTACTTTATCGGATTGCCAACTCTGGGATGTAATCCCCAGGATCACGGGCAATCCACCCTAAATCAGAATTAGTCCGCACTTCAAAATAGACGCTAGTGGTTTCTTCTGTCTGCGGCGCTGCTGCTGCGATGGCTTGTCCTGCGGTTACCTGCTCACCCACGCTAACCGTGGGTGCTGTCACAAACCCGTAGCGGGTTTGTAAACCATCGTCGTGGTTAATAACAATGAGCGTTCCTAGAGTCGCCTCTTCGCCCACATAGGCAACAGTGCCGCTCCCTGCTGCCAAAACCGTCGTTTCCATCGCTGCCTCCAACGTGACGCCGCTGCTGAAGGTCAGTTGATCGACTGCAATATCAGCCTGCCAGCCGTAGCCCTTCACGATAGTCCCCATTGGCGATAGAGGATAAGCAGACAGCGGATCATTGTCCAGATTTGTCTCTTCGACTACGACTCCAGAGGTAGAGTTGGATTCGACTAGCCAGCTAACCCCTGGCACAAAGACACGATTAGGCATGGCTTCAGGGCAGCCGTTGACTTCGAACAAGACATCCGCGCGGGCTTGATAAGCCGCAGCGACGTCTTGCCAAGTTTGACCCTCCGATACAGCCACCTCAACCCCGTTAAACGGTGGGATTCGCAGAGACGTACCGGGCGACACTGCACTTCTCTGGACGGATGGATTCATAGCCATCACAGTCACAGGCAACAGGCCATAGTCTGCTGCAATGCTATCGATGGTTTCGCCTGATGCGACTTGATGAGATTGAACTCGTGAGAGTACTGGTACGGGACAAAGGTCAGCGGTCGTTTGCGCGATCGCGGCTGACCCGAGGAGGGAAAAACTCACCACTGGCAGACTAGCAACCCCCGTGGAGTAGATAGCGATCCTGCGGCCTATATGGCAAAAAGATTGAATTAGTTTGCGTCTCATCACAGCCCCTCTTGACAGAAACGTGCCATCCCTTTCCTACAAACTGATAGACAGTTGCCCAGGAAAATTGACCTGGAAACTCTGACTTTCTTTGTCATGACCTCATATAGCGTAGCTAAAAGCACCGTCCTCAGAGACAGAGTGGGGGGTGATCGCCTATTCCCCGATAATCTTCGCTAAAGTAGATTTATTCAAAATGCACCAAATAGCTGGGAGAATTGCGATGGGCTTGGCTCTGAAGCAAATTGGGCTGACCGCCGCTACTCTTATTGTAGGTTGTGGCGTTGGCTGGGCTGGACATCAATATTGGAATGCACAAAAGTCCTCAACGGAAAGTTTTGCTGAAGAAGCCCCTGTCGTGCAAGCTGCGCTGAATCGCCCAGAAGTGGTTGAACCACCTGCGGTTGCCCTAGTACCACCCGCTCAAACCAATCCCAACTTCATTGCCGATGCTGTCAACCGAGTCGGTGCTGCTGTCGTGCGGATTGATGCCGAGAATGTTGATGCTGGTGTCCCTGAAGCGTTTGAAAATCCCTTCTTTCGACGCTTTTTTGGCGATGAAATGCCAATGCCTGAACCTTTTCAGCAAGGAACCGGCTCAGGCTTTATTATTTCGACCGATGGTCGCATCATTACGAATGCTCATGTTGTTGAGGGGGCGAGCAAGGTTACTGTCACGATGACGGATGGCCGCTCGTTTGAAGGTACTGTCGTCGGCACTGATAAGGTGACGGATGTCGCTGCAATTAAGATTGATGCTCAATCGATGCCGTCGGTTGTGTTTGGGAGCACCGAAGACCTGTCTCCGGGGCAATGGGCGATCGCCATTGGTAATCCCTTAGGCCTTGACAACACCGTTACGGCGGGCATCATCAGTGCGTTAGGCAGAAGCAGTTCTGAAGTCGGCATTCCAGACAAGCGAGTTCAGTTCATTCAGACGGATGCAGCGATCAATCCGGGTAATTCAGGCGGCCCTTTGCTCAATGATCGGGGCGAAGTTATTGGTATGAACACCGCTATTCGGAAAGAAGCTCAGGGGCTTGGATTTGCCATTCCGGTCGAAACCTTTAATCGGATTGCGACTCAGCTTTTTGAGGAAGGTGAAGTTCAGCATCCGTATTTAGGTATTCAGATGATTGTGCTGACGCCTGAAGTGCGCGATCGCATTAACACCGAAGGTGAACTGGAAATGGCCATTAATGACGATTCAGGCGTTTTGATTGTGCGTGTGATGGAGGATACGCCAGCTGCCTCTGGTGGGCTGAAGCCGGGTGATGTTATTCAACGAGTGGGTGACAACATTGTGGAGACGCCTGCTGATGTGCAATCCCAGGTCGATGCTAGCGAAATTGGTCAGCCGCTTAATGTGGAAATAAAACGCGGCGATGAACTTCAAACCATTGCTATCCGTCCGATGCCTTTACCGGCTCAGTTACAGTAGGCTGGCATTCGGTCATGACTCAGATAATGATTCGTCCCGCAGAGGAGTCTGATCTATCTGCAATTCTTGACATCTATAACGACGCAATTCTTAACACCACTGCCGTTTATGACTATCAACCTCATACCCTCTCAATGCGGCAGAATTGGTTTGCGGCTAAGCAGGCTGGAGGCTTTCCTGTCTTAGTTGCAGAATTAGAAAACCACGTTGCGGGTTTTGCCGCTTTGGGGACTTTCCGAACCTGGGATGCCTATCGCTATACGGCTGAGAATTCTGTTTACGTGGCTCCCCATTGCCGAGGGCGAGGTATCGGTAAACGCTTGCTAGGCCGACTAATAGAAGAAGCTCAAATGATGGGGCTACATGCGATCGTGGCAGGGATCGATGCAGATAACGCTGTTAGTTTGAAGCTGCATGAGCACTATGGATTCCAAGAAGTTGCTCATTTTCGTCAAGTCGGTTACAAGTTCGATCGCTGGCTGGACTTAAAATTTCTCCAGAGGATATTTGAATAACTTTCTAATGCATCGCCTAGCGAGCGTTTTCTCCAAATCCTCCATCTTCTGAACCGCTGTGAGGATGGCGAGGCCGCCAGCTCAGACGACTGCCATAGGTTCCAGGGCGCCAGGTTGTATCGTGATCAGGGTCATCTTGCGGCGGTTCGGTCGGATACGTGCGTCTTCTCTCTGGCGGTGGAGGCGGAGGCGGTGGTGGTATGCTCGATTGCTTCCGGCTTGAACGCCGACGATATTGCAGCCTCTGAATCTCTTTTAGAGCTGATTTCCAGGTCAGATCAGGAGTCTTTAAGAACTCTCTCAGGGCTTGTAAGACAGCTTCTTCTTCTTGGTTGAGCTGTAGAGGCTGAGATAGGCGAATAGGATCAACCTGCACTGCAGCAAATGCCTGTCGTACCGCGCTCAGGACCTGGGGCTTGAGTTCACGCTGGGCACGCTCATATTGATGTTGCAACCCCTTTTCGCTGGAGGCATAGAGGGACGGTAGCCGATTCAGCGCAAACGTTTCTACCTCAATGCGCTTGATATACTTGGAAACGCGCTCTGGTAGATTGTCTAGCTGACGAGACACCTCTTCAGCAACTAATAGCTCCATGACATTGATGTAGAGCTTTTGATGAGCAGTCCTGGCTTCACCACCCATAATCCAAACCTGTAGGAGAATTCTAATCGCTGGCGATCGCTTATCAGCTCGTATCAGTAGCTTAGCTACAAGCAACCACCCAGATGCACCTGCTGCCTACCGAGAATCCGAAACATCTACCATTGCACTGGTTCATAAGTCAGCGAGAAAGTTGATGCAATGATTCAAGCTTGTGCTTAAAAACTGTCCCCATGCCTATGGACATTATTCAGCGGTAAGCGATTCTAACGTAAAAGAGACATCAAAAGTTACGGCGGCATGTCCTAACCCATTGATCTAGGGATCCCTGACTAAAGAGATCACATGATAGCGACGATGTCTATATTCTTCCATTATGCCATCCGTAGAAGTTATCAAAAGAGATACAAAACTATCCGAGTAAGAAGTCTTCAATGACTTTATTGAAAAAATCGTAAAAAGTAGATTTTCAGGGCATTACTTCTCCGGAAGTTGCGCTCTCATGACCGTTAGTTCAGCTTCAATAGCATCTTCTTCGGATTGCTCCAGAGCGGCAAATTTACTGTCTAAGGACTGACTTTCAAGTGTCTGATTTAGTTCTGCCATGGCGTCAGCTTGAGCCTCTAAATTCAGCACTTTATCTTCCATTTGCCCCAATACCCCAATGGAGTTTTGACTGCTAACTTGTCCAATCATGTCTTGAATTCGTTGGGAAGCCTCAGCAGAACGGGCACGAGCAATGTACATGTCTCGGCGAGTGCGAGCGTCTGCAATTTTGACTTCTAAGTCCCTCATGTTAGTTTTGAGTCTGCCGATCACTGTTTTTTGATCGCTGACGTGACCTTCGAGTTGAGAGAGCATTTTCAAATAGGCATGACGCTGAGCCAGGGCTTCACGAGCTGTCAACTCATCACTTTTATGTAGAGCCAACTGAGCACGGTTGTACCATTCCTGGGCAAGAGTTTCGGTTTGATGACACTGCCGTTCAGTTCGTTTTTGGGTCGCGATCGCCTGAGCCACTGATTGCCGCAGCTGAATCAGATCCGACTGCATACCGCTGACTGCCTGGTCTAACAGTTTTTCGGGATCTTCTGACTCCTGGACCCAGCTATTGACCTGAGAACGAACGATTCGAGCTAAACGCCCCAAAACGCCCATAATCTGTCGTCCTCCTCAGTAAATATCCTCTCTTAGCACGATAGCAGGGCTGTTTAAGAATAGGCTAAGCCAACAGACAGAGAGGGGCATAGCACTGCCATGCCCCTAGCGATCACGCAGCTGTGAGAACCGATTGAGCGGCCATCAAACCGGCACCAGGCGTAAACCCGTTCGCGCCAAGTTTTGCCAGTGTCGCTTCTAAGGCAGCAACTGCGGTCAAAATATCGCGATCGCTAACAAAGCCGAGGTGGCCTATGCGAAAGATCTTGCCCTTGAGATGATCCTGTCCGCCCGCCAAGGCAATATCAAACTCCTGCTTCATGACAGAGCGAATCTGCTCAGCCTCTACTGACTGGGGCATGACTGCTGTCACCGCCGGACTCGCGACATCATCTGCCGTAAAGAGCGGTAGCCCTAAAGCCTTCATTGCCTCACGGATGGCCTGCTGAAGTCTGGCATGGCGAGCAAAAATATTTTCCAGTCCCTCGTCCTGCATCATCTTAAGGGCGACTTGAATGGCAAAAAACAGACTGACAGGTGGCGTAAAAGGCGTCATGTTCTTCGCCGCACTTTTGCGGTAAGGACCCAAGTCGAAATAGAACTTGGGGATGTCGGACCGCTCATAGGCTTGCCAAGCGCGATCGCTCATCGTGACAAAGCCCAGCCCCGGCGGAATCATATAGCCTTTCTGAGATCCCGAAGCAACGACATCCAAGCCCCACTCGTCTACAGGAACGCTACAGGCCCCCAGACTGGTGACAGCATCAACCAAAATCAAGGCTTCACCGTGGGTCTTAACGTGAGCAGCGATAGTTTGCAGGTCATTTAAGACCCCCGTAGAGGTCTCACTGTGGGTCACCAAAACCGCTTTAATCGCTTTCTCTGTATCGGCTTCGAGGGCTGCCTTAAAAGCATTGGGATCTAGCGGCTTACCCCACTCCGCTTCGATTACATCAACTTTGAGACCGAAGGCCTGACAAACCTTGACCCAGCGATCACCAAACTTACCGTTGCTACCAACCAAAACGCGATCGCCCACACTCAAAACGTTGATGATGCCTGCTTCCATCGCACCTGTGCCGCTAGCCGACAGCATCAGCACGTCATTCTGAGTTTGGTGAAGCCATTTCAGTCCCTCAACAACTTCACCCATGAGTTGGCTAAATTCGCCACTGCGATGGCCGATAAGGTGTTGGGCTTGGGCAAGCAAAACTCTCTCGGGGACCGGGGTCGGCCCCGGAATCATCAGCATAAACTTGTCTTCCATAGACGTGCCTATCAAATCACTATTGCCAAACAAGGGCGTACCCCAGCATTGCATAAGATAGTGAATTCGATTCAAACCTTTGAAGTGTTGTCACGGCATAGGACAAGCAGAAGCAGGCTGAATTGAAGTCCACCGAAGGAAACACAAATTTAAGATTCGCAGTGCCTTTCACGGGTAATGTATCAAGGAAATCCAGGCTTAACAAAGCCTGTACTCGACTGGACTTGCTGAGGGCAACACTTTCCGTTCACCTACCGCCGATACGGTTCTAGGTATTGCAAAATGCCGCGCGTGATGGCTTGGGCCATGCGCTCTTGCCAAGCCGGATCTCGGAGTTTCACGACATCTTCAGCGCCGGTGACGAAACCTAACTCAAGGAGGGCAGCGGGCATTGCGGTGTTGCGGAGGACGTAAAAACGAGCCTGTTTGACGCCGCGATTGCCGAGTCCAGAGGCGGGCTGAACGTTAGCGTGGATGATGCTGGCCAGCTGTCGTCCACTTTCAGAATAGTAGTAAGTTTCAACCCCATTAACATCGGGACGACTAAGACTAATGGCGTTGGCATGGATGCTGAGAAAAATAGTGGCGTTGGTATTGTTGGCGATCGCCACCCTCGGCTCCAAGTCCAATGTGAGATCGCTCGTACGGGTCATCACAACATCAACGCCAGCCTCCCGCAAAAGTTCAGCTACGCGCATGGAAACAGGAAAGACCACATTCTTCTCTTGCAGTCCACCAATGCCAACCGCACCAGGGTCACGGCCTCCGTGACCGGGATCAATGGCAACTAAAATCCGTCCGTTGTTGACGCTGGGTGGCAGGATTGGCGGCTGAGAGGGTTGGGGAATTGCGGGCGGCGGCGAACTAGGGGGCACCGCAATGGTTGGATCAACAGCTTGAGGGCGATCTGGAATAGAGCTAATAGAAACACCACTGGGTGGAATGATGACCAGTCCCTTCTGATTACCGATGTTAGTGGGGGTGATTTCCCAATCCGGGCTGTTGGGAGACAGTGTCATCACGATTCGCGTCGTCAGGTTTTGATTGTCCTGCGTGATATCCCATCGGCTAACGCTGTAGCGGTTGCGGGGTAGCGATTCGGCATCCAAAAAGGGCGAAATTGAGGTATTGAACAGATCGATGATGATCTGACGTTCCTCGCCGCGATCGCCCCGTCGCTCTAAGTTGATCGTCGGAATTTGCCCGCTGGTGCGGACAAAGAAACCATCAGGAGTTGCCCGTACGTTTGACAGAAACGTTGTGGCGTCATTCGAAAAGTCGCCTGTAACTGAGTTGCCAGCATTTGCAGTGGGGGCGGTTTCAGAGACCTCAGGCTGGGGTAGCTGCACAACCCAGCGATTACCTCGTATGCCCCGGACTTCAATATCACGAGGATTTACCGTATAGCCAGCACTGAGTTCAATGACTAATCGTGCCGTTCGAGCGTCAAATTGCCCTGACCTTACCTCTCGGATGGCACCCCCGATCGCTTGATTCGTCGGTGGGCGTCCTAAGGTTGTTCCTGGTAGGTCAATCACAATCCGTGTAGGATTGAACACCATTTGTGCCCTAGGTCGCACAGCGCTATCAGTCGTAAAAACGAGTTGGTTCTCGCGAGCATCAAACCACCAAGACTCAAGCTGAGCGGCTTCTGCTGGCAGAGTGAACATCAGAGCACTCGTTATGCCAAGACTCGGAACTAGCCAATCAAATCGCAATCCGATGTTTCCTACCACAGAACTCCGCAATTTAGACGACGGTTTATCGCCTTATCTGTGCCAGTGTTGACTGACAATTTTGCAAGGTTCGTGCCTTGCGGTTTCAAAGTCTAGCGTAGGAACGTGAGTTCTTGAGAGACTGCTCGACAAATTTCCGTAATCTTTCGAGGTTATCCCTAGATTTACGCTGGGCGCAATAGACGCAATCAATACAGTCATTAGGTTGTGCATTCTATGGTTCGTCAAAAAGGGCAGTGGATCGCGATCGCCGTAATTGGCGTGGTGCTAGCCCTCAGCTTTCACCACTGGCTCGTGGGTTCAGCCCAACTGTCGCTCGCGCACCCTCTGCTGCAGGATCCCTATATACAGGTCTACTTCAATCAATCCCGGGCAAATGCTTATAGTGATCCTTATCGTCGAATTCAACGCCACGGCGATGATTTGGAACAGGTGATTGTGGCGGCGATCGCGACTGCTACAACCTCTATTGATGTTGCGGTTCAAGAGATTAACTTGCCGAGAATTGCCGTCGCCCTGCGCGATCGTGCCCGCTCTGGCGTCACGGTTCGGGTCATTGTCGAAAATCAGTACAACCGCGTCTGGCGTCCCCTAGCCGATTTTCAATCCGCGCCACTGGATGACTATCAGCAAGCTAAACATTCAGAGCGACAGCAGCTCATTGATGCCAATCGGGATGGCAGAATCACTGCTCAAGAATTGGATCAAGGCGACGCAATTCGCATTCTTCAGAAAGCGGATGTGCCGTTACTGGACGATACCGCTGACGGTTCCAAAGGGAGCGGTCTGATGCACCACAAATTCATGGTGGTGGATGGCAGAACTGTGCTGTTGGGGTCTGCGAACTGGACGTTAAGCGGCATCCACGGCGATTTTGCCCATAAGGAAAGCCGAGGCAATGCCAACGCTTTACTCAAGATCGACAGTCCTGAGTTAGCCGCTGTCCTAGAAGATGAGTTCGAGATGATGTGGGGAGATGGACCTCAGGGCAAAGAGGACAGTCTGTTTGGCTTACAGAAACCCCTGCGATCGCCCCGCACCATCAGCCTGCCGGGTGCTCAAATAACTGTGCAATTTTCCCCCGTGTCTGAGAGCAAGCCCTGGGAGCAAAGCGTCAATGGTTTGATTAGCCAAATGCTAGCTCAGGGGACCAGCAGTATTGATTTAGCACTGTTCGTATTTTCGGACCAGGGGATTAGCGATCGCCTAGCTCAGAAGTCTCAGGCGGGTGTTGCTGTCCGAGCGCTGGTTGATCGCAATTTTATTTACCGCAGCTACAGCGAAGCTTTAGATATGCTCGGTACTGCTGTTCCTGATCACCGCTGCAAATACGAAGCCAATAATCGACCGTGGACGGTTCCCATTTCTCAGGTGGGTACGCCCAACCTACCAGAGGGCGACAAACTGCATCATAAGTTCGCGCTCATTGATGACTACACGGTCATCATCGGTTCCCATAACTGGAGCGCCGCTGCTAATCACAACAACGATGAAGACCTCCTGATTATCCGCAATCCGACCGTCGCTGCCCATTTTCGTCGCGAGTTTGATCGCCTCGCTGAGCACGCCGACATGGGTCTTACGAAATCGCTACAAAACTACGTTCAGCGCCAACGAAAGAGATGTGGTGGAGGGCAATCATGACGGTGGCTTTTGGGGGTGGTTTAATGTCTCGCCATTGGGGCTTTGTTAAACCTACCGTTTACTTGGTGCCGAACATGCGATCGCCCGCATCCCCCAATCCCGGCAGAATGTAACCCTGATCGTCCAACTGTTCATCAATGGCGGCGGTGAATATGGGAACATCGGGATGCTCTTCATGAAAATGGGCAATACCTTCAGGGGCGGCGAGGAGACAAACGAATTTGATGGACTGGGGGAGAGTTTCTTTAAGACGGTAAACAGCAGCGACGGCAGAGTTTCCTGTGGCTAACATGGGATCAACCACCAGCATGTCTCGTCCGTGAACGTCGTCTGGCACTTTGAAGTAATACTCCACTGGAATATGGGTTCTGGGATCTCGATAGAGACCGATGTGACCAACACGAGCTGAAGGTATGAGCTGCAACATGCCGTCTAGAATCCCCTGTCCGGCCCGCATGATGGAGATGAGAACGAGCTTTTTGCCTGCCAGCACGGGGGCGTCCATTGAGGCTAGAGGCGTTTCAATGAGAACTTTTTCGAGGGGCATACTGCGGGTGACCTCATAAGCCAACAACATGCTGATCTCACCTAGAAGCTGGCGAAATTTAGCAGTGCTGGTATCTTTTTGCCGCATTAGCGTGAGCTTATGTTGGATCAGCGGATGGTCAATCAGGGTCACAGAGTTGTTCATAGAAGGGGTTAAAAAATAAGGGTCTGAGGAGCAGAGAGCAGGAAAGGGTTACCTAGCAGCCTTATCAAGGCCATGTTCAGAGCGCTATTGGCTGAAGAGAGATTGCTGTGGCTTGCAGACTGGGGGTTGTAGTGCGTTCAGGACAAAATAGTGAGCTATTTATGGCGGTTTGGAACCCAGTGAACCCCAGCGGCATTAAACACGGATGGGCAAGTCTTGTGATCTAGAGAAATCTGGGGCAATAGAAGCGGGCAAGGATTAGAAAACGGTGCCGTCGCTTTGAATCGTGATGGGGGGTGCCCCAGTTTCAGGCCTGAGGTGTTTGGCAATACGACGCCCAGCTGTCCAGGTGCCGCCTTGCAGGATTTTGATCAGGGGGAGTTCATCAGCCGTTTTGTTGAGCTGGGTGCGAACCCGATCGCCTACCCGATCTAACATCATTACCGTTAGTGCTCGCCATTCAACCACGATAGGTGAACTTGGCAGGTGAGCATCTTTGATGACAGCAGGATGTTTCGGAATCAGCAGTCCCAGATCGACACACAGACCCCCGTTGCGATATTCCGCTAATCCTGTTAGGGCATTGAGATTTTGAACGGTGAGTCCTGCTGTCTGCAAGGGTTCTACCAAAGAGTAAGTGAGCCACTGAGAAAGCTTGTGCAAGGGCACTAAATTGGAGCCGAGATCAGTCTCTGGTAGTGCCGGATGGGGCCAAACGTCGCCCAGATTAGTTTGAGCGATCGCGACTCTGCCGGGCCAAATGGAACTAAAGCTCTCCAACACGTCTGTCAGCAACTTTCCAGCATCCAGCGTTTGACCAAAAGCAGACTGCCAATAGTCCAACAAATTTCCAGGTCGAGGACAGTAATCACCAAAGCGCTGGGGCTGAGAGGCAATCGTTTCACCTAACTGATGGAGCAGCGTGAGGCGACCCGACAGTCCGACTAGGGGATTGTCAGCAGTGACCTGAAAGATGGCAGCTAGATCGGTTTCAGTGAGCTTTTGCAGCGCGGTGGCATCGACTTGGTAGGGTGCTTTGGGATCAGACGAGAAAAGTCCTTTTTGAAATGCGCGAAGACTCGCGACAGCCAGCCCTTCGGAACGACTCAGGGTTTGATCGACATCGTGGTCGTAATAGCGCCACTGGCTGCCTGCGCCTGCATCTAGCAAGACGCTGATAATGGCTAGGTCCAACCGCGATCGCGCGGCCTCTTCTAGCAACAAACCTGATAACGCTGCATTCAGCGCAGGCAAACGGGAAACGCCATCCGTATCGAAATGACGCCAACGGCTATGGAAAGGGACATCGAAATTAGGATAGTCCTGCTGCGTTGTCTTAATCACGTAGTCTGCAACGGGGTCTAGCTGAGCCAGATCGCAGGCAAAATGGTCGAGTTGATCCGCCTGACATAGCTCGAAAAGGTCGTGGCAGCGTTCGCGAATGGCCTGAGGCTGACGAAGATAAGCGATCGCAGTGTGTTCGTCGGGCGTCATTGCACATCCTCATATTGCCGACCAATCGTTTGTGCTAGGTCGGATTCATCAGGAACGTCATCCTCGGTATAGTAACCTGCGGCTTTCTTTGCGTTAATTTCGACCTGAGCGTCTGCAGGAATGAGGTCCTCTGGAATGGTGACGCGCTCTACGATCTCGATGCCGGATTCAGTAACGGCATCGTACTTCAGATTGCTCATGGAGACGAACTGGTCAATGCGAGTCATTCCTAGCCAGTGCATCACATCGGGCATTAGTTCTTGAAAACGCATATCTTGAACGCCTGCAACGCACTCCGTACGAGCGAAGTAAGTATCAGCGCGATCGCCTCCCTCCTGTCGCTTGCGAGCATTGTAGACCAGGAACTTAGTCACCTCGCCCAAAGCCCGGCCTTCTTTGCGAGCATAAATAACGACTCCGGCACCGCCTGCCTGAGCTGTCGTCAGAGCGACCTCAATGCCGTGTACTAAATAGGGGCGGCAGGTACAGATATCGGAGCCAAAAACATCAGAGCCGTTGCATTCATCATGGATGCGAACGGCTAGAGGCCGTTCTGGATCAGTAATAGCGTCAAGATCGCCCAGAATATAAACCGTATGTCCACCAATCGGCGGTAAGAAAACCTCTAAGTCAGGGCGCGTCACTAATTCTGGGAACATCCCGCCGGTTTGTTCAAACAAAGTCCGACGCAAATCGCTTTCAGCCACGCCAAATCGATGGGCAATACCCGGTAAGTGCCAAACGGGTTCGATCGCCGCTTTTGTCACAACCAGTTCGCCACCAGGCTTCAAAATCTTGCCATCAACGTTGAGGCGTCCCTTCGTAACGGCTTCCTGGAGTTCAGGCAAGTTGATGTGAGCTTTTGTGATGGCGATCGAAGGACGAATGTCATAGCCTTGTGCCCGAAGGTCTGAGAATAGGCCGTTGTCAAGGGCACCAAAGGGATCAAGCGAGACAATTTTGTGAGGATCACCCCAACTCGGGTGAGGGCCAATCGCCGTCGTTGGTGCTGTATTGGTTAGGTCAGCGCGATGGTCGCGTTCTAAACTGCCGCTCGCGATCGCCAGTGCTCGATAAACCGCATAGCCGCCTGAATGCGTCCCAATTGCGTTGCGATGTGAGCGATTCCCTAACGTTGCAATAACAGGGCCTCGCTCGTTGGGATCAGGCTTCCCCCACTGAATAGGACATGCTTGGTTGCCAGATTGCCCAGGGTGAGAGGTCAGAACAATGTGCTTATGGCGCGGTGACTTAGCCGATGTCATCGTAGAGTCCCTTTGACGTAAAGATTGAACCTATCTTGTCAAAGTACCTCAGACTGTATTGCAAATTGCAATGTTTCGGTGGGAAGAGATAGATCAAAGGGCAGGAAAACCGCTCTACTTGTTTACTGGTTCGGGGGTTGAGATCAACCCTTGATTTGACTACAGTCTTTTGAAAGCGATCGCTTTTAAAGCCTGAAAGCGGGTATTAAAACCTTGATTCGAAGTTATTCAAATATGAATTAAAAATGAGTAAAAATGGCTGGCTGAATATCAAAAAACAAATCGGTTGTGAGTTTAAAGGCCTTTTTTGTGAGGCTTTTTCATGGTAGTATTGCAATTAATGAAGGGGAGTAGCTCTGACTTTCTGTGAAGGTCAATGTGTCTGAATCAACATGCTGACGATGAGTCTGGTTCAGGCAGCAAGTTGCAAGTTGCAAGTGATTTGTTAGCGAGACCTTCACCGAGTCCACTAGTTGAGATGGGCTTGGTGGGGGCTTTTGAGTTTTCCGTCAAGCCTGCTCAATGGTTACTTAATTGAGAGGTAGATATGACTATACTGACAGGCTTTACTGCCGGACTCAGTCTGATTACACTGTCAGAATTGGGTGATAAGACTTTTTTTATTGGTGCCATTTTATCGATGAAACACCCTCGCCGTTGGGTGTTTTTGGGAGTCACAGCTGCTCTATTCTTGATGACGATTCTATCGGTTCTGTTAGGGCAAATAGCAACCCTTTTGCCGCGACATTATGTTCAAGCGTTAGTCATTACTCTTTTTTTGGGTTGCGGTATCAAGCTTTTATATGATGCGAGTCGATTATCTGCGCCGATGGGATTGTCTGGTGAACAGGAAGAGGCTTTAGAGGCTATTGAGCAACGAGAGCAAGGCGTGGTGAGGTGGACGATAGGCAGTGTTTTGATAGAGGCGTTTAGTCTGACCTTTGTGGCTGAGTGGGGCGATCGCACTCAGCTCGCAACAATGACACTGGCGGCGGCTCACCATCCAGTGGGTGTTGTGGCAGGGGCAACATTGGGGCATGCAGTGTGCGCAGCGATCGCGGTCGCGTGCGGCAAGCTAATTGCTGGACGGATTTCAGAGCGACTGCTCGCAGGATTAGGCGGTACTTTATTTATTCTCTTTGGTTTAATTGCCGCTTGGGATATGGCCTAGAGAAGGCCGTAGGACGACGCAAGTTTGACTCGATCTACTGCCTCGTAGATCTCTGGGTTAGTCCTATGGGGAAATTTTTTAGGTGACTTTAGCCCATAATGGCTACTGTTGTCAGGCTTAGGCCCAGGCAAACTGTAATAGCGGCGCTGAGTACCGAGAGTTTTTGGATTAAATCGCCTGCAATTGTCATCTGCTCTAACCAACGGCGGGCGTAGACGGCTGTTAATCCCAAGCCTGTCAAAACAGCGGCTAGACCGAGGCTAAATCCGCTGATCAGGACTAGTCCATAGGCCACCTGATGGAGTGCGATCGCGCTGAGCAGCAAAACTAGTGCTGCTGGGCATGGCACTATTCCCCCAGAAATTCCAATCGTTAGAAGAGAAGGCCAGTCGGTAGGAGGATCGTGAGTATGGTCGTGGTTATGAGAATGAGGATGGGCGTGAGGATGTTCAGTGCTGCCTGCACGGAGACGAATCCACAGTAGCCGTAACCCAACCCAACAAATCGTCAATCCACTGAGTGCCCCTAAGACAGGATAGATCTGATCCAGATCAAGGTATTGAGCCGTGATCAGTGTCGTCAAACCTAAGATGAAGACTGTCAAGGTATGGGTAATTGTGGTCGTGATTCCTAGCCAAAGAGCGGCCCCTGGCGTTCCTTGACTGCCCACGAGGTAAGCTCCCACAAGCGCCTTGCCGTGACCCGGGGAGAGAGCATGAACAGCACCCAAGGCGACTGCGATCGCCATACCGGTCGCGATCGCTCCGGTACTCAATGGTGTTTCCAGCAGTCTAGTTAGTTGATGAGCTGCTTCAACATGAGCCAGAATTAGCGTCAGTGTCGTCATGACATCCTCTGCAAGACTGTTTTCAGAATCATAGCGATAACTGATTGAACCATGATCATTCCCTGTGCTCAACTGAACTAGGGGAACTGACGATAGTTATATGAGAATCAAAAGTTACCGATAACGGCACTTCCAGTCCCTTGGAACATGAGCCAAGACAGAAAGAAATTGCTGATAAAAATAGCCAGCAGCGCCGTTACAACCGCTGTTGTTGTGGATTGCCCCACACCCTTAGCACCACCAGACGTTGTTAAGCCCCAGCTACATCCAATGACGGCAATTAAAATGCCAAACACAAACGCTTTGATAATCGCGGTGACCAAATCCCAAATAGACAAAAAATTTTGGGCTGAGTTCACAAAAACGGTTTGCGAGATACCGTACAAATTGGTTGCAATAATAAAGCCGCCCGTCATGCCTGTAATGAAAGACAGCAGGCTTAAAACGGGCAACATCAAGGCACAAGCAACGACTCGCGGGATGACAAGATAGTCAACCGGATCAGTTTTCAGAATTTGTAGGGCATCAATCTGCTCCGTCACTTTCATAGTGCCAATTTCTGCAGCAAATGCTGAACCCACGCGCCCGGCTAAAATCACTGCTGTCAATACAGGTGCTAACTCACGTGCCAGCGTCAGAGCCAGAACCCCGCCAACAGCAGTCCCGGCGCCAAAATTTAGGAATTCTCGCGTCACTTGAATAGTGAACACCATTCCTACGAAGCTTGCTGTCAGCAGAGCAATCATCAGTGATTCGGGGCCAACAGCAGCCATTTGATCAATGGTATTGCGATTATGGATAGGGCGGGAAATCAGATGAATAACCACTTGCCCACCTAGCATGACTGCTGCAAATAGGCGGCGTCCCCACTGTGCAAGGCTGGAAAGTTCTACGGCCTGAGCCAAGGAATACCTCTCAAGTGCTATCAATTAAGTGCAATGCAGCGCACTGTTACCCGAGCGACAACGAAGACGCTGTAGTTCAGCGCCTAGTCTAGTTTTAACGTCATTATATAAACAACGTTCTTCACTACACACAGGGGTTAGAACGCGCGAAGGCAAAATAAGAGCAAGGTGTGTTGCAAACCTCAAATTAAATTCTCTTCTCCATCAGAAAAAGTTGCATCTTCCCAAGAATTGGGTTGTTTAAATGGTCATGAATGGAATTCATGTGCTGAAATGACTATGGAATGGTGATGGGCGATCGCAATGATACATTTTCACAGACCTTTACCTTCAGGCAAGTTTTGGCGACCCATTCTGTCGCTACTAGTTGTTGGGGTATTAAGTTGTTCGACTCTACTTGGTTGGCCGACGGCGGCTTTAGGGCGAGAAGCGACCGCCGAGACCACCTCAATTCAGCCCTATCTTGATCGGGTTGCAGAGCAAGTCAGCGAGTTTACCCTCGACAACGGCATGAAATTCATCGTGCTAGAGCGCCATCAAGCCCCTGTAGTCTCTTTCATGCTGTATGCCGATGTTGGGGCCGTCAATGAGGCCGATGGCGCAACAGGGATTGCCCACTACCTAGAACATTTGGCCTTTAAAGGAACTCAGCAAATTGGTACAACGAATTACGCAGCTGAGAAAGCGTTGCTTGATGAGATGGATGCTATTTTCGATCAACTGTTGGCAGCTGAAGCAGCGGGGCAGGCGGAAGTAGCAGAGACCTTGCGATCGCAGCTATTAGATTTGCGTCAACAAGCCTCCCAGTATGTTGAGCAGAACAAGTATGGTCAAATTGTGGAACAGGCCGGAGGTGTGGGTCTCAATGCCACCACCGGTGCTGACGCGACCCGCTATTTCTACAGCCTGCCATCCAACAAACTAGAGCTGTGGATGTCTTTAGAGTCTGAACGCTTTCTAGAACCTGTCTTTCGAGAATTTTACGAAGAGAAAGAAGTGATCCTGGAAGAGCGGCGGATGCGGGTTGATAATTCTCCCATTGGTCAGCTTATTGAAGTCTTCTTAGAAGAAGCCTTCGAAGAACATCCCTATCGCCGTCCGATTATTGGCTATCAAGAAGACTTGTACGTAGCAACTCGTGATACTGTGCAAGGCTTTTTCGATAATTACTATGGGCCGAATAACCTGATTGGGATTGTCGTTGGTGATGTCGCTGCCGAGACCGTGCAGGAGATGGCAGAAACCTACTTTGGTCGGTTCAGCGCCCGTAGTTTGCCTGCTGAAGTGACCATTGAAGAGCCGCCTCAACAGTCTCCTAGAGAATTTACGCTGGAGCTACCGTCTCAACCCTGGTATTTGGAGGGCTATCACCGCCCTGGAATTAACCACCCTGACCATACTATCTACGGCATGATCGAAGGAATTTTGGTCAGAGGCAGAACATCGCGCCTCTACAAAGAATTGGTTGAAGACCAGCAAATTGCCTTGGATATTGGAGGATTCAGCGGCTTTCCGGGCGACAAATATCCCAACATGTTGATCTTGTATGGACTCACGGCTCCTGATGTGGCACCGGACCAAATCGGCGAGGAAATTCATCAGCAGCTTGAACAACTCAAAACCGAGCCGGTCTCTGAGCAGGAGCTAGATCGAGTCAAGACACAGGCTCGGGCTGGACTGTTGAGGCAGCTAGACTCTAATGCCGGAATGGCGGCTTTACTGGCTGAATATGAGGCCAAAACGGGATCCTGGCGCAATATTTTCACGGAACTGAAAGATATTGAGGCGGTTACGGTTGAGGATATTCAACGAGTTGCTCAAGAAACCTTTCAGGCCAACAATCGAACAGTCGGCAAGATTATTCCTGTTGAGGGATCCTAGCGATCGCTCTTCCGTCTTTCTCTGTTAACCCCTTATCAACACTGTCGCTATGCGTGGGTCCTTCTCCTTCAAAATGATTCGTCGCTTCCGTTGGATGTCTTTTCTCTTGGGCATTTTGACGTTAGCGAGCGTTCTTGCTCTGAGCTGGCAATCGCCTGCTACCGCTGGCACTGCTCGTCACTACACCGAACTGGAATTTCCGCCTCTCGGTGAACTGCAAATTCCAGACTATGAGCGCTATGAATTACCCAATGGCCTGGTCGTGTATCTCATGGAAGATCATGAATTGCCCTTGGTTACGGGTAGTGCCACGTTTCGGACCGGAGAGCGACTGGTTCCTAATAGCCAAACGGGCCTTGGCGACATTATGGGGGACGCCATGCGTCTAGGAGGTACCGAGACCTACTCGGCTGAGGAATTGAACCTAGCCCTGGAGCAACGAGCGGCGTCTGTCGAAACGTCTGTTGATGTCGATTCGGGTGCTGCTAGTTTTAATACGCTGACCGAAGATTTGGAGGACGTCTTTGCGCTGTTCGCAGATGTCGTCCAGCAGCCAGCTTTTGCCCCTGACCGTATTGAGTTTTTGAAGAACCAATATCGTGGCTCGATTGATCGCCGCAATGATAATCCTGATGACATCGCTTCGCGTGAATTTCGTAAGCTGGTTTATGGCCGTGAAAGTCCCTATGCCCGCACCTATGAGTACAGCACGCTCAACAATGTCTCGCGGGATGACATTACTGAGTTTTACAACGCCTCAGTCCGTCCTGATCAAACGATATTAGCAATCTCAGGCGATATTGACCCTGAGCAGATGAAAATGCTGATCTCAGAGGCATTCGGTAATTGGCAAGCGCCCGCAGATGCGCCCAGCCTGCCGACGGCTCCTACCGCTGACCAAGCCCAAACAGGCATATTTCTCGTCGATCAGCCGCAACTCTCCCAGAGCTATGTCCAGATTGGACACATTGGGGGGCAGCGCAGCGCCGAAGATTATCCGGCGATGTCGGTCATGAATGAAGTGCTTAATGGCTTTGGTGGCCGTCTGTTCAATGAGGTGCGATCGCGCCAGGGGCTAGCCTATGTGGTGTATGCTTTCTGGGCAGCCCGCTACGATTACGACGGTATTTTTATTGGTGGGGGACAGACGCGATCAGACGCGACCGTTCCATTCATTCAATCGGTTAAGGAGGAGATTGACAGAATTCGTCAGGTTCCTGTTTCTACTGAGGAACTAGCTAGAGCCAAAGATTCTGTTCTCAACAGCTTTGTTTTCAATTTCCAAAGCCCTGAACAAACGCTGTCTCGTCTGGTGCGCTATGAGTACTATGACTATCCTCAGGATTTCGTTTTTCAGTTCCGCGAGGCTGTGGCTAATACAACGTCTGAAATGGTCTTAGAAGCGGCTCAAACTCACCTCAAGCCGGAAGATTTAGTTGTGCTGGTGGTTGGGAATGCTACCGAAATTCAGCCACCACTAACGACTTTAAGCCCAGACCAGCAAGTGACTCAGGTCGATATTACGATTCCCTCACCAGAGGCGTAGTGTCGTGGGTGTTGGCAGCAACACTACGCTGCTGAACGTGTTAGCAACAGGTGCATGACTGCGCATTGGCGCAGCCTGTCCTTTAACATTGTGCACTCTATGGTGAGAAGGCTGGGATGGTCCGATAGCCCACGTTGAAGCGACCTGATCCGTAAAGCAATACGCTTAATGGTGAGAACGATCACGCGATCGCATCACTTTTCTCACTTGAGCGGGTGACATGCATCCTTGGAGGAAATTACTTAGTCAAACATACTGATATTGACTCAACTCTAGCCGAGTCATCTACAGGGAACACACACCAATCGGCAGGTCACGGGAGTCCTGCCGATTTTTTTTATCGCATTGCTCCCATCGTGTTTTTCCAAGACAGTTCTTTGCAGAGCACGGTCAATGCTCGCTGGTCTACGCCCTCAAAAAGATTGCTGTTGATCAACTCATCAAGGACCTGTTGCGTGAGTTGGGCCGCGAACAGTCCCCCTGACCGCAGCAGATGGCTGTAATAGCAAAATTGGGGACGACCCTCTTGAGTACAGTGAAATCGATGAACTGTAGCTGTATCCAAGCTATAGACGTTGGTATTCACGGGGACGACCTCCTTGGGGATGCCGTGTTCGCCATACACTGTATCGACGGCTTCGGTTTTGAGGCTGCCGACCAAAACGACCCCCAATAGCGTACGGGTCTCACTGATGAGGTCAGGCGTAAAGATGGGGTCAGGTTCGCTTGATAAACGAGGACCATTGCTGAGAAACATGGGGTTGACAAGCTGAGAGTTATAAACCAAACCAACCGCCCAATGGCGATCGCCATCGTCTAGCGCGACAAACTGTCCAAACCCATAGTTCTCAGGGCTAGGCGGGGTCACAACGTCATGACCATCGTCCACCTGAATCACATAGTCGCAGTGAGAATTTGACTTCACGACCTTACCAATGCGTTGGGCCGTCTCAAGGCGCTCTAGAAAATCCATTGCTAGGTTTCCTCCAAAAAGGGGCAGTGGTTAACACCACTGCCCCTAGATTTTGCTATGTATGCACACAATGCGTCGCGTTTAGCCCGTTGAAAATAGCTTCAGCCCTCTAGGACTTTGCCTCCAACGACATCTAAGGCCTGAAAGCATAGTCAGATGGCTTGCTGACTTGTCCTAACGGAACCAGTGACAGCGATAGCTTGGACTTACGACATGGCTTGAATGATGTAGTCGAAGTAAGGTTCTGCTTCCTTCGCATCATCTTCAGACAATAGGTCAAGGGAAGCTTCCTTCAAACAGCGGATTGCCTCTGCCATCCCAGGAACTGGCACGTCGAGAGCGTTGTACATTTCACGCACTCCAATCAAGCCGATATTTTCAATGGGATCTTTGTCACCTGCAACAATGCCATAAGTGATCAAGCGTAGATACCAACCGTAATCTCGCAGGCACAAAGCTCGTTGCTTTTGTCCAAATGCGTTGCCGCCAGGTGCAATAAAGTCAGGACGACGACGCCATAGCTCTTTACTGGCCTTATCGACAATTTTCTTTTCGTTTTCAGAGAGAGTCTGAACGATTTGGGTGCGCTGCACACCTGTGGCTAAGTAGGCCTGAATACTCTTCAGCTCGCCAAGGGTGGGGTAGCGCAACTCATCATCGGCGTTCAAAATGACTTGGCTAACTACAGACATGTTTTTATAGAAACAAAGATGAATGACTGCTTATCATTGATAGTGTACAGATTTCAGTCTTTTCAGGAAAGGAATTGGTAGTCTGTGTAACCTGTTAATCCGGTTTTTAAGGCGTTTTCAGAGGAAAAAGTTTACACTTCTTCAAAGAGACGCTCAGAATTCAGACTCCAAAGATGGGAAAGCGAACACCGCAGGCTGGTTTTCAGGATTGGGAAGAAGCTCAGAGCCTAGATGAAATTGTTGTTGACAAGCGTACGGCTAAGCGGGCTGGGCGAGCTAAGGGCAGGCGTCGCGATCGCCGCTACGAAAACCGCCTTCTCCGCAGTACCCTTGATACGCTTGAGGTGGAAGAGGACCTAATGACTATTTCCGAAGACGCCAAATGAACCACTAGTACGGAACGCCCTGCTCTTTCGTAATCTTCAGCTGGGCTTCGCTACACTGGAACACATTAATGCTCGTCTGCTGAAAGTGCGATCGCGCTCATGAAAAATCCTTTTCCGGGTATGAATCCTTACTTGGAACAGCCAGGATTGTGGCCTCAAGTTCACAATCGGCTGATTATTGCGATCGCTGATGAAATTACGCCTCAAGTTGCTCCCCAGTACCGAGTTTCCATTGAAGAACGTATCTACGCCAGTACAGAATCTGCATCCTTGATTGGTATTGCAGATGTGGCCGCATTGTCTCGGAAGCAACTGACCAACCCATCGACACAAAGTACAGTCCAACTTGTAGAACCTCGGCGCGTCACATTGCCCATGCTAACCGAAGTTAAGGAGCGCTTTTTGCAGGTACGACTCCTGTCAACGGACAAAGTTGTCTGTGTTGTGGAACTACTGTCTCCTGCCAATAAGCGAGCTGGGGCAGGGAGGATTGCTTACGAAACAAAACGCCAGGCAATCTTATCGTCTGCGACAAACCTGGTTGAAGTTGATCTACTGAGAGGAGGCGATCCCTTACCCATCTCGCCTTCGGCCCAGGGATCTTATAGCATCTTAGTTAGCCGGAGCGCTGATAGACCTGAAGCTGAGCTGTATGAGTTCGAGCTATCTACCCCAATTCCTTGTTTTCCGATTCCCCTTGATTCTAATGACTTGGAGCCGATTGTTCCTCTACAAGAGCTTTTGAACACTACTTATACCCGTGCCCGGTTCGATTTAGCGATCGATTACTCTCAAGCTGTCAAGCCTGAGTTGTCTGAGAAAGAAATGGCTTGGATAGAAGGACTTGACGATTTCGCTCGAAATACTAACGTGCAGTAGGACGCCAAAGTTTGCATAAAAGTCGACAGCTACAACTGACTCGCAAAAATTGCTGACTGGGAAAGGACTTGCTCCTTCCCCAGTCTCTGGATGCTTGTCATCTTGTCTACGCTGAGTTTGCTACGTGCTAGGACGCCGTAGCCAGATGCCGCGCATTCCAGCAGCCTGTGCCCCTTCATAATCATCGGTGTAGCTGTCACCAACGTGCCATGCCTCAGAAGCTTGGCAATTGTGTTTTTGTAGAGCAGCCGCAAAGACAATAGGATCAGGTTTGGCGGCCCCTATCTCAGTTGAAATGGTGATGCTCTTGAAGAAATCGGCTAGGGCAAGCGCATCTAAAACAGTGTAGATACGCGAGTCGAAATTAGAGATAAGGCCAATCTCGATACCCTTAGCCCGCCACCGTTCTAGAGAGTTATAAGCATCGGGATAAACGACCCAAGGGTCTGCCCCAGCAAAGTAGGCATACAGATCGGCAAAAAAGGCTTCGAAATCATCAAACTGAGTACGCTTGCCGACTTCTTCAAATGTTTCGACGGCGATCGCCTTCCACCAAGCATATTCTTGAGCCGGAACGTCCGTTGGCTCGGCTTCTGGGAAAGCCATCGACTCAGCATCATTGAAGTGCTTGAAGAAGGCTGTGTTCAAAGCGTCCTTGTCCGCTTCGACGCCGTGACGCTGAGCAATGTCAGCATAGGCAGTACCGACACTATCTTTCACCCCGAACAAGGTCCCGACAGCATCTACGAAAATAACTTTGGGTTGTTGCATGCGATCGCTAAACCGATAGTAGATCTCTCAAAGGTTGCTGAATCCAGTTCAAGCCAACTCGGATTTGATGATTGACCGTAGGCATCCGATACAGATAAGTCAGTCGCCGGGCGACGTGAGCTAGAGGTCCTTCTAATCGCAAACCTAGACCTGTTAGGGTAGCGTTGTCGATCCCCAAAGTCATCATCTCCCCAAGATGCTGGTAATGGAACGGCAGCAAGGGTCTATTAGTTAAAGATGCCCAAATATTCCAACCAACATAATCTGCTTGTTGTAAAGCTGACTGCGCTGTGTTGGGAACTTGCTGCCCTGAAGCGTCTTTGCAGTCTGCTAAATCACCCAAAGCAAAGATGTCAGGACAATCCACAACTTGAAGCGTGGTGTCTACTTTGATCTGCTGACGATCGTTGCGCGGTAAATCGAGGGATTCCAACAGGGGGACAACGCGGGTTCCCACAGTCCACAGGATCACATCAACAGGTAGCTCATCCGTCTGCTCTCGGTAGGTCAGCGTCATTGAGTCAGCCGTAATGGTCTCGACGGAAGTTTCTAGATCGAGCCACACGTTACGCTCTGACAAGGCATCCCGAGCTGCTTGGCGGTTAAATTCTGCTGATGACAACAAAATGTCGTCGGCCCGCTCGATGAGACGAACACGTCCGCGATCGCCCAATCTATCTGCAACTTTACAAGCCAGCTCGACGCCACTATAGCCGCCTCCTACAACCGCCACACGAATTTTCTCTGCGTCCGACAGTTCTAGCTGTCGTAGTTGATCCTGAAGCTTGTGGGCATCTTCAACCGTGCGGAAGGGAATCGCATGTTCTGCAGCCCCCGGCGCCATATTCATGGGCGTTTCACCGCCCAAGGCGAGCACTAAGCGGTCATAGGCCAGTGTTTCTCCTATGCCCAACTGAATCTGTTTGCCAGCCAGATCAATCGATTCAACACTGCTTTGAACAAACTGGATCTGAGTCCCGACAAGCAATTCTGCATAGGGGGGGGCTACTTCCCAAGTTGCTAATTCCCCAGTCACCAGCTCATACAGTAAAGGAGCGAAGATGAAGCGATCGCGCTGATCAATCAACACGATTTCGACTGGCTCATGGGAACTCCACGGCAGAGAGTTGAGGCGTAAAGCCGTGTAAAGCCCACCAAAGCCTCCACCTAAAATACAAATGCGTCTTACTGAGTCAGTCATGATGTGGGTGAGATAATTGCGTTCCTTCTTTAAGATAATGGCCTGTTGGAGACAGGGGGCTTCTTGCAAAGGAAATTACCCGCATTACCTTAATCGTTGCTGCCATTTCGTTGTTGCCCACCGGTATGACCATTGCTGCCTACGCCTATATCGATCCCTATATTGAAGCAGCCATCCAAGCAGAGGATTTTCAGCCCACTGCTGATCGCCTCTATGTCGACTACAGCCGTTCCCCTGAACCCCGTTCAGCCCTCCAACAGCTTTTCGCAGACTGCAAAGTAACCCCACCTGAGCGTTTACTCATCCGGGAGTTGGGGGAAATTGGGGACTCGCTCAGCGACGTTTTTCAAACGGTGACGGCTTTGGAGAACTCTGGCGTCCAAATTATGGCGCTAGACCAGAGCTATTGCACATCGGATGGGGTGAAGGGTGAAGTAGACAACGCTCAACTGCTGAAATTAGCAGAGCAGATCCAAGTTCAGCACCGCCGTCAGCAGCTTCAGGCAGGTCATGCTCGTAATCGGGTCAATGTGCTGCCACCGCCAGGTCGTGCTCCCTATGGTTATCGACGCGGACGCTATCGTTATGCCCTTGATCGCGCAACAGCCCCTGTTGTCAAAGCGTTTTTTGAGCATTTCATTCTCTATGGTTCTGTACGAGGCTCTGCCCGATATTTGGAGAAGACGTATGGAAAACGAATTTCGGCCTCCACTGCTCAGCGTTGGTTACAGCATCCTGTCTACCGAGGCGATCTCCTTTACAAAGACGACAGCGTTGTTCGCGATACCCATACTCCCATCATCTCTCGTGAGGAAGCTGCTCAGGTCGATCGCCTGCTACGACGCAATCGTAAGCTGCCTCCCAAAACAGCTAGTGCTGAGCGATCGCTGGCGGGTCTGGTCAAGTGTCAAGAATGTCAGAGTAAGCTCAAAGTCTCCAAGGTGACTCGCCCTCGTCAGGACAAGAGTTATCTATATCTGCGACCGATGCAGTGTGGACGCGAGGTGAACTGTCGGGCGATCGCCTACGAAAGCGTGCTAGAAAAAACCATTGATGCTATTTGCGCTCAGTTACCCGAAGCCGTTTCCAATCTCAAAGGCCCCCCTATTGGGGCCATCAAAGAGTGCTTACTCACTCAAATTGAGAATAAGGAGCAAGCCCTTGAACAGCTTGATGATCTCCAACAGCAAGCCATTTTGGACGAGACGAGCGCTAATTTGCGGGCTTATACCTTGAGAAATGAACTCTCTCAATTGCAGCAGCAGCTCTCACAGTTGCCCCCCGAAAACCTACCACAGATTGCCCAAACGCTTTCTGTCAAAGCCTTTTGGCTAGATCTCTCGGAAGCCGAGCGCCGTGTTTACCTCCGCGAATTCATTCAGTCGGTTCAAATTGTGAGAAAAGACAACAGCTGGGATGTTCAAATTCAATTTGTCTTTTAACAACGCTTCGACGCAAGTTTTGTTGTCATCTTAGAAAGCACTCGGATAGTGCAGAGTATTCTGTTAGGGGATCTCCAGGATTTATAGCTGTAGCCATCTAGGTTTGTGCATTCCCAATACCCTCAATGTGCTTAGCATAGGCCAGATGGCTCGCCGTCTTGTCCTAACGGAACTGGCGACGGCCATACCGCTGGTAGGGTGTCATTAGCGCAGCATAATGCACCACAGCCGGATATTTTTAGTTTCAGAAATCTCCTTCATTGCTCTTTTGATAGGATTGTCGATAGTCAGCCAGTTCTGCATTGGCAAGTCCATCAAAATGGTCACGCTTCAACTTCAACAACTTGATGTTCCTGTTGGTCAGCGACTGCTCGTCCGCAACCTCGATTGGCAGCAATTTGAACGCATCTTAGAAGAATTGGGGGAAACGCGCTCATCACGCATTGCTTACAGTCATGGCACCTTAGAGATCAGAATGCCTTCGCCAGAACACGAAGTAGATAAAGAACTCATTGGTGATTTGGTTAAAATTGTGCTGGATGAGTTTGAAATGGATTGTGAATGCTTCGGTTCCACCACGTTTAAACAAGAAGCAATGGAGAGTGGAATTGAGCCCGATCAGTGTTTCTACATCCAGAATCAGGAAGAGATGAGGGGGAAACGACGTATCGACCTCACCGTTGATCCACCACCCGATCTGACAATTGAAGTGGATGTTACCTCAAAGACGCAACTGGAGGCTTATGCCGCCCTTGGCGTTCCTGAACTGTGGCTGTATGAAAAAGGCCGATTAAACATTTATGTCCTAGACGAAGACCAGTATCGAAGCACTGCCGTGAGTCCTACGTTTCCAAATCTGCCGATTCTAGAGTGGGTTGCGAGAGTGATCGAGCAAAGCCTTGCGGTCGGCAGAAGCCCTGCTCTACGTGCTTTCCGAAAGCAGGTTCGGCAAATGACTTAATTGTCGCAGCTGATACTTCTCTTGCTTTCAAGCGATTCAGGCTGATGTTGGTTAAACGCGATCGCCTCCTAGCACCCAGAAATATCCGTTACTGCAACCGAGTCACACCATTGCGTGATCCATGACAGTATGCAGCCAGGATCAGAAACACAAAATTGATATCGAGAAAGCTGGAGCCAATGCTGTTTCTATCAACAGCAAAACGATTCGAGCTTTGCACCATGACAATAACTATCGTTATGAAACCAAACTCCAGCGCCAGGTTAAAGCTGAAATAGTACCCACTGTTTCGGGTATCCGGCGTCGGATTCGTCCTCGCCTAACTGGGCCTTGGAAGTTGGAGATAACGGTCAGTTGACCTGTCATGGGTCTCGCTAGTTTCTCTTTTGCGACTTTCCTCCTAGACGACAACAGCAACCATGCCTTAAGTCCCTTTTGCTGATCTAGCAGGAGGGACTTTTTTTGAGTTGTCGTTTTAGCCCTCTAGGCTTTTGCAGCTTGGTCAAGTACATCTCAGTATCTTAAGGGAACAGGGAATGGGGTGCGTTGATTTAATGCATGCCGCTATAGGCTTGTGCATCCAATAACATCCAGGTCCTTGACCCATAACTAGATGGCTCGCTGTCTTGTTCTAACGGAACTGGCGATCGTATGACTTTAGTCATCTGTCCCGTTTCTGGGGAAAACAGGTCATCAACCTATAGTCCGATCGCGATACCGTCGCTGCGGCGATCGCATCCTCCTTCCATCGTCTCGGTATCAGGAGCGTAGCGAATAACGTGGGCGTGCCCCATTTTGACGTTCCAGTCAGGGCCAACGGTCAGAACATGACCCCGCTCTCGTAGCGCCTGCCGTACAGCAATTGGAATTCGCCCCTCCAGCGTTAAGCTAACCGTCTCATCTCCCCAAGTCCGCCCCCAAAGCCAGCGTGGTTCATCGATCGCGGTCTGCGGATCGAAGCCAAAATCTAGCAGCCTAGTCAGTAATGCCAGCTGAGTTTGAGGCTGTCCCTCGCCGCCCATAGTCCCCAGAATGAGATATGGGTGACCGCTTGGCTGCAACACCATCCCCGGCATCAGGGTATGAAATGTTCGTTTCCCTGGCATCAAACAGTTGAGATGATTGGGATTGAGGGAGAAAAAGCAGCCGCGATTTTGTAAGACGAAGCCTGTTTGGGGAACGACAACAGCTGAGCCAAAATCAAAATAAATGCTCTGAATGACTGAGACTGCGTTGCCGAATGCATCTGCGACTGCGGTGTAGGTCGTATCGCTGCCCATAGGAACCGCTGCGTACTGTCCGGCCCGGGTTAACGATAACTGGAAGCGACGGCGATCAGCGTAGGCTTTAGAAACCAGTTTGTTGATCGGAATCTTGACAAAGTCGGGGTCGGTGAGCCAGTGACCGCGATCAACCAGAGCTAATTTGGTTGCTTCAATCATCAAGTGATAGTAATCAGCGCTGTCATGTCCCATCCCTTGCAGGTCAAAGGGTTCAATTAGGTTCAGCATTTGCAAAACGGCAAACCCTTGGGAGTTGGGCGGCAGCTGTGCGATGCGATAGCCCTGATAGGTTGTCTCAATTGGCTTCACCCAGTCCGAATGATGCGCTGTAAAATCGTCCAGCGTCAGAAGTCCGCCTACGGAATTGAGGTGATCCGCAATTTGCTGTGCGATCGCCCCCTGATAAAAAGCCGATGCCCCTTCATGCGATAAAGTCTCTAGGGTTCGAGCCAAGTCTGGATTTTTCAGTATTGATTGTGGGGCAGGAACTTCTCCTTGCGCTAGGAAGGGACAAGCCGATGGCGAATGCTGCTCAAAATGAGGACGATCACGGCGTGTCCAGTACGATTGGGAGCCGGATACCGGATATCCCAATTCGGCCAGGGCAATCGCGGGCTGTAAGAGTGTAGTCCAGTCCTGCTGACCAAAGCGACGATGAGCTTGCTCCCAAGACGCTACTGCTCCCGGCACAGTCATCGCTGCTAGAGGACCTCGTTGAGGAATGAATTGATGGCCTTGCTGCTGATATAAATCAATAGTGGCTCTTTGTGCAGCTCGGCCTGAACCGTTGAGACCGTAGAGCGCCTGACTTTTGGCATCGTAGATTAGCCAAAAAGCATCACCACCCAGCCCCGTCATGTGTGGATACACAACGCCCAGGGCTGCTTGAATGGCGATCGCTGCATCAACGGCATTACCGCCGTCTCTCAAAATCTGCGCGCCCACTTCAGAAGCCAAGGAATGGGGACATATCACCATTCCCTGCTTTGACGTTACAGGTTCCTCTGTGGGGTTCATGCTTTGTTTAGAGGCAGAATACGAGACTAGCCCAAGCGATAGCCGAACCCTCTCACCGTTTTCAAATACTTAGGTTTGCTGGGATCCTCTTCCAGCTTTTCCCGAATCCAGCGGATATGAACATCTACTGTCTTGTTATCGCCCATAAAGTCATGCCCCCAAACCTTGTCAATAATTTGGTCACGGGACCAGACCCGGCGAGGCTGGCTCATGAACAGCTCTAGAATCCGAAACTCTTTTGGAGAAAGGTTAACCTCTTCACCTTTCAGAAAGACACGGCACTCTTTGGGATTCAGCTCAACCTCTTCAAACCTCAAGACGGGATCTGGCTCTTGTTTGCTCATTCCACGCTGGCGACGAAGCAGGGCGCGACATCGGGCAATCAACTCTCGCATACCGAACGGTTTTGCTAGATAGTCATCGGCCCCAACCTCTAAACCAACTACGCGATCAGTCTCAGTACTCTTTGCACTCAAAATCAGAAGCGGTACGTCGATACCTTGATGCCGAAGAAGACGGCATAAATCAAGCCCGTTCATACCGGGCAGCATTAAATCAAGAATGACTAAGTTAATGTCCGAAGAGGATCGATGGGAGCTTTTCTGAGTTCCTCCCAGCATTTCTAGAGCTGTAAGGCCATCCTCTGCGACCAAAATCTCGAAACCAATTTCTGCCAGGGCTAGACCCACGGTTTCACGAATTAGTTCTTCGTCCTCAACGATTAGGACTCGCCCCAACCCAATGCGAACGCCCTGTTGATAGGCAGAAGGCAACGTGAGAGATGTCATAGGGAGAATTTGCATCTATATACAACGCCACTCTACCAATCCGTGCTCCTCTTTTAAACCAACAATAACCTTTATTTTTCCTCTTCTCTATACTGACTATGCTCTAAAGTCACGACCCGAAAGGATAACAGGGTTTATGAAAATTTCAAAAAAGTCATTCACTGTTTGAACAGGTTTAAAAATACGCTAATCAATTGAGCCGCGATCGCGCTTTATGAGGACAAAGGTATAGACCAAAACCGCAATAGCACAACTGCTCTAGAGACGCTTGTAGACCGTGCTCTCTTCATGCTGTTTGACTCAAAAGCCTTGAGAAACGAGGCCTATGGATTCAAAGACTATAAATCCACAGCCGAAATAGTCCTTGTTTTGACAGCGATTAATGTGTCGATCAATAGAATTAGAATTATTTAAAATCTTTTTAATTGGTTACTATTTATCTTCTTGAGAAATGCATAATAGTGATGCTTAGAGGACTAAAAATAGAACAATGGCGAGTTTTAATTCACAATTTTATTTGATTGAATTCACTTGAAACCTTGTTTTGGATTAAGCTTCATTTAACCTTTGCTGTTGATAATTGCTAGCCCAATATCAAGTAACCCTGCAATCCCAATTTTGATACTCTGACATATCAAAAGAATTCCATTCCTTTTACATGAGCTTGAAATGAGGAAAAAGAATTCCAAAACGACTTGGATTGCTGCCATATTGATTGGCTAACAATTTTCTTAAGTGATCTGTACACATCCCAGTAAAAATATAAAAGTTTACTGTGAACGTTTTTTGTGCTTTTCTTGCGTAATTCCTCTGAGAGTCTTTTGCGGATCTATCTTTCTAGAGCGATCGCAAAACGTAAGGTTCTATCCGTAAACTTACACAGCCACAAAGTTGACGAGTTTGCCTGGAACCACAATCACTTTCTTGATTTCTTTGCCATCTAGATAACGCTGAGCAATTTCAGATTCTCGGGCGTATTTTTCTAAAGCTGCCTTATCAGAACTAGCAGGAACGCTAATAGTGCCGCGCGTTTTACCCATGATCTGAATAACCAAAGTGATTTCATCGGCGACCAGCGCTGTTTCATCCAACTGGGGCCAACTTTGGCGATGGATGGAATCAGAGTGGCCTAGCTGATGCCAGAGATCCTCAGCGATATGAGGGGCGAACGGAGCGAGTAATTTGACGAGTGTCGCAATGCCCTCTGCATAGACTGAAGAAGCTTTATCGCTAGTATCGCTCATGGCATTGCTAAGCTTCATCAATTCTGAGATAGCCGTGTTGAACTGATACTCACCTTCAACGTCTTCACTGATTTCTTTGATAGCAGTATGGACTGCACGACGAAGATCCTTGTCGGCCTTAGACAAAGACTCCATTTTGGAAGCAGCTAGACCATTGGGATGGGAAGCAGCAAAGTCCGTTACGAGTCGCCACACTCGGTTAAGAAACCGATGCTGTCCTTCAACATCCGCATCATCCCATTCCAGGTCTTTTTCCGGTGGCGCTTTGAACAGGATAAACATGCGAGCCGTATCAGCTCCATATCGTGCTAAAACATCTTGCGGAGCGACGCCATTATATTTAGACTTGGACATCTTCTCGTAGAAGCCTTCCAACGCTTCACCCGTCTCCGGATCGACGGGATTCTCTGGATCAGCAATCTCCTGAATTGGAATATACTTGCCCGTTTTGGGGTTCTTATAGGTGATGTTCTGCACCATCCCCTGCGTTAGTAGGCGTTTGAAAGGTTCATCAACGTTTAACAAACCGCGATCTCGCAACACCTTCGTGAAGAACCGCGAATAGAGCAAATGCAAAATGGCGTGTTCAATACCGCCCACATATTGGTCTACAGGTAGCCAATCGTTGGCCTTGTCAGGATCGAAAATAGCCTCTTCGTTGCGGGCATCAGCAAATCGCAGGAAATACCAGGACGAATCAATGAAGGTATCCATGGTGTCAGTCTCTCGCTGGGCAGGTTCGCCACAGGTGGGACAAGGCACATTGATCCAGTGGTCGAGTTTCGACAACGGTGAGGCTCCCCGACCACTAAACTCAACATCCTGAGGCAACTCAACCGGAAGCTGCTCGTCAGGCACGGGCACAGTTCCACAACTGGGACAGTGGACCACAGGAATCGGAACGCCCCAGTAGCGCTGCCGAGAAATTAACCAGTCGCGTAAGCGGAAGTTGGCTTGACCTTGACCTTGACCTTCATTTTCTAGCCAAGCGATCGCCTGTTCAACACTTTGTCCTTCTCCTTTCCCCGCAGGCACCCCATTTAAAGGACCGGAATGAACCATCACGCCATCCCCCGGCCATGCTTCCGCCATCGTTGCACCATCCAGCGTTTCCCCTTCTGGCTGCACCACAACTTTGATGTCTAAGCCAAATTTGCGGGCAAATGCGAAGTCTCTCTGGTCGTGGGCTGGAACGGCCATAATCGCGCCAGTGCCATAGCCCATGAGAACGTAATCGGCAATCCAAATGGGGATTTTTTCCGCATTGACGGGGTTAATGGCATAGCTGCCTGTCCAGACACCCGATTTCTCCTTATCTTCAGCCGTGCGATCAATATCGCTTTTAGCTGCCGCCTCTGCCTGGTAGGTGGCGATCGCGTCGCGCTGCTCAGCCGTGGTTAGTTTTTCGACTAAAGGATGTTCCGGAGACAATACCATGAAGGTCGCGCCCCACAAGGTGTCTGGACGTGTCGTGAAAATTTCTAAGTCGTCTCCCTGCTCGGTCTTGAACGTGACCTTAGCGCCTGTGGATTTGCCAATCCAGTTTTCCTGCATCAGGCGCACTCGCTCGGGCCAACCGGATAGCTGGTCAAGGTCCTGAAGCAATTCATCGGCGTAGTCAGTGATTTTCAAAAACCACTGCCGCAAAAGTTTGCGCTCTACCTTCGCACCGGAGCGCCATGATTTACCCTCGCTATCCACCTGTTCATTCGCCAGCACGGTTTGGTCAACGGGATCCCAGTTCACTGCCGCTTCTTTTTGGTAGGCTAGACCCGCTTTTAAGAACTGGATGAAGCTCCACTGAGTCCAGCGATAATAGTCAGGTGAGCAGGTTGCGACTTCCCGCTCCCAGTCATAAGACAGCCCCAACCGCTTGAGCTGCGATCGCATTTGGTCAATATTCTGATAGGTCCACTTAGCGGGATGAATACCGCGATCAATAGCCGCATTTTCTGCGGGTAGGCCAAACGCATCCCAACCCATCGGATGCAAAACCCGATAGCCCTGCATGCGCCGCACTCGGGCAATGACGTCAGTGATGGTGTAGTTCCGCACGTGTCCCATGTGCAGGTTGCCAGACGGATAGGGGAACATAGACAGCGCATAGAACTTGGGTTTGCTGGAATCGTCTTCAGTTCGATCCAATCCTTGCTCAGCCCAAATCTGCTGCCACTTTTCCTCGATCGCTGCGGGAGTATACTTATCCGCCACGTCCGAACTCCTTCCTTGCTATCCGCTTGACTCCACAATTCTAAAGGTTAGACGCGATATACGGCAGCCAATGCAATGCATCTCACTGCCGTCCATAAACCGAAAATCAGACAATCCCCTTAGATGTGATTCATCGCGTGTAGTCCAATAGCTTGCCGCCTTGTTCCAACGGAACTGGCGATCTAGCATTAAATACTTTTAGGCATTTGATAGATTATGGAGCGCTCGGTTAGTTCAAATGTTCAGAAAGTAGCTAATCAAGCTCATTATGAAATAGCTGAGACAGCAAAAAAATATTTAAGACTGTTCGGTTTGTTTAGCGAAAAGTGAGAATGACAAGTATGAAGAGTACTTCTATATTTATTCCTTCTCTGAAGTTATTAGAAAACGCTATGAGCCGCCAACATTACTTTTTGCGGTAAAGCGACTCATCAATTTATTTGCATAAAAAATTTCTAATACTTTTCTTAGTTGACTCTTAGAAAAGGCTGTATTGCAAGGCTGTGGACACTGCTCGCAAATTGAATATCTGTTTTCTTAAATTGCTACGCCCGAGATAGTCCGCAAACTACTCGCTTAGTGGCAAATGTTTGAGCCATAGCAGACTCATGGAAGCCTCTTGTGTCGACCTTTGTAAGCGTTTCAATTTTTCTTTGTGTTTCTCAATTTCCACATCAAGAAAAATTGGTCAAAATAAATTTTTCTTGTCAAAATTACACGAAAAAATATGTTTGTATTTAAAAGTACAAAAATAATGGGATGTCAGCTTGTACTTTTCTAAGAGGTGAGCTCTTGAAAGTTGATATCAAATTTGACGTTGATACTAAGGAAGTTGCATCGATGAAATTTTGGCAAAAAGGGGTGGTGGGTGTTGGTATTTTTACGGTTATTGCAATAGGAGCAGGGGTAGCAAAAACATATGCAAAGTACAGTGACCATAACCTTGCAGCAATTGACCTGATGAATGAGCCGGTTTCGGGGCAATTGGTTTATACCGGTGAGGCTATCAATTTTGTCCAAGCGGAAGAGGGTTCTAATATCTATGACATCTCATTTGATTTGGAAGGTGACGGCTACAACGAAACCTTAAAGTTACAAAATATCGATCTCGATTTATTTATCCCTGCTGTGCCTGAGCATGTTCAGGGCGATGATCAATTAGTTCGCTGGTTTTTATCTGAACGAGAGTTCAATCGGCAACGGGCTGTGTTTTCAGCTGGTTCAGAGCACATCTATGCTCCTGATGGGTTTGCGGGTTATGACAGCGATCAGCTCGTGATTTCTTTGACCAATAATTGCTTAGGGGCAGGGCATTGGGAATTAGCAGTCTCTGTTGTGGAAGAGGACGGTTCGACGCGCAAAGTCTATCAAGGCTTTTTTGGATTCCCGATGGGAACCTATGCCCAGATGGTCCGCGATAGAAATCCGGATGTTAGCTACCTGCTTCATGCTCGCTCCATGGAGCCTTGGATTGGGTTTAGATTCCTGAGAGGCAGTACTTTTGATATTGATCGTCTCCGGACGGTCGTCAGTGATACTCGTGTTGAAGGGTCTGACCGCGCTGATGCAGCAGTATTAGTGCGTAACGAGCAGGCGGATAAAGCTGATCTAGTTGTCTACGACGGGGCTCCTTGGGAGAACTATGCAGAGCTACGGCAATCTTCAGTGAAGTTCCAGAGCTTTGTTGCGCCTGGTATCTATACTGACCAGCGATTGTGGGGGTCAAATTTGAGTGAAATTGCCACTCTGGACCATGCGATCGCAAGAAAGATTGAGTCGCCTCTGTCGGATAAAGAGCTGACAGAGATCGAGCTAGTCATGCTCAACAACGAGGGTGTACCTCGCCGTTTGATCGTGAGCGGTATTGATTTGGAACAAGTCCCTCAACTGCCGATAGAGAACTATTCCGATGGTGTCTATCGTCCTATGGGATTTGGTACGCCGTTTACCCAAGACTATGAAGAATTGAAGCAACAACCCCCTGAAAGCGTGCCGTTCTTCAGCGTTTTGCTGGATGAGAATGACAAAATTATCAACTATCGTATGGATGTGGGTATAAACGGGTTGGTTCTTCACCGAGATGAAGCCGATCCCAGCGTATTACACCTCTATCTCATGGCTTACGAGCGCATTCTCTTGGTTGGACACTACGTTATTGATGTTGATAAGGAAGCATCAACAACGGCGCAAACTACCGTGGATACAGCGATGTGATCGAGACGGTTGGATACACGAGCCTAGATGGCTAAAGCTTATATGTCGCCTCGGCCACTCTGTGATGGTTGAGGCGATTTTTTCTAATTGGACAATGCTGCTCCGTCGCCAATTTTGTTGAGACCAAACGGTAAACCCTCGCGCGAGACGCTAGGAACCCGGACGCTACCCAGTGCACTTTTGCAATGGGATTCCTGTAGTCTGTCTTCACCTTGCGTTATGGAGTGTTGCGTTTTTCGAACAAGCTCAAAGTTTGTTGAGGTGGTGCAGCCACTCCTCAGTATTCTGCCGTATTACTGAAATAAGAAGCAGTGATGATGACTATTAGCAAATTTTATGTCTCATCTAGCTCCCCCTAGCCGTCGAGGACCTTGAATGTGCCATCTCGGCGGTTTTTTGTAGGTGATTGACCAGGTAATCGAGATGATTTCTTCAGACTTGATGAAGCTTCAGGAAAAGACGTCTCGACTTGATCGCAATCAAGTTCAGTTGGCGTTGGCGATCGCCGATACGGCTCTATTGAAATCACTGTTAGTGGACTGTACACCGGCGATCGCCCTACCGCATCAGATCAATCAGTTGAAAGTAACGGTTGGCCCGCCCCCTGGTCAGAAGGGCGCTGAACACGCCGATGCGGTGATTGAGTACGAACAGCTCTGGTGTACGCCATCGGAAGGAGCACCCAATGAAGACCATTTTTCAGTTAAAGATTATCAATCGTTGACGCGCTGTCAGTCTGAGCTAAAAACGTTGGGCTGGCGCATCAGTCTGTCGGACGCGATCGCCCTGCTGCAACATGGTGGCTTTCAAGAGTCACAGATTCAGCGCATTCTCCAGCTTCCGTGGGAAGGATGGTACCGTTCTTGGTGGGATACGTTTGAGCCTCAGGGTCATCTGGGTTTACCTTTCCAGCGGTGGTTTCGCACCCGTTGCTACAGTGATGGTACTTATACGCTTCAGTATCGGGATCACTACGCTCAAGATGCACCGCCTTGTTTTCGCGGAATCTGGCAGCAGGTGCCCGTTGTGATTAACCAAGCGGCTGGGCAATTTGGAGAAACGCTAACCGGATTAAAGAAAGCCTGCCACACTCTGAATGCTCAGCGCTGCATTTTATTAGCAGATGAGCTACTAACTGATTTAGAGGCTGAGGGGTATATTCGTCAGGGAGTTAGCCTTTACCCGCTTCAGCAATCAGCCCTGGCAGAGCAATCACTTTGTCAAAGGTGCGATCGCAACCAGTGTCCGATGAGGCATCAGCAGAATGCGCCCATCATCAACTGCCGCGATTATGTTTCGTATGCGTAGCGCTCGGCTCGCTGTTACTCGCGAATATTACCCCGCAAAGCTTTGATTTGACTGCGTTTTGCTTTCCGCTCAAGGCGTTTTCGCTGGGCGCTTTTAGAAGGTTTGGTTGGCTTACGTTTCTTCGGTGTTGTCGTGACACTCTTGATCAAGGCCTTCAACCGTTTCAGGGCATCTTCTTTGTTGTGCTCTTGAGTGCGATGCTGTTGGGCCTTAATTACAACAATTCCATCTTGGGTAATGCGGTGATCATTTAGCTTGAGCAGACGCTCTTTATAAATGGGAGACAGGGAAGAAGCTCTGATGTCGAAGCGGAGGTGAATGGCCGTAGACACTTTATTGACGTTCTGACCACCAGCCCCTTGGGATCGAATGGCACTGAGTTCGATTTCGCTGAGCGGAACGGCAATACGGTCTGTAATTTTCAGCATATCTCCCTTAAGACTCTCTCTCTACCATACCGGCAAGGGCAAGGATAAAGGTCGCTCTGTCGATCCATAAGTCGTTCGCCTGTCAGGACCTCGACGAGAAGGCAAAGTTTTCACTCTGTCCAATCCCAATCCACATGGCGCATAACTTTGGTTAGACCGATCAGCTCCTTCTGACCTGGTTTAATCTGGCTCAGAATCGCGGCGGGAGGAGAGACCGATTATGGGCATGGGTGGACGAGACGTTTCTTCCGGCAGGTAACGAATGGGAGTGCGTTCAGGAATCTGGACTTCTAAGCGTCCATATTTCTGCCAACCGCGTGCTGCGATCGTTCCACTGACGACCAAAACGCCTAGAAATGCTAGCATCGCTTGACCTTCCAGCATTCCCAATAAGATATTGACCGTTCCTGCCGTAACGACAGTACTCACAACAGGCTCTTTTCTAAACAAGCGTTTAATAGACACGGGCGATCGCATTATGAACGACAAAGCTTAGGGGGTTGGACACCCTGACGGCGGTATTTGGAGGGGTTGCGTGTGGATCCGCAGTATTCCCAATGGGCTGGAACACACATCACTGAAAAGTAAGTGAACTACGATAACAGATTTTGGCAAAGCAGCCTTTCTAACCTGGCCAAACTAACGTAGACTGCGTTGCTACTGTCCCCTACTTAAACTCCTTCCCCACTCTAGAAATGGCAATCCGTACAAAACAAGGCATCAGTGACAGATCCTTGTGAGGCACAAGGCGCGTTTGCAGTTCCTAAACAATTCCTAGCAGCGATAAAAGACCTTTGCCTGTAAAGTACTCAATGACTACGAGGGCAATAAAGCCAACCATCGCGGCTCTTCCATTCAAAAGCTCGGCGTAAGTTGTGAATCCTGCTTTGGGACGTCGAATTTCTGGCTTTAACGTAGGCTCTAAGTTAGTCATACTCTGAAAAATCGGCAAGTGATATTGATGATCAAATTCTCTACAGTGATGGACAAAACGTCAATTTCTTAAATCTTGTCGTTGAGCCCAGAGGGCTTGAGCTGGCCCCTTGGCCCTATAAATTCAGGGATTCTGAGATCAGGCTTCTTCAGCATTGGAGGATAGAGGCAAATTCAGAATACATGTGCACTGGTGCAACAGATCAGAATTTCGGATCACCAAAGGACTGGGAAACGTGATAGCGAAAGTAGAGGGACTATTCGAAGCTGCGGCCAAAGGGAAATAGAGCCAAAACCATTAGTTTAAAGTGCTGCTTGGCAAAGGGTAGGCCAATAATCGTAATCGCAAGGATAGCGCCCCAGATCAAGTGGTTGAGAGCGATCGCCCAGCCGAAAACTACAATCCAAACAATATTGAGAATCTGGACCAAGGCCGTATCTGCAGCCGGATCCTTTTTAATCTCTCGACCAAAGGGAGTGAAGGTAGCAATGCCGATTTTAATGGTTTCCAACCCAAAGGGAAGACCAATGATGGTCAGGCAGGTGCTAATGCCGCCCAGAATATAGCCCACACCGCTGAGAAAACCACCAAAAATCAGCCAGATAATATTGCCCAGTAAGCTCATGTGATCAACCCATAAAATTACGGCATACCGCCAGCATAGCCCGCCGTCTTTGCCCATGGACCGTACCCAGGACGTGTAATTTGCGCCTATAGACTGTACGGTTTTCCCTTTGAGTGTGATCCTGTCGTCTGGTTTTCTGTGCCCAACGAAAGGTGTCAAGGTGCTGTTAGGAATAAATTCGAAACGGTTGCATTTGTTACGTTTGAGGGTGTTTTGTCAATCAGAATCTCGCTAATTTGTAAATCAGATGCGGTCGTGAATCGAACGATTTGCAGCCGCCTGATGTAATTTGAAATCTTGATGACATATACAACACTTGAAGAAGTTAGACAGCCGTTAGAGCAATTTGCACAATTTGATGCAGATACTCAGTTAGCTCTTCTGTGGTACGGCTATTTAGATCTCAAGGAAAATTTGACGCCGGCACCTGGTCATAAAGTTGAAGGTGTAGCCCTACCGATTTATGACAAAATCAAGCCGCTTTCCGAAGAAGATCAGCTGCAGGCACAGCGTGATATTGCGAACGGTACAGACACCGAAGTGAGTCGCGAATATGGTGCGCTAAGCCCTAGTGGCAAGCTTGATGTTTGGCTGCTGTTGGCTCAGGGGATGGAGTCTGGGGATATCGTGAATGTCCCTGATAATTACGAACTGCCTGAAAACACGAAGGAATTCACTGAAACCATTAAGTCCTTCGACTTTGAGCAGCGTGTCAACTTCACCCGCAATGCAGTCAGTGCGATGGGTCATAGCGCGGCCAAAAGCTAGAGCGCGATCGCCCCACTATCGCAAAGCGCAAAGGCCGATAAGCCTTTGCGCTTTTTCATGTTTTCAGATCTTGTACTGAAACATTATTCTCTGCATTCGCCCCGGAAATCCCCCAAATTTGGAGGGCAGGGAGCCAAAGCAGTCAGCCTCAACTCAACTGCAAGATCTGGATTGACTCACGATTTTGAGCTTGATGCTGCTCTAACCAACGCTTCCAGCCATCATTCAGAATCTATCTCTTCGACTTCGTCGGACACAGTACCCAGCTCACGTTGCAGATCAGTCAGCTCTTCCAAAATGGCATCAACCTCGCTGTTGGTTTGCTGTCCTTGTTCTAGCTCCAGCAGAGTTCCCAGGCAAGCATCCATCGCCGCCGCAAACTCGTAGCGAGTGACGAATTCTTCTCCACGGAAGGTGTCATCTGGATAGCCCGCTAAACAGCCGTAGTCTTCTGCCAAATTGGTGACCGCAGTGTAGGCCCAATGAGTTGGCGATACGTCTGTGAAGCCCCCTTCGGGCAAAACTTCGGCCAGCTTGGGTGCATCGGTCACTGTTTTGGATGGAACTGCGTTCTCTACAACAGGCAGTTCTAAATCGGTCATGGAGGTAGTGGGGGATGGCAAAGGGTTCGCGATCGCCCCAACTGCTAGTGCGTTACTGCCTAAAATGACAAGTCCAACTGATAAAAAGCGCGTTTTCATGGCAACCCCGTCTCCGGTATCAATCTTTTAATCGCTTGTAATCCCAGTCAAGGGACGTTTAATCAACACGAATGTTTCAAACTCTCTTATTCTGCCAGTTGACCTTTTGATACGGCCAATCTTTGTAATTCAAAACCCGTTGAATGGTAATATGCGATTCTCAAAACGGGGGGTGACCTTCGATACCTATTGAGGGGAGTCGTAATTTTGACGGATTCGTTTTTGGTTTCAGTACCTGCAACAACCGCTAACATTGGTCCCGGTTTCGACTGTTTGGGAGCCGCTTTGACTCGCTATAACCGCTTCCAGTTCACCCGCTCTAGTGAATCAAGCCCTTTGGAAATCGTTGTGACCGGGGCGGAGCGCGATCACGTTACAACGGATTCCTCAAACTTAGCCTACAAAGCTTTTTGCGAGTGTTTCAAGCATATGGGTCAGACGGTGCCAGCTGTCCACATCACTGTTGAGCTAGACGTGCCATTGGCGAGGGGAATGGGCAGCTCATCAACGGCGATCGTAGGCGGGATTTTGGGGGCTAATGCTCTAGCCGGCTCCCCACTTGATGGGGCGGCGCTGGCTCAGTTAGCCACTGCAATTGAAGGCCATCCCGATAACGTCGTTCCGGCTTTGTTGGGGGGTTGCCGATTGGCAACGGTCAACGATCAAAGTCAAGGTGTTCTCTGCGAAGTTCCTTGGCATTCCACGATTGTGCCCATCGTCGTGGTGCCAGCCTTTGAGGTCTCTACGGCAAAGGCGCGTCAAGTGTTACCTCAGCAGTATTCGCGAGCTGATGCTATCTATACCATGGGACACTTGGGCTTGCTGATACGAGCACTGGAGACCGGCAACGGTGATTGGCTCCGAACGGCCATTGGCGATCGCATCCACGAGCCTTATCGCAAGTCACTTATCCCCGGTTATGACTCGGTGGCGCAGGCGGCTTTGGCGGCTGGGGCCTATGGCGTCACAATTAGCGGCGCTGGTCCAACGCTGCTGGCTTTGGGGAGTGAGGCAAGGGCCGGGGCGATCGCTCAGGCCATGGCGGAAACTTGGCAACAGCACGATATTGAAGTCGTCGATGCCCGTCCCCTCAAAATTGATACTGTTGGGGCGACAGTTGTTGAAAGGAGTCAGGACGAAGGATGAACAAACCTGGTGGACGGCGAGTACTCTAGTTTTCTCAATCGATCAGGTGCTGCCTATGTCCTGACCTGCCCCAAAATGTGCGACCTTATCCGCAGGGCAAGGTTTAGGAGAACGACATGGCATCGCAGTGGGAACGGTTGTTGAAAAACGCGGGAACTTGGGTAGGGTCATTTACCCAGCTGTCTGCTCAGGGGGACCTGCTTCAGGACACTCCTTCAGTGGTAGCCTTGAAGCCTCTGAATGGGGGAAACCTCATGCGTCAAGAAATCACCAAGCACCCTGCGGGAGAGCCAGCTCAGGAAACCGTTTTGGAGTACCGTTCTCTCGCGAAAAGTGTTCTGTTTTTGGAGAATGGGGCGTTTTCTCAGGGATCAATTCAGTGGGGACCATTTTCAGAGTTTGGGGCTGAATTGGGGCTAATTGCAGATCATCATCGCCTGCGGCTGGTCCAGCTTTTTGACAAAACCCGACAGCTTAGCCAATTGACGTTGATTCGAGAACATTTGAAGGGAACGGCACCCTCAGAGCGCCCGCAGCTGACTTTGGCAGCTTTAGTGGGAACGTGGGTTGGCGAAGCAGTCACGGTTTATCCAGACTTGCAGCCCAGCGATACGTATCCTACCCAACTGGAAATTGTGCGCCAGGGCAGTACTTTGCAGCAGACACTCCAGTTTGGCGAAGGGAATCCTCCCATTCAGTCCCAGGGAACTATTCTGGATAATCGCATTGTATTTGAGACGGGTTCACAGGCCGTGCAAGTCTTACTGCTACCAGATGGCGCTTCATCGACCTGCCCCACTCACATCGAACCGCGTCAGCCAATCTTGCTAGAAGTCGGATGGCTGATTGCTCCGAATCAGCGACAGCGGCTGATCCGTCAATACAATGCTCAAGGGGGATGGGCGAGTTTGACGCTGGTAACCGAGACGAGACGTTAGCACAATTCCATATCGCAGTCCCAAATAGAGCAATCAGGAAGAAGCCGCATTCTCGCAGCAATGCACTGCTTACGCTAATGCAGCAAAAATAGCCTCATCCAGTCCAATCACCCCTTGAATGACTCCGATCGCTCCACTCTCTGGAGCTAGAACGACAGTGTCATTGCCGGATTCAACTAAGTTGACCTGAGCGATGGTGAGAGTATTCCCGAGTGAGATGCGATCTCGGTCCACCTCAAAATCGGTAATGGTATCTGTGCCCTCCTGATTGGTCAGAGCGAAAATATCAGCTCCTTCGCCGCCTGTGTAAACATCGTCGCCAGGACCGCCGTCTAAAACATCATCACCTTCACCGCCTCGAAGGGTGTCATCACCACCGAGACCGAGGAGGGTGTCATCACCACCCAGTCCATTGATGATGTCGTCGGAGTGCGATCGGCCTTGAACGGTGTTGTCCAAATCATTCAGGAACGTGACGGTGTTGGGATTCCACAGATAGCGCTGAGTAGAATCCGCATCAAACACATCAAAACTATCTTCGACAGCGGACTCGTCACCAAAAATAATGTTGCCCAAGTCGACAGCGCCTCCCGTTTGTCGCTGGAGGTTGTCTAACTCGTCTAGGGCGAAGTTCTCCAGCGTAACCTGTGTGCCAGTAGTGTCTCCCAAAAAGCTAATAACGAGGTCGGAGCCGTTTTTCATCAGCTGCATGGTGTCCGCCGTGAATGCTTCGCCGACGAACTTGAGGGTATCCACTTCTTGAATGGTGGCCTCACCGGGACGTGCCCCACGCCCGACGCCGCCAAATCCTGTAATTGCGACGGTCTCACCTGCCGCGATTTCAAAGAGTGCCTGTCCTGCGGTTGGGTTAGACATAGCGGCAAGCGCTTCAAACGCCCCAATATCAGGAAGCACAACGCCATCGCCGTCGCCGTCGAGCACCCGAAGAAACCCATTACCGCGCTGATCGTTCGTCAGGTTGTCAGGATTGCTGCCGGCATCAATGGCTAGACTCTCGTCCTTCAATGCATGAGTTTGAGTCGGGCCACCGTTATCGGCCAGCGGTTCCAGTCCGGGGTCCGTGATGCCAACACTATCCGTAGGCTGGTTGAAGCTAACAGCGCCATTTCCGGTGCCAATCAGGTTATGCCCCTGGCTCACAAAGTTGTTGTTCTCTCTAAATGAGCTAGCAATATCGCTTTCCTGATTCCCCGCAATGATGCTTGAAACAACTGTCGTCGCCACCTCACTGTCCATACCTCCTACTGCGGTGAACGAAGGAAAATTTGATGTCGGTGCCAGATTATCAGTGACGGTGCTGTTGCTAATTACGAACTCGGTTTCGGTGGGGTTAAGCGATACGGACGACCCAACAAAAACAGCTCCGCCCGTCGTGAAGTCTCCGCCGCTGACTGAGTTACCACTCAAGGTGCTGTTATGAATAGCGACAGACTCTTTACCAGTAATGTTGAGACCGCCACCAATGGCACTGATCGAGGCCGCAGCAAAATTGTTGCTAACAGTACTGCTTTCTAAGGCAAAGTCGCCAGAGGTATTGATGCCACCTCCAGCAGACCCCGTCCCGGACACTCCATTACCATCAATCGTGCTGGTATTAACGCTCAGTAGACCAACATTATCGATGCCCCCACCCGTCATGCCACCTCGACTGGAGTCAATCGATGCGCGGTTGTTGCGAATAATCGTGTTTGCGATTTGCAATGTGCCATCAGGCGAATTGTTGGCAATCCCCCCGCCAGCGCCTGTTGTTCCTAAAACTGAATTACTGTCTATTCTGCTGCTATCGATGGTGACGTAACCGTTTCGGCTGTTGAGACCTCCACCAAATGCATTCATACCACTGACTGAGTTGCCGCTAAGCGTACTGTCACTAATAGTGAGAAAGCCGTTTTGATGAGCGATCGCCCCTCCATTGCTTGACAGTCCGCTCGCGTTATTGCCGAAAAACTCACTATTGGTGATGACCGTTTCAGCCTCGTCGGTCAGGGCGGTGTGGGTAACATAGAGGCCGCCGCCAGCATTGTTTGAGCCATTGGCTGCGTTGCCTGAAAAGGCGCTGTCGTTAATTTGAACCACACTATCTTCAGCGAAAACGCCGCCACCCAGTGAGTCAGCATTTCTGGCAATGTTGTTCTCAAAGGTGGAGGCATTAATCGTTAGGCGACCCTCTTGTAAGAAAAGAGCGCCTCCCGATGAAGTCCCTTCGTTGACCTCAATGGATTCTTCCGCCAAGTTGCTGATAAACGAACTGTCTGAGACCGTGACATCGCCTTCTGTTAGGTAAAACCCGCCGCCGTTAATCGCCGTATTGTCTGCTATAACACTGTTGAAAATTGAGAGATTTACGCCCGCGCCATAGATGCCACCGCCCTTCTCGGCTTTACCATTAGCGATAGTGAGGTCGTTAATCTCAGTGTCGGCTTCGAGGCGAAAAACGCGGGTTTGGTCATTGCCGCTGACTGTAATACGGTCTGAGCCAGTACCGTCGATAGTCAACGCCTTATCAATAACTAACTCGCCCAGTGCTGCATCCAGGGTGATGGTGCCTTGTAGATTGGGGTCGAAGGTGATGGTGCCGCCTGCCTCGGTAAAGGCGATCGCCTCCCTCAAAGACACATCACCTGCGCTGAGATCACCGTCGTTCTCATCCACCAGCGTGTCTACGACCAAGGCGTCTGCATACGTTAGCGATCGCGTCTCCGTTTCCCGGTAATCGATGCTGCCATCGGCATCTTCATCACGTTCTAAGGTCAACAGTACCCAGTCACCGCGATCGTTATACTCCCGGACCGTCGTCTCGATAAAGCTATCAGGATTGCCCCGATCTAGATCCTGCGTTGTTGTGACGGATTGAACGACAACTGTTTCAGACGCCAGGACGCCTGTTGGACGGTAAGCAAATGTTCGCTCTGAATTGACAACGGTTTCTTCACTGGAGAAAAAATTAGTCTCAGTGCAAGTTTCTGACTCCGAAAGAATAGTGCCATCGTCGTCGTAGAGGGTAACAGTTTCCCCTGAAATCTTGCCGAAACTGGAGGGATCGAGAGAGCCGAAATCTTCGGATTCATAGGAACGAACAACCCGACTGCGATCGCCCTCAGCATCGTAATCATAGATAGTTTCAGAAGTGGATGATCCGCTTCGAGACCAGTCATAGCTGCGGGTGTAGGCCAGCTGACCGTCTAGATTGGACAATTCAATATCCTCTGAGCTGTTAGAGGAAAAATCATCAGAACTGTCAATGCTTAAAACAGGAGTGTCTTCAAAATAGGCTTGAAAAGAAGCCGCACTTGTTGTGCGCGGACTTCCTCCCGTAAAAGGTGTCTGCGTCAGCTCAAACACTAGTCCATTAACGTCATGGACGGTCAAATCCAGCTCACAAGGGGTGTACAGAAATCTACTGGAAGGAGACGGGCTGCCAAAATCGTAAGAGATGGCCTCACCGGTCAGATCAAACTCAGCCGAGTCAATCGCGGCTAGCTGACCGTCATTGCTGTAGGTCCGAGTGTGATAGACCTCTTGAGTGTCAAAATCGCCGTCACCATTCCAGTCAAACTCGTAGAAATAGGATAGAAAGCGTCCCTGATCGTCAGTTTCAATTGTGAAATTCCAGATCTCGTCAAAATCAGGACTATCCGTATCATCTACGGCATAATCTACGGCGTATTCAACAAGATTGCCTAGATCATCGTACTTCCAGGTTTCTAGAGTGCTCTGGTCAATCTGTCCGTCGCCATCCTGATCGTCTTGTTCAATAAGCAAAATGAGATTGCCGTTCTCGTCAAACGATCGCCTTTCTTCTGAAGTGAAAATAATCTGGAGGTCTTCACCCAGTCTTTCATCAATATAAAGAACTGGATTGCCAACTGCATCGTAAACCCAGCTTTCGCGAGTACCAAAATCGCTTTGTCCATCGCCATCACTGTCTACGTTGTCAAGCTTTGAAAGAAGTCGACCAAAATCATCATATAGCCAGCTCTTTTCAGCAACAAAACTTGGCTGACCATCAGCGTTATTGTCTGCTTCGACCTTCAATAATGTTTGATTTCCTTGGTCATCGTAAGCAGAAGATCTTCGGTTGATACTTTCGGCTTGACCATCTGCATTAGTATCAGATTCACTAATAAAAATTATTTCTTGACCGGCTTCGTTATAGTCATAATTTTCGGTGACAACGCTGTCACTTTGTCCATCCCCATCAAAATCTAGTGTTAGAACGTAGGAGGTTTGGTTGCCCTGATCGTCGTAAGACCACGATTCCTGAGTGACGCTATCTGCCTGACCATCAGCATTCCAATCAGCGACTAGCCTGTATGCCGTTTGATTGCCAGCAGCGTCATAGGTATACGTTTCAGTGCGAGCACTTTCGGGGATGCCATCATTATCAGAATCAAGGGTAAATGTAAGAAATTCTTGAACAACTCTATCCACGTGTCACTACCTTTAGACAACTTATTGAAATTGCGGTAATTCGTCTTTCCTGAAAAAAGACTGCCAATTTTATCGGCAAGAAAATTTAATCAACCTGAGTGTTACTCGACTCTTCTTCCCAGAAGAAAATCTTGGAGCAAGTCGTTAATCTGTAGCCCTGTGTAGTTTGGTCAGTACATCGCAGTGTCTTAAGGAAGCAGGGAATAGGGAACAGAGAGTAGGGTGTGCTTGACTCAAATGCATGCCGCTATACTTCAAGGATTTTGTGTTCAAATATACCGGATGTATTTGGCGAGAGTGATTATTTAAATATGATGTTTAGTGAGGAACTCAAACTCAAATATTGCCTTTCAAGAAACTTTTTGCCTCTGCCAGTAAAACGCTTTAACTGAAAACAGGCTGATACGGTTGGTATTGGCGAATTGTATACGTTGCTCTCCAATAGAAACCCCCGACGCTGGTAGGGTTTTTGCTGAATGTTCTGGAGTTGAGCTGACTAATCGCTTCCACGACTGCTCTTAAAGTGTGCTGAGGTGGATTAATGGCGATAAGGGACAACTATCGGATGAGTATTAGAATGGTGAGAGTCTCTTATCGATGGCTCTTTACATGCCTGCACGTTTGGTTCCTGATAGTCCTGCGATCGCTTCAGCTTCGCCGTCTCTAGCATCATCTCCCCTATTGGGGAAGTCGCTGGATGAGCTAACGGAGTGGGTGACGGCTCAAGGACAGCCGAAGTATCGGGGTAAGCAACTGCACCAGTGGATCTATGAGAGATATGCGCGTAGCCTATCGGATATTACGGTGTTCTCGAAGGCATGGCGGGCTGAAATTGCGGATGTTCCCATTGGCCGATCGCAGCTTCATTTTCGTTCTGTATCTCCAGACGGCACAGTCAAGTATCTTTTGAAATTAACAGACGGTCACATCATCGAAGCGGTGGGTATTCCTACCGCAAAACGGCTCACGGTGTGTGTGTCATCTCAGGTAGGCTGTCCGATGGCCTGCGACTTTTGTGCCACGGGTAAGGGTGGGTTTTTGCGAAACCTAGAAACCCACGAAATTGTGGATCAGGTGTTGACCGTGCAGGACGATTTTGGTCGGCGGGTGAGCAATATTGTGTTTATGGGTATGGGCGAACCCCTACTCAATAGTAAGAACGTCGTGAAGGCAGTGCGATCGCTGAATCAGGATATTGGTATTGGCCAGCGATCGATCACCGTTTCTACCGTCGGCATTCCAGGACAAATTCGCCGCCTCGCAGAGGAGCATCTACAAGTTACGCTGGCAGTCAGTCTTCATGCTTCCAACCAAGCTCTGCGAGAGACGCTGATTCCCAGCGCTCGCAAATATCCTTTCACCGACCTCATCGAAGAGTGCTACGAGTACGTCAACATCACGGGACGGCGCGTCACCTTTGAGTACATCTTGCTGGCGGGACTGAACGACCTGCCGCATCACGCGACCGAGTTGGCCGAAATGGTCGGCGGTTTCCAAAGCCACGTCAACCTAATTCCCTACAATCCCATTAGTGAAGTGGATTATCAGCGTCCCAGCGATGCTCAAATTCAAGCCTTCGTACATGAACTGGAGAAACGCCATGTTGCTGTTAGCGTGCGATATTCTCGCGGACTAGAGAAGGACGCCGCCTGTGGGCAACTGCGAGCACAGAAACTGGCAAGCTAGCTGTAAGAACAAAGGGTGAGAACTGAATCGATGAGACTTAAGCTGGGAGTAGCGCTTCAATCGATAGGAAGAACATTGGCTCGGCGGACCTATTGGTTTCTTGCGCATTAGGGTTGACGACGTGGCTGACGCCGTTTAGCCGATGCACAGTGAGGTAAACTGCCGGGACTGGGCTGAAGGCAGATTGACGAACTCGTTTGAGAACCGGGGTGCCATCCACGAGTAGTCCAACTGAGCCTCTCTGAGGTAATTCGACAATAACGATGTTGTGCTCCTGTGGCTGAGCGATCGTTGCTGATGGAGAAGTTGTTGTTTCTCCGGCTAGTTGGGGAATGTCCACACCATAAATTAATCGAGCCGCATCCAAGACAAGAATATTTTCGTCTTTCAGCTGAATCAGTCCGGCGGCTTTGCCCTCTGGCGTAACCGGTCTGGGAATGACTCGACGAGCGATCGCCAGTGGTAGGCAAAACCAATGCTGTCTAAGTCGAAACGCGAGTAGCCTCAGAGTCGGCTCATGCGATCGATTGCGACGGACTCGTACGAGGGCATTTTGGGACACAACGTCCTCCTCAGGGACAGGGCTTAGTCTCGTCGTGCAGAAGAGATATCGTCAATTCAGCCTCAAAGGGACTTAGGAAAAACTACACCAAGGCTGGTTCAATTAGGCTTTCTAAGGTTTTGAGTAGAGTTTGTTCGTTATAGGGTTTTGTGAAATAGGCTGCGGCTCCCAAATTCATTGCCATCTGACGATGTTTAGGGCTGCCCCGAGAGGTCAGCATGGCGACTGGAATTTGCTGGTGCTCAACGTTTGACTTGACACGGGATAGGAAGCCATAGCCATCTAAGCGGGGCATCTCAACATCACAAAGGATAGCTTCAACGGCTAGTCCGCTTTTGAGTTTGTCAAGGGCATCTTGACCGTCTTTGGCCTGTGCCACTTGATAGCCCGCCTTCTCCAACGTCAGGGCAATAAAGCGACGGACGTTAATAGAGTCATCCACCAGCAGGACGGTCGGCTTTCGTAGCAGCGGTGAGCCTGTATCGCTATCAGCGCCTGCGGGCAAATAGGTTGAGAGCGAATCGTCTACGGACGGCTTAGTCCCAGATGCCTCACAGCTCGCAATCCAATAAAGTAACTCGGGCACTGCTACTAAGGGGACTACTTGACCATCGCCTAAAATGGTGCAGCTATTGAATCCGGTTGGCATGGGTAGGTTGCCGATAACCCGCCTTAGCGCTACTTCTTGCTCGCCCCAAGAGCGATCAATCTGAATACCGACAAGGCGCTGATTGTATTGCACTAACAGGACGGTTGGGGTTGAAATAGCTGGAGCGATTTCTGGACTTTCCAACGACACCGGACAGTTAAAGTGGAGCCAGTCGGACAGTTTGACGAGCTGTAGCAGTTCTCCATTCCATTCGAAGCTGTCCTTGCCGACGGTTGAGAGAATTTGCTCCGGTTCAAGACTGAACATTTCTTCCACAGCATCAACGGGGAAGGCCATCCGCATCCCGCGACTCTCGACAATCAGGACGCGAGTGACTGACAACGTGAAGGGAATTGAGAGTGTGAAGACAGTGCCGACTCCGGCCTCGGTATCGACTTGAATATCGCCTCGAATCTCCTTCAGCTTGCTGCGAACAACGTCCATGCCGACTCCGCGTCCTGACAGGTTGGTCACTTCGCTAGCGGTGCTGAAGCCGGGTTCAAAAATAAGCGACAGCAGATCTTGTTTGCTAGCCGCAGCGAGGAGAGCTTCATCAAGCCCCATTTTAATGGCGCGATCGCGAATTTTCTCTAGCGCGATGCCGCCACCATCATCGCGAATGGTAATGATGGTTCGTCCGCTGCGCTGCTTCGCTGAAATAGAGATGGTTCCCGTCGTCGGTTTGCCGTGTTGCTGACGGGTTTCCACGTCTTCAATACCGTGGTCGAAGCAGTTGCGGAAAATATGCATCAGCGGGTCTTGCAAAGCTTCCAAAACATTGCGGTCAACCAGCGTATTTTCGCCTTTGAGCTTGAGCGTCACCGGCTTGTCGTACTGAAGAGACATTTGCCGCAGCGCCCGAGGGAAACGATCAAAGATATCGGCCAAGGGACGCATCCTCAGCTGGGTCAAATATTTCTGCAACTGACGAGATGTCTTCCGAAGCCCCCGAGCCGTTTGTTCCGTATTGTTGAGCGACAAGTCAATATCGTCGCCGACCTCTTGCAGCTGCACGATGGTTTCGATGATTTCTCGAAAGGGCAGATGAGCCTCACCATATCGATCCAGTTCAAGAACGTCAAAGGCCTGTGTAGAATTGTCGGACATTGTCAGTTCAGGAGAAGCAACCGCTGCTGTCGATGTTGCCAACTGGGTTTGGCTCTGGGTTGCGACGCGATCGTAGACATTGCGTAAGTCGCTATTGACCGTTTCCAGAGTTCGCATTCGGGTTTGCATGGTGGTGACCAGTCCCCGAAGTCGCCGCACCTCAACTTCCAGACGATTCCGCTCAATAATCAACTCTCCAAACATATCGCTGAGCTGATTGATTTGCTTAACTGGAACCCTCACAGTGCTGTCAGTCTGGGGAGCGGCCTCAGTGTCGTTCACCGTCTGCGAAGCTGTGGGTGGTGTTTCGTCAAAGGGAACTTCAGCAGGGGACGGTTCAGTCGAGTCAGGTAAGAACGCATCGCTACTCTGCGCTTCGAAGTAATCACTATCGTTGCCATTAACCGTGACGTCGGCAAAATCTTCTTGGAAGAACTCGGAGGGGACGAGACCCACTTCTGTCAGCGGCAACGTCTCTTCTGAAACTTGAGAAGAGTCGATCGCAAGCACGGTATCGTCACCGTTCTGTTCCCAAGCTTCCGCAAAGGTCTGAGCCACTTCCTCTTCGGAAAGCGGTGCCAAGGGATTGTCTGCACTGCCAGTAAACTGACTGGGAACGGCTGCGATATTCCCTGCAATCACGAGGGCCTGAGCGCTTCTCCAAGTTTCCAAAGCGGCTTGTACAGTGGCCGATAGCTGATCGTCGGCGATCGCAATCACCTGAGCACCAATGGCCTGACAGAGCTGAGTAAACGACTCCAGCTGCAACATTTCCCCTAGCCCAGCTAACTCCTGAGCTAGAATTTGTGTCTCTTCTCTAAGGCAGGGCGAGGACTCTGCCAAAACACCTTCAAGCCGCTGCAAACAGCCTTCTACTTCACTTTGAAAGAGAAGCGGAATGATATCGTGGTCCTCCTCGGGGGCTAGCATTGAGTAGGCGTCTTCTTCTTCAGGCTCGCCCAGTCGCTCTCGTAGCTGTTCAAAGACAGGCAGCACATGCTCCTGTAGCCAGTGATTGTCGGGAGCTAGCGGGATACTGTGACCTTGCTCAAAATGCTGGCGACTATGCCCAACGATTTGCCCCATGCAGTCCACTGCAATCAGCAACTGCGATTCCAAGGCCGCATCGAAGCTGACTTGTTGGCGCTGCACCTTGAGCACCTTGAGGTTGTCTTCCAGTCGGTGGGCTAGATCGCTCAGCATTTCAAAGCCCATCAGTGCAGCGCCTCCTTTGATGGAGTGAGCTGCCCGTAGCGCGTCGTTGATGGTTTCTCCATCAACACCTTGGGCAAGACCAATAAGTCTTGACTCCAGCGTATTGAGATATTCTTGGGCTTCATCGAGAAACTGAAGTCGGATTTGCAGCTCTTTATCGTCAGCCATGGCGAATTTCAGTGAAGGGAGGTGAGAGGGATTACGAGGAATAGATGTGGAGAGGAGCAGGATAAGGAGGGCGGAGAGAGGAGGGGAGAATCAGTTTATTGCTTTCATTGCCCCATCGCTCTGTCGCCCATCATGGCCTCACTGTTCTCCAGTCTTGAAGGCGCTAACAGACTCTTGTAGGGTTTGCGCGACTTCAACTGTTCGTTGGAGTGAGGTGCTGATTTGGATCGAAGAATCTGACGTCCGCTCCGAGACCTTGGCAATCTCTTGCATCAGTTTGGTCACCGTTTCAGACACCTCAACCTGGGAAATTGTGGTCTCAGAAATGGAATTCACGAGCTGATCAATTTGCTGGGAAACATCCAGAATGCGAGTGAGATTTTGTTTGGCATCTTCGACTAAATGGGTTCCTGCAACAACCTCAGTCGTGCTCTGCTCCATCGCTTCCACCACCTCTACAGTTTCCCGCTGAATAGTTTCAACAATGCGCTCAATCTCTTGGGTTGCATCAGCTGAGCGAGCAGCAAGTTCACCAACTTCTTCTGCAACCACTGCGAAACCTTGGCCTTCTTCACCCGCACGAGCTGCCTCAATTCCGGCGTTAATCGCCAGGAGGTTGGTCTGCATTGCAATCTGATTGATCAAGGAGACCACCTTAGAAATTTGCTGAGACGATTCGCCCAGACGCTTCACCTTCTTGGACGTTTCACCAATAATGTCGCGCAGGCCAAGGATGTTTCGGACCGTCAAATCCATGGCTTGTCCACTCGTTTCAGCCGTAGATGAGGCAGCATTCGCAACCTCAGCTGCTTGCTGCGCACTGTCCGCGACCTGTTGGATCGAGTTGGTCATGCGCTCTACCGAAGACAGGGTGCTGGTGACTTCTTCGGCCTGACGTAGTGAATCTTCTGCTAGAGCCTGAATGGAAGCTTTGTTTTCGCCAAGGGAACTGTTGACCTCTTCAGCAGATTGTTTGACTTGAGTCACAATCTGGCGCAAGCTTTCCACGATCGCATTAAAGAAGTCAGCTACCGTGCCGATTTCCCCAGCGGTGACATCAGCGCGAACCGTGAGATCACCTTCAGAGGCTCCTTCCACATCGCTCAGCAGTTCCACAAGCTGCATTTGAATAGATTCTTGTTTCTGACGCCGCTCTTCTGCCAAAGCTTCCGTTCGGGTGAAGAGTTGCGCCTGCTCCAAGGCATACCCTAGTTGCATAGCGACTTGCCGGAAGAAGTTGATGTCGAGCTGACTCCAATTACGAGGACTGGAACACTGGTGAGTAATTAGGAGTCCCAGCAATTCCCCTTCAACGATGATGGGGGCAACCAGATTTGCCTTGACTTGGTAGGGTTCTAGCTGCTGCAGATGACACTCAGTTAGCCCTGCCTCGGCTATGTTGCCGGTCGCCTGTACCCGTCCTTGGAGATACTGCTCAATGTAGTTCTCTTTGAAGCACGGATCATAGATATCATCGCCCAAGGCAGACGGATAAGCCGACTCCACAGACTCTGCTACGATAGTGCCCTTCCAGTTTTCGTCAAACAGGTAGACGACAGCCCGATTGGTTTTGAGGGCTTCACGCGCTTCCTTAACCACAATCTGGTAAATCTGCTGAGCGTCTAGGTTTTCGCGAATGTGGGTAATGATGTCAGCAAGCTGTCGTTCTCGGTTGGCGGTGAGTCGTTGCTGCGTGACAGAGCGGGCCTGGTTGAGGGCGTAGCCAATCTGAATTGCAACCTGCTGTATTAGTTCTAGCTCTTCGGGTTCCCAGTGACGCGGACCAGAACACTGATGGACGCAAAGCAACCCAATTAAGTCTTCACCGGCTAACAGAGGCGCCACCATATTGGCTTTAACCTCAAGGTCATCGAGAATTTCACAGTGGCACTGAGACAAGTTGGATTGGTCCCGGTTCGCCATCGAAGAAACACGCCCTGTGTAGTACCGCTCTAGGGCTTCTGGTGTCATGGGATCTTCGAGGTCCTTACCCATCGCTTGCGGCCAACCTCTGCCGACCGATTCAGCCGTGATTTCGCCGGATTTAAGATCAGGATTGAACTTGTAAATCAGAACTCGATCTGACTTCAGCATGTCCCGTAGGCTGTTGACTGAGGTGCTCAAAATCTCTTCTTCATCCAGCGATTGACGAATACGGCTGGTGATGTCGGTAATTAAATTCGCCCGCTCTGCAATGATTTTTTCCCGTTCGGCTTGGCCTTTGAGCAAGTTTTCTGATTGGGAAATGCTGTCTGCTAGCTGGTTGAAGATTTGCGCGACCCGACCCACTTCGTCAGTCGAATAGACCTCGGCTCTGGCTTGTCGATCGCCCAATCCAAATTTCCAAGCTGACTGCTGCAAACTTTTCAGAGGTTTGGTGATGGAGTTTCTGAGTAGCTGAGCCAGGAAGATATTTGCAATGAGTGCGATCGCTGCAACCAGTAACTGTAGCTTGAGGCTGTTGAGCAATAGCGCATTGAGAGGAGCCTCGGACGTACCACGAACTATAACCGCAACGGGCCTTTGGTTGAAATCAGTAATGACTTCAGCCGCCACCGTGTAGGTGTTGTCGGCAATGTCTTGCCGTCCAGTCACTGCTTCATCGGGATTGGCGATCGCCTGTTCGAGTAAGTCAGTGTTTCCTAAAGGAACGCCAGTAACTGCCTCCTCCAAATCCGGATTGTCTTCTGCATACATAGACGTGGCAAGCGTAAAACCCTCATCTTCTTGGTATTGATAAACGGCACTGTATCCGTTACCAAAAGAGGACAGCGTGTCGAACGGGATAGCTCGCTTCTCGTTAACAATGTCGCCGGAGACCAGAATGCCGACGACCTCTTCCGAATTGTCTGCGGTGACAGGCGTAAAGGTGTAGCGGATCAGGGCGTCTCCGCCCTCAAATCCTTCCGGCAGGGGGGGCTGCTCGTTTTGCAGTTCTTCCCAGGACACAATGGCGCTGACTTTGACCTGGCGAGGATTTTGTAGAACCGTTCCAACTAGCCCACCCGGGTCAAATGTTTCACCCCTGCGATCGGCGTTAGCGCTGACAATAATCTGCTTATCAGTCCCCACTAATGTGGCGTATTCAATCTGACGTGCCGTAATCTCATTTTGCAGAACTCGTCTTGCATTCTCTAGGGCGGTTGGAGTAATCGTTGTGCCTTGTGCATCGGCTGTAGCGACGTCAATGATGCCACGGCTGTCTGACTGTCCTCGAAAACCGAGACCCATCTGGTTGATTTTAGCAACGTACCCAGCCTGAGTTACCGAAAGTTCTGACCGAGTCTGATTTAAGAGCTGACTTCGTCCGCCTGACACAATCAGAAAAGTTCCCACCCCCACCAGTCCTAATACAGAGATAGCTTCCGACGTAAACAAACCCGCCAGCTGCTTGCGGCCTACACTCAGGTTACTAAACCATTGCAAAACCTTATTCTTGCTAGGTTTTGTGAGATGGACGTAGGACTGAAAATCCTGACTATGACCGGCGTCTGGGTAACTGGAAGCAATCTGACGTGCCTGGGTTGCCTTCATCTCCATGTCAACGGCACTTGAGCCACTTGTGGCATACCCTGCCCCATTGGTATTGTGCTTTTCGGAATGAGACGCATTATTGACATCGGAATTGGGAAGTCGGTTATCAGGAGAAGGTCGAAATTCTGTAGTCATTAGTCAGCTACCTTATGGGAAAAACGGTGAGTAGAGGAAAGTAACGGGACAGGGTCTATCAAGTCGGGAGATGCAATTTGAGTTCAGGTCCGAAGAAGAGAGAGACTTTAGAAGTAAGGTCTTGTGTCATTACCCTTGAAGACCCCACAGTTCTGAGAAGATTCCGTTACGCTCGGCATCAACCCAAAGGGATCAGTGTTGACTAGCTGCGTCAGTTCCAAAAAGAGACTGTTGGGCTAATTGACAGAGACCCTGAAAGTTTTCAAGCTGCTTTGAGCGCAGGAGCATGGAGAATGGCCTCCGCATTCAAGACGAGTAGAACATCGTTCTCTTTGACGTAACAGCCTCGCAGAAATGGCACTAAACCAGCAGGAACATGTGCCGGCGGCGGGCAAACCTCCTGATGCGGCAAATTAAGGATGTTGTCAATTTCTTGAACACGAAGACCCAGCAAAACCTGGTTGACTTGGAGTAGAACCAGGTTGTATTGCTGAGAGTTGGGATAGGCGACTGGGATGCCCAATAGCAATGCCAAATCGGTGACCCACATGACCTGACTACGGCGGTTAATCAGTCCCAACATGGCCGGTGGCATGTTCGGCATTGGGGTGACACTAGCGGCTGGGACCGTGATCACCTCCAAAATTTGCCGGGTGGGTAAGAGGGTCAGGTGCCGACCTAAACGGAATTTCAGATGGCTGTGGGTATATTGCACGATCGCGGGAGACGCAATTGTGCCAGTTTCTTGAACGTTGAGGCTAAGAGAATTGTCAATGCTCATGGTTTCCTTTGCATCGCCGAGCGCACAACTTGTACTAGCTCGTCTTGGGTGTAGGGCTTGGTGAGGTAAGCATCTGCTCCCTGCTTCATGCCCCAAAGTCGGTCGATGTCCTGATTTTTGGACGTGCAAATAATGATTGGGACGTTAGCCGTCTCAGTATGCTTCTTGAGATTGCGGCAAAGCTCAAAGCCGCTAATCCCTGGCATAACTACATCTGTCACAATGACGTCTGGGCGCTGTCTGCTCACGATTTCTAAAGCGTCTTTGGCGGTTGTTGCACCAAGGACAACACAGCCACTTTCACGTAGATAATGGCTCATCAACTCCATTTCAGAGGGAGTATCTTCAACGATTAAAACAGTGGCAGTTAGAGTGTTCTGCATAGTTTTTCCTTGGGTGGATGTCGAGTCAACTTAAAGAAAGGGTGGTCTGTTAAAAAAACTGACGTTTTAGCAATCGTTTGCGGTGGCTCAGGAGTAAACAGTGCAGTCAATTTACTGCTGCCGGCCTTAGCCGTTGTATCAAGGGCATTTGAGAGCGGCTTGAGCTACAGTCGGGTATTTTTTAGGCAACACTCGCAACGCTCTGTCGTGGTGAAGCCTAGACAATCCAGAACGCGACAATTCACACTGGGTTAGCAGCGGATTCTGCCTTGGGTCTTGAGTTTGCCTTCCGCCTGTGGCTGCAAGAGGCCGCTAACTCAGATGCTTAAACACAATCTTGAGCAAATCGGGCTGGGTAAACGGCTTAGTTAAATAGCCAGAGGCACCGACAAGCTTGGCTTTGGCGCGGTCAATGAAACCTCGATTTCCGGTCACCATGATGATGGGTGTTTGCTTGAAGAGTGGATGCCGCCGCAGCAATGAACACAGTTCATAGCCGTCTAGGTTGGGCATTGTCACGTCTAGCAGAATGAGATCGGGTTTGTTCCGGATGATTTGCATCAGCGCACTGACCGGATCGGCAATCCTCAAGACTTTAAAAGCGCGATCGTCTAAAAACGCTTCAATAGCGCTTAGTACAGTCGGACTGTCATCAATACAGGCAACGGTGTAGGTTGCTTTGGGTTGAACAGTGGACGATCGCGTGTTCGCTAGTCCTGCGGGGCGAGACGGCTCCGATTGCTGAATCGGTCGCTGAGCGGGTTGCTGAGCCGGAATGGTAGGTCGCTTTAAGCCCAAAGGAGACGGCATCTCTTCCCGCGCAACAGGAGTTTGAGGCTGCACGCGGAAGGTTTGGATAGGGGGCTTGTTAGGTGTGGCAGCAGGTGAACTGACGTTATTCCGACTAACAATGCCGTTACTGTTGCTCGAAGGTTGCCGTCGCGATCGTCGAACCTGGCACGCCTCAACCAATGTCCGCAGATCGAGCTGGCAAAACCGAGGTCGGTTTGACAAAGGGGTGTCTTCTACCAAACTATAGCTGCCGTAGCTTAGAGGCAGCAGTGTCTCCAGAACTTCCTGAGCCAGCCCTTCAATGAGTTCACCCGCTTGAGCTTCTGTCAGATATTGCTGTTCGACTAGCCAACAGATGGCTTCATAGTCATTGCAGGTAATCTTGTTTTCTTCAACAGGTTGCTCAAACAGCAGTCTGATCTGAACCCGCACAGGACTGACCAAACTCAGAACTCGGCTGCTGAGCCGCTTGAGGAGGCGATCCAGGCGATCGAAGGGAGCCACCGAGTCGGAAGCAAACACCAATTTGCCCTGTTCTAAGAACAGTAGCCAATACTGGGAACCATCAGTCACTCTCAAGCAGCCACTTACCTGTCGACTGGCAGATTGAGCCAGAATACTTAATAAGTGCAGCTCTTGAGGAGACCGGTATTGATGGTAGCTGGTCATACCAGAATTCCTCATTCCTACATGCATTGCAGCCTATTTCTCAACAACGGCAAAGCGATCAACGGGTAGAGCAGATCCTGAATTATTGAGCCGGGTAAGCACCTGAGCGTTTAGTGAGGCACAGCTATGACTGTTTCAGTGACTAACCTGATGTTCAAGCTGGATTAGCCCTTCTGAATACAAAGACAGAAGTCGTAGCTTTTTCTAGCCGTCTGCTCAGCGATCAAGGGATAGAAGACTCAAAAATAATTTGCAGAAGCAAGATTCCGAATCTCCAATCTCAACCCCTCGCAGTTCACACAACACTTAAATTTGGGATTTATCAATTATCGAGATGAGTCAATAACACAACTTGACGATTCGGCAGCAGCTTGGGGTGATGCCCAGAAGCTGGAGTAACCCAGTTGCAGCAGAAAAGTTCGTCATTAAAGCTTTAAGTTGACCTCGCTTAGGAGATCTCAAAACAGTACTAAGTTCTGGAAAAATAACTAAAACTACACAGAATTTTGGTGAGATGCCCTATTGTCTGCCATATGCTGAGGCAAGTGGTGATGCGGCCCCTTTCAGCTAACTGACAAGAAGGCAATTAAAACTTGTCAAGCCGTTCCTGGACAATAAGGTTCAAGATATCCTCAAACAAAGTCTGCCCATTTATAGTCTTGCTCAATCAGCTGACATTTATTTCTTTGGTTCGCATCATCAACGATGAGCGATAGTTCCTAATTTATAACACTCAATTCAGTTCTCTACTTTTTTGCTTTCATCAGGAAGAAAGATAGGTGCAAGATATAACTTTTCCTTCTCTCACATAAAACTAGGATTAGCGATGAGAAGTTTAGCCGTTCTTGAAACAGCTCGGTATACAAATCCGGCTTAATCGTGCGAAATCCAAATAAAAAATTAGCCTAAGGACAGTCAAGACGTTCACAGACCTAGCCTACTAATATTGCTTGGCTATCAGGTCGCAATGCTTGAATGGAGTGGTAGATGCTTGAAAACTGCCCTAAGGCTAAGACTTCACTCAAGGAGCACAATTCTTCTGATGTTCTGTCAGAGAGTGTAAAGTCGTCAATTCAAAAAAAGAGTGCTTCATAATTTCTTAATAGATTGACTTTCGAGCTTTATCACGTTGATAAACAACTCCAGGTTAGTTATGGATGAGTTTATGCGCATCAAGATCCATTTTCTAGGACCCTAAGTAATTTCTCTATGGATTCAGACCTGTCAATAAAATGGGCCTCAGTAATGTTACTGGAGCTGGGAGAGTAATGTGAATTTGTTGCCCGTATAGCGGCAAATACTTCATCACGTACATGTACTTAGTTTGCCGGGTGATAAAAATCTAACAAGCAACGTGAATATACGTAATAATGATTTTAATCCGCTTGAATGCCTCAACTTCAAGCTTGTGAGGCTAGGATTAAGCTTGATTTGGTGCGTGTAAACACTGATGCTCGTTTCTTTTTATGAAGGGTATCTTATATGTCAGACGAGTGATAGCAGGTCAGTGATCTTCCTATGGTGATATTGCTGCCGCAAGAATACCGGACCTACAGATTGTTTTTTAGGCTTTGCCGATTCTGTATGAGATTATTCTTCTCCTGATTCACTCATTTTCTGCTGGTAGAGAGTGTGCATCTTCCCAAGGTTTTGATCTTGTTTAAATCAGGTCAATTTAATTTAATGCTTTCTCCCAGCCATTTTTTAGTCAGACAAAGGCGTCAAAAGTTTATCTTCGTTTAGTGGTCGAATGAATTAACCAGCTTGATTTTTAGTCTTTATAAGTGGAGGCGTCTAAATTTTACGTTCCGCTGATTTGAAGATAAAGGAATCACAGTTTGATATGTTCACTTGAATCTTGTAAGGCAATTTGTGGAGCGATCGCTTATTGCTGAAGATGAAGACCAAAATGAACATCTTTGGCTTGTCATCAAAATGCAGCATAGAATTTGCGCTTGCTTAAGTGACCTCGAATTCAAGTGTGGCTGTTTTTGCATGACTCCATGTATTTAAACCTTTAATTTAAGTGTCTGGAAGTTGCGAAGAGCGTCTTTTGGAGAAAATATCGAGTTTTCTTATTTTTGCCTATTGCCCGCTTGATTTATCTGCTAATGATTGGCTCAGAAAATCAGACCGAATACAAAAAATCTGCGGTGGATTTTCCGTTTTAGACTATGAAAATATTGTTCTACAGCTTATGTAAAAGTGCAGCTGATGCTGCCTCTTGCAGCCCTTTGTCTCAGCGCGTCAGATTCGTGAGCGGGCTGATATTTGGGCTAGCGATTCTTGGACAATCTGCCTACGCCTCAACGCCAGAAGCAGAACCAGAATTGGAGAGTGAGTCTGATCGCGCCGAGCAACTGCACGGTGCCTTGCCCGCTGGTGATGTTCCTTCGCCAGCAACTATGGATCTAGAGGGAACTCCCTCTGAGTCCGTGACAGCCTATTCAGTTCAGTCAGAAATCCCTGATTTTTGGCAGAACAACGCTGTCGATAGGGTTTCGGCGGAGACACTTCCAACAAAACAGTCTGTCAAAACAGTGGCTGACTCTGAGACAGTAGCCGTTGAGCCAGTGATAGAAGCTTCCCACTCGGCAGTGGCGATCGCCCCAGGTGAAGCGTCTCCTACGATTGAACCGAACGAGGCGATCGCTGTGGTGCCGCTCAGTGCCGTTGATGAAACGCCGAGCGATGCTCCTGAAAATGATCCTGAGATAGTTACAGAGACGGAGAATTGGACCGAGCTTTACGATCAGGCTTATGAGCTGGAGCAGCCGTCAACTGTCTATGACAATGTGGAGGCCGCTCAACCGATTGCGGTTGTCCCATTTAACGAAATTGACGAGGCGCTAGATCGCCACCTGGCCTCCACAGACGCTGATACGCTCAATGCTGATGAGGATTGGACGGCTCTATACGATCAGGCCTATGACCTCGACCAGATGTTCAATACCCCTGAGGAGGACGGGGCGATCGCTCAGTCGGTCGAGTCCCCTGCTGATGGGGAAGAGGTGGATGAAGCGGGAGACCCTATTGAACCCTCTACGTTAAGCACAGAAGCAACCGCCTCTGCACTCGCTGGTGTCGAACCGATTGAGAATTTTCGCCCCCTCCTGCAATTCCAAGCCGCCAGCATTTATCAAGACGATGAAATATCAGGACGGCTGAGGGCTACAGCGCTCTATGCCCTAAATGACCAAGTGATGTTTGGCGCAACCGTAGATTTGGTCGGCGGCAGCGCTTTCGTTGATTCTGCAGACGAGGGACTGAGCCTGAATGAATTGTATGTTTCGGCAGCGCCTTTTCGGGAACTGCCGAACCTGCGGTTTGTGGGAGGACTGATTGATTTAACCTCCTACTTCGACCGCAACAGCTTTGCTAAAGACGTCGTGACTCACTTCTTCAACCCGGTCTTTCAGACCAATCCAGCCCTGAGCGCTGCTGGTATTGGCAGTCGTCCAGGTGCCTTGGTCAACTGGAGTGCCACAGATCAGCTGGAGGTCAAGTTGGCTGCATTCTCCTCTAGCCGCAACTTAGGTGACTTAGCGCTGGATGGATTGGCAGCCGAAGTAGGTTTTCGATCAGGCAACTTCATTATCAGAGGCACCGTCGCAACAGCTCGTGATGCGGGTAATGACAGTGGCTTTGAGGAGCTTTTTCAGATTCAGCGAGATGACGGCAGCTTTGGTCTGTCCGATGACGATCGCGAAATTGCCTACGGTCTCAATGTCGAGTACTTCATCGATTCCATTAATGTGGGTCTGTTTGGCCGCTATGGCTGGTATGAGAACCGGGATGTTGGCCGCAGTGGCAGCACCTTTAGTCTGGGCATGAATGCTCTTGACCTGTTTCTGGAGGGCGATCGCCTAGGTCTGGGATATGGTCAGCAGCTGTCCAATGGCGACCTCCGCTCTGGGAAAACGCCAGACGTTTGGGAGGTGTTCTACGACGCGCCTGTGTATGAAAACGTGCGGGCGGGTGTCAGCTTGCAGAGCCGTGACGAATTCTCTGAAACGCTTCTAGGCATTCGCATTCGCGCAGATTGGTAACCCATCAGCTATCCCAGAACGAATCTCTCAAAATCTCTCAAAACATATTTCAACGACCGATTTGTCCCCTGTAAACCCTCGCCCCTAACTCGACGCCCTGTAGACACTGCAACGCTTGATTTTGACGTAACTTGCCCCTTCCTGAATCCCTGAACGATCTCTCCCGAATGCTATTGACCCCAACAAACAGGGCTATAGACCCATGAGCAAACGAAATACCCTCAAACTCAGCCTTCACACCTTATCGCTAGTCGCTGGTCTCCTGTTGACCCCCGTGCTGGATATCCGTCCGGCGATCGCTCAATCTGCCTCTACCCAAGCAGGTTACGACTACCTGCAGCAGGGGTGGGTGAATGATGCTATTCGAGAATTTGAGCAGGCTGTGCAGCAGCAGCCCCAATCCGTCCCGGCTCAGCTGGGCCTAGCGATCGCCTATGAACGCTCTGGACGAGATGCTGATGCTTGGCAAGCCTATCAGCGTGTACTCGCCCTTGAACCTCAAAACCGCCGTGCTCTTACTGCCGTGGGCGAATTGGGCGGATATCGTTCGGAGTGGCAATCTCAAGGCATTGAAGCGCTCTCTGAGTTGCTGAGATTAGAGCCTCAGAATGCCGAGGCAAGGGCACGGCGAGCTCTGTTGCTGGGGTATCAAGGCCGATTTGTGGACGCGATCGCCGACTACGACATCCTCCTTGCCGGGAGTCCTTCGCCCCAACTTCTGGCAGAGGCCGCTGAAATTTACACCTATAGCGGCAACTTTACTCAGGGGCGATCGCTGTTCGAGCAGGCCATTGCACGGGGACACTCGCTGACGGATGCTGGCGCGATCGCCTATGCCCAAACGCTGCTTCCTGCTGGACGAGCTGATGAAGCGATTATCCTTTTGGAGCAGCGGTTACAGGCGACTCCTGAGGATGTGAATCTACAGGCGGCTCTGGTGACGGCCTATCAGCAAGATGGCCAAACTACAGTAGCGCTGAATCTATTAGACGAGCTACGCGATCGCCCAGACGCCGTTCTACCTCTGGCTAGGGCCTTGAGTGAGATTGGTCGGCAGTCTGACGATATGAGTCTTTACCAAGAGGCGATCGACCTCTACTGGCAAGCTCTCAGCGACACGCCTAACCCCAGCATCGGCTTCGTCGTTGAGGTTGCTGATGTGTTGAGTGAAGCACCCAACTATCAAGCCGAAGCCCTTGAGCTATATGACGTGGCGCTAGCACAATCGCCTGACCAACTAGCCCTCCAAACTAAGCGCTTAATTCTGGCCAACACCCTGGGCGAGGTGTCGGATGTTGATCTGTCATCACAACTGTTGAGTGTGCTACAGCCGTTACCCAGTGAGCCGCCTGTTCAACAGCAAGTTGGTCAGGCACTGATTCGGCTCGATAATCCTGACCCGTCACTCCTTCCCATTTACGAAGATCTCATTTCAGCAGGTACCCCTGTGGACTTTATCTACTACCGACTCGCTCAAATGCAGATAGCACGGCAAAATTGGGCCGAGGCTAGAGCTGCCATTGTTGCTTATCAGGCAACCCCTAGCGGCACCAACGATATTGCACCTGCCCTTCTGATGGCTGACCTGGAACAGCGGCAGGGCAATTTGGACGCTAGTGTTGCGCAGTATGAGGCTATCTTTAGCCAAGCGGATTCCTTGCAGGTGCAGGAGACAGCTCTACTGGGTATCAGTGGGGTGCGGCAGCAACAGCAGCAGTGGCAGCAGGCCCTCATGGCTTACGAACGATTGCTCAACCTCAAGCCCCAAAGCGATCGCGCTCAGTTAGGCTCAGCCTACCTCTCGCTGAAGCTACAGCAGATGCCTCCCGCCCAAGCAGAGCAGGCCTTGAACACGTGGTTGGCTAACTATCCCACCGTGCCCGCTGCAATGGTGCCCCCCGAGTTGCTTAACTTAGTCGGAGAATTGCCCGCTGATCCAGAACGGCAAGCGCTGTACGAGACGCTGCTGGCGATCGCGCCTAATCACCTCGGTCTTAACCGTCGCTATGCGCAAACGCTGGCAATGACCGATCCAGCAGCAGCGATGGATTATTTAGAACAGCTGACGGCAACTGACCCGACCGATGTATCCCTCTACTTTGTGCAGGGCGAAGTTGCTCAAACTCTAGGCGAGTTAGAACTGGCGAGCGAAGCTTACGAAACCATCCTGGTGCAGGAGCCGGATAACGTGAATGCGCTAGCAGCCTTGGGCGGCGTTCGGTTTCAACAGGGACGGTTGGATGAGGCAGAAATTCTCTATGAGGAAGTGTTAGCTTTTCGTCCTGATGACTGGGAAATCCGCCGCGTCATGGCAGAACTTGACCTCGCTCAAGACGAACCAATCGCTGCCTTTGAGCAGTTCACGATGCTGCAAGAAGAGGCGGATGGACAAGTGGCTGACCCCCCTTTGGAACATCGATTACAGGAAATGCGGCTGAATCTGCTGAGGCGGCGAGGATTTCAGCCTCCGTGGGAGCAGTACTGATAGCGGGTTCTACTAAGGATGTGGGGGTGCAATATACCGCGTCCCCACACGAGGCTGAGGTTTCCACATATCAACCGGGTTTTCTCACACAGGGACTAAGCGTCCCCACACAAGACCGGGATTTTTCAGGCAGGGACAGGACTTGTTCGCACAAAGATGGCTGAATCTGCACCAAAACTGAAGCTCCCCATGTCGAAGCTTGGGCCCCCCAGCACAGGCGATTTCGAGAGGTCGAAGTCCTCACACCGACCTTGAACTATCCATCTCAGTAGTTTTGACACTTATTTTTAATCTATACCGATGAACCGCTTTCGATTTGCTGCAATATCTCCCCTAGTGCGATTTTTGCTGCTGATGGTGCTGACTGCCCTACTGCTGCAATCGACTCCACTGATGGGCAAAGTTCAGGCTCAATCGTCCTTACCTGAAACGGCTGAGGAGGCAACTGAAAACCCGACCGGTACTGCCTCATTGGAAGGCGATGCCACAGCGGACGGGACTAGCCAACCGGCCTCTGACTTAGCTATCCCAATTGTGAAGGCCGCTCCAGCAGGACAATACGTGCTGGAGTTTAATCGTAGTCCAGTGGTGCAGGACCGACTGCGCTTTGAAGGTATCTACGATGAAGCCCGCTTATGGTTCACGCGACCGCAGAATTGGGAGCCAAAATCAGTAAAGGTGCTTTTGCGCTATCGCCATTCTGCGGCCTTATACGCGACTCGCTCAAACATGACTGTGCTGGTGAATGGTACGAGCATTGGTAGTGCTCCCCTGAATCGCAAGCAGGGTGAATTAGGAGAGGCGGTTTTCGAAATTCCCGCTCGATTGATTCGCGATTATAACGAACTTGTCGTCGCTGCTTTACAAAACAACTCGCCGACGTGCACTCAGGATCCTTATGATCCTTCCCTTTGGTCAGAGATCTTGCCTGACTCTAAGGTTGTATTTGATTTTCAGCCTCAGCCCATCCCGTTGAGCTTTCAGCAATATCCCTATCCCATTGTGGATGTATTGAGTCTAGAGCCTAATCGGGTGACCTATTTGAAGCCGTTAGAGACGACGGATGAGTGGCTTACTGCAGCCAGCCGATTGCAGAGCAGTCTGGGGCGAGTCTTGGAATATCGTCCGCTGGAAACGCGACTGGCTACGGCTCTCGATCAAGTGACCGCTGATGAGGCGCTGATCATCATTGGAACTCCTGAGAATCAACCTATTCTTCAGTCGCTGGATTTGCCACTGCCCCTCGACGGGACCAACCTGTTGAATAGCGACAACCAGCAGTTACCGCCTAATTCAGGGGTGCTGATGATGACAACTGCATTAGATGATCAAATCCCCGTACTCGTGGTTACGGGAAATGGCGTTGCAGGGGTTGCTAAAGCGGCTCAGCTGTTGGTTCAGAAGCAGGATGAGGCGATCGCCACGGGGCAAGCCATCATTGTCGATGAACTTACTGAGGTGCCGAGTCCTGAACCCCGCAGCTGGCCCGACTATTTGCCTACGACCGACACTTTTGTTCTCCAAGACTTGACTGAAGGTGATCAGGAATCCGTACAAGACATTACCGTTTGGGGGTCCCACTCACCTGCGCTAGAGGTTGACTTTCGAGCACTGCCAGATGATCAAATCCTGCCTGGCAGCACAATGGATTTGACCTACAGCTATGGCCCCCAAATCAATCCTCTCACATCTCAAATCGAAGTCACGCTAGATGGTGTAGCCATTGGCGGTGAACGGCTCCGGTCTGAAGATGGCGGCAAGCGAGAAAAGATTCGCCTTGACCTGCCAACTGATACCATCAAGCCTTACTCCAAAATGCAAATCAACTTTCGCCTAGATCCTAGGGAGAGGCGGTCTTGCAGTCGTGTCACCGATCAGCAACTGTGGGGAACCATTCATGGCGATACTCAATTTCAAGTCAATCGAGAAGCTACGGCTTGGCTGCCAGACCTCAAGCTTCTGAAGTATGGCTTTCCTTTCGCAGCCCCTCAGGATTTGTCGCAGACCGCGATCGCCCTTTCTGCACAGCCGACCGATCCTGATCTTCAGGTGCTTTTAGAAGTGAGCGAGCGGTTGGGACGCCTGAGCAAAGCGGACTCTATCAAACTAGCGGTTTATCAAGGAAACGCACTCACCCCAGAAATCAGGCAGGACCATCACCTAATTGCGATCGGTGAATATGACGAATTTCCACTGCCGGAAGCCTTTGACGAACCGGGATTCAAATTGGGAGATGCCACCTCTCGACAGTATGCTCAGACCCGTATTCAGCCACTGACGGATCGAGAGGGCTTGATGAAGCAGGTCACTTCTCCCTGGAATGACGATAAGGTCTTGCTGGCATTAAGTGGCCAATCCACGACGGGCCTTGATCAAGTTCGTGACCTACTTGATCGAGATGCACTGTTCTACCAAATTGAGGGCGATACCGTACTCGTCAGCCAGATCAACCCCAACCCCTCAGAATACGATCCTGATAATTACAGCGTCAGAATTCTGAAACAGGCAAGACAGCAGAAGACGTCGTTAGAAACTAAACCCAGTCAAGTTTTAGCTAGGTTCCAGCAGAATTGGCTCTTTCTCTCGGCAGGCGCAGTTGTCATAGCACTCCTGTTTTACGGCATTGCTCAACACCTGATCAAGCGCTTGTTGGAGCAAGTTGGAGAGTGATCCTCGTTGACCTGATGGGGACTCGGGGACGCGATGCATCGCG
>NZ_JAQMUB010000002.1 GCF_028330965.1 Oscillatoria sp. CS-180 | reverse complement strand
CTATGCTCCCCGACTACTTCGTAACGATAGAAGAACTGCCGCTGACGCCGAATGGCAAAGTCGATCGCACCGCTCTCCCCACACCCCATGCAACTGCAACGCTGAATGTCTCAGCAGGACCACTAACACCCCCAGAAGAACTGCTGGCAACCATTTGGTCGGCAGTTTTGGGTCAGAACGAAATTGGCCGCCATGACAACTTCTTTGACTTGGGTGGTCACTCGCTGCTAGCGACCCGCGTCGTGGCTCAGGTGCGTCAGGCGTTTGATGTAGCGCTGCCCTTGCGAACCTTGTTTGAGTATCCGACGCTATCTCAACTCGGCGAAGCGATCAACAGACTGAAGACCAGCGATAGTTCAGTATCCCTTCAGCCCATTCAATCGATTGACCGTTCCGGACCCCTACCCCTCTCCGATGCCCAGCAGCGGCAGTGGGTACTGGCCCAGCTTGAGCCAAACAGCCCGTTCTATAGTATTCCGACAGCGGTGCGAGTCCAGGGAGCATTATCAGCAAACCTGCTGCAACACAGTCTTGAGCAGATTACCGAACGGCACGAGGTGCTGCGAACGGCGTTCAAGGATGTGAACGGTCAGGCCCAAACCGAGATTCACGCTGAGGTTGAGATTAAGGTTCCTCTAATTGACTTGAGCGCCCTAGACGAGCACAGCCAACGCGACAAAATACGTCAGCAGATCCGTCTGGAATCTCAGCAGCCCTTCGAGCTGAGTAAGCCGCCATTAGTCCGAATGAAGGTGTTGCAACTGGCAGAGCAAGACCACATTGTGCTGCTGAGCCTGCATCACATCATCGCCGACGGCTGGTCGATGGGCATTTTAGTGCAGGAACTGGCTCAAAGCTACGATGCTTTGCGATCAGGGAAACCTGTGGAATTACCCCCGTTGCCCATTCAGTATGTGGACTATGCCACTTGGCAGCAGCAGTCCCAAGAGAGTCACTTAGCCTATTGGCAGAACCGACTTCAGGATGCGCCACCCCTGTTGGAACTCCCGACTGATTATCCTCGCCCCGCAGAGCAGTCCTTTGCAGGCGCAACCTGTGAATTCCAACTGTCTACAAAACAAACCCAGGCACTGGAACAGCTCAGCCAGCAGCAGGGCGTCACCCTGTTTATGATGCTGTTGGCAGCCTTTCAGGTCCTTTTACATCGGTACAGCGGCTTTACCGATTTAGTGGTTGGCACCCCTATCGCCAATCGCCCCCAGACGGAGTTGGAAGGGCTGATCGGCATGTTTGTCAATACGCTAGTGCTGCGGACAGATCTGTCTGGCAATCCTCGGTTTGAAGAACTGTTGGATCGAGTGCGCGAGATGGCGCTTGATGCCTATGCCCACCAGTCAGTCCCCTTCGAGCGGGTAGTCGATAGTTTGGACGTGCCTCGTAGTTGGAGCCACGCGCCGCTATTTCAAGTGATGTTCGTCTTGCAAAATGCGCCCATGCAGGCGATCGCCCTCCAAGACCTGGAGTGGCAGCCGCTTTCCATAGATAACGAAACATCCAAATTCGACCTCACCCTGTCGATGCGGCCAACGGACACCGGACTTCAGGGAACGCTGGAATATCGGACCGACCTGTTTGCAGCAGAAACTATCCAGCGCATGGCCGGGCATTTGTGTACCCTGCTGACAGCCATCTGTGAGCAGCCGAGGAGCCGGATTGCTGAACTGCCATTGTTGACGCAACCAGAACAGATCCAACTCACCCAGTGGAATCAGACTCAGACGGACTATCCGCGCCACCTGTGTATTCACGAGCTGTTTGAGCAGCAGGCCGCGCAAACGCCGGAGGCCGTCGCCTTAGTTTTTGGTGAGCAGTCCTTTACCTATCAGGAGCTGAATGTTCGGGCTAACCAGTTGGCCTGGCATCTGCGATCGCACCGAATTGGTCCCGACACCCTGATTGGTTTATGGGCTGACCGTCGTCCCAAAACCATCATCGCCCTGTTGGCGATTCTCAAGGCCGGAGCTGCCTACGTGCCTCTCGACCCCAGCTATCCTCAAGCTCGACTTCAGTTCATGATCGAAGATGCTGAGCTGACCCTTGTGATCTCACCAGAAAAAATCAGCCTTCCCTTAACTGCGATAGCTTGTCAGCAAGTTGATCTGGAGGCTGAGGCCACTGCAATATCTCAGCAAAGTCACGCAAAGCCGCCCGCCTCAACCGCGGCAGCCAATCTGGCCTACGTGCTTTACACCTCCGGCTCTACCGGACAACCCAAAGGCGTTTGTACGCCTCACCAAGGTGTGGTGCGACTGGTCAAAGAGACCAACTATATCCAATTTGGCCCTGACGAAGTCTTTCTCCAAGCGGCTTCCCTTTCCTTTGATGCCTCGACTTTTGAAATTTGGGGAGCCTTGCTCAATGGCAGCAAGCTCGTGCTGCTACCGACATCCTCTCCTGCCCTATCAGACTTGGCTCAGGCGATCGCCCAGCACCACGTCACCACGCTATGGCTCACCGCTGGACTATTCCACCTGATGGTAGATGAGCAGCTTGATGCGCTCAAACCCGTGCGACAGCTTTTGGCAGGCGGTGATGTCCTCTCCAACTCCCACATCCACAAAGCCCTCTCCACGCTGAAGCACACTCGCCTCATTAACGGCTACGGCCCTACCGAAAATACGACCTTCACCTGCTGCCACGCCATCACTGCCGACAGCTTGGCAGCAAATTCGTTAGACAGCTCCCCCCCAATCGGTCGTCCCATCGCCAACACCCAAGCTTACATCCTGGATACGAACCTCCAGCCTGTTCCCATCGGCATTCCCGGCGAACTCTACATTGCTGGTGACGGCCTCGCTCGCGGCTACCTCAATCAACCTAATTTGACTGCTGAACGGTTTATCCCGAAACCATTTATTGAAAACGCAGAAGGCAGAACGAACAACCAACAACGGAGAACTAATAACGAGGAATCAAGCACCAACAGCCAACAACGAATTCTTTACAAGACCGGAGATCGCGCCCGCTACCGCCCCGACGGTGCCATCGAATTCCTGGGACGCCTGGACAATCAGGTCAAGATTCGTGGCTTCCGCATTGAGTTGGGTGAAATCGAAGCGGCACTGTTAGGCCATCCCAATGCTGAGCAAGCCGTAGTGATTCCCTGGACAGATGAAGCAGGACCGCAGCGGCTTGTGGCGTACATCGTCAAGGCAAAAAGCACAAAGCAAACGGCAGACAAAACCGCGAACCATCAACCCCCAACCACTAACCCCCAACCACTAACCACTAACCAACAACCATCAACCACCAACCCCCAAAACCTCAAAAACCATCTTGCCGACCAGCTTCCCTCCTACATGCTCCCAGCGGCCTTTGTCGAACTGGAGTCACTACCGTTAACTCGTAACGGGAAAGTTGATCGGCGATCGCTGCCTGCTCCAACATGGGAGAGCGAAACGGCTGAAGCCCTTCCCCAAACCCTAATTGAGCAGAGACTGGCAGACATTTGGGCCTCCGTGTTGCGGTTAGAAACGGTAGGGCTAAACGACAATTTCTTTGATCTGGGAGGGGATTCAATTCTGGCCCTACAAATGGTGAGTCGGGCCGCGCAGGCTGGATTATCCATATCGCCTCGACAAATCTTCCAGCATCAGACAATCGCAGAATTAGCCACGGTGATAGAAACAGCCGCCGCTGGTGTCATAGCGCCGATGGCAGAGACAGGAAATGTGCCGCTAACGCCCATCCAACAGTGGTTCTTTAAGCAGAATTTAGCAAATCCCCATCATTTCAATCAGGCGGTTTACCTAGAACTGCCGCTGGCAGCGGATCGAGGCTGCTTGGATCGAGCTATTCAGCAGGTGGTGAATCATCATGATGTCCTGCGACTACGATTTGAGCCCACGCATGGAGACTGGCAGCAGCACTACGCTGAGGCCCCAGAGGTTGGGGCAATCACCTGGTATGACCTGTCGTCTCTGACGGAGGACGACCAAGCCCAGAAAGTTGAGCAGTTAGCCAATGAGCTACAGGCTAGTCTCCGGCTGGAAACGGGTCCTCTCATACGGATAGGAGGATTTAATCTGGGGCTTGAGCGTCCGAGTCGTCTGCTGATTGTGATGCATCACCTGGTGGTGGACGGTTTGTCTTGGCGTATTTTGTTGGCCGACTTGCTGCTGGCTTATCAACAGGAGCTTCGTGGGGTTACTGCTCAACTTCCCCCCAAAACACACTCGTTTAAGCAATGGGCCACTTGGCTGGAATCAATCAACGGTCAGGCGGAAGAGGCACGACCTTACTGGCAAACGCTGCCTCAATCCTCGTCTCTGCCGCTGGATCAAAATACGGGAGAAAATACTGTAGCGGTAGCAGCAACAGTGAGGGCATCACTCTCATCCCACCAAACTCAGGCTCTACTGCAAGAGGTGCCTTCACTTCATAACGTCCAGATGGATGATGTGCTGCTGACGGCTTTGGTACAAGTCCTAACTAATTGGACAGAGGCGCGATCGCATCTCGTCATGCTAGAAAACTACGGCAGGTATCCTGACATTTGGGGAAATGAGCTGAATTTGAGTCGCACGGTGGGCTGGTTCACTTGTTTACATCCAGTGGCATTGCAGCTTGCAGGGGAAGAGCTGGGCGAACAGCTCAAGTCTGTGAAAACACAGCTCCGGCAGGTACCGCATCAGGGCCTTAGCTATGGCCTGCTGCGCTACAGCATGGATGTTGAAGAATTGGCGAGGCAGCCCCAAATCAGCTTCAACTATCTGGGCCAGTTCGATGGCCTCCTGGCAGAAGCAAACGGATTCCGCCTGCTAGAAACGCCTGGAAAAACCCATGATGGGCGCAATAAGCGATCGCACCTAATCGAAATCAACAGTCGGATTCGGGACGGTCAGTTGCAGATGGACTGGACCTACAGTCAGCACCATCATCATCGCTCTACTTTGGAGCACTTAGCAGACCAATACATAGTGGCGCTACAGGAATTGATGACCTACTGTCAGTCAGCTGCTCCCCAACTCTACAGTCCCGGAGATTTCAGTTTGGTGCAGCTCGATCAGACCACGCTAGAAGCAGTGCTGGGCAACGTCACGTTTCAGGGAGGGGCCAGCCAATGACCATAACTGCCAACAGGCCAGCCATCGAAGATTTGTACCCCCTATCACCCACTCAGCAGGGGTTGTTGTTCCATAGTCTCTACGGGCCAGATTCAGGTGTCTATGTGGTACAGCTCGGCTTCACCATACGAGGTGAGTTCAACCTGGAGGTCTTTTCCCGGACCTGGCAGTGGCTCGTGCAGCGACATCCCGTGCTGCGGACGGCCTTCACCTGGGAATCTTTAGAGGAGCCACTACAGGTAGTCGGGCAAAAGGCAACGCTGCCCATTGATCATCAGGACTGGCGAGCGAAATCTCCTGAAGCACAGGATCAGGAACTGGTCGCATGGTTAGAGCGCGATCGCCGTCAGGGATTTGATCTATCGGCAGCGCCCCTGATGCGTTTAGCGGTTCTGCACCTGGCCACAGACACTTACCGCATTGTTTGGACATATCATCATCTGCTGCTGGATGGCTGGTCGGTTCCCTTGCTGTTGAGGGAACTGCTAATGGGCTACCAAGCCTTTGAGCAGGGGCAGACTCCCATTCTGGAGACTCCTCGCCCCTACCGCAACTACATTGCCTGGTTAAAGCAGCAGGATGCGGCGGTTGCCACTCAATTTTGGCAACAGCGTCTCCAAGGGCTGAGGACCCCCACCCCCCTTGGCATCGATCGCACCCGGCAAACAGCGAATGCGAAGCCCCAATACGCAATCAAGCAGCATGCTTTGTCACCTGAACTAACTGCTCAGTTGCGATCGCAGGCCCAAACCCATCGCCTCACGCTGCATACCTTGGTGCAGGGTGCTTGGTCGATCGTTCTAGGTCGCTACAGCGGCACATCTGAAGTCCTCTTCGGCAGTACCTGCGCTGGACGTCCCCCTGCCCTTCAGGGTGCTGAGAACATGGTGGGTCTGTTCATCAACACGTTGCCCATGCGGGTCAACCTGGCCCCCGACCAGTGCGTCAACACCTGGTTGCAGCAGCTTCAAAATCAACAGCTAGAACAGCAGCCCTATGAATACACGCCCCTTGTCCAGATTCATGGCAGCAGCGACATTCCCCGCAGTCTGCCGCTGTTTGAAAGCATTGTGGTGTTCGAAAACTATCCCGTCGAACCCGCTTTGAAACAGGGCGTCCGCAATTTTGCGATTGAGGATGTCATCACTGCGGAACAGACCAACTATCCGCTGACGCTATTTGCAGCGGCTCAGCAAACGCTTGACTTCAAGGTGCAGTACGACTGTAGTCGCTTTACCTCCGCTAGCATTGAGCGATCGCTGGGTCATTTAGAAACCGTACTGAAGGCTCTGATCGAGCCTGATCAAACCATCGGGACCCTGCCTTTGCTCACCGAGCAAGAGCATCAGCAGTTCGCGGCCTGGAACCAAACCGAGCAGCCCATTCCTGATTGCTGCGTCCATGAGCAGATTGCCGAGCAGGCACAGGCCACACCAGACGCCACTGCCGTCATCTTTGAGGATGTCGTCCTCACTTACCGAGATCTTGAGCAGCAGGCCAATCAACTGGCTCATTACTTGATGGCAAAGGGCGTACAGCCAGGAGAGCGCGTCGCCCTCGGCCTGGAACGCTCCGCTGAACTGGTCATCACCCTCCTCGCTATCCTCAAAGTCGGAGCCACCTACCTGCCCCTCGACCCTGCCTATCCCGCTGAGCGCCTGCGCTTCATCCTCAACGATGCGGACGTGGCGATGCTGGTTACTGCGAATGATGGCATGGTGGGCAGTGCCCACCCTACGATGCCGACAACGCTTGTCTTGGATTTGGCTCAGGACGCAGCAGCGATCGCGGCCACCTTCCCAACTCCCCTGCCCCCTGCCGCCTCAAACACCCTCGCCTACCTCATCTACACCTCCGGCTCTACCGGCACTCCCAAAGGCGTTCCCATCCGCCACTACAGCCTCACCAATCTGCTCTGGTCGATGGCTCACGCTCCTGGCATGACCGCTGATGATACCCTTCTGGCTGTTACCACACCCGCTTTCGATATCGCCGCCCTCGAACTCTTCCTCCCCCTCATCACGGGCGGTACCCTCGTCATCGCGAATCATCACACCACCCGCGACCCGCAACTCTTAGCCGCTCAGCTCGAAACGCATGACGTCACCCTCATGCAGGCTACCCCCGCCACCTGGCGACTCCTCCTCGAAAGCGGCTGGTCTGGTAAAGCCAACCTCAAACTCCTCTGCGGCGGTGAAGCCCTCGACCTCACCCTGGCTCAACACCTACTTCCCTGCGGCCAGGAACTCTGGAACCTCTATGGTCCCACCGAAACCACCATCTGGTCCGCTGCTCTAAAACTGGAGGCAGACACCCTCCAAGACGGCATCGTTCCCCTCGGCCCACCCATCGCCAACACGCAATTCCATGTCCTCAACGCTCAACTACGTCCCGTCCCCCTCGGTGTCCCCGGCGAACTCTACATCAGTGGGCTTGGGCTCACTCCCGGCTACCGCAATCGACCCCAGTTGACAGCCCAGCGGTTCATCTCGTCTCCGTTGGCAGGAAAGACCGAAGACGGAACGAACAACGAACAACCCACAACTCCTCACCCGCGACCCCTCACCCCTATCCCCTATCCCCTCCTCTACCAGACCGGCGATCGCGTCCGCCGCCGCGATGACGGCACTCTAGAGTACCTCGGACGCCTCGACCACCAAGTCAAGCTGCGTGGCTTCCGCATCGAACTCGGCGAAATCGAAGCTAGTCTGACCCAGCATCCCGACATCTCCCAGTCCATCGTCATCCTGCGAAACGACAACGGGCAGGAACCACAGCTCATTGCCTATGTCGTGAAATCAGAAGTTAGAAGTCAGGAGTCAGAAGATGTTACGAACCAAGAACGAATAACGAATAACCAAGAACGAATAACGAATAACCAAGAACCCACAACAATCCCAGCCCTCAAAACCCACTTATCAAACCATCTCCCCCCCTACATGGTGCCAACCCAGTTTGTCGTCCTCGACGCTCTCCCCCTCACCCCCAATGGCAAAGTCGATCGCAACGCTCTCCCCACACCAGAAGGATCACTACAGCCTGAACCTCTCGTCTTGCCTCGGACACAGGTCGAGACAGCGATCGCTGCGATCTGGCAAACGGTGCTCGCCGTTGAACAGGTGGGACTGCATGACAACTTCTTTGATTTGGGAGGACATTCGCTGCTGATGGTCCGGGTTCATGGGCAGATTCAGCAGCAGCTATCGGTCAATATTCCGCTGGTGGAGCTGTTTCGCTATCCCACTGTGAACGCGCTGGCAACCTATTTACGCGATCGCACTGCTGAGACGTCTATGGTGGATCGCACTTCAGAACTAGCGGCAGGCAAACAGCGATTACAGCAGCGTCGTCGACGGCGACAGCGGCAGCCAGCGGGAGGTCAGCAGCATGGATAAGGTCATGGCAACCCCTACGACAGGACTCGAAATCGCCATCATCGGCATGGCGGGACGGTTTCCGGGTGCGGCCTCCGTCGATGAGTTTTGGGACTTACTGCGGGAGGGGAAAGAGGCGATCGCTCAGCTCAATAGCGACACGCTGCGTCAGCAGGGCATTGACGACGCTGTGCTGAATGACCCGCACTATGTCAAAGCGGGTGGCGTTTTGGCCGATGTCGATCAGTTCGATGCCACCTTCTTTGGCTACAGTCCCCGTGAGGCTGAACTCCTCGATCCCCAGCAGCGACTTTTCCTGGAATGTGCTTGGCAAGCCTTGGAGACAGCAGGTTACGATGCCAATTCCTATGACGGCAGCGTGGGTGTTTATGGCGGAGCCGGAATGAACGGCTACCTGTTCAATCTCTACGGCAACGCTCACGTTCGCGAGTCCACTAGCCCCTATGAGCTGTTTCTCGCTAGCGACAAAGACTTTCTCACCACACGAGTCTCCTACAAACTAAACCTCCAGGGGCCCAGCTTGGATATCCAAACTGCCTGCTCCTCGTCTCTGGTGGCAGTGCATACGGCCTGCCAAAGCCTACTCAGCGGCGAGTGCGATATCGCCCTGGCAGGAGGTGTAGCCGTGTCCAAACAGCAAGGCTATCGCTACCAGGAAGGCGGTATCTATTCCCCAGATGGTCACTGCCGCGCCTTTGATGCTCAGGCCCAAGGAACCGTCGGCGGCAATGGCGTTGGCATCATCGTGCTGAAACGCTTAGACGATGCTCTGCGGGACGGCGACCCGATTGACGCCGTGATCAAAGGCTCTGCGGTCAACAACGATGGGGCCTTGAAGGTCAGCTACACGGCTCCCTGCATCGACAGTCAAGCAGCGGTGATTCGGGCTGCCCAGGTCATGGCGGATGTTGCCCCAGAGACCATCACCTATGTTGAGACTCACGGCACGGGCACACCTCTGGGCGACCCAATTGAAATTGCCGCCCTCACGCAAGCCTTTCGCCAAGAGACCAAGCGGAGCGGCTTTTGCGCGATCGCCTCCGTAAAAACCAACATCGGCCACTTGGACGCAGCGGCAGGTATCGCCAGCCTGATTAAAGCTGTCCTCGCCCTGAAACATCGACAAATCCCTGCCAGCCTCCACTTCCAGCAGCCCAACCCACAGATTGACTTTGCTAACAGCCCCTTCTATGTCAACACCCAGCTGAGTGACTGGCCCGCAGGCAACACGCCCCGACGGGCAGGCGTCAGCTCCTTCGGCATCGGCGGCACGAATGTACATGTCGTGCTGGAGGAAGGCAAACAGGCGCGAGCAATCAGGCGTCAGGCGTCAGGAATTAGCAGTCGTTCCTGTGAGCTTTTAACGCTTTCGGCCAGGACGGAATCGGCCCTTGCAAAAACGACGGCTAACTTAGCGGCGCACTTAGAGCAACACCCAGAGTTGAGCTTGGCCGATATTGCCTACACGCTACAGGTAGGGCGACGACCGTTTCATCACCGTCGGACTGTAGTCTGTCAGTCGGTAACCGATGCGATCGCCCAACTCCAAAACGGCAGCTCCGCTCACGTCGCACCAGAAAGCCCAGCTCCCATCATCTTCATGTTCCCCGGACAGGGCACTCAACATCCTGGCATAGCCCAACAGCTTTACGATCAAGAACCCATCTTCCAAAAAACCCTAGATCAGTGCGCTGAGATTCTGGCAGCAGAAGGCATTGACCTACTCAACGTCCTTTACGGGAAATCAGGCCACCCCCAACCAATAACCAATAACCACGAACCAATAACCACCCACCACCCACCAATAACCACCCCCATTCACAACACCGCCCTTGCCCAACCCATCCTCTTCGCCATCGAATACGCCCTCGCCCAGCTCTGGTTATCCTGGGGCATCCGGCCAGAGGCGCTCATCGGGCATAGCCTGGGAGAATATGTGGCGGCGTGCCTAGCAGAGGTATTTTCGCTGGAGGACGGGCTGCGGCTGGTAGCGTTGCGAGGACGGCTGATGCAGCAGTGTCCAGCCGGGGCAATGCTGTCGATCTCGCTGTCGGAGTCGGCACTCCAACCCTTACTGCCAGAGGACATCGTTATTGCCGCAGTCAACGGGCCGGAACTCTGTGCAGTATCGGGAACGGAAGCCGCGATCGCCGCCTTCGCCGTCCAGCTCGTTGAAAAAGATATTTCTCACCAGCGGCTACAAACCTCCCACGGGTTTCATTCGCCGCTCATGGAACCGATGCTAGAGCCGTATCGGATTGCGGTGCAGCAGGTGACGCTGAAGCCGCCGCAGATCCCGTTTATCTCAAACGTCACAGGCACCTGGATGACAGCAGACGCTGCGACTAATCCAAACTACTGGGTGCAGCAGGCGCGACAGGCGGTGAAGTTTGTCGCGGGTCTGGAAACGGTGCAGCAAGAAAGTAGCCCAATCCTGCTCGAAGTGGGGCCGGGAACAACCTTGAGTACGCTCGCTAAGCGGGCCAACGCACAAGCGTCGTCCCCCACTCCCCCCAACGTTGGACAGCGAGGGGGGACAACGTCAGCCAGTATTAACTCTGGAAAAATGCAGCCCCCTACCGCAGCAATTCTGTCATCTTTACCCCATCCCCAGTCACCGACGTCAGATCTGGCTCATCTGCTAGCAACCGTAGGTCAGCTTTGGCTCCGGGGTGTAACAGTGAACTGGCGACAGTTCTCCACGGGTGCCCAGCGAAGAGTTCCCTTACCCACCTATCCCTTCGAGCGGCAGCGATATTGGATTGAACCGGACGGGATGCTGTTGACTCAGCCTACTCAAGCAGCCAGTGTGGGACTGAAGTCTGACATGGCTGACTGGTTTTATCAACCCACCTGGCAGCGCAGCTTGCCGTCTACTGCGACTTCGGTTTTACAGGAGCGTCACTGCTGGCTGATCTTGGCAGACGGTCATGGAATGGGGGCACAGCTGGCTCAGCAGTTGGAACAGGTCGGTCAGGACGTTATTACCGTGGCGATTGGTGAGGCGTTTGGTCAAACGGGCTATCGGCAGTTTGCGCTGAACCCCCAACGGTCAAAAGACTACGACCTACTGCTAGAAGACTTGCAACTGCGAGAGTTGTGGCCAACGCAGATTGTGCATCTGTGGAACCTGGCATCGGTGGACGATCCACGGACAGCGTTTGAACAGGCAGCAACACTCCAGAGACTCGTCAATGCTCTCACCGCCCAATCGACTCAAGAAACGTGTCAAATCACGGTGGTGACAATGGGCCTGTACGACGTGATCGGCACTGAAGCGTTGCAACCGATGGGAGGAGCGATCGCAGGCATTGCCCAAGTCATCAGCCAAGAATATCCCCACCTAGGCTGTCGCTTAATAGACCTACAGCAGCCGAATCACCAACACCCTATAGCGAATCACAAACCCCTTGACCAACTCTGGCAAGAGCTAATCAGTCCTACCGATGCCTTCGTTGTCGCCCATCGCGGTCGTCACCGCTGGCAGCAACGCTATCAGCCCATTTCGCTATCGGCGGACAGGCCAGCGTCCACAACTCGTTTACGGAAAGGGGGGACGTACCTCGTGGTGGGTGATCTGGAGCAAGGTTTAGGCAAGATTTGGGCCCAGGCACTGGCAGCAGAATGGCAGGCCAAGCTGGTTTTGGTAGGCGATCGCACAGCGGTTCCGCCGATCCCGCCGGAGGCAACTGAGGGCCTAGCGCTGAGTCTCGACATGGCGGATGCGACCCAACTTAAAGCGGCGATCCAAAAGGCAGAAAGCGAACTAGGCCCCATTCATGGTGTCTTCTACTCCACTCCCACGACGAATGACCAGTCAGCAGCACCCCTGGCTCTGATGCAGCCTGCCCACTGGGACTACAATTTCCGGCATCAGCTTCAAGGACTGTGGCATCTGTCTACGGCTCTGGCAGGAAAGTCTCTGGACTTTTGTCTGGTCCAGTCGTCGCTTTCTTCGGTCATTGGGGGGATTGGGCTGGCAGCCTATGCGGCGGCGAATAGTGCGATCGATGCCTTCATTCACCAGCAAAATCAGCGCGGTGAGGGGACTTGGTTGAGCGTTAACTGGGATGCCAGTTTGGCAGCGGACGCCCCTAGACCGGAGGGGGTCGGCAGTGCCCTAGCGGACTTTGCCTTAACGCCAGAGGAGGTTTGGATCGCGGCCGAGCGAATTCTAACAACGGGTGTAGCGGGGCAAATGGCTGTTTCCAAAGGGGATCTGACAGCCCGTATCGACCAGTGGATTCATGCCGTTCCCCGACCTCAGACAGCCACTGAACAGCCGATCGCATCAGCCCACAGTCGTCCTCAACTCACCACCCCCTATGCTCCGCCTCGCAATGATGTCGAGCAGACCATCACCACGATTTGGCAAGAGCTGTTAGGCGTTGAGCAGGTGGGCATTCATGACAGCTTCTTTGATTTGGGCGGTCATTCATTGCTAGCGATTCAGGCGATTTCGCGCCTGCGGCAGGCGTTCCCAGTCGCGATCGAGATGCGGAGTCTTTTGTTTGAAGCCCCAACGGTGGCGGGGATTGCGGCAGCGATCGCGGAACATCTGCCTGCTGCTGGAGAACTCGATGAAATGGCGGCTCTCTTAGCGGAGGTTCAAACCCTGTCTCCAGAGGAGATTCAGCAGCAGTTAGCCCAACAGACGGGGGGACAGGCATCATGACCAACTTATTTCAAAAACTCTCCGCCCTTTCCCCAGAACAGCGAGCTTTATTTGAACAAAAGCTGGCCGAACGGGGGTTGCAGGCCCCTCAGCAAGTGACGATTCCTCAGCGTCCGAGCACGGAGCATCCCCCCCTCTCCTTCGCCCAACAGCGGCTGTGGTTCATTCAGCAATTGGACCCCACCAATACCGCCTACAACGTCGCTAGCGTTCTCCGCCTGCGCGGCAATCTGAACATTCCCGTGCTGGAGCAGACCCTTAACGCCCTCGTCGAGCGACACGAAACTCTCCGGACCCATTTCGACACCACCGCAGACAATCAGCCCGTCCAGATCGTGCAGCCAATGCAGCCTGTCTCGCTGCCCGTCATCACTCTACGCCAGCCAGAAGGCCGTCGGTTGGATAGAGCAACAGCGAACCCCACCCCCCCTCTCACTGAAAGCAAGGATGCCGCTCAAACCATCGACTTCAACGCCATTTCGCCTGATCGAGATGAACTCGACAATGCCGCTCATGAGCAAATTACAGCCCTCACGCAAAAACCCTTCGACCTCACCCAACCCCTATTACGCCTAGCCCTGCTGCAACTCAACGAACAAGAGCATTTGTTAGTGCTGACCACTCACCACATCATTTCTGATCGCTGGTCAGTCATGGTGTTTCTGCGAGAAATGACGCTGCTGTATGACGCCTTTCGGCAGGGCAAACCGTCTCCCCTAGCCTCCCTACCCATTCAATACGGGGATTGGGCACTGTGGCAACGGCAGCAGCTCCAAGGTCAACGCCTGGAGGATCGGCTCACCTATTGGCAGGAGCAGCTTGGTGGCGAACTGCCCGTCTTAGAACTGGCCTATGATCGCCCCCGTCCAGCCGTTCCCACCTATCAGGGAGCGCAGCAGCCGCTAACCCTTTCGCCAGAGCTGTCTACTGCCCTCAAAACCCTCAGCGCTCAGTCAAACGTCACGCTATTTACGCTACTGCTGACGGCTTTCAAAGTACTGCTGCATCGCTATAGCCAGCAGCATGACATCGTGGTGGGAAGCGACATTGCTAACCGCGATCGCCTGGAAACCGAAGGGCTGATCGGGCTACTGGTCAATACCCTGGTGCTGCGAAGCGACCTCTCCGGTGATCCCCGCTTTTGTGACCTGCTAGACCAGGTGCGAGAGACGGTGCTGGGTGCTCTGGCTCACCAGGATTTACCCTTCGAGAAGCTGGTGGAAGTCCTCAATCCAGATCGGCACCTAAGCCAAATGATGCCTCTGTTTCAGGTAAAACTCGATTTGCAGCAGGCTCGCGTACGGCCCTTAGAGCTAGCTGGAATCACCCTGGAGCGCTATCCCCTAGCGGACGAAAGCGCCAAATATGAGCTACGTTTCAACTTGCAAGAGACTGAGCAGGGCATCTCCGGTCAGGTGGAGTACAGTACCGATCTGTTCGACGCCAGCACCATTGCCCGCATGGTCGAGCATTTTCAGATAGTGCTGACCGGCATTGTGGCCGAACCAAACCAGCGTTTGTCCGAACTGCCGCTACTGGGCGAAGCCGAGCGCAATACGCTACTAACGGTTTGGAATCAGACCCAGCAGCCTGTTCCAGACGATCTTTGCATTCACCACCTGTTTGAAGCTCAGTGCGATCGCACCCCCGACGCCACTGCCCTGATTTGGCAAGAGCAGCACCTGACCTATCGCGAGTTGAATGATCAGGCCAATCGTCTGGCAGCCTATTTGAAATCTTGGGGAGTCGGCCCAGAAGTTCCTGTCGGTATCTGCATGAACCGCTCTGCCGATATGGTGGTGGGTCTGCTGGGGATTTTGAAAGCAGGGGGTGCCTACGTGCCCCTCGATCCGGCTTATCCCACCGAGCGTTTGGCTTTCATTGTGGCAGATGCTCAGATTTCGGTGCTGCTGACGGATGGAATAGTGCCGTTTGAGTTGGGCGATCGCCCTCTGAAGGTTATCAATCCGTCTGTGACCATTCGTGACGCGGGTTGGGTGGGCAGTGCCCATCCTACGACTCACCCCACATCCGATAGCCTGGCCTATGTGATTTATACCTCTGGGTCGACGGGACGGCCCAAAGGCGTTGCGATCGAGCATCGTAACACCGTCGCCATGCTGCACTGGGCCAAGGGTCAGTTCAAAGAGGCTGACCTTGCAGGGGTTCTAGCCTCAACCTCCATTTGCTTTGACCTGTCTGTCTTTGAGCTGTTTGTGCCCCTAAGCTGGGGGGGCTGCGTGATTCTCGCTGAAAATGCGTTAGCTCTGCCCAAACTCCCTGCGTCTGACTCTGTCACCCTGGTCAACACCGTTCCCAGCATCCTCACCGAATTGCTCACCATCAACGGTCTTCCCTCATCGGTTCAGACTGTTAACTTGGCCGGAGAGGCCCTGCCCCCCGCTCTGGTCCAAGCGCTGCGGCAGCTTCTCCACGTTCAGCACGTCTACAACCTCTACGGCCCCTCTGAAGACACCACCTACTCCACCTGGGCCAACGTCACTGACCTAGACACCACCGCCCCTCGTGCACCCATTGGTCACCCCATCACCAACACCCAAGCGTATGTCCTCGACCCCGCTGGCAACCCTGTTCCCATCGGCGTTCCCGGCGAACTCTACCTCAGTGGCGCAGGCGTCGCCCGTGGTTACTTGAACCGACCAGACCTAACAGCCGAGCGCTTTGTACCGAATCCGTTTGTGGAAACAGCAGAACGAACAACCTACAACGAACAACCCATAACGAACAACCCACAACCCACAACGAACCCTCAACCCTCAACCCTCAACCACCCACCAATCCTCTACAAGACCGGCGATCGCGCCCGCTACCGCTCCGATGGCAGCCTGGACTACCTGGGTCGCATCGACTATCAAGTCAAACTGCGCGGCTTTCGGATCGAACTCGGTGAAATCGAAGCAGTCCTCATCCAGCATCCCAACATTTCCCAGTGCATCGTCGTGCTCCGAGAAGACAACGGGCAGGAACCGCAGCTCATTGCCTATGTCGTGAAATCAGAAGTTAGAAGTCAGGAGTCAGAAGATTTTACGAACCAAGAACGAATAACGAATAACCAACAACAAACAACAATCCCAGCCCTCAAAACCCACCTATCAAATCACCTCCCCCCCTACATGGTTCCCACCCACCTCATCGAGTTGGAAACCCTGCCGCGCCTACCCAACGGCAAAATCGATCGCCGATCGCTCCCAGAACCCGATAGTCTACAGCAGGCAAAATCGGCTCCTTTCATAGCCCCGCAAACGAGAATCGAGCAGGTGTTGGCTGACATCTGGCGGCGGGAACTGAAGCTAGAGCAGGTGAGCGTCCACGCCAACTTCTTTGAGCTGGGCGGTCATTCTCTCCTGGGGATGCGGATGATGGCTCAGGCAGCACAGGTGTTGGAACGAGACATTCCGCTGAAAGCCCTGTTTCAGACACCGACCATTGCAGGACTCGCCGCCCACATTGAAACAACACACTATCAGACCTCAGCGAGTACTCGTTTGCCCACGCTGGAACTCGATCCAGAGTCACGGGATAAACCCTTTCCGCTGACGGACATTCAGCAAGCGTATTGGCTAGGGCGATCTCAGGCATTTGAGTTGGGGAATGTGGCAACCCACGGCTATCGAGAGATTGAGACGATAGGGCTGTCAGTGGCGCAGGTGGAGACAGCATTGCGATCGCTGATTCAGCGTCATCCCATGCTGCGGGCCGTGATCACTTCAGCCGGACAGCAGCAGATAGTGCCAGAGGTACCACCCTACGAAGTTCAGGTCACAGACCTACGGGACACTGCACCAGAGCAAGTAGAGACGGCTTTGATGGCAATGCGCGATCGCCTCTCTCACGCAATTCATGATGTCGAACGCTGGCCTCTGTTCACCATTGAAGCGGCTCAGCTGACGGCAGAGCGCATACGCTTCTACGTCGGCTTTGACGTGTTGATTGGCGACGCCTGGAGCTTCCAGCTTTTGGGGTGGGAGATGGCCCAGGTGTTGCAGGCGCAAGCGCTATCACCGCTCAACCTGACGTTCCGTGATTATGTCCTGGCAGAGCAGGCGTTCCGACAGTCGCCAGAATTTCAACAAGCCCTGGACTACTGGCAGCAGCGATTACCGGACCTCCCTCCAGCCCCCGACCTGCCCCTGGCCATTGCGCCCAGTGCTTTGGAGCGGCCCCGATTTGAGCGACGCAGTGGACGCTTAGACTCAGCCGCCTGGATACGATTACAGCAGCGAGCTAGTCAGGCAGGGCTGACGCCGTCTGGCGTTCTGCTAGCGGCGTTTAGTGAAGTTCTGGCAACGTGGAGCCGCCAGCCTCGGTTTACCCTCAACCTCACCCTGTTCAACCGACTTCCTTTACATCCCCAGGTCAATCAGATCGTGGGCGATTTCACCTCATCGCTGCTGCTGGCTGTGGACAATGCCGGACATGACAGCTTCACAGTTCGGGCACGACGCCTGCAAGCTCAGCTCTGGGAGGATCTGGAGCATCGCACCGTCAGTGGCGTACGAGTCCTGCGGGAGCTGGCGAAAACTCAGCCGCGTCCAGGCGGTGCGCTGATGCCTGTGGTGTTTACCAGCACGCTCAATCAACAGGTCCGTCAGTCGAGCGATCGCCCCTGGCAGGCTGATGTCGTCTACGGCCTTAGCCAAACCTCCCAGGTTTATCTCGATCACCAAGTGTCGGAAGTTGAAGGAGCATTGGTGTTCAATTGGGACGCGATCGCAGATCTCTTCCCAGCCGGACTGCTGGAGGATATGTTTGCCGCCTACAACCAGTTCCTTCAGCATCTAGCCAATACGGAGACCGCTTGGAAGACGCTGCCGCAACTCAGCCCCACGGCCCATGTGGAGGCCCTCAATGCCACCGCCACCCAACTGTTCTCTGGAACCGAGCCGCTGCTACACCAGCTATTTCTGGAGCAGGCCCAGCAACAGCCCGATCAGCCTGCGGTTATCGCGAGCGATCGCACCCTTACCTATAACAACCTGCACCATCACGTCCTCAGCCTTGCCGCTCAGCTACACCAGCAAGGCGTGCAGCCCAATCAGCTCATTGCTGTTTCGATGACGAAAGGTTGGGAATCCGTTGTTGCCGTATTGGGCATTCTCACTGCCGGAGCCGCCTATGTTCCGATCGCTCCTGACTTGCCCCAGGAGCGCCGCTGGCATTTGATTCGGGAAACCCAAACCACCCTTTTGATCACCCAGTCTGAGCTCGCGCCTTTGGCATGGCCCGACTCCCTGACAGCCATCACTGTTGAAGAGTCCCCCACATTCTGCCTGATTTCCCCGCCATCCTTTCCCCAGCCTGCGCCGACGGATCTAGCTTACGTTATCTACACCTCTGGCTCCACTGGCCTGCCCAAAGGCGTCATGATCGACCATCGCGGTACCGTGAACACCGTGCTGGATATCAATCAGCGATTCGATGTCGGCACGGGCGATCGCGTCTTGGCTCTCTCGGCCCTGAGCTTTGACCTGTCGGTTTACGACATCTTTGGCACCCTCGCCGCCGGAGCTACCCTTGTGATCCCCGAGGCTCAGCGCGATCGCGATCCGGCTCACTGGGTGGACCTACTCAACGCCCACAACATTACCCTCTGGAACTCAGTGCCTGCCCTGATGTCCCTTTTCTTGACAGAACTAGAGCGCCATCCCAACCCTGCCCAATCCCTTCGACAGGTACTCCTCAGCGGCGACTGGCTCCCCCTCTCGCTACCAGAACAAATCCAAGCAGCCTTTCCAAACGCTGAAGTTGTCAGCCTCGGCGGTGCCACCGAAGCCTCCATCTGGTCGATCGCCTACCTCATCCAAATCGTCGATTCCGCCTGGAACAGCATTCCCTACGGTCGCCCCCTCGCCAACCAACAATGGTACGTCCTCAACGGAAACCTTCAGCCCTGCCCCGTTTGGGTTCCCGGCCAGCTCTACATCGGTGGCAAAGGACTAGCGCAAGGCTACTGGCAACAACCCGAAAAAACCGCTGCCGCGTTCGTGCCCAATCCACTCTTAGACAAGAAACCCGAAACACCTATTAACCCACAACGAATAACCCACAACGAACAACGAACAACCCACAACCCACAACCCATCCTCTATAAAACCGGCGACCTAGGCCGTTACCGTCCCGATGGCACGATTGAATTCTTGGGCCGCGAAGACTCTCAGGTCAAGCTCAACGGCTACCGAGTTGAATTGGGAGAAATTGAAGCGGCATTGCTCCTGCATCCAGCGATTCGGGAGGCGGTGGTGATGGCGGTGGGTGAAACGGTTCAAAGTCAGCAGTTGGTGGCCTATGTAGTTCCCAAGGAGGGGAACGAATCAGCAGCAGGTACCACCCCCAATCATCCCTTGGCAAAACTGGCCTTCAAGCAGGAACGGCGGGGATTACGGCGCTTTGCGGATGAGCCGATCAGCGTTGCCCTACCGCTGGACGAAGCCAATCCGCACCCTTACCTGCGGCGACAGAGCTATCGACAGTTCCGACAAACTCCGATCGCCCTTAAACCCTTTAGTCAATTCCTCAGCACCCTAAAATCGATCGCGCTGGCAGAGTCGCCTCTCCCCAAGTATCGGTATGCGTCGGCGGGTAGCCTCTATCCGGTGCAGACCTATCTCCACGTTAAGGCGGAACGGATTCAGGGACTGGAAGCAGGTTTCTATTACTACCATCCAGCCGATCATCGACTCGTGCAACTGGAAACCCAAAACGTTGATTTCGACGCGCTCTACAGCAGCAATCCAGCCATTGTTGAACAGTCGGCATTTACGCTGTTCTTTGTGGGACGAATGGCAGCGATCGCCCCCATTTACGCTCACCAAGCTCGTGACTTTTGCCTGCTAGAAGCGGGCTACATGAGCCAACTCCTGATGGAAGCAGCGCCAGATCATAATTTGGGTCTCTGCCCTCTAGGTCAATTTGGCCTAGAGACCTTGCAACAAGCTCTTGATCTCGATAGCGGCCACGAAATTCTGCACGGTTTGGCAGGCGGCAGCATTGATCCTGCTTGGACACAGCAGTGGCAAGCCCCCCAGGAATCCCGCTCTGGGACATCGCTGACAGCAGCGCTGCGAGACTTTTTGGCTCAAAAGCTCCCTGCTTACATGGTGCCGACCCTCTATCAGCTGCTAGAGGCGCTACCCCTAAGCGCCAACGGCAAGGTGGACCGCAAGGCACTGCCGATGCCGAGTAGCCTGACTCCGGAGCAACCCTTCGTAGCTCCGAGCACGGAAGTAGAAGAAGCGATCGCGGCCATTTGGCAAGATGTTCTCCAGTTAGAACAGGTCAGCATTCACGCCAACTTTTTTGAGGTGGGCGGCAACTCCCTAGCGGCAATGCAGGCCCTCTCACAGCTGCGCCAGGCTTTTCCCATCGACCTGTCCATTCGTCAGTTTTTCACAGCTCAAACTCTGGCAGAGCAGGCCGCTGTCGTTGAATCTCTCCTGGCAGGGCAGTCATCCCCGGTCCCGGCGGATACCATTCAACCCATTCAGCCGACAGATCCTCAGGCGTTGTTAAGCCAGCTGGATGATCTGTCCGAGCAGGACGTGGATTCCTTACTGAGTCAGATGCTAGAGGAGGAATCATGAGCCGATCTATGACTAATCTGACGCCTGAACACAAGCGGCAACTCCTCGCTCAGCTGCTACAAAAGAAAGCCCAGCAGAGCACACTTCAACGGTTTCCTCTCTCCTTTGCTCAGCAGCGTCTGTGGTTTATTGAACAGCTCCAGCAGGGCACAGCAGTATACGTTATTCCAGCGGTGTTACGACTGGCAGGGCCACTGCGGGTAGAGGAACTGCATCACAGTTTGAATGCGATCGCTCAGCGTCACGCCATCCTCCGCACCCGCTTCATCACTGATGCTGGTCAACCCTATCAGCAGGTGGAACCCAGCATTGAACTGCCATTGCCTGTATGTGATTTAAGTCAAGTTTCTGACGCCGAGGTGCAGTCCCACATTCAGACAGCTATTACCCAGCCCTTCGACTTGTCGCAGGCTCCACTATGGCGCTGTCAGCTTCTCAAGACCGCTCCCGACACTCATTTACTGATCGTTGGTATTCACCACATCGTCGCGGACTACTGGTCTCTGCGGGTGCTGATGGCAGAAATCGCGGCTCTATATACTGCCAAAACCCAACAGCGGGTGGCTGACTTGCCCAAACTCTCCATTCAATATGTCGACTACGCTGCCTGGCAGCGACAGCAGCTTGATACTCCTAGTCAGGCTGACCAGCCTTCTTCCCTAGAGCGGCAGCTGGACTATTGGAAACAGCAGCTCAACAATCCTCCCCCGCTGCTCGATCTGCCGACCGACTATTCCCGTCCTGCTGTTCAGAGCTTTCGTGGTGCGCGCCAGTCGTTCGCCCTGGCTCCAGATTGCGCCAAAACCCTCAAGGCCCTAGCCCAAAAGCAACAGGTCACGCTGTTCATGTTGCTGCTGGCGACCTTTCAGGTCCTGCTCCATCGCTACACTCAGCAGACAGATATCTGGGTCGGCTCCACAGTGACCAATCGCGATCGCCGCGAAACCCAAAACCTCATCGGCCTTTTCGTCAACAACCTGGTCTTCCGTGGTCAGGCATCCAGCGACCTACCCTTCGATCAGTTCCTGCAGCAGGTGCGCGAAACCGCCCTTGATGCCTATGCTCATCAGGACGTGCCTTTTGAAGCGATCGTCGATGCTCTCCAGGTCGAGCGTCACCTCAGCCACAATGCGCTGTTCCAGGTGATGTTCATTCTGCACAATACGCCGACTCAGACCTTCACCCTGCCCGATCTTCAGGTCACGGCTCTAGAACCTGACACGACCACCGCCCGCTTTGATCTCAGCCTCGACATGTACGAAACCCCCAGCGGGCTGACAGGCGTTTTTGAATACAACACCGACCTTTTCAAACCTGCCACTATCCAGCGACTCGTGGGTCATTTCCAAACGTTGCTGGGCGCGATCGCAACCACACCCACAACACCCATCGGAACCCTCCCTTTACTCACCCCCGCTGAGCATCAGCAGTTCGCAGCCTGGAACCAAACCGAGCAGACCATTCCTGATTGCTGCGTCCATGAGCGGATTGCAGACCAGGCCCAAGCTAATCCAGACGCCACTGCCGTCATCTTTGAGGATGTCGTCCTCAGCTATCAAGACCTAGAGCAGCAGGCCAATCAACTGGCTTATTACTTGATGGCAAAAGGTGTACAGCCCGGCAATCGCATCGCCCTCTGCCTGGAACGCTCCGCTGAACTGGTCATCACCCTCCTCGCTATCCTCAAAGCTGGAGCCACCTACCTGCCCCTCGACCCGGCCTATCCCGCTGAGCGCCTGCGCTTCATTCTTGACGATGCGGACATGGCGATGCTGATTGTCGCCAGAGGGGAAACGGTGGGCAGTGCCCACCCTACGATGCCGACAACGCTTGTCTTGGATTTGGTGCAGGACGCAGCAGCGATCGCGGCCACCTCGCCTGCTCCCCTGCCCCCTGCCGCCTCAGACACCCTCGCCTACCTCATCTACACCTCTGGCTCTACCGGCACTCCCAAAGGCGTTCCCATCCGCCACTACAGCCTCACCAACCTGCTCTGGTCGATGGCTCACGCTCCTGGCATGAACCATGACGATACTCTCCTGGCCGTCACTACTCCTGCCTTCGACATCGCTGCCCTCGAACTCTTCCTGCCCCTCATCACGGGCGGTACTCTCGTCATCGCGAATCATCACACCACCCGCGACCCGGAACTCTTAGCCGCTCAGCTCGAAGCACATGACATCACCCTCATGCAGGCTACCCCCGCCACCTGGCGACTCCTCCTCGAAAGCGGCTGGTCTGGTAAAGCTAACCTCAAACTCCTCTCTGGTGGCGAAGCCCTCGACCTCACCCTGGCTCAACAGCTCCTTCCCTGCGGCCAGGAACTCTGGAACCTCTATGGTCCGACCGAAACCACCATCTGGTCCGCTGCTCTAAAACTGGAGGCAGACACCCTCCAAGACGGCATCGTTCCCCTCGGCCCACCCATCACCAACACTCACTTCCATGTCCTCGATACTCAACTACGTCCCGTCCCCCTCGGTGTTCCTGGCGAACTCTACATCAGTGGGCTTGGGCTCAGTCCCGGCTACCGCAATCGACCCCAGTTGACAGCCCAGCGGTTCATCTCGTCTCCGTTGGCAGGAAAGACCGAAGACAGAACGAACAACGAACAACCCACAACTCCTCACCCGCGACCCCTCACCCCTCACCCCCATCCCCTCCTCTACCAGACCGGTGACCGCGTCCGCCGCCGCGATGACGGCACTCTAGAGTACCTCGGACGCCTCGACCATCAAGTCAAGCTGCGCGGCTTCCGCATCGAACTCGGCGAAATCGAAACCGTTCTATGTCAGCATCCCAATGTCGAGCAGGCCGTAGTGGTTCTGCGAACGGATAGTAGCGAAGCAGCAAAGCTGGTGGCCTATGTCGTGAGGAGTCCAGAAGGCAAGAGCCAGAAGGCAGGAGCCAGAAGCAATCCATCCCCAACAACCAACAACCAACAACCAACAACCAATAACCAACAACCAACAACCAACCCCCAACAACCAATAACCAATAACCAACAACCAACAACTGACACCCCACCCCTGCGCCAGTATCTTGCGAACAAGCTTCCGCCCTACATGCTCCCCGACTACTTCGTAACGATAGAAGAACTGCCGCTGACGCCGAATGGCAAAGTCGATCGCACCGCTCT
>NZ_JAQMUB010000041.1 GCF_028330965.1 Oscillatoria sp. CS-180 | reverse complement strand
TTGCCAGCATTTCTCAAAGAGTATGAGTTCCACGATTATTCAGGGTGAGACGATCGCGGCAATCGCTACAGCTATCGTTCCTCAACAGGGGAGCGTTGGGATTGTGCGTATGTCGGGAGCTAAAGCACAGGCGATCGCTCAAGGGCCCTTTCGAGGGTAAACTTCAAGGCTTAAGGAAAATCCGCAAGGGACTCTAACGAGTTTTTCGGTATATTTCACCTTCGTTTTGCTGAATCCGTCGTATCACATATTTGTGGGTCATCTTTTTACTAGTTCTGAGCTGATGTAGACACAACAATGCGCTGAAAATTCTTCCCTTGAGGAATGAGCCCTTTTACGCTCTCAAATTCGACTTTAGCCATAGCTCCATTAATGAGCGTGAACTGGGGCGGTGTTTGCCTGAGGGTTGCGAAAGGAATAAGGTCGAGTAGTTCTGTCGCCAGTTCGCCACCCCAAGGAGGGATGATGGCGGCTATGTCGGGATTGTTCAGAAATTCGATGAATTCGTGGGCGCGATCGCTCTTGGGAGCACTTGCGTCTTTGTGTTCGTGGCGCAGACACTGGCCTTCGAGAATTCGGTAGCCTTGAGAGCGTAAATGCTCCAACACTAAATCTAGCCGAGCCTGCAGTGGACCTGGGACACCCGATGATGGAGCCGTAACTGCAATTAAATCCCTTGGTTTTAAGGGTTTGGGAAAGTGAATCATCGGACGGTTTGAGGAATGGTGGCTGCAATATGAACCCACCGAGTCAGATATTTAGAAACAAATGGAGACCAGCGTTTTACAGACTCTGCGTCAGCACTCTGGAGCATGTAGGCCATGTCTATGGCGCGAAGCAATAAACTTAGGCAGAGGGCTTGCTGCATCTCAACTTTTAGAACATGGCTGGGGGCAAAGGTCTGCCAAGTTCGCAAATAGGCTTGGATTAAGTCGCCATTAACAAGTTCACCCACAGACGAGCATTGGTCCCCTACCATCGTTTCTACTAGCGGCAGCAGTGAACAGAAAGGATGAGTAATACAGGCATCACCCCAATCGCAGATGCGAGGGCGATCGCGCTTGATCAACACATTTCCAGTGTGTAAGTCCCCGTGATCTAGAGCAGCGGCATAGGGAGAGGTCGATAGGCCTTGGCACAGCCGTTCCAAGGTAGGCAGGGTGCCGAGTACCTGGTTTTGCAACTCGGTCTCGAACCAGCCATTGGTGTCTCCCGCATCAATCAAGTCCTCGACAAGCTGGGGAAGCTGTTCAAGTCGGCGATCAGGCAGGTTTATGCTCAGTAAATGATCAATGTGGTCTAACGAATGCTGCTGCAACTTTGCATAGCTAGACAAGAGCGGTTTTAGTCGCTGGTGATAGGCTGCCGGTCGAGGCAGATCGCGCCAGGGAATACCGGCATCGGCCATGAGTACCCAACCCCATTCGGGAGAGAGGGCGATGATCTCGGGGGCGATCGCAGCATGATCCGGCAATAGCCACTCCAACAGGGAAACCTCATGCTGGGCATCGGGGCCACAGATTTTGAAATAGCTAATGCCTCGTTCTGACGCAACGCGATAAACCTGCGACCAAGGCCGTAGTTTGACGGCTTCGACGTGCTGAATATCGCCAAATCGAGTCGGCAGGGCATTTTTTATCCAATCCAGCGGTACGGCTTGGGTGAGCAAATCACCCTGATCAGCTGTTGGGTTATTCATCATGTCTCACAACGCTCTAGGGAGTGCCAAGCATTGATATACGCTCCTTCCGTTAAAGTCGGAACGCAATCACTCACGTTAAGCAGAGCGCTATCCGCTGCTAATTGGACGATGGCATTCAAGCGCGGATTCACAGCTTCAATCCGTTGTAGGTAAGCCGTAACGACTTCTTCTGAGGAAATTTTGCGATTGGCGATCGCACGCACCAGGTCAGCAGCAGCAAGGGTTAAGAGTTCATTCATCGCCAGAGACGTACAAATTCCAAACGTCGGGATACTGTTCTCGGAAAGGCAACCAGGTGTCTCGCTCGATATCGGGATCGTTTGAACGAACCACATTCATTGATATTTGTAGGTTCTTCAAAACCGTATCAAACTGACTTTTAGAGCAGCCATATTCCTGGATTATTTCCTTTCGTAAGCCGGTGGTATCCCACGGCTCGACTCGAATTTTCTCGAAAGTATGGGCGGATAGTGGATTCAGCTGATCGACAGGCTTGTAGGCTGACTTGAAGTGTACGTCTCGTAAATAGTCCATCGCCATCAACACAGCAAACCCACCTTTGATCTTTCCATAGAAGATCTCGTTTGGAAACTCTGCCGGCAGACGATTTTTCCAGTCCCATATGGCAGAAACCTTTTCTCCCCAGCCTTTCTCCCCTTCTTGCTTTTCGGGTAGATCGACATGTTCCCACAGGGAGGGTAGCTCCGTCTTGGCACTGTCGTAAATAGTGCAGACCTGTAACTGCTGAACCAACAGCCGGGCTTCTTCAAAGGTTTTAATCATTCGTGCTGACCTTTGCAATACGTCTGCATAGCTGGGGGCGATCGCTGACCCTAATCTTCTACAGAGACAAATGGTGGTTTTTCTGATAACCCGAAGTCGCTCGGCAGGGCAACGTAGATGAGGTGATCAACCCACTGCTCATTTTCATACCAAAAGGCGCGACGAATGCATTCCCGTTGCAAACCCACACTTTCAACTAGGGCAATGGAAGCGCAGTTATCCAAATTAATGGCGGCTTCAATGCGGTGATAATGTAGCTTTTCAAGCCCTGCCTTTACCGCTGCGGCGACGGCTTCTTTGCCAAAACCTTGTCGCCAAAACTGGTTATGAATCACATAGCCCAAATTTGCCCATTGAAAGTCATCTCGCTTAATGGTCGATAAATCGATTTTGCCAAGATGCTGATGCGTTTCTTTGTGAAAAACAACCCAGTAGAGTGCATCGCAGTCATCAGAGGTAGCCGATCGCGTCTCAAAATCCCATGACCCTTTAGGGCTAACGTTTCCAATCACATTCCATCTCAAGGATGTTGAGGGCGGGATTGTAGGGAAGCGATCGCTGGTTTCCCGTTTCGCGAAACCCTAGCTTGCGGTACAGGGAAACAGCCGCTGGGCAATGAGCCGGAGCCCATAATCCTAACGTCGTGAAGTTACGCCCATTAGCCCAAGCCAAGACGGCTTCTAGCAGAGCCCGTCCAATCCCCTGTCGCCGCCAGCGCGAATCGACCCACATGCCACCGATCCGCCCGATACGGAGGCAATCGTGATCGGTCAAACCATACGTTGAACCCTGTACCGTATTATGTTGACAAGCCAAAAACATGATGTGTGAACCGGATTCAGTCACAGTACGAGTCTGCTCTTGCCAGTATTCGAGCGGTCGGAGTTCTGCTTCAGCTAAGGTCTCGCCGAACGAATCAGGGGCATCGCGTAAGGCCCGTAAACGGAGCGATCGGTGCAGCTTAACTTCATGAAATTGCAAGGTTCTGATTTGCATAATAATCGATGCCAAAGCGATTTAATACGATACGCCAGCAAGTCAAATTCAATGCTCACAAGTCACGGTACTCTTGATTGCTATTGAATAGTTTTATGAGCCGAGGGTTGCTATACATGGTGTCGATGTATTTTGTGCAAGCGCGTGAGTGAAATCGTTGATTTCAGCACTTGAGCACAGACGGATAAATCGGATATGGCTCCATTGTGGGTCGATATGACACGCCAGCATTTTTTCTCGCTTGGGCTGGTATTGAGTGACAATCCACCACAGTAGCGAATCTTCTTTGCGCCAGACCATTAACTGCGGCCAGAATTTTTCATAATTGGTTCCCCACAGCAATTCGTTCGTTCGCCAGCGTTTCCACGATCGCCTCAGCATACGCCCAACCAACTGATGAAGCGGTAGGTCAAGCCAGACGATCGTTTCCAGTCGTGGCCAGAATGTCTGTTGAGCAAATTGGGTGTAAGAACCGGCGACGACCCAGCGATCGCCGACGGTCGCTGCTTGCATACGTCGCATCAGCTCATCTGGATCGGTTTCGTTTAGTCCCACCCAATTTGCTTCCCAATTCAACGCATCTAACTCAACAAAAGGTACGTTTAGGAAGGTGGCCAAGTGACTACCCAAAGTGCTCTTACCAGAGCAGCTATTGCCAGTAATTAGAATCCGCTGTCCGAGCGAGTTGTTTTGAACAGCCGGGTCAAGCTCTTTTGTCATTGCAGTTCCTGGTAATACCTATTTTCAATAGCAAAAAAGATGAATTCAAGCGTTTCAGCGACATTTCTGTGATGGATGCTGTTTATGCCCATCGAACGCGCCGCATTCACATTTTCTAGGCTGTCATCAATGAAAACCGCATTTTGAGCTCGACTGTCTGCGACCAATAGCGCCTGTTCAAAGAAGCGGTGTTCAGGTTTAGCTACGCCAATTTGTGCTGAATTAACAACCCCATCAAATGTAGACGTTAAACCTGCTCTTTTTAAGTCGGAGTCAAGGCGTGATGTTGCGTTTGTCGCCAATACTAGCCGACAAGTTGATGCCAGTTCCTGTAAGCCTTGAAGGAAGTTGAAATCGATTTTCCAGCTTGCTGTATGCCAAGCCACAATCAGTTGACTGGCAATGTTGTTGCCGTACAAATGAGCAAGCTTAGAATGGACGTGTTCACTCCATTTCTCGTGACTAATGGCGCCCGTAATGGCAGGAGACAACAACTCTTGAGAAAATGCCCACGAAAATAAGGTGCCATTGTCCAATCCCAGCCTCGTTTCCGCATCTTTGATTTCTGTACCTGACCAATGTCGCAGCACGCCGTCAAAGTCGATTAAAACGGTGTCTTTCAATCAGCACCTCCATTGCACGTACCTGTTCGCTTGAGAAGTTGCCAAAATCCTCACAGCGTAATAAGAGCTTTTAATGTTGTGCAGCTTGTTCCGCCTACAGGGGGGCAACACATCTTTTCGCAAGATTAAAATAATTTTTCTCAGCCCACTGGACTAAACCTATCCACAGCGTTTCGAGCGTTTCTGCGATCGCATCAAAGTCGCTAAAATTACTCTGCATCACGATTTGACAGAGTTGTTCATGGCCATCGGGTCGATTCTTAAACTCTAGGGATTCTGACAATATTACGGATCTAGTCGAATAGCACTTTTTGTGAGCGAGGCCGATCGCGAGTGCACTTTGTTGGGCAATTTCACAGGCCAACGTCGGTAGATAATCGGTGTTGCTTTCCAGAAGCGCGTTCCGTAACTTACAAATTGCTTCAAAAATATTCCCCACGATGATCTCCTGGATGGCTGCCGTAAAGTCCTCTTGAGAGGGCGATCGCAAGGTGTCTTTCAGCCTGACGAAAAACTCATCGTCGCCATAAAGCGGTTTCAGATCAAAATAAGCTCCGTGGGTGATGGCCCAGTCTTCATCGACCGTGGCCGCTTCGCTGAGGATGACATCCTCACTCTCAAAGTTCACCTCGATTTTGCTTCCCTTTTCAACCCACTCCTGGGAGTAATCTTCTCCCTGGGTACTGAGCACACACTTCATTTCAATATCGGAATACAACTGGTCGGTGCCACGGGCCAACGAACCGTATAAGCCAATGGCGAGAACTTGCTCACCCCGCACAGCCAGTATTCGCTGCACCAGTTGCTTAGCGAGTTGAGCGCGATCGCTGTGCGGCAATGGTTTCGGGTCTAAAAACATGCCTTTTCTAAATTCCTCTAACCAACTCTTTGAGTTAATTTGCTTTACGCCTGAATTCATGGCGTTCTCCGCCATTTACGGAAACGACGCCCGTGTGGAGAACGCCCAACTTCACTAAAAGCGATGCGGATGGATGGTTGTCAAGGTGAGTGCGGGCAATCAGCTCGCGAGATCTCAACGCTGAAAAGGCATAGTGGCAAACGGCAGCGATCGCTTCGGCGGCAAATCCTTGACGCCGCCACTAGTGACAAATAGCGTATGACAAAGCTGGCGTTGGTTAGTTGCGATCATGCAACGCCACATAGCCAACGAAACGTTCTGCGTACTCTAGCGCCCAATAGATCGCGCTGCCCTGAACGAAAAGAGCCTGGTTTCGGCAAATGCGATCATGAATCTGAGCGGCACTGATGGGTCCGGAGTCGGTGATGTAGGGATACGCCGTCTCGTCGGACAAGAGTTTTCTGTAGGCTTCGGCGTCTGCGGGTGCGATCGCCCGTAGAATTAGCCGGGATGTTTCTAAGCGTGGAAAGTTGCTTGCATTTTGCATTACAAGTATCCTAGCCACCTAATGTTCTTGGTCAGCGGCTACAGCTTTCTTGACAAGATCACCAGTGGTTTCAATCACCCTGCTGCGCCAAGGCTGCTATGGTGACGGCAACCGATCATTTGGTTCTGGTTCAGTGTTAGCGACTTTAGCTAATACTGCCTCATAATTTGACCGATTTCCCTGACTAGCACGTGCTTGTAAGTATCTTTCAGTGGTTAATGCCGAAATCTTCTCAGCAACTGCAAGCGCAATAAATTGGTCTAATGAAATCTCATCCTGCTCAGCGAGCTTCTGCAGACTCTCATAAAGTGAGTCAGGCAATTGGATGCTTAATTCACTCATGGCAATGCTCCGATAGATTTCAAGAATGCCGCAGGGGTAGCAGTACTAACGCCAAATCGCTCGATGCCCGTAAAATCGCGAGTATTATATGTCACTACGGTATCACACCCGGCTTTGACAGCTAATTCCAAAACCATGTCATCTTTGAAATCCCTCAAATAAGGTCGCCACAGGAAGAAAATTTGATGATGGGTCGCAACTGCACAGTGGAAGCTAATAAAGTCCTGAATGTCGGTAGCGTCAATATTTAGGTTTGGAAGTTCTCGGAGCAATACATCTTCGTACTCTAAAACCAGAGGGACAGAAAGATGAATGCCGAATTGCGCACTACCAACCAGGCTTAACAGCCGGAAAGCACTTCCGTTTCTAGATCTCAACCCAGCCACAATCACATCTGTATCAATTACAATCTGCGGAATGGACATGTGGTGTATCCGTTGAGGATAATTTATTGTCCATCTGCCCGCATTATCGTATTGAACCGTTGTCAATTCTTAGCAACTGTGCATGCTTATCAAGAATGACTCGATCAGTGAACGGCAGGTTTTTCATACCGAAAGATATCCCGCCATTTTCTAAATAGGCCAACCGGGCTGACGTAATGTCGTAAGGGTCGTGCTGCGGCACCAGTATGAGATGGGCGTGGGGCACCCCATATCCATGGACGATCATTCCTACACGCTGGGGCTTAAAGACTTCTCGGATTCGTCGTCCAATATGCTGTGCAACCAAAATGATCCGTTGCGAAGTCTCGTCGTCGATGTCCGTGAAATGGTCGATGTGCCGCTTCGGGATAACCATGCATTCGCCCGGTCTGATCGGGCGGATACCCATGAAAGCTATAAGCCTATCGTCCTCAAAGATGACGCTGGCAGGTTCGCTGCCAGCAACAATTCTGCAAAATACACAGTTTGACAAGTCGTTCATTGCTTTCATCTAATCTGGCAAACGCTAAATGTCAGTGGCACCGCGTAGAGGTGTCTACTGCACCGCCCTGTTATTTCTCGTGATCTTTTTACTCCAGATCAACTGGTGTTCATCATCCTAAAATTAGAGTTGAGCTTGCTTGTCGCCGCTCAACTCTACAGGAGAAAGTTTTGCCTGCCGCTCCAACGCAGTGTTAGGCGAGTCAGTTACAACAGTCTAAATCTGGTGCTTTTCTGCCCAGTTTTTAAGCTCTTCCAGGAAACTCAACGCTGTCTTGCCAAACTCGGTGATTTCGTAGGTGACTGCAATTGGGCGATCGCTCAACACCTTTCTTCTAATTAATCCCGCTTCCTCCATTTCGCGGAGTCGCTGCACCACCATCTTCTTGCTGGCTCCCCCTAACTGCCGTGCTAAATCGTTAAAGCGTACCGGGCCATTCTTTAGGTGCCAGAGAATCGACCCCTTCCATTTTCCACCTAAGACTCTCATACCGCGTTCAATCGGACAAGGTTCCAGGCAAGGCTCTGAGACGTGTTTACGGCCTTGAGTATCGGTCGTGATTCCTAAAGAAGTGCCCATAGGATGCGTGGTTACTAAAAGTAAACTGGTTGACTCTAGTTACTTGTCTGATTATGTTAAATCACGTCAGCAGCAAATGTCAGGAATTCCGGCTCTTGTCAGTCCATTTGCAGCTATGTGTACCGTTTAAGTTTGGTGTCATCGTTCGCTAGAGAAATCCCTATGCCTATTGCCGATATCCATCTCTACACGGCTTCTACGATGAATGGCTGGAAGCCTATTATCTTTCTCGAAGAAGCCGCGATCAAATACGAACTGACCTATATCGACTTTGGCAAAAAAGAACAGAAGTCGGAGTGGTATATGCGGCTTAATCCCAATGGTCGTATTCCGACGATTGTTGATCGCGGCAACGATGATTTTGTGGTCTTTGAGTCAGGAGCGATTCTTTGGTATTTGGCGGAGAAATACCAGAAGTTTCTTCCGGTTGGTGAAAAAGCGCGATCGGAAGCACTGCAATGGTTAATGTTCCAGATATCCGGCGTTGGCCCCATGATGGGCCAAGCCATGTACTTTCAGCGCATCGCAGCTCCTAAGGGTAATGAAAATCCCTACGCCGTTGATCGCTATGTGACCGAGTCTCGACGACTGTTGGAGGTGCTCGATAAGCAACTTGCAGGCAAAGCTTATTTGTTAGGAGATGACTTCACCATTGTAGATATTGCGACGTATCCCTGGGCTCGGTCTTATCCTTGGGCCAAGGTCTCGGTAGAGGGTTTAGACAACTTAAAAGCCTGGTTTGATCGCATTGATGCTCGCTCCGCAACCCAAAAGGCTGTCACCATTCCAAAACCTTTTCCGGCATTCTTTGGCAAAGGCGATGAAGCCACCTCCGAAGCAGAAAATGCTTCTCGTTTTTAACCTGAGGCTGCAACCTTACCTTGCCCAAACAACTCACTCTTCAAGGAGAATTCTGTTGTGAAGAATATTTTTATCATCAATGCTCATGAAGCCTATCCTTTCTCGGAAGGAAAGCTCAATGCCACATTGGTCGAGAAGGCCAAAACCAATCTGATCCAAAAAGGCTATGACGTCAGAATCACTATGATGAAAGATGATTATGGCGTCGAACAGGAGTTAAAGAAACATCAATGGGCTGATGCGTTGATTCTGCAAAGCCCAGTGAATTGGATGGAAGTACCCTGGAGCTTCAAGCGTTATATGGACACCGTTTACTCTGCTGGTATGGGTGGACAGCTTTGTGATGGTGATGGTAGAAGCCGCCAAGACCCGAGTCAGCAATATGGCACTGGGGGCACATTGACGGATACCAAATACATGCTCTCCCTCACCTTGAATGCCCCCCAACAAGCTTTTAACGATCCAAATCAGTGGTTTTTTGAAGGTAAGGGGTTAGACGATTTGTTTTGGCCGATGCATTTAAACTTTAAGTTCTTTGGCATGCAACCAATAGCAACCTTTGCCTGTTTTGACGTGATGAAAAACCCCGATATTGAGAACGATTTTATTCGATTTGAAGCTCATCTGAATCAGCACTTTAAGCGGCTGCCATCCAATTACCTTTAGTGGGGCATTCATGAGATCCATCTGCATGCGGGTGTACACCGGGGTAAATCCTTGTTTGCTGTAAAAGCGCATAGCGGCTGCATTCTGGTTCCATACTTGAATTTGCGCCGATTCCAGACCACAAGCCTGCATCCAAGCCACAGCAGCGTTAAACAGTTTCAGGCCAGCGCCTTGGCCTCGGTAGTCATTTGCCACGGCCACATCGACGAGTCCATACCGCTGCGGTACATACATCGGCAAGGAGCTGTAGGACTTTTCCGCGACAGACACAAACCCAATGATGAAATCATGTGATGTGGCCGCCCAGCAAGTGCGATCATCGGTTTGAATCCCATCGGCGATCGCATCATCACTCCGGATGTCACTCTCAACAGGTTGGAAGATATGCGCCAGTAAATTGACATGGTGGCGATTGAGGTCTCTGCAAAGTGCCTGGATTCCTAAATGTCAGTAATTGTTGCTTCGCGTATCTGGATCATGATTTCCTCCCTGCCCTCCGATCATCCCGGTTGTCGAGGAATTAGTGATTTCTCCATCAATGCACAGGGCATTTCCCTTCCGGATCTTAGCTTGTGGGCATCCTGTTTAATGAGGATGAAACCGCAGGCCGAATAGAAAGGCACCGCGTTTAAAGATGCATGCAATTGCAAATGACCTACGTTCAACTTCTGGGCTTGCTGAATAAGTTGCTCAAGTAACTGACGACCTATCCCCCGCTTGCCGTAATCAGGATGCACATAAACCCCGGTGACTTCTTGCTTGTTGGGCATCAGGCTGCTAAAGCCAACCACTCGATCATCCACGAGCGCAACATAGAGGGTTTCGTCATCACTGACAATGGCGTTCCGGAATCCCTGAACCCGACTTTTGCTGAAACTCTGGGCCCAATCCTCTAAAATTTCCGGTGAATAGGCTGGCGCTGCAGCTAATGTGATAGCTGCCAGACGACAACGAACCATCGCTTCGGCATCTTTTGGTGTAGCTAGACGGATATGAATCATAACGTTCAAGTTATGGCGAAACCCGATAGCGATCGCGGGGATACAACGTCGCCTGCCGGACATTCGCCAGGTGCAAAACCTTAGTCGTCAGACGTTCCAGCCCAATGGCTAAGCCCCCGTGGGGCGGCATGCCCAGGTCAAAGGCTTGCAGATGCGCCTCGAATAAACCCGGTTCAATGCCCCGCTGGGTCAGAGCTTGTTCTAGATCCTGGCGGCGGTGCAAACGTCGGCCCCCGGTGGTAATTTCGATCCCCTCAAATAGGAGGTCAAAGCTTTCTGAGGCTCCATCTTTACCACGGGGATGGGTATAGAACGGTCGGCCCGATAAGGGAAACCCCAGGACAAACACTGCCGGAACGCCAGTTTCTTTTGCCGCCAATTCACACAACTGCCGTTCTGCTGCCGGGTCGAGGTCATCCACCAGGTCGGTGCGACCAAAGTGGTGTTGCAGTCGCTCCAGGCACTCCTCAAATTCCCAGGTGGACACCTGCAACATAGAAGGCAGGGGAGTCTGACGATAGCGTTTGAGCTGGTCGGCCTGCTCGCGGTTGAGGCATTCAAACACGTAGGTCAGCAGTTCCCGCTCTAACTGGATGACTTCCTCCGGCCCATCGATGAAGCCCATCTCTAAATCCAGGGAATAGTATTCGGTCAGATGGCGGCTACTGGCGTGGGGCTCGGCTCGATAAACGTGGCCAGTCTCAAAGACTCGCTCTAGTCCGACAACACCATATTCTTTATAAAACTGGGGACTCTGGGCCAAGTACATCGATCGCTCAAAGTATTTGACTTCAAACAGATTTGTACCGCCTTCTGTACCGCTGGCGATCAGTTTGGAGGTGACAATTTCGGTGAAGTGTTGCGATCTCAACCATTGGCGAAAGTAATGCAAAATCGCTGCCTGAATTTGGAAGATATCCCCCACTGCCTCATTGCGAAGAGCCAGAGGCCGATAATTCAACAGGGTTTCTGAGCCAATATTGGCAATATCTGAGCTGGCACTAAAGGGTAGGGGATGCGCGACTGAGTTGAGCACAGAAACTTCCAGCACATCCACCTCAAATCCCGTCTGCGCCCGTTCATCGGCTCGCACTTTTCCTTTAATTTCGACCGGTTCATCCAGCTTCAGGCTGACAGCTCGTAAGGCAGCCGAGTCAGCCACACACTGAATCTCTCCGGTGCAGTCTCTCACCACAATAAAGGTAGTTTTTGACAGTTCTCGGAGGCGATAAATCCAGCCCCGAATTAGGACTGGCTCTGTCAGAGTGGGTTCAAGCGCATTAATCAGAATTCGTTGGGTACTTGCCATGAGCTGGGCCTGGAAAACAGTAGTAACCCCTCAACTTGCAGGGATTATGTACTGCTGGAACCCAAACGAGGGTGGTGCCATCCAGCTTCTACACTCCAAAGTTGCATATGCCAATCATCCACTTCAGGAGCGTAGCACTCACTTAATGCCTGTCGGGGCAGCACCGTTTCGCCTTACTAATGCCCATCCGTTCGGAAAATTTCCCAAATCGAGATCCCAGGTTCAGGCAAACCTCTCCAAGGGGTCTATCCTCTTCAACGAGTTGTGCCGATTCTAACAAAGCTCTAATCAAAAAAAAGTACCCTAATGGGGTAGGATTGAGGGCCTATTTTTTGCTGCATTGGGATCACAAAAATCTATAGCTCTAGCGCCATCTCAAATTTTTGAAGGTGCTCTCTTGATGGAGGCAAGTGACCGGCTACACCAGTGCGTTGGAAACCTTTGCGCATATAAAGCGCGATCGCAGCACCGTTCGATCTACTGACCTGAAAGTGTTGGGTAACAAGTTGGCACGGTAAAGATCATTGCATGAAATGAAGTCACCTGAATTAAACCTGTTCGCCAATTTGCCAACGGCCTCTCAAAGCATGGAAACGTATCTATGACTGTCTCGGCAAGACCGACTACTGCAGAACTCCCGCTGCTAGAGACCAAGCTCTATCGCCCCAAATGGTCTGCTGCTCGGGTCTCACGCCCGAGGCTGATTGGGCGCATCTACCCCCAGCGCAAATTAACTCTGATTTCTGCCCCAGCCGGATTTGGTAAAACGACGTTGCTAGCAGAATGGGTAGCCGCCGGATTGACAAGATCCGTTGCCTGGGTTTCTTTAGATCAAACCGACAACGATCCGGCTGTTTTCTGGGCCTACTTCATTACCGCGCTGCAAAACGTTCAACCTGGCCTTGGTGAGCGATCGCTCTCGTTACTGCAATCACCGCAACCACCGCCCATTGAGTCAGTCTTGATGACGTTGCTTAATGAACTGACTACCGTCGAAGAAGATGTTGTGCTAATCCTGGATGATTACCATGTGATCGTGACCCCGGCGATTCATAACGGGCTCGGCTTTTTGCTGAGCCACTTGCCGTCCGAAATGCATCTGGTTATTGCCAGTCGTGCTGACCCACCCTTGGCCCTAGCGCGTTTACGATCTCACGGAGAATTAACCGAACTCAGAGCGATTGACCTGCGGTTTACACCGGATGAAGCGGCAGCTTTTCTGAACCAGGTGATGGGGCTAGAGATCTCGGCAGCAGAAGTTTCCGCCTTAGAGCAGCGAACCGAAGGCTGGATTGCCGGTCTCCAACTGGCGGCGCTATCGCTACAGGGGCGTGAGAATGTCACTGATTTTGTGGCGGCGTTTTCGGGAGACGATCGCTACATTGTGGACTATCTGTTGGAAGAGGTCTTGCAGCGGCAGAGCGATCGTGTCCGTCACTTTTTGCTGCAAACCGCCGTTTTGGACCGCTTGAGCGGTGCGCTATGTGATGCCGTAACCGACCAGACCGACGGGCAGATAATGCTGGAAACGCTAGAGCGTAGCAACCTGTTTATCGTTCCATTGGATAACAAGCGCCAATGGTACCGTTACCACCACCTGTTTGCCGATGTGCTGCTGGCCCATGCTCGCACAGAATGGCCGGAACGCCTGCCTCAGCTACACGAACGCGCCAGCGCATGGTACGAGCAGCATGACCTGCTCTCTGAGGCAATTCGCCATGCTCTGGCTGCCCAGAATTTTGTGCGAGCGGCAGATCTGATCGAGCCGGTGTGGCCCACGATGCGCAATCGTCAGCAGGAAGCCACGGTGCGGAGCTGGCTGAAGCTGTTCCCTGACTCGCTGATTCGGGCTCGACCGATTCTGAGTGTGGCCTATGCGCTGGTGCTGCTGAACGCGGGTCAGCCAGAGGGGATTGAAACGTATTTACAAGATGCCGAACGCGAATTGGCGCGATTAACGCAGGCCGGGAGTCCAACAGCGCAGCGGGCAAATGAAGTGCAATATCGGTTCTTGCCCGCTTCTATTGCGAATGCCCGGGCCTATCGAGCCCAAGCGCTGGGTGACTTTGCCAGCACCATCGCCCATGCCCAGCAAGCGATGACGCTGTTACCCACCGATGAGGGGTATGAACGGGGCACAACCGCTGCCTTCCTCGGTTTGGCTTACTGGTCTAGTGGCGATGTCGCAGCCGCACACCGCTCCTTCGCCGAGGGATTAAGCGTATTTCAAAAGCTAGGCGGTACTCAGATTGTCATCGCGGCCACCCCAATCCTCGCGCAGATGGGGACGGCTCAAGGGCGGTTACGGGTCACCGCTGACACTTGTGAGCAGACTTTACAACTGGCCGAGCAGCAGTGCGGGCCGATGCTGCAAGGGACGGCAGAGCTGCATTTAGCATTGAGTGGGATCCGCTATGAACAGGGAGATTTGGCGGCTGCTAGCCAGCTCCTGCAAACGGGGGAAGCCCTACGTGAGCAGGTTGCGATATCGGCAGCGGCCTATCTGTGGTGGCTAGTCAAGGCTCAAATCACAGCGGCTCAGGGAGACTTAGACGCAGCCTTTGAGCAGCTTCATGAAGCTGCTCGGCTGTATCGGCGATCGCCCGTGCCGAATGTGCGCCCGGTTGCGGCGCTAAAGGTGCGGTTGTGGTTGCGACAGGGGAGGCTGGCGGAAGCGCTGGAATGGTTGCAGGAGTCCGATTTGTCGGTAGATGATGAGCCGAGCTATCTGCGGGAATACGAACACTTAACCCTGGCCAGAGTGGCGATCGCACAGCACCGAAGTAATGGCACAGACGAGGCGATTCATCCGGTTATCAGCCTCCTGACTCGACTGCTGGCCGCCGCCGAAGCCCGAGAGCGCACGGGCAGCCTGATCAAAATTCTGGTGGTTCTGGCTCTGGCCAAGGAGGCTCTAGGTGATGTGGCAGCGGCGATTTCCTCACTAGAACGCGCCCTAACCCTGGCCGAACCAGAGGGCTATGTGCGGGTCTTTGCCGAACACGAAACCCCGATGGCACGACTGCTTCAACAGGCCCTGACGCGCGGCATCACCCCCACCTACACCCAGCGACTCTTGACCGCTTTAGAAACCTGGGGACAGAAACCCACTCTCCCTTACTCCCCAACTCCCTACACCCTCACTCCCACTTCCCTCATTGAACCCCTCAGCCAGCGAGAACTCGAAGTACTCCGACTGCTCACTACCGAACTCACTGGTCCCGAAATTGCCCGCGAGCTAGTCGTGGCCCTAAGTACCGTGCGCACACATACCAAGCGGATTTACAGCAAGCTCAACGTCACCAATCGCCGGGCTGCCGTGAAACGAGCCGCAGAGCTAGAGTTGATTTAGGCGTCCATCCCCACAATGCCCTTCCATAATCGTGGTTAGAGAGGGCGATCGCCCAAACGCACTTTGATAATCCTCAGCATTGGGGATTGATTATCCTGAACACGTCTACCTAATCAACCAAGGGGAGTTATGTGGAATCATTCTCTCTAAATTAATAGTTAGAGCGCAGAGGAGAAAATATGACTGACCTGAGTCCGAAGGCGGTAGTACAAGCATTCGTTGACGCGTTTAACTCTGCGGATGTAGAAACCCTGGTATCCCTGTATGCTGAGGATGCCGTCAACCATCAGGTTGCGGAAGCACCCGTAAATGGGCGTAGCGCCATCCAAGACATGTTCGCGAAAGAATTTGCTGCAGCTCAAATGACCTGTATCCCCGAAAATCTATTCGAGGATGGCCAATGGGCGATTCTTGAGTGGCGCGATCCCTTGGGCTTGCGAGGATGCGGATTTTTCCACATTGTTGACGGCAAAATTAGTTTTCAGAGAGGGTATTGGGACAAACTTAGTTTCCTGAGGCAACACGGGCTTCCGTTACCGACGGAGTAGAGCTCTAACAATGTAATGGAACTGGCTTGCCTATTGGTAGGCAGCTCATTGCCGCCGCTAGAAAGTGGAATTTTCTCCTGGGTACGATAGGCTTTCGGCGTTATTCCTGTCAGTTGCCGAAATTTCGACCCAAATGGCTGTGGCTGTAAAAACCCACTCCAGGGCGATCGCCCCAACGCCACCCTGATAATTCTCAGCATTTGGGAGGATGACTATACTGGATTCGTCAACCTAATTACCCATATCCGGGTATTAAGCTGACGTGACTCCACATATCTGCCCAAAACAGGATCTTAGGCGGACATATTTCCACCTATTTACCCGTATAGGGATCTTAGAGGGAAAGTTTCCCTCTAATTAATAGTTAGCGGATTTGAATCGCAAAAAATGACACTACTTAGAAATAGAATCAAAAAAACAGTTCATCTAATTTCTGAAGCAATGAAGAATAATTTGTGTGTTCTTGTCGCGGTTGATGGGCATGGTGGTACGGGGAAATCTACGATCGCTGGGAAATTGGCAGATGAACTTTCTGGTCAAGTTGTTCATCACGACGACTTTTATAGAGTGATGGAATCGAATGCTAGGTTTGAACTAAATGCCGAGGAAGGTGCTAGAAAGTATTTCGATTGGCAACGACTTCGCAGAGATGTTTTAGAACCATTGACAAACGGAGAGAACGCGAGATATCGAAAATACAATTGGGAAAAAAATGAACTCGGCTCGGAAGTTATGGTGCGTCCGTTGGGAATTGTCATTATTGAAGGTGTTTATTCTTTTCGCCCTGAATTGAAACAGTATTACGACATTGGAATACTCGTTGATTGTCCTCGGTCGATTAGAATGAATCGACTATCCACTCGAGGCGATGAACCAGAGTGGACAGAGAAATGGGATGATGCGGAACAGTGGTACTTTTCACATGAGTTTCCCGATGGTGAAATTTCAATTACAGTCGATGGATTTTGAAAAATTCCGATAACAAGCGTTTGCAGAGGACAAGAAATGGCGCCCAGCCATTTCTTGTCC
>NZ_JAQMUB010000040.1 GCF_028330965.1 Oscillatoria sp. CS-180 | reverse complement strand
CGCGGGCGGGGGCCAAAAATGAAGCTGTAATCGAGGGGTTTTGTATGAACGGTATACCGCTAGCGTTCAAATGCACACTCTCATCCGTTGTCCTTCTAAGCCTTATGGCGTCCTGCGCTCCGATGCCTCGCTCCGCTGATAGCACGAGAGCTGCCGTGTCTGCCATTGTTGAGTCAGGTGACACATTGCCTGTTGAATCGCAAACGGGCAACACTGTTCAATGCCAGCGCCTGACTGACTTTGATATGTTAGAGGGGAACGAGAACTGGACCGTTGTAAACGACAATATTATGGGTGAGCGATCGCTTCCCATAGCCTGATTCGCCAACCCGTTCTCAATCTCGAAGCGTCCTGAGTCAACCTACCCCAAATCCCTTGCCCTGGGTGCCATAGCGCACTGTCCGGAAACTCACTATGTTGGTATAAGGGCTGTACAGGGTGTATGTGGCTTTCCCTGGTTCTTTACCAACGCTGCCGACGCCGATAATTTGGCGATCGCGCACCGTCTGGGTCATTGTTTGAGCTGGAGCATCCAAGGTGGTCACGGTAGAGGTCACTGCCCCTTCAGGAATTTTTAGGTGGAACGTTAACCCGGATCGCCCACAAAACAACGTATTAGCATCCGCCCGCAGCAGTCGATCCAGCAGTTGCATCGGTGGCGTATCTGGCGTCAGCAGGTCATGGCACCCCACTGTACTGCCGTGAATTAGCAGACAGTCAAATTCAAAGAAGCCAAAATCCAGGGACCTTAGCCACTGCACCGTTTGCCGCGACATCGACTTCCAGAGCTGTTCAACGCCATCGGGGCCGATTTGTGCCAACAACTCGGTGGCCTCCGGATCACTACCCATGCCGTGTAGGTTGAAACACTGTTCTTCCCACCAACCCAGACAAACTTGAGGTTCCAGCTCGCCTCTGCGCGGTTGACGCACCCGTTGCACCAAGGCTTCGCACTGTGGATGGGGGCCAACCAGATCACCCAGAATGTACAGCGCTTCAATCGGGTAGCGGACTCGCTTGAGGTCAGCGAGCACCGCTTCGTAAGCGGAAAGATTGCCGTCAATGCCGGAGAGAATAGCCCAGTGTGTCATCGCTATCGTTCACAAACGTGAGTCGGGTCGTCGGCTTTTTCGGCATACTCCAACCCTTGGGCAAGTCGCCAAGCGAAGATGGCAGGTAGTCCTTTTTCGAGGATGGCAGCGCAGGTTTTAGTGTAATCGTATTCGACTTCGCGAAGTTCGGCCTGTTGGGTGTCGGTGTTGTAGATGACGTAAGTGGCGTTGGAACGACCGTGGCGGGGTTCGCCAACGGATCCCGCATTGATGATGCGTTTGAGAGAAGATAAGGGGGTGGAGTGGGTGGGTGACTGGGAAGACGAGGAAGCGACTTTGAGGGTGAGGTGGCTGTTTTCTAGGTGACGGACGTAGGGAACGTGGGTGTGACCGCAGAAGAGGGTGTCGGCTCCGGTAGCGAGAACCCGCTCTAGGGCGATGAAGGCACTAGTGTCGGGCAGCAAGTATTCGTGCTGACTGTGAGGACTGCCGTGGACGAAGCACAGATTGTCCTGTTGTAGAGCCAGGGGTAAACTGGCCAGGTAGGCACGGGTTTCGGGGGTAACTTCCTGGTTAGTCCATTCATGAGCTAATCGACCTCGGGTTTCGGCCAGCAGAGAGGGGTAGCTACAGTCGCAGGCATTTAGCCCGTCAACGATGTCTTCATCCCAACAGCCCTGACAGGTAGAAATGTCGAGTTCGCGAATGCGGGCAACGACTTCGTTGGGATAGGGGCCATAACCTACCAGATCGCCGAGGCAGTAGATCTGATCAACGGGCTGCTGGTCAATCTCCCGCAAAACGGCTTCCAACGCTTCTAAGTTGCCGTGAATGCAGGACAGAACGGCGATATTCATGATGCCTCCAGGGAAAATGAGTCTCTTAAAGTGGCTTGGTGAGCGGCGAGTAGTGAGTCAGATAAATAGCAATCCTTAAGGGTGGCCACGATCGCCCCTTCATCCAATCGCTGCCCCACTACTTCAATACCGCTAAAGCGATTGGGGCGGCCCTCCACCCATTGGGGCAGATTGAGTTCGGTGTAGGCGCTCCCGGGCAAGCTGTTCACAAAATCCAGATGAAACGCCTGACCATCGGCCAGCTCAAAAATACCTTTGGCCCGATGCACCTCGCCATAGGCCCCTTGGGTCAACTCTTGCCAGAAAGTATCTAGGCTAGGCGGGTCAAATACTTGACCGCTTAACGGTGCCCGCCAAAGCTGTGCCGATTGCAGATCGAGGGTCGATGGATTGCCGCGAATCACTTCATCGGCCCATAGTTGCCAGCCCGCATCCCGATTTTCTTCAGCGACCAGCGCAATCCGGCGGTGGGGTCGCGCTTCCAGTAGCGGAATGTTTGTTTCTAGCTGAAAGCCCAGCTCAACATAAATTGGTATTCCAGCCGCTAAACGCTGCAGCAGTTCCGTTTCGGGCTGATAATGAAAGACTTCGATCTGAGGAAACTTTGCTGTCACACGAGTGACATCAATGGGCACCGTACCAATTCCTGGCGTAACGTAAACAGAAGACGTCGGCATCTGAGCAAGTTCCTGAAGAATCCAAGTAGTTTTGCCTGCGCCGCAGGGGCCAGCGACGACGGTGATCATAGGCTTGCAATACGGTAACGATAATCATTATCATAGCTTGCATCCTCTTTGAGCAACCTCCGTCAACCGTTATGGCCCAATTGCAGACCGATATTGCCGTCATTGGTGCCGGACCACAAGCCCTTACTCTAGTCACCCACGTTTTGCAGAAGAAGGCGAAACTGCGCGATCGCATCCAGGTTTTGGACCCTAGTGGCTCCTGGATGACTCAGTGGCAACAGCAGTTTGCGGCCCAAGAAATTGCCGAGTTGCGATCGCCCGCTGTTCACCATCCCGACCCCAATGCCCATGCCCTGAGAGCCTTTGCCGAGGGGCGCTATCACGAACTGCATCCCCCTTACGACCGTCCTGGCACGTGCCTGTTTCAAGAATTCTGCGACACGGTGGTACAGCGCTGGCAGTTGCAAAATCACGTGGTAACCGCAGCAGTCACTCGACTGGAACCCTGGTCAAAACAACCTTCCCAATTTCGGTTGACCTTATCTACAGGGGACACCGTGCTGGCGCGGCGGGTTGTGCTAGCTACGGGAGGCGGGCAGCCTTACCTACCCGATTGGGCCAAGCAAATCAGTGCCACCCATCCCCCAGAACGGCTGTGTCATGCCAGTCAGGTTCGGTTGTCTACCCTAAGTTCACTGGCGGGGGAGACCGTGCTCATTGTGGGCAGTGGCTTGACTAGTGGACACCTGGCCGTCGGGGCTGTGAAGCGCGGCGCGAATGTGGTGATGATGGCACGGCGCACCTTCCAAGAAAAGCTGTTTGATGCCGAACCGGGGTGGCTGGGGCCAAAGTATCTGAAAGGTTTCCACGCCGAACCGGATATGCAGACTCGCTGGCAGCTGGTGCAACAAGCCCGCAATGGTGGCTCGCTCACGCCTGCTATGATGACCCGCTTGCGGCAACTTCAGCGCCAGGGGCACATCACCTTTTATGAGCACTGTCAGGTGGCAGATGCCCACTGGCAAGGCGATACCTGGAAAGTATGCTGCGACAACCATATGGCCCATAACCGTATTGCCCATCACCCCATCCATCGCGTCTGGCTGGCGACGGGAACAACTCTGGATATCCGATCGCATTCCCTGTTGGCAGACGTTTGGAAGCAATATCCTATTGAAACTATCAATGGCTTGCCCGTGTTAGATGAACACCTGCGCTGGCCAGGGTGTGAACTATTTTTGATGGGGCCTTGGACGGCGTTGCGAGTCGGGCCAGTAGCGCGGAATCTATTTGGCGGAAAGCTGGCCTGCGATCGCATCGTGCCCGCCCTTACCAAAGCCACCCTATCCTTCTCCGGAAATGCCTCTCGCAACCAGAGCGCAATGCCATTCGAGGGGATACATCGCAGCACCTCGCTCGCAAAAGCCGGACGACAAGACTCGATTTAGTCAAGTACATCTCAGTGTCTTAAGGGAGCAGGGAATCGGAAACAAGGAATGGGGTGTGCTTGACTCAAATGCATGCCACCACAACGCTGACTCTATTGATCTACAAGCTGCTGGTAAATATTTTGATGTTGGGTCGTAATCGAGTCCCAGGTAAAGGATTGAACAAAGTTCAGCCCTGCTTCAGCCAGTCGTTGCCGTTCATCAGGATGGTCTAATAGGGTACTTATTTTTGCTGCGATCGCACTACTATTGCGGGGAGATATTGGGGCAATGACCCGCTTGTCCGTCAGAACGGTATCCGTTTCATGGGTGCAAGTCGCAATTGTGGGTAACTGATGCGCCAGCATTGTTAATAGCGACCCACTTTTAAGCGAAATACCAGGATTAAAGGGCAGCACGCCTAAGTCTGAGCCTGAGAGATAGCACGACGCCTGCTTAGCTTCTAAGTACCCTGTGCAGTGGACAGACTGAGTAAGGTTTAGCTCGCGGATTTGAGTCTGAATTTTAGACCAGTACTGTCTGGCGTCTTCGCCTTGCAAGGCTAAAGTCTCAACGCCACCGATAAGCAATAGCCGTGCTTGAGGATAACGCTTATTGACTTGCTGAAAACCCTGAATAAGAGGCTCGATCCCCTTAATGGGATGCAGAAAACCAAAGAAGGTGATGACCTGAGCCGTCTCTGGCCAACGACAGTCTTGTCGGAGTTGCCGACGAGCTGCTTGCTTATGGATGGCAACGACTGTTAGGTTGGCCGCAATAGGAATAGTAGACATGCGATCGCGCAGCTTAGGCAACCGCTCCTGCATAATCCGCGTGATGTTTTCGTTGGTTGTGATGATGGCATCGCTCCCCGTCAACAGAAATCCATCTTCGCGATCCCACCAAGTATGTTTTTGTCCCCACTCTTTCAGCCTCTCTAACGGTTGAGCCGGAAGCCATCGGGGCTGCCACTCCCACCAGCCATATTCGTGAGCCGTGGTTACAATAGGTCGCCGGTAGCCCGCTAGCCTCAACAGGAAAGGTAATAGAAATACCGGACGCTCAAACCGATAGCTGCCTGCCGCATGTTGAATATGAAGGATGTCTGTCGAGGTGTTGAGGATTTGTCTTACCAGAGGCAGCAGTTGAGGCAGCGTCCAGTAGGTCAGCGCGCCTTGAACTGTGGGGTCGGCGATCGCATCAGCCGAATCGTGAGTTGTCAAGACAGTCGAAGTCATTCCGCGTGAGGCAAGATGCGATCGCAGATTGATTAAATAGTCGGCTACCCCATCTTGATTGGGCCGATAGCTACCAGTGACAAAGGTGATGTGCATGGGGCGTGAGGGTGGATGAGTGAGTATTCATAGGAGAGCGGTTAGGAATTTACGCGCTAATTCCTTCGCCTCAGTAAAGACAATGCTGCTTCTACGATCGCTTGGGAGGGAACATCCAAGCATTCCAACTCATAGGGGCAAGTGAAGGCATAGCAGGGACTGCACGGTGTAGGGCGACGCAGCAAGCGAGCCTGAGTTTGGCGGGGTTGCCACTGTTGCTCTAGTTCAGTCCCTGCAAACAGGATGACGCTGGGAGTCTGAGTTGCGTCAGCCATGTGCATCGTGGATGTATTGTTGGAAAGCATCAGACGGGCGTGGGCAACTAGGGCGACAAGATCTGACAAGTTCGTTTTACCAATCAAATTAATTGCTCGGTCTTTCAACGAGGTTAATACTGAAACAGCGGCGTCTTGATGTTTGTCCATACCTGTGATCACAACCGGCCAGCCAGTCTTGTCTGATAGTGTTCGGGCCGCGATCGCAAACCGCTCTAAAGAATACATGCGGGAGGGACAGCTCGCCCAAGGATTTAGCAGCAGGTAAGGCTCAGCAGGAACCCAAGATGATGCTGGTACATGTAGGCCAAGATCTCTGACCTGCACTTGAAAACCAACCGCTTCAATTAATCGCAGATTGCGCTCTACCTGATGTAAGTCATGTGGCAAATCAGCAACCCGATGGGTCAAACATTCACCCAACTCCGACGACGCTCCCAATCGCAAAGGAATTCCCGCTAGCTGACAAATAAAGGCTGGCGGATGGGGACTTTGCTTGAAACTCGTCAGGATGATAGCTCCATCAAAACAGCGAGATGCAAGCGTTTGCACCAACTGCCAGTCCTGCTCAATATCGCCGGGGGGATTATCCAGCGCTTGCCATAGCGATCGCCACGGCAGCACCTCGTCAATCCAAGGCAGTACCGCCGCCGCCTGTGCGCCAGCCGGACTCGCCATTAATGTTAGTCGCACATCAGGACGATTCGCCTTAATCGCACGCAGCACCGGCGCTGTCATCAGCACATCACCGATGTTATCTAGCCGCATGATTAGGACATTACGGACGGAGCGCCAGGAGGGGAAGGGTTGGGGAGAGGGAGTGATGGGGGGATGAAGTGACTGGGTGCAAGGGGGTGTAGACGCAATAGCGGCTTCTCGTTCGGCAGAGCCATTTTTGAAGAGTAGGGAAGGTGTGTTGGCGGAGCCTCCTTGGAGGGTTTGGGTAGATGGGTGGGGAGGGGCCGCGTTGAGATGCGTAGACGCAGCCACGCCGGACGCATCAATTGCGTGTCTCTCCTGCGCTCCCATGCTCCCATGCTCCCATGCTCCCATGCTCCCATGCTCCCCGACTCCTTCCCACTCCCCCACTCCCCCGCTCTCGACCACCGCTGCCGCCACCTCCTCCGGCGTGATCAAATTGACGCAGGTATCCCAGGCAAATGGGCACGTCCCGCTATACCAACAGGGTTGTTCAGTGAAGTTAGCAACGTTGCGCTCCGGGCAGGAGGGATAACCTTGCAGATTAATATGGGGACTGGGTTGGCCGTAGCGTCCATGCCAAGCGGGGCCGAACAAAGTGACGGTAGGAGTGCCGACAGCGGCGGCCACGCGAGCGGGGCCAGTGTCGGCGGCCACGACACAGTCAAGTTGGGTAAAGAGGACTGCGAGTTCGCGGAGGGTCTGTCGGGGCCAATAAATAGCGCCTTGAAGTTCAGCAAGAATGGTTTGAACCTGATGGTAGTTAGAGCCTTCAGGTATGATCAGATAGACTCCGTAGCGCTCTTGCAGTAATTGCCCTAAAGCGATGAACCGGTCAGGTGACCACTGTTTGATGGACATTCCGGCATCAGGATACAGACCTATTAGAGGACGCCTCACGGTGCCTAGTCGGCTCTGCACCAAGGCTTTTTCTGCTTCCGTCAGATAGAGTTTAGGGTGATGATAGGCTTGAGCTGCTGAGCCAGTAATCAGAGATTCCGCTAGAAGAATTTGAAGGATGCGATCGCTCACCAACTGGTCCGGAGGTGGCTGACGCCAAACGTTGACAACAGTTTGTGCCGTGCCGCTCTGCTGCACCAGTTCAGCAATACCCTCATAGTTAGTATCGGTCACGATCACGTCATAGGGCTTTTGCAACGCTTCGATGACTGCTTGACGCGCGTTTCCTTTTGGAACCGGCAAGACTTGCTGTATCAAAGGGTGATGTTGCAGCAGCGAATCCCCTGGCGCAAACGTTAATACAGTCATTTGTGACTGAGGATGCGAGGCTGCTAATGCCTGGATAGCCGGTAGCGCAATCAGAACATCGCCCAGGCCGCCTAAAAGCTCAATGAAGAGAATTCGAGTCACAACCTAACGGCTAACCAATTTACAAAAGCGACTTTCCTCACCACTTTTCAACTCTTCTTGGTATAGAAACGCTAGACTGCTCTCTTCAAACTTGTCAAAAAACTCGTCCCATTCAATGCGTTCCAGCGAATCTTCGCCGCTGTAGTCAGGAAAGTCAATCCGCAACAGCCCTGGTTCACCTTCTTCTTTTGTGCTTTTAACAGTAGCGGGAAAACCGTTACGAGATTCAACCCATTGCTTAATCGTGTCGTGATCGGTTGTGGTTTTACTCTCTGATTTCGCCATAAGATTTGCCCAAAAATGCCTAAGGTACCAATTGTTCAACATACTCAGCCTGAAAGTTGAATATGCAAATCGTTTTCCTCAAGATATGGGGAGAATTGCTAAGTCACATCTTTCTCAAGAGAGGAAGTGGCAACTTTTTCGGACCATCTCGATTACTCAAGATACATTTTTCGATAAATAGACCGTCATCATCGCAATAGGACCGCAGGGCACTGTCAACTTACTTGCCGTTTTTACAATTCCGAGGTTGAATTTTAGCCACATCGAGAAAGCAGGTAATTTCTGCGAAGCAGTGGCGGAACTGAATCAATTTTTGCGCGTTCGTCAAGCGATGGCAGAAGTGGTGTCTCTACCAGAACATCAGAGACAGATCCGAGCTCGCATGAGTGAACTCGGAGACCTGACGAAGGCCGCGTAAGAATAAGATTAGAGCGGAGCGGCATGTTAGCGCTCCTTTCTTTCGTAGATAGAGTACTCAATTCTGACACTTAGAACTGATTCTGTAGAATTCGTATCTCTCAATTCCCGATGTCACAAGCCAGTAATGTGCCAAACCCTGACAAAACATCAGGGCTGCCTGTCAGGGTTTGGACTACCGTTTCCAGTAATGGCTTATTGTGACTGATCGTCACCCGTCCAATTTGAAAAGAACGCTTCTAAAAGAGCGATCGTCTCAGATTAGTCGAGAAATGCCTGTGCAGCCGCTTCGTTACATCTGCCGCCTAAGCCGCTGACAATTGTGCAGGTATTGGTCATCAGCATACCTGTATAGGTTGCTGCGGGTGTACCAGCTTCTCCTAAGCTGTCGGCGTAAAGCGGCTCTTCTGAAATGCCAATATCTGTTTCTCTAGAAACCGCTTCAATTAGTCCAGGATTGCTCGTTGTTTCTATAAAGACAGTGGGTACGTTGCTGCCTTCAACAAAATCAATCAGTTCTCTTAAGTCGGCAGCTGACGGACGAGCCTCAGTACTAAAGCTTTCCAAAGCAGCCTCAATACGAATGCCATAAGCCTCGGCGTAGTAGCCCAACGCATCATGGGTTGTTACGAGTACTCGCTGCGATTCGGGAACGGTGTCCATCTGCTGTTGAATCCAGGTATCGAGCTGGGTGAGCTGAGCAATTAGAGCCTCTGCATTGGCTTGATAAAGGTCGGCATTGTCGGGAGAAACCTCACTGAGCTGCGCTTGGATAACGCGGATCATCGCAATACCATTCTCTGCATCGTGCCAGACATGAGGGTCAGGCACATCACCTTCTTCGCCATGCTCATCGTGGTGACCATGGTGGTCTTCCTCGCCATGCTCGCCATGACCGTGCTCATCATGGCCTTCTTCGCCATGGTCATCGTGTTCGTCGTGGTCTTCTTCGCCATGGTCATCATGACCGTGCTCATCATGACCTTCTTCGCCATGGTCATCGTGTTCGTCGTGGTCTTCCTCGCCATGCTCACCATGTTCATCGTGGTGGTCACCGTGGCTACCATGGTCGTGAGGCTCACCTAAAAGCGGCTCGGGAACGGCAGCTTCGGAAACAGCAATTTGAGGGGCATCGCCGTCTGTTGACTCGACCATTTGAATAATGTCTGGCTCGAATCCGTAGCCTCCATACAGAACCAGATCGGCGGTTTCAATGGCCCGCCTGTCGGAAGGGGTGGCGTTGTAAAGGTGGGGGTCTTCGCCCGCTTCTATGAGGCAGGTTACATCCACGGTATCTTGAGCGATTTGCTGAGCGAGATCGCACAGGACGCTATAGCTCGCCACGACTTGAGGACTATTTTGGCTGCGGGCAGCCTGATTGCCCAGAAGCAGCGTGGATGCTCCGCCAAAGACAGCAAGCGCAGTAAATAGGTGAAAGGAACGTTTCATGGGCTACCGTTTCACAGAGGGCAAGTGGGGGACAGATAATGATAATCATTATCACGTTAGTCTGTTAGTGTAAATCTAGCCGTTTAGCCTGTCAACGATTGGGCTTTTGAATTATTTAGCCTGCACTGCCATGGACAAAAAGCGCGATCGCGGTGTGGCACTCTTCCTCTCTGTGCTGCTCCACAGCTTGTTAGCACTCTTCCCATGGCAAGAAAAGCCTCGCCCATTGATGGTGTCTTCAATCCCAGCTAGCCCAATTTCTCCAGCCCGCCCAGTTTCTGTCGTTGACGCAAGCCAACTACCCACGCTGCCAGCACCAAAGTCTCAGCCGTTACCAGCAGTCCCGTCCCGCCCGCCCGCATCCGATCCCCCCCCGGAGACGAACGATACCCCTACTAGTGAGCCTGCCTCTAAGGCAGCCCCCAGAGCAAATTTGCCATCCGATGCCCCCATCCCTGAGACGAGTAATAGCCCTGTCGATAAGCCTGTATCTGAGATAACTCCCGATTCTGATACCGTCCCTGCCGCAACGCCTTCACCCGTCCCTTCAACGCCTACGTCAGTCATGCCTGGCGATGAGGCCCAAACCGTAGCGGACTGGGAGAACTTGGTCGGCTATTTCAAGGACCAGGATGAAGGATTTGAAGATACCCCCCTACTTGATATCTTTACTCTCTTTGGAGAGTCAGGACAGGTCAATCAATTCTTCGATGAAAACAATCAGCCCAAGCTTGTTGTTTCTTCTTATTATCTATTTCCGACGCAAACACCCGAACAGGTGTTGCAAACAGTGGTCATACCCGAAATCACCAATAACACAGGCTTTGATCTCCAGCCTCAAGAAAATTTCTCCGCTGGACGGGCATACCAACTTTTACAGGGCGAAATGCTTCGCTACTTAATCATCGTGCGGCTTAACGAAGGTAGCGGTAGTATTCTCATGCTTAGTGAGTCTTTGTCGGGGCTTGAATCCTAAAAGCCATAGATATTAAGCTTGCCGATTATTGTTCTTTATTATGCTAACGGTTCAAAATCTTTCGGTTAACTATCGGGGCATTGAAGCACTTACAGGGGTCTCGATGGCATTGCGCCCAGGCGAATGGGTCGGGCTCATTGGTCCTAACGGTGCGGGAAAGAGCACCCTGGTCAAGGCAATTCTGGGTCTAACGCCCTATCGAGGGAAGATCTTATTAAACGGAGCTTCGCTGAAGCGACAGCGATCGCAGGTTGCCTATGTACCGCAGCGATCGCAAATTGATTGGGACTATCCAATCACGGCTTGGAATGTGGTGATGATGGCGCAGACAAGGGCCCTTGGCTGGGGACGCTCTCCTGGTAGCAAAGTCAAAGAATTAGTGAGTGCATCGCTTGATCGGGTGGAGATGTTGCCCCTCAAAAACCGTCCTATCGGTCAGCTCTCGGGTGGTCAGCAGCAGCGAGTTTTTCTAGCGCGTGCCCTGGCCCAGCAGCCCAACTTGTTTTTGCTAGACGAACCGTTTAGCGGTATCGATAAAAAAACAGAAGCCATTATGTTGAGCATTTTCGCTGACCTCAGCCAGCAGGGCAAAACGCTGTTGGTTTGCAGTCATGAGTGGGGTGAGGCACTTAATCGCTATGATCGCCTACTGTTGCTCAATCGCCGCGTATTAGCTGACGATGCGCCGCAAGCGGTAATGACAATGGAAAATATTCAACAAGCCTATGGTACAAACGTTCAAGCAGATCTGCATAGTCAGACCGGCGCTCCGTTTGTTTATTAACTTAGAGTATGACAACGATATTTTTGTTGTTGCGGTTCATCTTCTCAGGATAAATCCTCTTTCTGACTTTATTTTGGCGAATTGAAGTTAGACATCTCCCTAACCTTCAGATGCGCCAGATCGTGGAATGCTTTCCCCGTTGATCCCCTTACCCTATGCAACTCTGCGTACAAAACGTGAAGTTGCCGTTGGACATGATATTCATTGCAGACGAGAAATCGTAGCGACCATAGAGGAATTCTGCCACTGCTAGAGGAGTCGTGCCCTCACTACGGCCCTCAGACAGCCGCAGATGTTGTAGAGGCCAAGGAAGCCCTGTTTCGCAAATTCAATGCGCAAGTTGGTCAAAAGCTAGAGAGGCAATACGAAGATGACCAAGATGAAAACGCCCAAAAAATCAGAAAAACGTTTTTCTGATTTTTTGGGTCATAAATCAAGATCGCGTGTACCGTAGATACAAACTGCGCTCTTATGGCGAGGCATATAGATATGGCAGTAATCACAATCGCTTCACACAAGGGCGGTGTTGGGAAAAGCACCTTAGCATTTCATCTGGCGGGAGTTTTGGCACTATTGGATTCCTCAGATGGACAGGTTCTTGTGATTGATGGAGATGAAAATCGTTCTGTCTTGGGCTGGGCGGGAAAGAATGAATCAGGAAATCTACCTTTTGAGGTCGTGACCTTGGCGACTCAAGCCAAATGGTTTCAGACAGGCAATCGCGCAAAGCACATTATTATTGACACGCAAGCAAGACCTTCCAGAGACGACCTAAAAGAAATTGCAGGGGATTCAGATTTACTGATCATTCCTACACCCCCTCAGTCTCTTAGCATCGATACTTTACCGCTTTTCCTCGATGACTTGAGATCGTTAGGCGTGATCACCCCTTACACATTCCTGCTAACTCTGGTAGATGCTCGTTCTAAGGATGCTGAAGCGGCAAGAGCATATTTAACGAGTATGAATGAACCACTACTTGAGGGGAAAATGCGGCTTTTCTCTGCCTTTCAAAAAGCTGCTGATCAGGGAGTTTTGGTTCGCGATGCCCGTGCCGAAACTGGCAAGCGTGACAAAAATGCAGGCGTTGCCTGGGGTGATTGTATGGATGTAGGCAAAGAAGTTTGGGAAATACTTGAGCAGATGAAGGAGAGCACCTGTGGCTAAATTTGGAAAGTCGGGATGGAATAACGCGAAAATTTCATCCGTAGTACAAAAACCTGTAACCAACTCCAAACAGGAAGTCCCTATTTCCCGGATAAGAAAAGGTCGTTGGCAGCCTCGAAGCTATGCTGCTGAAGACCATATTAATCAGCTTGTTGCCTCATTTACTGAACATGGATTTTCGGGTTCGGTTCCGGTTATTGAGGTGTTTGATGATCCCGAGCATGACTATGAATTTATTGGAGGGCATACAACCGCTGAAGCATTGCAGCGCATAGGGAGAACAGCAATTGCCGTAGACGTGCAACAAGTTGAAAGTGATTTGAAGCTAGCAGAGTTTTCCTATCAGCACAATGCCGCATCTAGGCCACTAAATGCTTTGGATGACACCAACAGTATCCTCACAATTATTCAGGAGCATTTCCAAGAAAGATTTAACTATCGACCGAATGTAGATGAGTTAGCAAAACTCTTTTCACAAATTAGAAGAAAAGTATCAAAAGTGGACCAGCAAAAAGTTGCGGCAATCGAAGAGGTTTGGGAGCGTAATAAGCTTCCTATAACGATTTCCTCCTTTTCATCTTCTAGAATCCCCCTCATTTCTTTGTCGCCAGAGTTAAAAGAGGCAATTGTTGATGAATCAATCTCTCCGAATATTGCGATAGAGATTGGAAAAATCAAGAACACTACAGAGAGGCACACCCTTCTTGAGAAAGCGGTTCACAATGAAATGACTGTAGTCGAAGTCAAAGAAGCTGTTAAAGGCATTTCAGAGTCCACTCAGAGCCAAGCTCAAAATGAGCAAGAGAAGCCTGCTCCTGTTCATACGTGGAAACAGACGTATCAGGCGTTGGGAAAGCGGCTTCGTAAGATCGATTTCGATCAGGTCCCAATTGCAAAGCAAAGTGAATTGCTGGAAGCTCTGGAACGAGTACAACGGTTAAGTGATGAAATACTGAAGTCGGTTAATAAATAACGGCTTTACACAAACCGTCTATGAGTTACAGATTTGCATTCGAGGTCGGCTAACCCAATCAACGGGAGCACGTCATCCACTGGGGGATGAAAAACAATCAAGTTGATGGTTGAGATAAAGGGATCTCAATTTGAGCATTTGTGGCAAAGACGCTTCATTCCATTGAGCCCCCGTCACCTGCAATCTGGCATCGATTTGTTTG
>NZ_JAQMUB010000039.1 GCF_028330965.1 Oscillatoria sp. CS-180 | reverse complement strand
TGATGCAAATCACGATTAACCTCCCACCCGACTTAGAGCAAGACTTGATTCGCTAGGCTGCTCAGGCCAACATTCCGCTACAAACCTTGGTTTTGCAAGCTCTACGTCAGGTGGCTCAACCGAGCGATGCCGGTACATCCCAGTGGTCAGACATTGTCTTGTCTTACGAGGGCACTCCCGACTTCCCTGCATTCGAATCCTATCGAGACGAACTCCTGCCACCGCGTGAACAGGAACTGTTTTGATGCGCTATCTCCTTTATACCTGCGTCATCAGCGACTTCATCAAAGGCGAAGCTGGACGGACATGTACCGCTGATTAAACAATTCGGTCTAGAAAGTCTCTAGCAGTTCATAGAATATTTTCTCTATCTCGTTGTGGTGAATATTGATATCTTCCACAATAGTATTGAGCTTATTAGCATTAATCAGAAAGCCGTATATTTTAGTCGCGACATGGTGAAAAGCCATCAGATTAGTAATAATTAAGACAATCTCTTGCGAACCTGCTACGTCTCTTTCTTTTAGTAAGCTGTCAAATTTCCTAAGCGTATCTCGATGAGAGAATTTTCCCATAGGCAACTCAATGCTGATACCGAGGTTCGCAATTCATGCTGTCCCCTTCAGGCTTCACCGGCCAAAACTAAGGCGATAGAGGAACTCAAGACCTTTATTAGCACTGAACGTGATGCTCGCCAAGTGAAGAAAGCACTGGCGGTCAAGTTGATCTATCAAGACTATGGATATGAGGTCATCACCGGGATCTTGGAGGTGTCCTTGGGAGCCTTGAGCAAATGGAAACAGGCCGACGAACGGGACGGCTTAGTTGGCTTTCGGCCTCAGCACAAAGGCCGTCAGAGTTATTTGACGTCGCCAGAGCGAGAGGCGGTGCTGCAGTGGTTGCAGACTAAGACCATCTGGGAGTTGAGTGAATTGGAGTTTCATCTGGCCGAGACCTATGACGTGGTGTACGAGTCGAAGCAAAGCTACTACGACTTGTTTGCCGCTACGGACTTGAGTTGGAAAAAGACGAGTAAAGTCAACCCCAAGGCAGACGCTCAGGCGGTGTCCGCAAAAAAGTCGAAATCCAGCGGCTATTGGCACGCTACCAAGACGAGATCGCAGCTGGACGCTTAAGAGTGCTGTTTGTGGATGAATGTCATCTCCTGAGTGGCGAGCTGCAGGGCTACGTGTGGGGGCGAACGGGGGAGCGGGTAGAGGTGCCTATCGTCAACGAACGGGAGCGCCAAACTTACTATGGAGCCTTAGATTTACTGAGCAAACGTCTGCTCGTTCAAGCACATGAGAACGGGAATACCACCGGGACGATTGAATATCTGAAGTGTCTACAAACGCAATGGCCGGAGCAGCGTTTATTGATTCTTTGGGATGGGGCTAGTTACCACCGCTCCAAGGAACTACAGGCCTTTCTCGCACAAGTAAATGTTGGCTTAGATGCCGACGCTTAGAAAATTCACTGTGTTCGCTTTGCCCCCAATGACCCGAGTCAAAATCCGATTGAAGATGCTTGGTTACAAGCTAAAACATGGCTAAGACGGATATCTGGACTGCGCCCCTGCTTTTCAGCGCTCAAAGCCCTCTTCGAGCAGTTTTTTCGGCTTGAGGTGTTCGATTTCCCCAAACTGCATCAATATGGCTCCTTTTCATGAATCAAATAGGATCGCTATATGAGAATTAGCGAAGAGTTAAGGGAATCTAGTGCACAACTTGGAGAAGTCAATCGCAGGGGAGAATACAAATTTAGAATAGTGGCGAACAGACCTAAGTTTTATCATCTTTATCCCGATCCTCCACAGCGGTAATCTAAGTTCTTTTCATGTCGATTTTTGATACGCTTGTTCAAGGTTTAGCTTTCTGCGAGGGGTTAGTACTATGCGGTCAATCGAGCAACTGACTGAGGAGATATTATCCCTGCCTAGTGAGTCAAGAGCACTCCTAGCAGATAAGTTGGTGGAAAGCTTAGAGTTTGATACTGCCTCGGCGATCCAGTCCGTTTGGGTTACTGAGGCTAAGCGGCGCAGAGATGAAGTTCGGAATGGTTCTGTTCAGCCAATTTCAGGCGAAGATGCCTTAGCGCAAGTCAGACGGCTGATTGAGCCATGAGGTACGTATTTCATCCTGAAGCGCTGAGTGAATATGTTAAAGCAGTTCAATACTACACAGAGCAGAGAGTTGAGATTGCTCAAGCGTTCATAAACGCGATCGAGGATACAGTTTATCGGATCAGGGAAGCCCCAACCCGCTATGCCGCGATTGATGAAGATGTTCGGCGATGTATGGCGCGTAAGTTTCCTTACGGTGTTCTCTATACAATTGAGCTAGACTACATCCTGATTTTGGCGGTCATGCATTGCAGTCGTGAGCCTGAATACTGGAAAAGTCGCAAGTAGCTGGAACTGCCAGCCGCCTAACACTGCGTGGCAGCGGACGGACGAAAGCTGCTGGTGCTGAGTTCAAGATTATTTGCTGCCGCTGCACTTCACCGTTAAAGATGAGTGGTGGATTATATTTGGCAATTCATGGAGACAACTGATGCAAATCACGATTAACCTCCCACCCGACTTAGAGCAAGACTTGATTCGCTAGGCTGCTCAGGCCAACATTCCGCTACAAACCTTGGTTTTGCAAGCACTGCGCCGGGTGGCTCAACCCAGCGATGCCGGTACATCCAAATGGTCAGACATTGTCTTGTCTTACGAGGGCACTCCCGACTTCCCTGCATTCGAATCCTATCGAGACGAACTCCTGCCACCCCGTGAACCGGAACTGTTTTGATGCGCTATCTTCTTGATACCTGCGTCATTAGCGACTTCATCAAAGGCGAAGCTGGAACGATCGCAAGCCTCCAAGCAAACACCACCTGTTGACATTGCCATTTCAGCTATTACTGTTATGGAGCTACGCTACGGCTTAGCCCTCAATCCGCACGTAACGAGCTTAGAAAATTGAACCCGCGATGGTCCAAAGACCGGTCTTCGACCATCGCCAGCATTTTGTCTTCTGAAAAAATCCTGTCTTTCAGCTACAGAGTTAGAGCTGATTTAGGAATCACTGGTTGGGATAACGGACATGTACCGCTGATTAAACAATTCGGTCTAGAAAGTCTCTAGCAGTTCATAAAATATTTTCTCTATCTCGTTGTGGTGAATATTGATATCTTCCACAATAGTATTGAGCTTATCAGCATTAATCAGAAAGCCATATATTTTAGTCGCGACATGGCGAAAAGCCATTAGATTAGTAATAATCAAGACAATCTCTTGCGAACCTGCTACGTCTCTTTCTTTTAGTAAGCTGTCAAATTTCCTAAGCGTATCTCGATGAGAGAACTTTCCCGTAGGCAAGTCGATACTGAGATATTTCAAGAAACGAATGATTAAATGTTCAATAGCATTGTAATACCCTAAGCATTCGTACGTGAGTGCAGAGACTTTTATCTTTGGCTCTACCTCTAATTTGGAAAAAGTCTCAATGTTGTCATAGACCTTATTGAGGTTTTCTAGACCAAAGGCAATTTCTTGCTTGAGAATATCTACACTCATGAGAACTTTCCCTTCCGTTAAAATCCTTTCTCGGAAGTAACCATGGCTGTTATCAAAATCAATGATACTCAGTGAACGATGAGAGGCCATCAAGCACTCAGCTAAGGCTCGAAAAAAGTTTTTGCTAGGTAATCCTTCTACACAGAGATCAATATCTGAATCGGGTCGATAGGTTCCCCTCGCCATAGACCCGTAAAGAATCACCTGATTAGCACCGTAGCGTGATAAAACAGAGCCTGCCATAGTGAGATCTAGCAGGACATCAGCAGGCAATAATGCTTGTTCGATCGCTAATTTCTCCATGACTTCGGAGTTACTACATGACCACCCTAACGCGTTTTGTAGGCATCACTTGAACGATTCTCTCGTTGCTGCTATTGCGCTCAATGCAACTGAGAAATGCTGCAGAGCCTATTCAGCACGATAGGCTTTCGGCGTAATACCTGTCAGTTGTCGGAATTTTCACCCCGGATGGCTGTGGCTATTGAAACTGTACTCAAGAGCGATCGCGATCTCAGCGTCCTGCGCCTAGGTTTACTCAATTGGGCGAGAACAAACGGATTAGATGGATTTTGCCTACCAAATTTTTGCCATCTGCAACTGGAACCCTGGTAGTTCTGGGTCGCCGTTTACCCCGTCAGGGTTCTCCAAAATCTTAGGTTCTTGACCGGGGCGATAGACATGAACGTGATGCTGTTTGCGATCAATCAGAAATCCCAGCAGCGCTCCATTTGCTATGTATTCTTCCATCTTGGCCTTCAGTCCACTCAAAGCATCGCTGGATGACTTGAGCTCAACAACAAAATCCGGACAAATAGGCGCAAAGGATGCCTTCTCGTCCTCTGTCAATGCATTCCAGCGTTCGAGTCGAATCCACGCTGCGTCGGGAGATCGCGTCGCGCCATTGGGCAGAGTGAAGCCAGCACTGGAATCAAAGGTTTCCCCACTCCCATCTTGATCCGCCCAGTTGGCCAACTGTTGGGCAATCTTGAGGTTGCGATTGCCTGTGTCTGAAAAGGCGGGTGGCATGATGATAACTTCTCCATCAGCGCTGCGTTCGATCCGCAGATCACGATTGGCCTGACAAAATTCATAAAACTCCGCCATTGTCATCTCAATCGGCATTGGCAGGTTTACCGTCAAAGGAATGCTCTCCGTCTGAATTAGCAGCGTTGTCATGGGTCACCTTTGGTTGTCCAATCGCAGAGACTAGCGTTAATCATTACAGCGATCCTAGTCTTGATCAAAACTGTTGATGCCACAAAGCCAGCCAACAAAATTCCTGCCGACTCCTTGAGTCTCACGTTACGTCACCCCCTAGCATCTAAGCATCAACCGCATTCTTCTGGATAGGAGCTGAAGGGCTTTATGGCTAACCTGTTGCAAATTGGGGAATTGGCAAAACAGACTGGACTGTCAATCCGCACCTTGCGGTACTACGACGAGATTGGTCTGCTGGTGCCCTCACACCGCACCGAGGCGGAGTATCGACTTTACAGCGAAGCCGATATTGCCCGACTCCAGCAAATCTTGTCATTGCGGCAGTTGGGGTTTGCGCTTAAGGAAATTCGCGAGTGTCTGGAGAACCCTGAATATTCATTGCCGCAGGTGATTGACCTGCATCTAGCGCGCCTGCAAGAGCAGATGGCGGTATCGCGATCGCTCTTCGCCCAGCTCAGCAAGCTGGCCCAACAGCTTCAAAGCTCTCAGTCTGTCGCGGTTGAAGACCTGATCACCACAATGGAGACGATTACCATGACCCAGCAATATTTGACCCAGGAACAGCAGAATTTACTCGAAGGTCGACTCAATCAAGACCAGCAGGCCGAATTGCAGCAGTTTCTGACCCAGGTGCGATCGTATCAAGCCGAAGGGCGTGACCTCAACGATCCAGAGGTCCAGCAGATGGCGTGGCAGTGGCGGGAGGGTCTTCTCTCCCTCGTCGGTGGCGACCTCCAGTTCTACGAAGCACTGATGCGGCTTTACCAACAAGAAGGGGCCGAAGCGGCGAGCCGGGGCAGGCTAGATGGGCCAACGATGGAATACATTCTTAAAGCGGTGGCGATGCTGTCGGTGCGGGAAGAGTTGTCAGTGCGGGAAGAGTTGGTGGGGTTTGCGCTGGGTCGTTTAGCGCCAGAAACTTATGCCGTGCTGACCCAAGGGCAGGCAGCCATGCGCAAGTTGCAGCTTAACTTTTTGGGTACGGAAGGACTGCTGCTGGGCCTGCTCGCAGTTGAAACGAGTGTGGCAGCCCAAGCGCTGGGAGAGCAAGGCGTGGGCTTTGCCTCAGCAGAAACCCTGATTCGCGACTGGTTAGCCAACCACACCGTGCCACCGACCGACATTCCCACCGAAATTCCGTTTACCCCCCGCACCTGCCGCATATTGGAACTAGCTGCTAAGCAAGTGCAACGGCAGGGAGACGGTCAGATCACCCCGCAGCATCTGCTGCTCGGCATTTTGCAAGAAGGCGAAACGGGGGGTGGCCTGGCGATGCACGTCTTGCAAACATGCGGTGTGGACTGCGATCGCCTGAAGCAACAGCTCAATAATCCTTGCTGACTCTATCCCTAAATCCCCACATCTTGGGGACAACGGTTTGCCCACATCCGTTTATATTTTTGAGTTGTTGACGTTAGTCCTTGATTTTGGACAAATAGAGTTGTGCCTGCGCTGCAACCACAGGCTGTGAGTGCCCCAAACCAGACAACTAAGCCGATTGTTGAGTGTCCTTGCAAGGACAAAGCTTTTGCGATGGATGAAACTTGACCAGCGGACAG